>DAIDHT010000036.1:0-361390 GCA_027451945.1 Spirochaetales bacterium
ACAAATTTTCCTTACTATATACCATAGACCGCAAAATTAGACCGCACTTGCTGAGGAGGGTGGCGTGCCTACACGAAAAAAGTTTGAGGTAAGTGCTGAAGACTTACACATCATTTTGGCAAAACTAGAGCAACTTCATCATGTGCGAGATCTTAACACCCTTTTAGACGCCCTACTGACAGAATCACGTCACATGGCTCATGCCGATGCAGGCTCAATTTTTTTAGCAGAAGGGGAATTCCTCAAATTTAGTTATGTACAAAACGACACGTTATTCCGCAATGATTTTCTTTCCAACAAGTATATTTACTCGAATCAGACAGTTACTATCGACCTTACGTCACTAGCTGGCTATGTGGCAAAAACTGGAGACTCGCTTTTAATTGATGACGCCTATGCGATTGATTCGCAAAAGCCTTATACCTTTAATGCAACCTTTGATGATATTTCTCAGTACCGCACCACCTCAATGCTGATCGTCCCCCTAACGACGAGCAAAAATGAACGTCTGGGGGTCTTGGAGCTCATCAATAGACTCAATGACCAAGGGGAATCCATTCCGTTTAGTGAATATGAGAAAAATCTCGTAGCACTTTTTGCATTTTACGCCAGTGTTGCCATCGAACGAGCGCTGTTATTACGCGATGTCGTTCACAAGATGCTCAAGATGACACAAATCCGTGACCCAGAAGAAACTCAGCCCCATGTTGAGCGTGTTGGTGCCTATGCTGTCGAAATATATCAACGTTGGGCTGAACGCCACAAAGTTCCTCACGATGAGATTGTGACGTTTCGAGACGTACTGAGCACGGCTGCGATGCTTCATGATATTGGCAAAGTGGGCATTGCCGACCGCATTTTACAAAAAAATGGTCCCCTAACTGAAGAAGAGTATGAACAAATGAAATGGCACGTCATTTATGGCGCCGAGTTTTTTCGCAACCCTCATTCAGAATGGGACAGTCTTGCCTACGAAATTACTCTCAATCACCATGAAAAGTGGGATGGCACTGGCTACCCCGGAATCAGCCGAAATGATCCTCTTACAATAGACAGCCGACCAGGTAAGAAAGGTAATGCTATTCCCCTGTCGGCCAGGATTGTCGCACTTGCCGATGTTTATGACGCCTTAATCAGCAAACGACCTTATAAGGACCCCTGGGAGGAAGACAAAGTTCTCCACCACCTTCGTGGTCAAGCCGGAAAACATTTTGACCCAGAAATCGTCGAAATCTTTTTTGAAATCTACGACATCATAAGAGCTATTCGTTCAAAATGGGAAAAATAACGAGAAGTCGTCATTAAGGTCTTTCTTTCAGGATTCCATCAGTTTTCGGATAATTTGTGCGTTATCCAACAGCGACGAAAGACTACGGTTGTCATGTAAACGGCTGATCGCACGGGCAAAAAGGTTCGAGACGTTGGCCGAGGTGTACCATGGTCGATCAAGGAGGCGTTCATCATGGTAGACGGCGTTGGTGCCAATGATGCGGTGAAAGAGCCCTTGCTCAAAAGCTTCATCAAAATACTTGATCGCGTCGCCGGTAAAAAGCGGGAGACTTATTCCTGCAATGATTTTTTTTGCGCCCATTTCCGTTAGAAGCTTAAAGGCTTTGATGAGGGTGCCACCAGTTCCCAAAAGGTCATCGGCCATAAAGACATTCTTTCCCTGGACATCTCCGAGCAACTTGGTGTCAGTAATGTTGGACTCACCGGCGCTAACACTGAGTTTAGAATAGTCCCGCTCTTTATAGAGCATGGCTAACGATCGCGAGAGACACGAAGCATAAAATTTATTACGATCCACAGCCCCTGTATCTGGCGATACGATCACTAAATTGGGGTCTTTTAAGTCGATCAGGCCGTGCAATCTTGTCAAAATCTGATAGCTGGCGTGAAGGTTTTCAAGATTCAATTTAATAAAGGTATTTTCAATTTCTTTGGAGTGAATATCAAGGGTAAGAATGCGTTCAACCCCCATATTCTCAAGGATCTGACCAAAGCGTGCGGCCGTCAGACCCTCTCGTCCTTTCTTCTTATGCTGCCGGGCATAAGGATAGGCTGGTAAAACAACCGTCACGCTCACCGCGCCCGCTTGAATGGCGGCATCTACCGCAGTCATCAAACATACCATATGATCGTTAATGCTGAGTTGGTAACGGTCTTCAGAGTTATGAAACTTAACAGGGTACGTATTAGCGATATCTTGAACGATGAACAAATCCATTCCTCGAATGGAAATTCCGATTTCGGTTTTGAACTCACCGTTGGCGAACCGGGTAAAATTGGCAGGTACGACAAAATGCGGTTGACGGTAAGCATACACAGAACCGCCGTGTTCCGCTTCGTTGGAATGCAAGTCATAGTCAAAGTTCATCTGCCGGGTGATTTCTTCTTTCGTGAGATTATACACCCGCGACAAAGAGGCGGTCTTTTTTTCAAACCGTCGGTGATAAATGTACTTGAGGTGGGAAATCACTTCTCCGGCGAACGCCTTGCCACCCGGGCAAGCCAGGATGCCCAACGTCGTAGATCGGTTGAAGTTCATACGCTCAGGTTACCAGAAAGTCAGGCTTACGGTCAATCAGAAATGGAGCGTTACCTGGGGGCATTCCTTGACCGTAGCATACAAGACAAAGTATTCTCTCTGCCGACAAAGGAGCTCCCATGGCAGAACGCTCATCGCGTTTGACATTGACCCCGCGCTTCATCGTTGTCCTTATCGTGTTAGCAGTGGTCGGTTTTCTGGCCTTCAATGCTGTCTTTTTGGTCGATCAGACGGAAGAATCCGTTGTTCTTACCTTCGGAAAATACAGCCGAACGGAAGGGCCAGGCCTACATTTCAAAATTCCTTTTGTTGAAGCAAATTACAATGTCGTTACACGAATCGTTCAGACAATGGATTTCGGCTTTCGTCCCAACAATCCCGGGGTTTTTGGTTTAGGCGATTCTGATCAAAAAACGTCCTACAAAAGTGAATCAACCATGCTGACCGGAGACCTCAACATTGTTGATATAACCTGGATTATTCAGTACCGCATAACCGATGCCCGGCAATGGCTGTTCAATCTTGACGCCAAAGAAAAAACCATCCGCGATATTACCCAATCCGTCGTCAACCAATTGGTGGGAGACAGAGCCATTTTGGATATCTTAGGCACCGAACGATTAGCGATCGAGTCTAAGGCTGTTCAAAAAATCAACGCCCTTTTCCGCAGTTACAAAATCGGCGTCCTCGTAACTAACGTTCAACTCAAGGATATCATGCCGCCTTCTGGATCGGTGAAAGCCGCTTTCGAAGACGTCAATGTGGCATTTCAGGACATGAATCGACTCATTAACGAGGGACAGCAGACCTACAATCAAGAAATCCCCAAGGCCGCAGGTGAAGCTCAGCAGATGATACAAGTCGCAGAAGGCTACGCGACGGAACGCGTCAACAACGCCTTAGGCGAAGTCGCCCGCTTTAAAGATGTTCTTGCCGAGTACCGCCGCGCTCCCCAGGTGACACGAGAGCGTTTGTATATCGAAACTATGCAACACGTGCTGTCAGATTCAAAGGACACAGAACTCATCGACAAGAAGCTGACAAACTTTCTACCCTTCAAAAATCTCGGCTCAGGTACTGTTTTGGACAACCCTGCCCCCGAGACCAAACCTGCCCCAACGGTAGATTCCAAGCCAGAGTCCAAGGGGGTTCAACCATGAAAACACGTGCTGCTGGATTTTTAGCGGCCGTCGTGGTCATCGTACTCGGACTCTTTTTCTTTTCGGGTCCTTTTTACGAAGTCAAAGAGGGTCAGCAGGCGGTGATCACACAATTTGGTTCAATTGTCGCCACCGACACTCAAGCAGGGCTTAAAGTAAAAATTCCGTTTATTCAGGATGTCACCATCTATCCGCACAAAATCATGTCCTGGGATGGTGACCCCCAGCTTATCCCAACCCTAGAAAATCAATTCATTTGGGTTGATACCACAGCCCGCTGGAGGATCACTGACCTGAAACGCTTTTACGAGGCGGTAAAAACTTTAGACCGCGCCTATGCGCGACTTAACGATATTATTGATCCCGCTGTTCGTCAGGTCATTTCAACCAACCCGTTGATTGAAGCGGTTAGGAGTACGGACGCCATAAACCAGTCGCAACACAGTAGTGCCGTGATGGATGCTAACGGTGAGGAAATTAAAGGTCTCAATGACCTGATTTCAGCACGCACCTCGTACAACACCATCAAGATTGGCCGTAACCAGATCAACGCAGACATTCTGAAAGCTGTCAAAGGGAATATAGAACGACAGTTCGGTATCACAGTGATTGACGTCTTAATTCGGCAGATTCGGTACTCCGATCAGCTGACACAATCCGTTTACAATCGCATGATCAGTGAACGTGAACAGATCGCCGCCGGTTATCGGTCTTACGGGCAAGGAAAAAAGCAAGAGATTTTGGGAAAAATGGAGCGCGAAAAAAAGACAATCCTTTCAGCTGCTTACGCCAAAGCGCAAGAAATAAAAGGCAAGGCCGACGCAAAAGCTGCCCAGATTTACGCCCAGGCCTATTCTGAAGACCCTTCATTCTTTCAATTTTGGCGTTCCATGGAGTCGTATCGACAGACCTTGCCGCAATTCCCCAAAACCTTGAGTACCAATATGGACTACTTCAAATACCTGTATTCGCCACAGGGCCGTTAAGAAAAGTAAGTTCATGAAAGAAAAAGCGGCGCCCCAGCCGCTTTTTCTTTAGAATCTGTCAAAAATATGCTTCCCGACCTGACGCAAGCCCTTTATACTAGGTTATTGTGACTAGCACGGCACTTCGTTCTACCATTCTCCATTGGCGCCTTCCTTTTGGCTTTTTTCTCTTGCCCATCTTTCTTTTTGCGGCTGTCGTTAACCCCCCAACTGATCTTTTGCGTCTTATTTTGGCTTTTACCGCCATTCATCTCTTTTTGTACCCCGCCAGTCATGCCTTCAACAGTTGGTATGACAAAGACGAACAAAGCATTGGCATTCTTAAAACTCCCCCGCCCGTGACTCGCTCCCTATTCATCAGCGCATGGATCCTCGACGCTCTCGCTTTAACGACAGCGTTTTTTGTCAGCTGGCTTTTTGGGGTCTGTTTGACGGTCTATACCCTTGCTTCAAAAGCCTATAGCTGGCCACCCATACGTTTTAAAAGGCTCCCTGTCTCAGGCTGGCTCGGAGTTGGTCTGATACAAGGGGCCTTAACTTTTTTTGCGACCGCCCAAGGCTTAGGAACCCCCGTCTTTTGGACTTCAGGAAAGCTCTGGCTAGGGGTTGCGATCTCTGCGGTGTTTTTGTGGGCTGTTTACCCCATGACGCAAATTTACCAGCATGTGGAAGATGGACTTCGCGGAGATCAAACCATCAGTAGAAAGCTGGGCATACGAGGCACGTTTGTTCTGTCGGGACTACTTATGGGTTTGGCGGGTGGACTTTTCTTCTTATGGTTTTTTCTCTACCAAGGGGCAGATTTCGCCGTACTGTTCCTTATTTCAGAAGTCCCCGTTGCTGTCTATTTTACCTTTTGGGCCATGCAATGCTGGAAAAACCCCGAAAGAGCCAACTTTCGAGGAACCATGGTGTTGAACCTTTTGGCTTCGGGTATGACAAATCTTTTTTTTCTCTGGGAAATTCTCCGCATATGGCGGATAATCTAATGTCAAGAGAGGTATCGGTATGGATCTAGCCTTGCTTCTGTCCCGCATCCAGTATGGGGTGTCCTTGGGAACGCATTTTATCTTTCCGCCCACCACCTTAGGGCTTTCGCTCTTTATTCTGTTGGCGGAAAGTTTTTACATGAAGACCAAAAAAGACGTCTACCGGGATTTATCATCCTTTGCCGTCCGGATTTTAACTCTGGTTTTTGCACTAGGAGTTGCTACTGGCCTGACCCTGCCCGTAACCTTGGGCACCAACTGGGCTCAGTTTTCTAAGATCTCCGGTTCTGTTTTTGGTGTGCAGTTGGCTGTTGAAGCCGTCGTCGCCTTCACCCTCGAGTCGGTTTTCATCGGCGTGCTCTTCTTCGGTAGAAAGAAGGTCAAACCGATGCTGTATTGGTGGTCGACGCTTCTGGTGTTTGTCGGGTCCCATTTTTCGGCCTTTATCATTATCGCTGCTAACTCGTGGATGCAAACTCCTGCCGGAGTCCATTATGCTGATGGAAAGCTTATCCTCGACAATTGGTTAGCAATGAATTTTAATCCCTCTACTCTTCTACGCTTCTTCCACACAGTAGCGGCGGCGTGGTTGGTGGGGACGTTCTTGCTGTTTGCGATTGCCGCCTATTTTATGTACAAAGGACGCGAGCAAGTTGCCGCCGCCAAAATGATGACCATCGCGGGAACCGTCGCCCTGATTTGTTCACTGGCTTTACCTATTTTGGGACACGCGTCCGTTCTTGAGATTGAAAAATATCAGCCTATTAAGGGGGCTGCCATGGAAGGCGTCTACAATTCGCAGACAGACGCCCCCCTGTACGCTCTGGGCTGGGTTGACGAAAAGGATCAAAAAGTCATTGGCCTGCCTCTACCCGGCATGCTGAGCTACTTTTATGACTTTAACTTCAATTACAAAGTCAGGGGCCTCAACGAACTTGCCCCTAACCCCGCCGACCGTCCCCCCGTTCAGTCTGAGTTCCAGACTTTTAGGGTGATGGTCATGGTAGGTTCAATTCTCATAGTGGTTTTACTTTTGGGCATGATTTTCCATGCCCGAGGCACCTTAACTCGCAAAAAGAAATCGTTGATCGCAATAATGATATGCACCCCGTTGCCCTATATCGGAGTCGAAACGGGTTGGATAACGGCAGAAATCGGAAGGCAACCCTGGACGATCTATCCGGATCCTGCCATCGGCTTTCCCGGGCTCCGCACGGCTGACGCCGTTACCCAGGGTTTGAATCCGGGCTATGTTTTGTTCTCGCTCATCTTCTTTTCGTTGGTTTATATTCTGATATTTGTAGTATTTTTCCGCTTTTTACCCGCTATGGTGAAAAAGGGTATTACCCCTCCTGCAGAGACCTCTGATCAAGCACAAGGAGGCCAACAATGACCCCGCTAGCCTTTTGGCAAAGTTATTGGTTCATAATCATTGGTGCAGCCCTCTTTATCTTTACCTGGCTCGATGGGTTTGATTTGGGCATCGGAATGCGCCTTCCTTTCACCAAAAGCCCCGAACATCGCCTTATACAACTGAATACGATTTGGCCCTTATGGGATGGAAACGAGCTTTACGGCTTAATTGGTGGGGGGGCGATTTTTGCGTCTTTCCCTGTTGTCTTCGCGGGATTATTGTCCGGGCTTTACCCCTGGGTAGTCTTGCTGATGGTTTTCGTTATGCTCAGGCCGGTTTCTTTTGAAGCTTGGGTTCACGATCATAAAGGACGCAGGTTTTGGGAAGTTCTGTTTATGCTCTCGAGCTTTTTCATCCCGTTCATCATCGGTGTAGCAATTGGCTCAACCATGGCGGGGCTTCCGTATAACGCGTCAATGGAATGGGACCCTGCTCACTCCTTTTTTGAGGCGCTTTCGCCGCTGTCTGTTCTTATGGGAGCCGCGTTTGTTGCTGTGAGCCTTTTGCATGGAACCACTTACCTGGTCAGAAAAACCTCGGGCGATTTAGCTGCAGAAGCTCGCAAAAGTTTGCTTCCCCAAACGATTGTTGCCGGAATTTTCGTCATTGCCGTGGTGCTAGTGGCGCTTTTAGGGGGTGCCGACCTCAAAGGTTCTGCGCCGGTAGGAAAACCTTTTGCACTAGTAGGCGTCCCCCTAGCCGTCGTGGTAGCCGTAGTTTCCTTAGTAGGCTTAGTTCTTACTCACGCAGGCGAAAAAGACTCCCGCCCATTTATTTTTTCGTCACTGTTGGTCGGCGCTGTTTGGTTATTTATCGGCGCCGTGCAATTTCCTACGATGGTGCGCTCCAGCATCTCCCCTGATTTTTCGTTGACGGTCTTCAAAGCGGGAGTTTCGAACCCGTTGTACAGTTTGCAATTCTTAGGCGTGTTGGGCTTTATCGCTCTAGCGGTTGTGATGGTTTATACCATCTTTGTCTACAGGATTTTTAAAGGTAAGGTCGATGCCTCGCAGAGCCATTATTAGAAAATCGTAGCTTAGAAAGTCATTGCTACCATTTTAACAACGGGGTTTACCAAGGTAGACCCCACAAAGGAGTGTAGAGTGAAAGAACTTGTTCGTTGCAAAGCCTGCGGCTACATTATGGAAAAAAGCGCCTTGGGCGAATTCTGTCCTGCCTGTGGGGTCAAAGCCCAAATGTTCGAACCCTATGAAGACAAAGTAACTGGGGTGCGGCGTCTCCTTCTTGATCTGGATATTCACCCCATCGTCGTACACTTTCCCGAAACTTTGGGCGGCTTGTTAATTCTTATGGCCCTGGTATTTCCTTTGCTTCCGGTTGGAGCTCAGCATTGGCTTTGGTCTAGCCTTCAGCTTTTGTCGTGGTTATTCCCGATCGCCGTTTTAGCAGGCTTTTTGTCCGGAATTTTTGATGGTAAAGTTCGCTACCGAAAAGTTACCACACCGATTCTCCGCCGCAAGATGGCAATAGGTATCCTGTATCTTCTGTCTTCTTTAGCACAAGCGATTTTGGCGTTCTCACAAAATGGCCTACAAGATATGGGTCTGTGGCTGGGTTACCTGGGGGCTGCAGTCATATCCCTCGCCTGCGGTACAATTTTGGGCAAGATAGGTGTCACCCTGTTGCATGGTGCAATGCCTGGCGACAAGATCTTTTTAGGCAAAAAGAAAAAGCCGAAAGCCTCTTAAACGACAAGCCACTTTTCCCTTGGTCAGAGCCCTTCGACGGTGACCGCAAAGGTTCGTTGAAAGGCTTTCCCGGGCGGTAGTGTAATTAACCCTTCTTTTTCTTCAAAGCGAGGTTGGTTCGTATCGGAACCAGCCTTGTCAGCTAGGCCACACCAAGGTTCGAGACAAACAAAGGGCGCCTGCGGCGGAGCCCAAATACCGAAGTACGGAAAGCCGGGAAATTCGATACTGAGAGCCAAAGGGTGAGCATCACTCTTCAGAGTTACCCGTGAACTTCGCATTTTTTTAATGACGACGGCGTCCTGTTCGAAAAGAGCTCTGGTTAAGCGCAGAACTCGACCTACGGTTGGCAGGGGTTGAATTTCCCCACTGAACAAACCCTGTGAATTTAAAAAGTGACGATTCAAGTTCTCTGCAAACTCAAATTCCAACCAATGATCCTCCCAGGTTTCCTCCCCCCGGGGAATAGCAAAAGCCGGGTGAGCTCCCAACGAAAAGAGCATGGACTGTGCCCCAGTATTGGTGACCAGGAAGGTCGTGGAGAGAACTTTTTGATACAAGCGGTAATGCACTTCAAAACGCCAATCGAACGGATATACGGCGCTAGTTTGAACATTGCTGGTTAGTTGGAACCGCACCTGCGATTTCGTTTGCTCGATAACCGAAAACTGCTGGTCTCGGGCAAAACCGTGACGACCTAAGGGGTATTCTTTGCTGCCAAGCCGGTAACGGTTGTTTTTAAGCGCTCCGACGATGGGGAACAACAGAGGCGCACTCCGAGGCCAAAAAGCGGGGTCTGCCTGCCATAACAGTTCAGTTCCATGGACTTTTTCTTGAAAACTTCGCCATTCGGCACCTTCTGGAACAAAACCAGCCCGCAAGTAATCATTTTCAAGGACTATCATCCTCACAGATTAACTTGAAATTACCGCTATGCCAACTAAGAATGCATCAAACAAAATTTGACAAAAGTGCTTGTCATCTAGGATGCTGAAGGAGTGATGCACGGGAGGTGCCATGAAAGCCCTAGCCACTGGACTTTGTCTTTTTACATTCTTGGCTACCCTTGTCCCACCACTGTTTGCAGAGTCACCGAACACCTCAAAGTTGCCGAGTGAGCTTTATCCTAACAAATTTGATGTGGCTGTTTATGCGGGCCAGTGGCTTCCCTGGGCTACGGGGCCAGAATGGGATCAACGTTTAGGCTTTGAAGGGGCCTGGAGGTACCAATTCACGAAGCAAATATCGTGGGGGGTCAGCGCAGGCCTGCAGGCCCTCTATTCGCCCAGTACTACCTGGCCAGTTCTATGGGAAGGCTGGGGTCAAGTCTACTGGGACTGGATTTTTTTCAAACCTTTTAGTCTGCGTTTTATGAGCGGGGCTCTCGGAGGGCCGTCCGTTTCGGCCCCCTATTTGGGTGCGGACGTGGGTTATGGCCCCCTCTTTGTTGAGACCAAAGTTCTCCTCGCATCAGTGAGCATCTGCCAAATCAGCTTAGGCTGGCGTTGGAAAGGCCTTTAAGGTCTTTAAGGCCTTTGCAGTGGGACTTTTTCGGCGGCTAAACTCGCTTCAGAAACCGAAGACAGAATTTCGGCGTAGTTGACAAGCATACCTTCATTTTCCATGGCTTTCATGAGCCGAGAAAGGAGCTTTTGCGTCCGAAATCCTGACGGGCAGACAAAGGCAAAACTCCGTTTACCTGCCACTTGGCCCGCCTGAGATAACACTTGAGGCAGTCTTGTCGGCAATTTTCCCCATAAAGAACTACTCTCGGTACCCAATACAACGTAATCAAAGCGGGCTAAACGAAGGTCTTCTCCCGGTTTTGCTTCCATGACTTCGACCTGGTGGCCTACCGCTTGCCATTTTCGAGCCATTTCACGGGATAGGAGTTCCAAAGAATTTCGCTTTCCTGCCTTGAAATAAATAATCGCCACACGCATAGTCCTACCATAGAGAAAATTCTCAAGATGTTCCAGCCATGACAAAGCCTAGGACTCAAAAGTATCAGCTCAGGGTTTCACGCAACAACGTTCGCCACTTGAATGAAAATTTTCTCTCATTCACGATAGATGCTTCACTGATTATCGGTGGGCATTGGTGGGGAACCAGCAAAGGCACCCGCAATGGGTTGTCAAGGACAAAAACATCGCCGCTTTCGCTGGCCAACCCCCTCCTAAGGATGTACACGCGCCTCCTGGGGCCGGCCTTTCTTCGCGTGGGGGGAACTGAAGCTGACCGAATCCGCTACGGATTTTATCGTGAAGATCCAGCTTCCGGCTGGGCTGGGTCAACAACTACCCCGGCGGTTGACGCCTCCTACACCACTCCCGAACAGATTTTCACCTTAAAGAAAAAACTTTGGAAGCAGTTGGCGGACTTTTGCCAATCGACAGGATTAGGGTTATTATTCACCGTTGCAGCAGGCCCAGAAGCTCGCGACCAGAACGGTAACTGGCTAAGTCAGGACACCGAACGCCTTTTACGATATACCGCGCGAAAAAAAATCCCGGTAGCCGCATGGGAGCTGGGAAACGAAGTCAACGCCTATCCTTTTTTGTGGGGTCTCAAACACCGTGTCTCTGCGCGGCAATATGCGCATGATTTTGGGGTTTTTGCCGCCATATGCCAGAGGTGGACGCCGCAGGCACTTCGCGTTGGGCCCGCCTCGGCTGTTTGGCCACTGATCGGGGAACCTCATCCTCTGATTCCCCAATTCTGTCGAAGCTCAGAGGCTCAGGCCTTAGATGTCCTGAGTTTTCATTTTTATCCGCAGCAATCTCGACGAGGTCGTTTTGCGGTACGCCGAGCGAAACCTTACACATTATTGAACTCGCGCATTTTGGACAGTGCACGAAGACCTGTAAAACGGGCCCAGCAAGCAGCTCAAGGCACAGCAGCCCAAAATGCCCGAATCTGGATAACAGAAAGTGGACATGCCCTCTACGGTGGCGAACCCGGGATATCAAATACCTTCTTATCGACCCTGTGGTGGCTCGACCAGTTGGCTCTTTACGCCGTGGAGGGAGTAGACGTGGTGTTCCGTCAAAGCTTAGTTGGTAGCGATTATGGCCTTTTAGAAGAAAAAACCTTGCGACCGCGGCCCGATTTCTATGCCAGCTTTTTGTGGAAAAAGCTGATACGATCTCCCGTTTACGAGCCTCCGCAAGTCAATGGTAAGAACCTCAGGGCGTGGGCCTTTGGCGGTGATCAACGAATTTGGCTGATCGTAATTAACTTAAATCGCCATTCCTATGCCCACGTCGAGGTAGGGCAACCCATTAGAGAAAAAATTGTCCTGTCAGCCCCGAAGCATTCACCTGAATTGTTGTTGGTGAACGGTAAACCTGCGCTACCCCGAATGCTGTGGGATTGGGATCACTCTGAGGTTCAGCGTTGGTGGGGACTAGCAAGCCCTAAGGAAAGTGAAGCTTTAGATCATTCTCAGACTATTTCTTTACCACCCTTGTCTTGCGCCTTCTTGAGCCTGGCGCCTTGACCCGAAACCAAGTGCTCAGTATAGTGAACTTTCTGAGAAGGAGCTGTCATGTCCAAAGCCCATCGGGGTCGAAGTCTTCGCGAGACCCCCAGTAAAAGTCGGGGAACGTGTCCTTCCTGCCAGCGCTCGGCTATCAAGCTTTTATACGAGGTAGAGCTGTCAGGAAATAAAACCAAGGTTTGCAAACAGTGCAAAGCCAAGGTTACCGCTTAACCTAGACCGTTGAGGCCGCCTGCTAGGCGGCCTTTTTTTTCCTCTTCTCAAGAGAGGCATCCTCCTGTAGAGTGTTGGTATGAATTTGGTTTCCGCTGGGGAAATTTACAAAGCACTATGTAACGGACTCTCGCAGGCTTTTTTTGGCAAACCCGAAATTGTTGAAAAAATAGCCTTGGCGGTTTTGGCGGGAGGGCATCTTTTGATCGAAGATGTTCCCGGTGTGGGAAAAACGACTGCCGCAAAGGCTTTGGCGAGATTAGTCAGCCGAGACGGAACGGCTTTAGCGTTTCGCCGAATCCAATTTACCCCCGATTTGTTACCCTACGATATTACCGGAACTGATGTGTTTCATCCCGATACCGGGCAGTTTGAGTTTATCCCTGGCCCCGTTTTTGCTCCCATCGTCTTGGGGGATGAAATCAACCGGGCAACCCCTAAGGTTCAGTCTGCACTTTTAGAAGTAATGGAAGAAGGTCAAGTGTCCTTGGGGGGAGTAACGCGCCAGGTTGATCCGTTCTTTTTTGTAGTTGCCACCCAAAATCCCCTCGAAACAGAAGGTGTTTACCCTCTCCCTGAAGCACAGTTGGATAGGTTCTTCATGAAAATCCAAGTGGGGTATCCTGCTACCGAGCGTGAAAAAGCTGTGTGGCTAGGTGACCCCGCGCATCGTGTCATCGAAACGCTGAGCCCCGTGGTAGACGCAGATACCATTCTTAAACTTCGTAACGAATTCACCCAAGTACACATTGCTCCATCAATGCTAGACCTCATCGCCCAGGTAATGGAACGGACCCGAACTCATAAAGGCATCGCCCTGGGTTTATCACCACGGAGCGGGGTGCATCTGATAAAAGCTCTTCGTTGCGCGGCAATGGTAAAGGGACGCGATTTTGTTCAGGCCGAGGATTTTCAGTGGTTGGCGAAGGATGTTTTAGAACACCGTTTGATGTTCCAAGAGTCTGTCCCTGAGCGGAAAAACCTTTTTTCGCAAATTCTTTCAGAAGAACTGGCTCGTCATGAAGTTTAAAGTTTCTTCTCCGTTTACACTTTCCGGCTACGCTTTTTTTTTACCTCTCTGATATTTTTCCTGTTAGGGACGTTTCGCGGTGAGTTAGCAACCCTCCTTTGGGGAGCCTTTTTTGTGCTTCTTTTTCTTTACTTGTTGCTTGCGCGCGGCATCGCTGGTTGGCGCCTCAAAAGGCGTTTCCAACTGACCCTTCCTTCGGTCGTGCCCACCCAGGGAAGCCTTCCTTTTGAGGCGCAGGAATGGAAGATTTTTTGGTCGGCGTATCCCTTGCCAGAGGTTCCTTGGATGAACTGGTCCTTAGAAGTCGTTGGCATTCACTCCCCAGGTCGTCATTGGCGGGTAGAACAAGACTTGGTTTCTCAGCAAGAAGCCCAACTTTCTGTTACCTGTTTGCGAGGGTGTTATCAGTTGCGTCTGTACCTCAACCTTACAGATCGCTTTGGGTTTACCGTTAGCCGACATCGCTTTTCTGAATCGTTGGAGGTAAGTGTCTTACCCAACCCGGGTCAACGACTGCCCATTTCCGCGCTCACAACGTCGTCCTTGCCGGACCTTTCTTCTGGTGCGCCAGCCCCCTCTTCAACGATTGGAGAAACTCGCCCCTATCTGCCAGGAGACGATCTACGTCGGATGAATTGGCGCTTGTGGGCGCATACAGCTCAGCCATTCGTTCGTGCGACAGAATGGCTACCACCGCCTCTCGGAGAAACACTCTGGGTGCTAGACACCTCGGTGCCACCTGGGACACCTCCTTCAGCGGGGGAACACTGGTTAGATTTGAGAGCAGCCGCCCTCTTGGCTGCCTTAGCACAAACCAGAGCCTGGCACTTATACATTCCTTCCTCGTCAGTACACCTTAGGGGTGAAGCCTGCGATCTAGCCTCGGCACAAAAGGCTCTGGCGGCGATTACCTATAAGACAGAGACACAGTTACCCAGGCTATCTCGGCGCAAAGCTATCGTCGTTTCTGGTCCCGGTTGTCCTGGTTTAGAAAGCTTGCTACTTGCGGCACAGCAAAAAGGTCTCCACTTGAGACCTTTCCTTGTGTCTGGCCCGTCACAAGCGAGACCGTCTAAAACCCTTCCTATCCTTCAGTCGCAGGGGGTGGTATGATAGGTTGGCTACGACTTATAGCGCCACTGTACCTTACCATTCATGCTGCATTGGCGCTGGCGAATATCGCTGAACCAGGGATCCTTGTCGTCGGAGTTCTTGCTGCAAGCCTTGGGGGCCAAGCCCTTGCTCGAAGAAAACCTTGGGTCGCCTTGGTAGCTTTAACCGGAACCTATGCCGGCCTTTGGGCAGTTTTTCGTTTCATCCTGCTTTTTTGGCCACAAACTATGGGCTTCTGGGATTATTGGCCCACCGTGGTAGAGCGTCAGCTCCTACTTTTAGGTATTCCCTTTATACTCTTTGGGTTCTTTGGTTACTTAGGTAAACGAAAACCCTCGTTCCTCCCGGCTGAACGACTATTGCACGCCGTTCTCTTGGCCATGCTTTTTTGGGACCAAGGGGGGTACAGGATCTTTTTTTACCCCCATCCGCTTTGGGAAGCGTTGTCGCTTTGTCTATTTATTCTAGCAGAAGCGGGAGTTCTGGCATTTCAACGGCTAACCTACCGCCGATCTCTTGTATGGATTCCGGCAAGCTTACTGGTCATAGCCACGGGTTCTGGATTGCTGTGGTCGGTCTTAAACCACTATGAAGAAGCCTCAATTGTCTCGGGAGGCGGACTACTCAAACCTCAGGCCTTGCAGTTTGATTTTTCACCTCTCGTTCGTTTAGAAAGCCGAATTTCTTTGGACGATAAACTGATTCTCCTGTATCGAGAGGACGGACCGCCTGTCACCCGCTATTTGAGGCGTTTTATCCTTTCGGGCTATTCTCGTCAAAAAGGTTTTTTTATCAGTCCCCAATATCCTGGTGAAGCCCCTCAATCTGTTGGAAAAGCCCCAACTACCTTCCCCCTGCTTCCAGATAGTACCCAAGCCCGAGTCACGGTTCGACAAGAATACTTTTTGGTCAACCTTGATCCGTCTTCTTTTTTAAGTTTGAATGACCCCATTGCGCTCCAGCCTCTCCAACGATGGAACCAATCCTCGTTTGTCAACGCGTATCGGGTAATCTCAAAGGTGCCCACAGATTATTTGTGGCAAATTGACTCAATCGAACATTCCGGCCTGACGTCCTCAGAAAAAGCCCATTATACAAATTATGGGCATCAGGAATGGTTGAAGGCTCTTGCTCGTTCTTGGGTGGAAGGCGCACAAACACCGCTAGAAAAGGTTGCCGCCATCGAGGACCAACTAAAAACTCATTATTGGTACTCGTTGAATCCCGGGCCTGCAGCCGGTGACCCCTTAAAACAATTTTTGTTAACAACAAAAAAAGGGTACTGTACCTATTTCGCCTTTGCGATGGCTTTGTTATTGCGCAGTGTTGGGGTACCCTCTCGTATAGCTGTTGGTTTTTACACCAACCCGGAAGAGGGCTTACTTGGCTTTTATCCGGTAAGAGCGATGCAAGCTCACGCCTGGGTCGAAGTACCCTTCCAAGGATTTGGGTGGATTCCCTTTGATCCTACAAGCGACCGCTTAGCCCCCGGAGAAACTTTTCGCAATCCGCCGCAAATTAGTCCTCAACAGATGGAAAATTTGATATCGGAAGTACTCAAAGCAAATCCTCGGGCAACGGTAGCAACGCTGCCTCCGGCAAGTCCATGGCAACAGTTTTGGGATTCGGTCCAGCATCAAGCCCAGAACTGGTGGCCACTTGGTTTGCTCATTTTGCTAGTCATAAGTAATCTCGCCTTACGAGGACTTTGGCGCTTACGCTGGAAAACCTCCGAGCCTCGCGCTAAAACTGAAGCTCTCTTCCGACGGTATTGCCGCGAGCTTCGTTGGGCGGGCATTATTCCGTTTCAGCCGCTTTTACCTGAGCAAATCGCTGTCACTGATTTGGGAAAGTTTATGGCACAAGCAGTTTCGCAAGCCCGTTATTCCGCAGACTATAGCAACGCGCAGAGTCAAGAAGCCTGGCTCCGTTTTCTTGGATCGCTTGGGGAACGGCAAAAACTTTTGGGGATACGATTCTTACTTTGCATCCTGCTTCCACCTTGGTTTCGCAGTAAGTTTCCCCGGAGGCGAGCTTGAAAACCCTAGGTCTGCTTGTAATATATCTTGTTGCGATACCTTTAGCTGCAGTAGCCCTTGGCCCCGGCTTGCCGACCTTACTGTCACAAGCGCGTGAAGCTCAAACTCTTCAGAATTATCAAACAGCAGTTCAAACCTACCTCAGTGCCAGACATCAATACCCCAATGCAGCAGAACCCGCCGAGGAACTTGGCAAACTCTATCAAAGCCAAAAACTTTACCAGCTAGCTTTACCACAATTCCAAGACGCCGTGAAATTATCGCCTCAACAGCCAGAAAACCGCCTAGACCTTGCTCAGACCTTGTCGTATCTCGATCGCAACCTGGATGCCGTTAGAATCCTTGCCAAAGCCACAAAGCTTTTTCCCCACAATGTGGAGATCGTGCAAAACCTAGGGTGGCTCTATTACAAGACGCAGCAGTGCACTTTGGGTGTCAAGCTTCTCAAAGCGTTTTTGGCGACCGGCCGCCACAACCGAAATTTAGAAATGACCTTAGGAACCTTGTATTCCGGTTTGGACGACTATTCTGATTCTCGTGCCCATTACTTGCAGGCCATAGCGCTCGCCCCCAAGGACAATGCATCCGACCGTCACTTTCGCTCTATTTGTTGGTACAACCTATCACTTTTGGAAAAATCCTTTAACCACTTTGAACTAGCTTTTCAAGCGATTCATCAGTCCTTGCAGGCCGAGGACCGCTCTGCGAGCTGGCTGGCCTTAGGCGAATTACAGCAGGCACAGCTCCAAGTACCTCAAGCTATTCAATCGTATCAAAAAGCCTCCAAAGCCGATGAAACTCCGTTATCGACCTATGACCTGGCAGCACTGGAAGGTCTATCAGGCCATCTTGATCTGGGGTTTGCCAGTGCCCGACAAATCGAGAACTTTAAAGACGACAGCTGGATTTACAACTTTGGAGTCACCAAAGCACAATTTCTTCGTGATATGGCCAAGCTCTATCGTGACCTTTGGACTGCCAAAGCCAACGCGATTGACCTTGCTCCCCGTTTGACCTGGGGAGCCTGGTGGACTTGGTTAGTAAACAAAATCACCTCGTCCTGGTGGGCCTGGTATTGGACCCAACAATACCAGCAATGGGAACTAAAGCTAGCCTCTCAAGCCGAGGCCGGCGGCAATGCCCCCGAAGCATGGTCAGATTTAATCAAAGCCAACATAGACCACCCTGAAGTTGCGTTAAAATACCTACAAAAACTCAAAGTCTATGAGGAGGAAAAAAATCCCTCTACTCAGGCACTCTACCTTGCTCAAGAAGGCCGTTTAAAAAAGAGTCCGACTTTGCTAGCCAGGGCTATCAAACTTTTTCCTCCCGAGCAAATTGCCGAAAAAGTCACGGCCGAAGCCGACTTGATTACCCTTTTAAAAGCTCAAGGCGCCGATGTCGCCACCTGGTATCCTCTCGTCAATGAGGTTTTCAAAAAACTCCCCGGCATTCTGACCAACAGAGGGATAGCCCTGCCCGTTGTCGACATTATTTATGGTGGAACACCGGCAGATCAAAAGATCTGGCGCCATGCTGTTGCTGATTTTTCAGAGGCCGCTCAGTGGGATGCTCGACCCTACGACCGTCCGGGAGTAGCGTACACTCTGGCCTTAGACATTAGCCATAGCGAAGGAATTTGGAACCTCTACGATGAGCACGGCAAAAGTGTTCTGCAGGGGACATTCCAACGTGATCAAAAAAAAGAGACGGCGCTTAACGATATTTATCAAAATATCCTGCGCCGTCCCTGGTAACCCTATGGGTGAAACTTACAGCAACTAGTCTTTGCGAATTATCATCATCGAGACGTCATCGGCGAAAGTTCCGCCATACTTCTTCTTGTCGCCGCCCTCGGCGTACTTATTCAAAACCTCAAGAATGTGATTCAAAATACTATCAGGATCCTGGTCACGCGCTTCAAGGAATGCATTCTTTAAGCCCTCTAAGCCAAAAAGATTCCCGTTGGCATGCTTGGCTTCAATAACACCGTCAGAATACAGGATCAGGATATCCCCTGCCTTCATGTCAAAACTTCCCACAGATTGTGCTGACACGACATACTCTGAAAGGCCCAAGAAGCCTGTACGATCCTGAAGTTGCGTTAATTCTTCAATTTCATCCTTGTCTTTGTGAAATAAAAGCCCAACAAGGTGAGTTCCCGCATGGGTGAGGACGCCGTCCTTTTCAACAAAATAGTTCTGTGTCATGAACTTATCACTACCGATACGGTCTCGGTTAATTGTACAAAGCGAACGGTTTACTACATCGTAGAGCTGATCGATTTTTAACGGTTTTTCAAGGCTTTTCGATGCTTCAACCGCTCCGTGGAAGGCTGAGGTGGCAATAACGGCCATCATACCAGCAGGAAGACCGTGTCCTGAAACATCGCCTATACCAAAATACGTGCCGAAGGGCGTAGGCAACGAATCATACACGTCTCCCCCAACCTCTGAGGCGGTTTGCATGTAACTTCCAACGGAATAACCCGGCATAAGAACTTTTTTCGGAAGGATCGAGGTCTGAATATTGCGTGCTGTATTCATCTCGCCCTTTAGTCTGTTGCGCTCTCGTTGAATCGACTTGGCATTCATCAAAGAAAAGATCGTTCCAAGATTCTCAGCCAACTCACCCAACAGGTCCCGTTCTGCCGGATAAAGCTTGTCGAAAGAATCCTTGAAGACTATTACCGCTCCAACAAAATTATTAGAATCAAAAACAGGCACAACCGCTAGAAGCCTTTGCAAACCTCTCAAGCTTTCTGGCATCTCTGCTTCGACTACCATTTGCTTCTGAGTCATGACTGTTTTCATTAAACGCTTTCCGAAATCTTTGATATTCTCAAGCAGAGCCTCGCGGAGTTCAGACAGATCGTACGTTGTTCTTAACAGAAGATCGGTCAATTTACCCTTATCGAGGTTTTTAATGTTTTTGCTTTCAGTCAGTGGTGAACAATACCCCAAAAGATGACTAACATCTTCCACCCGCATGATATTCCCAACGGCTCTCAAAACTAGCATGCCGGTAATTTGGTATTCCTTGACGACCAAACGAGCTTTCATCTTCTCAAGAGAATTCTCCATGGTTTCGCGAATGATGACTTTTTCTTCTTCTTCTGGAGAGGAAATCACACGACGGATTAAAAGGTTCTGCACATGTTGACGCTGTTCCAGTTTATTTCTGTCGCTGCGCAAGTTGTACTGTGACCAGAAGAAAAACTCCTCAACGAGGCGAACTGCAAAAACAACATTCAAAAAGACGTACCAGAAGAGTGGTAACATGACGGAGCTAGCATCAGAAATGGAATCGGCATCTTTATGGGCAACCAACACAATCATCATCAGGACCATCACCGCCGCTTGAAGGTAAAAAGTATACCCTCGGCGGCGAATGACGCCTTCTTGAAGGGCAAATAAGCGGCGTGCCGCCGTGAAACAAACAAAAACCATCAATGCTGTAAAGACAAAAATCAGCATTTTCATATGGGCGGAATAGCCTACAAAATTATTGGTTTGCTGATCAGTATTCAACAACATATTCAAAGGAAACTTTGAATGGTCTTGATTGAAACTCCCATATAAAACCAAGATTAGGAGCGAAAGCACTGCGACAACAATGTACCATCGGCCTTCTCGTCCGAGAGAGCGTTTGAAGTCATCGCCAAGAAAGCTCTCCTCGATACGCTTGACATGAATCGCATATTCCAAGGTAAGGAAAGCTGCAAAATACATGATGCTGGACAACACAAAAAGCTGAGGCCAGTCAAAGACCAAACTGCCTCTCAAGGTCCAAGCCATCGTCTGAAGAACTCCCGTAAGGGCAAGAATCACCAGAGAAAGAAAAAGAAACAGCGTCCTCTTTTGAGCACCATGTCGATACATCCGCTCAAACCAAAAGATACCGCCTACGGCAACGACGGGAACAAACGTGAAGAGATGAAAGTACGTAAACAGTTCCATCTTTTACTCCTTGATTGAAAGTGATTTTGACGACATTGCTTCAAACCGAACTTCCCATTCCTCTAAATGCGGCTTCCACAGCGCCTCCAAGGCCGCTGGACCTTGAGACAATTTCTGTACCAAATTCGTTTCTTCTTCCGCTTTATCTTTTACCACTGCGCTTACGGCACGTATGATTTCTACGCCAAGGATAACACCCTGTAAGGAACCGGCTACCGTAATCAAAGAATTTTTTTCTTGCTCAGTTTCTGCGTCGGCATTTTTCACAACACGAATCACGTCGTTGATGGTCTTTTGAAGATCACCAATCACTTCTTCGATGTTCTTTAAAGAATGCTCTGTTTCTTTCGCTAAAGACCGAATCTCTTTTGCCACAACATCAAAGCCTCGCCCCAAAGTTCCCGTCCTGGCAGATACAATCGATGCATTAATTGACAAGACGTGAATTTTTTCGGAGACATCACTCATCATCTCTAAAATAGTGACAATCTTTTTTGATTGTTCAAAAAGAACTTCCGACTGCCTCATGGACTCATTGAGGGCATTCGTGACAACTTTGACACCATTTTGAACCTGCTCCGAGAGGCTAAAAGCCTGCTGTGCCGTCCCTGCCAAATTGTCAGAAATCTCGTAGGCACGGAGCACATTTTCGCGGATAAACTCTGCGTTCTGTTTTAGATCCTCATAACCAGGAAGCGAAGGTTGCGCCATAAGGCCTCGTAACGAAGAAAAAAACTCCTTTACTGCCGAAAACCACTCACTAGATACTTGCCCGGCTACATGAGCTTCGACCGTTAAAGAGTCCGTGTTTGAAACTTCCTTCACCTCTGAATCCTCTGCGTCGGACACTAGCTCCTCAAGAGGCTCGACATCCAAAACCTCTTCAGTCTTGAAATCCTCATCGGAGACAACAGATTCAATAGGAGGTACCTCTGTTCGTAAATTTTTCCAAAACAGCCGCCAAAAAACAACAAAACCCAGAACACCCGCCGCCAGCCCCCCTACCAATACCAATGGACCTGACGGCAGTAACCGGGCAAATTCCCCCCAAAGGGTTGTTATCGCTACCCACAGCACGGCTGCCCCTAAGAGGGAAAGCCGATTTTTCATTCGATTTTCACTGCCCCAGGTACCAAAAAGGTCAGGGTGGGTAAGCTTGTTACCTGCCAGGTAATCGCTTTGTTGTGAGCGATTTTGATCCGGTATTTTTGGTCCGCTGGCAACATTGCTAGCTTCATGATCCACTTGGCAACAGCTTTAATTCCCGAAGAGTTCAAGAAATTGAGGCCTTTAAAGTCCGCAACAATTTCGGGAATTTTCTTCGAAACCATCCCGCTATGCACCTTTTCAAACACGGGGTCCAAGATGATGCTGGGATCCTCCATGTCGATATCGCCAATAAAGCGAATTACCATGTCAGGACCATTATCAGCAACTTCAATTTTGATTTTATCCTGGGCAATGGGGTCAATACCTAATTTGTTCATAATTCTTCCTCGTTAAATTCTTCCTTGCTCAAAACATAACTTCTAGCGAACTTCAATCGTGATGGTTACCCTGTTTTCGGGTGAAACCTCAAGTTTCAAGTTAGCCCCTGTCTCGTACCGAATTCGCGCCAAACCCAGCTGACTCTTACCATCCGAACGAGTTGCGGCTTCACGCATCTGCATAATATAGGCCTCCAGAGGATCACCCGCCATAATCTTCTTGAAAAGCCCTGAAACCTCTTTAGCCCCCTGTTCAGTGGCTTGATTCGTCACACTGGCTGTAATCAGACCAGTTTCGGGAAAGGCTTGTACGATACAATGGGTATCTTCGCTGGCCCCATACTTGACAGCATTTTCCAAAAGCTCAGAGGCAGCCATGGCTATGGCATCAGCCTTCGCCTGGTCAGAGATGGCGATTGCAATGAAGTTCTGAATAAATATCCGGGCTGGAGAGATGTACTTCCACCGAGGTCCGAACCTAATTTCTATGTATCCATCGGGCTTAGCCATAGGAAACCACCTTTATGACAAAAAGTCTTATACAGAGAATCGTAACCTGTACGGGCAAAGAAAGCAAGAAAAATGGAGAAAACCTCTAGCTAGATTTTTACCAGCGAAACAAGTTCGCTCCTGCGGTGAGTCCCGCTCCATAACCAATTGTCAATACCCATTCGCCACGAACTAAAAGTCCCTTTTGGTCCATTTCAGCCAACGCCAAGGGGATTGAGGCTCCTGACGTATTGGCATATTCCTCAAGATTCGTGTAGAATTTCTCTACGGGAACGTCCATCCTTTTGGCAGCAGCTTCAATGATCCTGAAGTTCGCTTGGTGTGGAACGATCCATTGGATATCGTGGATTGTTAGGAAATTTTTCTCAAGGATGGACAGAATCAAGTCCTTCATGACTTGAATGGCGAAATTGTAAACCCTCCTACCCTCCATGTGGACGAAGGGAGACTGAGCAGTTCTACTCGTTAACGCTAAAGCTCCCGACCCATCTGAGCTCAATAGCGAGGTGCGAAAGCTATCTGAAGGCAATTGATCGTCCATTCCGACCAAAACAGCACCAGCGCCGTCGCCAAACAAAACACAGGTCGAGCGATCAGACCAATCAACAATTCTAGAAAAGACCTCTGCCCCCACAACCAGCACAAGCCGTGAGGCACCGGAAACAAGAAAAGATCGAGCTGTCTCAAGGGCGTAAACAAAACCTGAACAAGCCGCAACCAAGTCCATGGCGCCAGCATGATGACAACCAAGTTTATCTTGAACGATCGAGGCGCAGGAAGGAAAACCGGGATAATCTGGTGACCCCGTCGCCACTAAGATCAAATCAACGTCATCGGGGGTTCTTCCGGACCGAGTCAAGGCTTGCTGACAGGCGCGAACAGCTAAATCCGAAGTATTTTCATCCTCGGCGGCTAGATACCGATAACGGATACCTGTATGGCTGTAAATCCATTCATCCGAAGTGTCCAAAGTCTGGGCAAGATCATGGTTGGACACCCGGCGCAGGGGTAGAGCCATTCCCGTGGATAGAACGCGAGGTGTCAAAAAAAGCTCCTGTCAAAAGTTGACGCCATGGTAAAGACCGGTTTACTGTTTGGTCAAGGCGCTTGACCAAAACCTACAAGGTAAGTATAGTGCAGTTCAGTTAAGGGGCTGTAGCTCAGTTGGCTAGAGCACCACAATGGCATTGTGGGGGTCAGGGGTTCAAGTCCCCTCAGCTCCAAAAACGAAAGGAGTAGCTTGCTACTCCTTTTTTAAATTTCCAAGCTCTTTTTAATTCCCCGGCTCTTCTGAAAAGATTGCCGACAATCACTGTTCAGCCCTCAAACCTATTTATACGACAAATACGTCTGCTTCTTACCAGGAATTTTCACTTTAATCTGGACATCAACCAGTAACTGCGACAAAATACTATCAAATGACTGAGAAGTATTCAGGGGAGATTGACCCCGAGATTGCAGAGCTACTCAATTTTACATCGCCACCTTCATCAAAAGACTCCGGTGCAAAAGCTAATCCCAACGGCTCGCCTTCGGCTCCAAGTTTTGATGACCTTTTTACGGCCAAGCCTAACAAAGCGCCCTCTCGCGATCCAGGGTCTGAGGTAGACCTCACGGTAAAAACCTTCAGTCCGATTCAAGAGTTTTGGGGTGCTCCACAGCCCTATTTCGAAAATAAAGACTATTACAAAATCATTCTCAAAGACGGCGGCGAAACCGCTTCTCGCGTCCATAAAATCTTAACCGAACTTATGAACGCCCCTGACCCCGAGGCACGGGGACAAGCCCGATTACGACTTGTTCCCGCCTGGTGGGACTTTTTAGGAACGCTCGTTCGTGATCTGTCCACAAAAATGGAACAACCCAAGGCTCTAGCTCTACGCTTTGGAGCGCTTCTCCCCTCGTTGCTCAGTCCAGAGCAACGACAAATGGTTTCATGCATCAAATGGGATAATCGTACGGGTGAACCCATCCATTACATTGACGAATGGTTACGAAAAGTAGGGTCTGGGGAGGTAGTTCCGCTCGCAACCGACGAAGAATTTAAACCTGTAAAAAAGTCCCAAGACAATGGAGCCGCCCTCCAGCGGGTTGAAAAACTGCAAGGGCAAGTTCAAGCCCAGAGCGGACTTATCCAATTAAAGCTACAGGAACTCTCTGACCTAGAAAATTCTCTTCCGCCCCAAGCGGAGCTTTTGCGGCAACACGAGAGGAATCCCCGCTTTCCCCATCTGGCGGATGTCTACAACAGTGCACAAAAATCTTCCTTAACGACAATTCAAGAAACCATTAAAAGACTAGCCATTCTTGACCGCGAGTTAGCGGCTAATTTTAGTGATCTCGAGAAGTTTCAAAATGAACTTGACCAGGCGCGCCAACGACTTGACGACTCGGGTGGCAGTGTCGTTGATGCGAAAACGGCACTCCACGAGCTAGGATCGTTGCGTCAGATGGCTAAACTCTCCTGCGGGCGACAGGGTAATCACTTTCCGTTAATGATGAAGCAGTACTTGCCCCCTCGGCAAGAAGAGGTCGGTACGCGAGAAAATGTTCTAGCTATCATGGCTGAAGTAGAGCATTTAGACCCTGGGGTGTTTCAGCGAACCTTTAAGGGCATGGCCACACGTATCGTCCCTCACGTTATACTCCTGCCTTCCTACGGAGAATACGGTCTGTGTTGGGAGCCTTTTGAAAAATTTAACCGTTCGACGAGCCGTGGGAGAGTCGCTGTCCCAATGTACCCCAAAAACCTGAAACAGGCAGTTATTTTTGCCTTGGGCGATTTACGCTGGCAAGTTGCCAAAGAAAAAGCCGGGTACCGATGGATGGAAGAAGGAATCACCGGCTGGTATTACCAATGGTTCACCGACCGTGGCTTACGGGGTGATGTACGCGAATTCTTCATCCAAGACTATATTTTATGGATTACCAAAGAAAGCGAAGGCACGCAAAAGCTCGACAAAGACATTCGTGGAATCTTCTGGCGCAACATCCCTTTTCCCGACGACGTACGCGAAACCCTAAAAAATCGAGGTTTTGTTTATAGCGAGCTTCATAAAAAGGACATCAACCGTTCGCTCTCGGACGGTTACTGAGCCTCCGCGTGCTCTAAAACGCTTAAAACCATTTGTCTTTAAAAAGAAACGGGTCGAAATACCGTTCGAGACGAATACGTTCCCGAAGGATCCGAAACAGCCATCGATAGGTAAACCACGAGGCCGCCAAAGCAGAAAGAAAGAATACCACCCAGGTCGCCTGGGCTAAAAAACCAGTTTGGTCAGGCAAAAGCAACGAACCTATGCCTAAAAAGGCTAGAAAATAAAACACCATGAGAACGAGAATAAACAAAACTGCTCCCACTAAAAATAAAACCGTATTCACGCGCTTGTTCACTTTGGTTTCCTTGCCACTAAAAAGGAGAGAATCAGCAACCCCACCCCGACAACAACCATTGAGTCGGCAATGTTAAAGGTTGGCCAACGTTCTAAACCGAACAGCCCGTAAAACTTGAAGCTCAAGAAATCTACAACGCCATGAGGACGAAACGCACGATCAATCAAGTTGCCGGTACCGCCACCCAAAATCAGTGCCAACGCCCAGCGTTGAATACCATGAAGGCTCTTGTCTCGCCAGTAGAAAATCCCGAGAACAACCAAAACCAACAGTGGTACTGCTAAAAAAAGAACACTGCGAATAGGCAGCGGCAGGGCATCACCTACCGAGAACGCGACACCGGTATTGCGCTGATGCGTCAGATAAAAAAAATCGCCGCCCCAGGACCAGGCCTTAGTTCCCAAAGGAATTGCTTTGACCACCCAGGCCTTGGTTATTTGATCGGTAACGAGCAAAATCGCCGCCAAGATCAAGGGAAAAATCCTTCCCTTAGGAGCTATCTTTGCCATTCTTCCTCCCTCACTACAATCCTGTAGGAGAATCTAAAAATACGGTAGACAAGCCAGTTTCCACGGCCATTACCTCAGCCAATCGTCGTACTCCCCAGGTTTCGGTGGCGTAGTGCCCCCCCGAAATTACATTTATCCCCGCCTCAAGGGCTTCGTGATAAATGGTATGATCGGCATCACCGGTGAGATACAAGTCCAGCCCTTCTGCTATTGCTTCCCGGACTTCTGACGGAGCCCCCCCCGAAACGATACCAATTGTTCTGACCTCTGGCTTTCCAAAAGGCAGAATCTGTAGGGCTTGTTCGCGACCGCCCAAAAGAATCTCGCAAACTCGGTCCAAAGTCAACGGGGCTCTTAGGCAGCCAGAAAAGCCAATCTTGACCCCATGATACGTTCCAAAAGGAGAAAGGTCCTCTAGGCCAAGAACCTGAGCGATCATAGCGTTGTTGCCACAAACCGGGTGCGCATCAAGAGGCAAATGAGAGGCAAACAAAGCAAGGTCGGCCTCGAACAAAGTTTTTAATCGCCAGTAGTGTCCGTCCGTAACAGAGAGAGGCTTTCCCCAAAAAAGTCCGTGGTGAACCACTAAAAGGTCGGCCCCATCCACGGCAGCTTTTTGAAAAGTCTGCTGACAAGCGTCTACGGCAAAGGCTACCCGTCTAATCTGAGATTTTTGACAGCTAACTTGCAAACCGTTGAGTGAGAGGTCTTTTCCAGACCATTCGTCGTGGTGCAGGTACTTAGTTAACCAGCCAGTCACTTCATTCAAAGTCATGTAGCCCAGTATAGAGGGTGGGCAAGGCCTCTCGCCAGCCCTTTTCTTGACTTTTTGACAATCCCCGCCTATTCTTTGAACAAAAAGAGGTCAGAAATGTCTTTACCCGCCGAACTGATGCCCCATGACCTAAGTTTTGATTTTTCGGCGGAAATCCAAAAAACAGCTCCGGCTTCAGGCCAAGAAGTAATAGGTCAACCGAGAGCTCTGCGGGCCCTAGCCCTTGGAACCTCAATCAACGCTCCGGGGTACAACATTTTTGTCACCGGCCCCTCTGGTACAGGGCGTCAAACGGCCGTCCGCAAGGTTTTGGCTCAAATCCCCCCATCCTCAACCTTGAAAGACCTGGTATACGTTTTCCAGTTTTCGCGGCCCGACCAACCACAACCTTTGTACTTAACCCAGGGCAAAGCCGAGGAATTTAAAGAAAAGCTTCACGACCTGGTCGAGACTCTTAAGCTCCGCATCCGCCAAGAGTTGGGAGCGGAGTTGTACAAAGCGCAACGGGATCAAATCCTCAAAAAAACCGAGTTTTCAGAAAACCACCTTATCGCCGAATTTGAAAGCCGCCTCAACAAAGAAGGCTTTAAAATTGTCCAAATGGATGCCGAGGAGAGTGATCCTCCTCTTATGGATATTTTGCCGCTGTGGAAGGGTGAAGCGGTAAGCTTCGACGATTTGCAGGATAAAGTCGCCGCTGGTGAAATCCAAGAAGCTGACTGGAACCAAACCCGCGAAAGGTACTATTTGTTCATTGACGAGATGAAAGGTCTCTTTGAGCGGCTTGGGGAAGCCCGTCGTAATATGGAGAAAGACCTGCAAAAGTTGCAGATTTCTTATATTCGGCGGCCACTGCGGCGACTCGTACAAAAAATTGCCCGGCAATACCCCGAAGATGGCGTTCGAGCGTGGCTGACTGCGCTCGAAAAAGACGTCGAGAACCATCTATTTCTGTTTTTGTCTGACAAACCGATGGATGATGGTCAGGGCAACCCCGCCCTAATTCGGTATGCAGTTAATGTTCTCGTGGACCACGGTAAAGCCCCCAAACTGCCTGTAGTTTTTGAAAATCGCCCGACCCCGGCCAATTTGTTCGGCACCATAGAAGCTCGCGGCGACCCTCAAGGCGAGCCACGAACAAACTTTCTTTCGGTACGCCCCGGGGCTTTACATCAGGCTTCAGGTGGTTATTTAGTTTTAAGAGCAGAAGATATTCTTTCTCAAGAGGAGGCGTGGCCCCTTCTCAAACAAGTTCTTGAAACTCGACAAGTTGAAATTCAAGTTTCCTCGGGGCCGTTTGGTCCCGCTTCAGCGATTAAACCTAAACCGATCGAGGTGGACCTTAAAGTTATCATTCTGGGGGCAGAGGGTTTGTACGATTACCTTGTCCAAGAGGATCGAAACTTTGCCCGACTGTTTAAGATTAGCGCAGAGTTCGATTCAGTTATGAGCCGTACACCCGAAGCGATGGCAGAATACCTCAAATTTATGCATGATACGGTGCATAAACGTTCCTTGTTGCCCCTTGATCCCAGTGGGAGTGCGGAAGTTTTTGAGTACGGCGTGCGGTTGGCCGAACACCGGCAAAAGCTGTCAACGCGTTTTTCGGCGGTAGCTGATCTACTTTCCGAAAGTTCGTATTGGGCTCGTCAGTTGGATAACAAAGTTATCGATAGAACTTCGGTACAGCGCGCACTGGATGAACGGAAGTTTTTATTTTCCTTGCCCGAAGAAAAAATGGATGAGCAGGTACGAGATGGGCAAATACTCCTCTCGGTCACCGGCAGTGCTGTGGGTGTGGTTAATGGTTTGGCTATCCTTGACCGGGGTAGCTATTCCTTTGGACGGCCTATGAGAATCACAGCAACAGCTGCTCCCGGTGACGATGGCGTTGTCAACATCGAGGGTGAAGCAGGTCTTTCCGGCGAAATCCACGACAAGGGAGTCCTGATCCTTCGTGGCCTTATCCGCTCACGTTTCGCCCAAGAATTCCCTTTGAGCTTATCGGCCAGTGTCGGTTTTGAACAATCCTATGGAGGAGTAGATGGCGATAGTGCCTCCTCCACCGAAGCTTATGCCCTGTTATCGGCGATTTCTCAGCTTCCCCTTCGACAAGATTTAGCCGTGTCTGGGTCAATCAATCAGCGGGGAGAAATTCAACCGGTGGGCGGCATTACTGAAAAGGTAGAGGGTTTTTACGATACCTGTGTCAAGCTGGGGCTCACCGGAACTCAAGGGGTAATCATACCCTATTGGAACATTCAGAACCTTGTTCTCAATCGCGAAGTCCAAAATGCGGTCAAGGAAGGCAAGTTTCACATTTACCCGGTCAAAACCCTCGACGAGGGGCTATTTCTTCTAACGGGAAAAGAATTAGGCCATCGAGATGAAAATGGACAATACCCTGAAGGCTCATTGGGGGCTTTGATTGTTGAGAAGCTTGCCGAGCTCCACAACATCACCCACCCCAAAGATGAGGAGGAAGAAGAATGACGCTCGATTCCGGCAAGGTGCGCCATGCCGCCAAAAATGGTGTTCCTCTTGTCATTAAAACCCATTCACTACCTCCGCAGACTGAAGCAGACCTTGAAGAAGTTCTGTTCATTTATTTGGCTGAGTTGGGTCAAGAGTCCCTCAAGGATCATCTTTCGTACTGCTTAAAAGAGCTAACAGTTAATGCCAAAAAAGCCAACACCAAACGTGTCTACTTTCAAGAGAAGGGCTTAGACCTGACCAATTCCACCGATTATCAAAAAGGACTTAAAACCTTTAAACAAGACACCATGGACAATCTGGAGCATTACCTGCGGCTCCAGGAAAAAGAAGACCTCTTTGTCAAAGTTACCTTTTTAATCCGTAATAATACTCTGTACATTTCTGTCAAAAACAATGCCCCCATCGTGTCCGCCGAGCTAACCCGGGTTTACGACCGAATTGCCCGCTCTCGGGCGTTCGAAAGCATGGAAGAGGCCTTTGCCGAAGTTCTTGATGACTCTGAAGGGGCTGGTCTCGGAATTGTCATCATGATCCTTATGCTTCGCAAAATGGGTCTTTCGGAAAAAGCCTTTGATTTGTCATCAACGGATTCTGAAACCACGGCGACGTTGAGTGTTCCCATGAACTTAGTCAAACTTGAACGCGTCAACTTGATTGCCGATGAGTTTATTCGCCTTATCGACTCCCTGCCCCCTTTTCCCGATAACCTGCAAAAGCTTCTTCAACTGCTGGGGAATCCCGATGTCGATTTTAACCTTGTTGCACAACAGCTAGCCCGTGACCCCGCCTTAACCGCAGACCTCATCAAATATGTGAACTCGGCGCAATTCAGCAACCGAAAACGAATCGACTCGATTCATGAAGCCGTTCGGTTAGTAGGGATGCGTGGCGTCCAAGAATTGATTTACCCCTACGGAGCCCATAAGTTGCTCCACACCTATATAGACCGACAAAAATCGCTATGGGAAGATGCTGTTCAGGTTTCACAATATGCCGCAGAAATGGCCAGGCGTTTTAAGTTTGACCGCGATACACAGAACCAAGTGCAAATTGCTGGGTTGTTGTTTAACCTGGGGCAAATCATCCTTTCGTTTGTCCATCCTTCCCTCTTAGAAAAAATTCAACTCTTTTGTCGCGAAAAAGATATTCCAGCTGACTTGTTTGAAAACTTGACCATGAGCATTAACACCTCAGACATTGGGGCTCGAATTGCCGAAAAGTGGAACTTTCCCGAAGACCTCATAATCTTGATCCGCTATCAACGCATACCTCAAAACGCTATTCCGCCGCTTCAGGTTTCGGCGAGCTTGATTAACATCGCCCAAGGCCTGGTTTCTATCGAACACGACGTGATGGCATACTCCCAACTATCTGCCTTTGCTTTGCGTACGCTGAGCTTAAATGAGGCCGAAGCTGTGGCTACCTTACACGACGATCTTCAGACGGCTGTCCATAAAACATGACCCCCATGAGACGGACAGAAGTTCGTCAAGGTGCTCCAGAACTCTGCCCTTACCTACCCGATCGTCTGGCTTCTTACGAATTTTTTTGGGCTCAGTCAGTGAGCGCTGACCTTTTAGGCCAGTGGCTCTCGGAAGGGTGGCGGCATTTTGGAACGTACTTTTTTCGTCCCGCCTGCCAGTCGTGTCAAGCCTGCTGGTCCTTGCGAGTTTCGGCCAAACTCTTAACTCCCACCCCTTCACAAAAGCGCCTGATCAAAAAGAATGCCGACCTTGAGTTGCGCACCGTCAGTGCGACATACAAACCCGAGTACTATGAGCTTTGGGCTCATCACTCACAAAATCGATTTCAAAAGTCTCAGTCAAAAGAAGAGTTCATCGCTGGTTTCTTTCCGCCTTACCAAAGTGAAGCAACGTTTCTTACCGAATACCGTCACGAAAATCGCTTGGCTGGGCTTGGTTTCACCGACGCAACCCCACAAGGCCTTAATTCCATCTACTTTGTTTTTCACGAGGATTTTTCGTCGCGAAGTCTCGGCATTTTCAGCGTTCTTCGTGAGTGTCAGTTGGCAGCTGATTGGGGACTAACCTGGTATTATCTTGGTTTTTGGGTCCAAGGGAACTCCACGATGGCCTACAAGGGACGCTTTTCTCCCCGGCAAGTTTTAACCGAGGGAGTTTGGAACGATTTCGGGTAATTCCGGCCAATCCAGGTCACGCAAAAGAGCGTCCAGAATGAGGCGCCCCTCGGGAGTGAGCGACAAATACCGACCAACAGTCGCTAGCCCACGGTGATGCCACGATGCTCCGACCGCCTGGGCCCAGTCACGAGCCTGGGAACCTAATGGGTTTAAGCGCTCTAAGTCTAAGCCCTCGCTGGTTCGCAAAGCTGTTAAAAAGTATTCTTTCAGCAAAGCATTCGGTCCTAGCACTTCTACACTGGCTAAAGTTCCTGACAGCCAACGAAACAGGGCCGGTTCGTGTCGCCGTTGCATTTTTGTTCCCGCTGGGTCCTTTACTGGAAGGGTTGAAGCTGAGCCTGGGCCTAAACCCAGGTAGGGCTCCAGTCGCCAATAGGTCTGGTTATGCTTTCCCTCATGGCCTGGTAAAGCAAAATTAGAAACTTCGTACCACGTGCGTCCCGAGGCGACAAGTTCATCCCTGGCCTCAATCCAAAAATCCTCGGCTGCCTCTTGTGCAAGTATAACCTGGCCTTGCCGTACCATGTTCGCCAGAGGAGTTCCCTCTTCTACCGTCAACGCATACAAACTGACATGAGGGGGCTGAAAGGATAAAAGGGTTTTTATGTCAGTTTGCACTTCTTTTTGGCCGGGAAGCCCAGTCATTAAATCGGCCGACCAGCTCCCAGACCAACGGGAGGCAACAAGCTCTAAGGCTCGACGGTTCGTGCGGCTATCAGTTCGTCGCCCCAACACCGCTAACGCCTGGTCGTCGAAGGTCTGGATGCCCAAACTCAGGCGTGTCACGCCTTGGTCCGCTAACAGCTTCAGCATTTCTGCCGAAAGGTTTTCGGGATTGACCTCGACAGTCCATTCTTCGACAGGAAAATTAAAAAATCCCCAAAGCTTTGACAGTCGTTGTAGTAACGTTTCCATTTGACGAAGTGGAATTACACTAGGCGTCCCGCCGCCCCAATAAACAGTACGAATCTGCCCGTTCCACCCACGTTCTGCCAAAGCAGGTTTCCACTTTTCAGAATCGCTTACCAGTTTCTGCAGAGTCTGCTCCATCACCCGGGGGCTCCAACCGGTTTCAAAGACAAAGTTGCAGTACCTACACCGGTACGCGCAAAAAGGAATGTGAAAGTAGAGCGCCAAAGGCCACATGACAAGATTTTAGCCCAAAGTTGAACTCTCATGATAGACTAAGAGATCTTTCTGAAAAGGAGTCCCCCTTTGGTTATTTTCTCTCCCCGTAAATCTCTATTTCTTATTGTTTGCGTCATCACCAGTATGATGTTCGCCAGTTGTGCCCAAGCCCAGGAAACCGGTCCCTACCGTGACCCTTCGCTCCCCGTGGCCACCCGCGTCGCCGACCTCTTGAGTCGCATGACCCTCGCTGAAAAGGTGGGCCAAATGACTCAAGCCGCTCGCGATTACTTAGCTAGTCCTTCGGACATCGCCACCTACGGGCTAGGAGGCCTGTTATCCGGTGGCGGCTCGGCCCCCCACCCCAACAGTCCTGCCGGCTGGCGTAAGATGATCAATGAATTTCAAAAAGAGGCCCTCTCGACCCGTTTAGGTATCCCTGTTTTGTATGGTATCGACGCTGTCCATGGCCACAACAACGCCTATGGTGCGGTAATTTACCCCCATCACATCGGGCTTGGGGCGGCTGACGACCCTGAACTTGTTGAAGAAATTGGCGCTCAAACGGCTGCCTCGTTGAAGGCGACGGGAATTCCTTGGGATTTTTCTCCGTGCGTCGCCGTGGCCCAAGACCTGCGCTGGGGTCGGACCTATGAAAGCTACGGAAAAGACCCTGAGCTGGTTGCCCGTTTAGGCAAAGCGGAAATGCTAGGCTTGCAAGGCCCGCATCTCGGTGCCACAGGAGTGATGGCAACTCTTAAACATTTTGCTGGCGACGGCAACACGCAAGACGGTATTGACCGCGGTAACGATGTTATGTCGTGGCAAGCCTTTCAAGCCAATCCTCTAGTTCCTTATGCGAAGATTCTCCCTGCAGGTCCGGGCTGTGTCATGGCCTCGTATTCGAGTTGGAATGGGGTGCCCATGCACGCCAATCAAAAGCTCATAACCGGTTGGCTTAAAGAAAAAGAGGGTTTTCAGGGCTTTGTCGTATCGGACTGGGGCGCAGTGTCCTTGCTTCCCGGTTCCATAACTGACCAGGTTGCCTCTGCTATCAACGCCGGTGTCGATATGGTCATGGTTCCCGATAAGTACGTCGACTTCATTCATGCCGTTACCGACGACGTCAACAGCGGCAAAATCCCTTTGAGCCGAATCAACGACGCCGTCCGACGCATTCTGACCGCCAAATTTACTCTAGGACTCTTTGAACACCCCGTTCCCGATGCCGCTTTGCCCGACCAAGGCGCCTCGCAATTTTCTGACAAGGCGCAACGGGCATTAGCCCGACGAGCCGCCGAAGAGTCCTTTACCCTGTTGAAAAATGAGAAGGTTCTGCCCTTAAAACCAGGTAAAAATCTCTTGGTCATTGGCCCTAAAGCCGACGACATGGGGGACCTTTGCGGCGGCTGGACCTTGACTTGGCAAGGCTTAGAAGGTGCCCCCGTTCCTGGGTCCTCTCTTTTAGACGGCTTGAACCAAGTGTATGGGGCCGACCATGTCGTGTATGCCCGTGATGGCGATCTTTCAGCGGTTCCTGCGTCCTTTCATCCTGACGCTGTGATTTTGGTCATCGGCGAAAAACCGTATGCAGAAATGAAAGGTGATAACCCGACCCTTACGATGGATAGCGACGACCAGGCTCTTTGGGAACGAGTGAAATCAAACCTGCCTCGTGTCCCTTTGATCACTCTAGTCGTTTCGGGACGCCCTCTGGTGATGAATACTATTCTGAAAGCTTCACAAGCGTTCGCCGAGCTGTGGCTCCCTGGCAGTGAAGCCGGTGCCGACGCCCTTGTTCTGTCCGGTCAGATCGCCCCCCGAGGACACCTTCCCCAACCGTGGCCGCTAGAAAGTGACCAAAAGACCTCGGTATTCCCCGTGGGCTACGGGCTGAGCTACCCCAAAGCCCCCTAAGTAGCTTTAGCGCCATTAGTCTTCATTGGCTAGGTTTCGACTCGCGAAGTTTCTTCGCGAGTTTTTTTTTGCCCTTTTTTACTATTGACAATACTAAATCAACTACTTTACATTTTAAAGCACTTAAGGAGATAAGATGAAACTGTTCTTTTGTGTCCTTTCTTGGTTTTTAGCCGCAAGCCTATCGGCCTGGGATCTCAATACGGCCCAAACGTGGGAAGCAACTCTCGCGCCTGTAATGCAGAATGAAAATATTTCACAGCTCGAGCATTTGATTGTCACTGACCCGGCTACAACACTCACTCAAAGGGCGATTCTGGGGATCGCTGAACATAACCTCGAACGAAAGGTGCCCCACCAGGGCTGGGCTACCAAGGCTGTTAATACGCTCACACCTCTTACCCAAGAAAATCTTGGGGATGAACTTGAGGCCATACTTTTGCCGTATTTGGGCTCCAGCCTAGGTTTGCAGGCACAGGATGACTTCTTTCCACTAACGAAGCTACTTGAGGTCAACCACGCGTTCAGCGTTCTCGATCAAGCGGTTCAACGCTATGGCCAATTTAGCTACTACCCGCAACTTATCCGAGCTTCTGTGGACATGGACGTTCCTAGCTTTTTTAACAAAGCGGGTCAGGCAAAAGAAGACCTTGAAACCCTTTTGGCCTGGCGGAACACGCACCCTGAAGCGCTTCCGTCGGGGGCTCTAGCACAAGTTCACTTGCTTTGGGGCTTGCATGAAAAAAATGACGGTCACCGTGAACCAGCCCTCGCCGCCTGGAAACTTGCCCTTCAAGAAGACCCTCAGCAAGTCGGTGCCGGGAAAAAAGCCGCTGAATACCTGACTCGTTACCAAAATTAAACCCAAGAAGAGGGGTCAAAATGTCCGTACAAGCGCTAATTCAAACAGAAAATCTGAAAAAGCATTATCGACTGGATAAGACCGAAAGTCCTGCACTCGAAGGGGTCTCTCTGACCATTCAAGCAGGCGAACGGGTGGCCTTGATGGGCCCCTCGGGAAGCGGAAAATCGACACTTTTGAACCTGATGGGGTGCTTAGATCGCCCCACTTCGGGTCAAATTTGGCTAGACGGACAGGATACAGGCCGTCTCAATGATCGGAAGCTGTCCCTATTCCGCAACAAGACCATGGGGTTTGTTTTCCAAAGTTTCAACCTTATTCCTGTCTTAACAGTGTTTGAGAATGTCGAATACCCTTTGCTCTGGCAAAAGATTTCGCGATTGGAACGGCATCAACGGGTCAAAAGCCTTCTTGAGAAAGTCGGTTTAGCTGCCTATGCCCGGCGAAGTCCCGAGCTTCTTTCAGGCGGTCAGCGCCAACGTGTGGCAATCGCCCGCGCCCTAGTTACCCGCCCCCGGCTGGTTTTAGCAGACGAACCGACAGCCGCTCTTGACCAAAAAACAGGCCGTGAGGTCATGGCTTTGATGACACAAATGAATGCCGAAGAGGGTTCCACACTTGTCTTTACAACCCATGACGCACAAGTGGCGGGCTATGCCCAAAGACTCATCCATCTTGTCGATGGAAAAGTGGCCCTATGAAAGTTTTAGCGATGGCGTGGCGCAACCTCTTTCGGCACAAAATGCGCATCATGACGACTCTGTCGGCAGTCATCCTGTCGCTGGCAGGGCTTGTGGTTTTTCAAGGTTTTCTTCAACAGCTAATGGCCGCGTTCCGCGATTCAACAATTCTCTCAGGCCTGGGGCATATTCAAATCTCCTCATCACAGCAGTACTGGAAAACCGGCGAATATTCCCCCTACGCCTTTGGAATCCCTCAAGCTAAAGCCATCGAAGAGCATCTGCGAAAGGATGCTCGAGTTAGCGCTGTTTTTCCTTCGACCGGTTTTACGGCAGTGGCCGGGATCGGCACCCATTCGACAACCCTTTTGGTGAAAGCCTACCCGCCGGAACGCATGCTCTTTTCTTCCCACACGGCCACGAGCGCTGACCCTTCACAACTAAGTCGTCAACAATTTTCTTTAGGCACTCTAGAGGCCGGACAACTCCCTGGCCCCCGGTCAACCAATAAGCTATGGCTTGGGACAACGGCGGCAAAAATCCTGCACGTCAAGCCAGGCGCAACCGTCACACTCATGGCGTTACTGCCCAACGGTGGCGTCAACGGCCGCGATTTTGCCGTTCAAGGACTATTTTCGTCCCCAGGGTTCGACAAAGACTTTGCTTACACCGATTACGCCACCGCCATGAGTTTCACCGGGCAACAGAATCCACCGGTTCTCAACGTAATTCTTACCCACCGTCAAACGACCAAGGCGGTAAATAGCGACTTAAGGCAAAGATTCCCCGCTGTGAGTACCCGCACCTGGAGACAACTCGCCGTTTACTACGAACAGGTCAACGGCATGTTTGGCTCATTCTTAGGGGTCATTCAGGCCATCATCCTCTTGGTCAGCCTCTTTTTGTTAAGCAATGCGATGGCACGTACAGTCTTGGAACGCCAAAAAGAATGGGGGACACTCCGGGCTGTCGGTAGTCCGGCAAGGGGCATTATTACCCTGATCCTGACAGAAGGAATGCTGTGGGGTGCGTTGGGTTCGCTGTCAGGCGTCGCCCTAGGCTTGGTCAGTTGTGCCGTTGTGAACCTTTGGGGAGGTCTTCCCTTTCACAACGGTCCTCAACTGTTGACCGTTCCACTTAGGCCCGACCTGAGCAATATCGCCAAAATCATTTTGCCTTTTGTAGCAACGGGAGCCCTTGCCGCCTTGGGCCCCGCTCTCAAGGCGGTACGTCAAAACCCCGCCGATAGCCTTCGCGAAAGAGCCTAAAGAAAGGAGTCATTATGTTTCGTTGGACCGAACGCTTTTGGCTGGGGTTGACCCTCGCTGGCCGTAATTTGCTCAGACATAAACGCCGTACTCTACAGACCCTGTTCGTCTTGGTGATTGGCTTAACATCAGCAACCCTGTTGGATGGATTTATCACTTTTCAGCTCAATGGCCTCGAACACATCATCGTTCGGTCAGGCACCGGATCGCTTCAAGCTGAAGTCTCACGACAGGCCTACAACGAAGCCGATCGTGACCCGTTTCCCTATTTGATCCCGCATTCGGCCAAGCTGGTACACGATCTTCGACGAAGCTTCGCCGTCGACGACGCCCTTGAAGCTTTTCCGTTCGAAGCCGTTGCGTCCGTGGGCGACAAGACCCTTACCTTAAGGATCCTTGCCCTTCCAACACGGCAAGCACAGCAGTTACTCAGTGCCCGTCAACTCGTAGCCGGGAAGGATTTGCCGCAGCAACCCTCGGGTGAAATTCTTTTAGGAGAAGGAGCCGCACGCCTTCTGGGGCTCCACCCGGGCGACCAAGTTCTTATCTATGCAATGACGGCGGGGGGTGGCGTTAATGAAGACACGTTTGTCGTCTCGGGCCTGGAAACCAGTGGTATTGCGGCCGCTGATGCATCGAGCGCCTTTATGGATTTAGCAGACGCACAAAAGCTGATTGGAACAACCGACGTTCCTCAGCTGATTGTTTTTCTTAATCGAAACAGTCAAGCGGCTCAATTTCAAAAAAAGTGGACAGCTCATTTTCCTGGCTCGGGGGCCCCACACCTGGTGTGGAAACGTTGGGATCAATTGTCCCCCTACTGGCAGCAGGCGTCGGGGAGCCTTTTGATGGTTCTTGGCGTAGCTCGGTTTATTGTCCTGCTAATTGCCATTTTTTCTGTCGCGGGAGCCGTGACCTTGTCGGTTCTTGAACGCCTGAGGGAAACCGGAACTGTGAGGGCTTTTGGGGTTCCCCGCCGAGCGGTGGTGGCACAATTTTTGGCCGAGGGTCTTTTACTTGGTTTAGTGGGCTCCTTCGTCGGAACCCTAATCGGTCTAGGGTCCTGCCAAGTCTTAAACTGGCTAGGAGGAGTATCCGTCACAGCGCCAGGAATGGCGCAACCGATCGCCGTGCTGTTCACTCCTAACAGTCACCACTTTGCCCAAAACCTGATCTTGATTACGGTCGCGGCGGGCCTTGGAACGCTTTTCTCGGCCTTTTGGACGACCAGAGTCACGATTACACGACTCTTAAACGCTTTCTGATTACCCCCTTAAAGGAATTGTTATGACCAAATTTAAAGCTACTTTTACTTTTTTTTTAGTTTTGCTTGCGGTGGTGGCTTTCCCCGTCGCTGGTGAAACACCCCAAGAGTTGTTACTTCGCATCGATCAAGCCCGCAATGTCGTTGATCTGAGGTGTGACGTCACGTTGACGAGTTACGATGGTGAGAAAATCCTCGAGCACGAGAAGTTGGCCATTCAGGTCAAAACAACCTCCAAAGAAAACAAAACTCTGGTTTGGTTTGCAGCCCCAGCTTCGGTGAAGGGACGTCGCCTTCTGATGGCCGGTAATACCGTGTACTTGCTGTTCCCGGCAACTAGTAATCCCATCCGCTTGTCACCCCTTCAAGTCCTCGTTGGACAAGCCTCGAACGGCGATGTCGCCCGAACTGGTTTCGCGCAAGAGTTTTTACCCCAAAAGCTGACGCGAACAAGCTTAGACGGCCAAGCCTGTTGGCTGTTTGAACTGACGGCCCAACCCGATCGTCAAACAGGCACCTATGCCAAGGCACGACTTTGGGTGAGGTCAAAAGACCTCCGCCCCTTGAAAGCCGAGTTTTTGACAGCCTCGGACGAGTTGCTCAAAATCGCCCGCTACAGTGATTGGCGACAAATCGACGGTAAACAGTTCCCCTGCAAACTCGTGATTACCGAAGCAGACAACCCTAAACGGTATACGGTGCTCACCTACTCGCACATCGCAAGCCACCCCGTTCCCAGCTCCCTGTTTGAGCGTTCAGCCCTAAGCTTCTGGGTTGCAGGGGGTTCGCAGTGAAGTTGGCCCTTATCAAGCGAGTCTTTAGCGTTTTTCTCGTGTCCACCCTTCCGTGGCAGGCTTTCGGTTGGAACGCTCAACTTGAAACCGAGGCCTCACAGTCTCAAGCGGCGGTCGTTCTCGCGCCAACACAACCACAGATGTTGAGCGAGTACAGCCGAATTCTGGCGCAGGGAATTTTTACCGACCAGGGAGCCCCAACCGATTCCTTACAGTACAGCGTCACCGTTTGGGGCTCCTGGGATACTCTCCCCTCGGGAAACCCTACGCAATTAGCCGCCGACAAAGGGCAGGCGGCGAGCCGCTTGTTGCAAGGCTACCTCACCTGGAGCCCCTTGCCCGAACAACTGTTTTTTCAAGCAGGGAAAATCTTACTTAGTCCTTCCGTAGGCTTCTTTCGAACACCTTTGGATTTCTTCGCACACCCGGCGTTGGCTCCCATACTCGACGGGGCCGCCCTGGGGCCGTGGCAAGAAGGCTATTGGAGTGAAAATACGCAAGTCCTTTGGGATGGGGGTTCAGCCTCATTGTGGCTATCGCCGCCACTGACTTGGTCTGACAACGTGAACCAAACTCTACAGTACTTGACATTGCCTCAAAATTTTTGGCGCTCTGAACTCAACCTCAGCTGGCAACTGGGCAATGCGGGGTTTCAGCTTGTGGGCGAAGGCGAGGTGCCGCAAAATACCTGTAGTCCTTCGGCCGCGGTTGTACGGTGCGGGGCGAGTATGGATGCGGCAATCAATTCCGCTTGGACCATCAAAGCAGAAGGCCGCCTCGACGCTACTTCGCAAAGCCCTCCCGCGACTCAAGGCCTAATCGGGCTGGCGTGGAGTCCCGCTGAACGACTGTCAGTCACCGTCGAAGCCGCAAGCGACCCCAGCGGCTTGCATGGTTTTGTGCGCTGGACTTTGCCCGTCGACGCCAAGGTCGAAGCTATTCTCTACACGATTCCCAGCCTAGAAGATTCGAGCGGTATCGCCGGCGGCGATCTGCAAGGCCGCTATGACACGTGGGGTTGGGACGCTTGGGTTGAACTGCCTTGGGGGGCACCAGGAACCGAGCAAGCCAATACAAGTTGGCGGGGTACCTGGGGTGCCAAGGGCAGTCTCTACTTTTAACAGCGGCAGACTAGCGCTGAGTCCAAACCACTTTTCCCGTCTTATCGATATATTCCTGTTGTCCCGCTTCTTCTACCCAGGCCAAGCCCCCTGAAAACAGCCCCGCATGGTCGAAACGGGCGGGAATCACCCAGGCTCCCGTTTTGTCCACGTAGCCATACTTGCCTGCGTCTTCGGCTGTCGAAAGACCATCGCGAAAGGGGTAAGTGCGCTTCCAGCTTTTGCCGGGGAACAGCCGCTTTCCACTGGTATCAATATAGCCCCAAGTTCCGTCGTCAAAAGCCACCGCCGCCAGGCCCTCACTAAACCCACCCAAAGTCAACCTAAAGCCCTCGGCCAACAGGTTTCCCTGAGCGTCAATGACGCCGAGGTGTAAGCCCTCGTCGTCACGGCCCAACACCACAAACGCTCGGTCATCATGAAACAGACTGAATGGGGTCCAGGGTTTATCTGCGAACAGTAGCTTGCCGGTGTTATCGGTATAGTACCAGCGAGCGGAATTTCCCTCTCGTCGGGCGACCAAGCCTTTACCGTCAGCAAAGCCCAGAGCTCGATCCCAAACGGGGGGCACGGCCCACTCCCCTTTGGTATTGATAAAGCCCATTTTGCCTCCGCCTGCGGTCAGCACCGGTTGACCGGGTTTCGCCAAAGCCACAGAATTCCAGCTTTGTGCATCCACGCGCTGTCCTTGAGTGTTGATGCGAAAGACCCGTCCGTCTTGGTAAACCCAGGCCTTTCCGTTTTGAAAATCTTTTACTCCGTCATATGCCGCAGGAATGGCTACCTGTCCGTCAGCCTTCAAAAAGCCGTACTTCCCGTTCAGCTTTATGATCCGGTAGCCGTCAACAAGGTTGCCGATTTCTTGATAAAGCGGCTTTGCCACTAGTTTACCGCTTTTATCAACCAAACCTCCGGCACGGCCATCAAAAACAGGCGCGTAACCGTCTTGAAAATCCCCTGCCCACACCCACTTTGCCGGGATCACAATTTTTCCTTGCGGGTTCAGCCATCCCCATTTTTTGTTCTTCGAGAACGCGATCAAACCATCTCGCTCGTACCCCAAATCAGCCCACTCGGCAGGAATCGTTATTTGACCTTTGCGGTTGACCAGTCCCAAAAGTTTATCTTTGACCACCAAGGCATGGTTATCCACAAAAGCGTAGATTTGATCCCAGACAGCGGGGCCTAGAAGTTGGCCGTTGGAGTTCATCAAGCCTTTTTTTCCTTGTTTTCCCTCGTATACATACAAAGGATCTGAAGTCAGCTTGACATTGAGGTCTTCGGCCAACGCCAGGTCTTTCCAACCACGAGTAACAACCTTTCCGGTGCGGTCAATCAGCGCCCAGCCGTCTTTAAGTTCCACGACAGCGCGCCCCCCATGAAAATCACGGGCCTCTTGATATTGCGCCGACAGCACCCAGTTGCCTTTTTGATCAATAAATCCCCAGCTTAACCCCTGGCGAACTAAGGCCAACCCCTCCGAAAAGGGTCTGGCGTAGTCATAGGCCGGAGAAATCACGGTTTGTCCGTCGGCATTGAGGTACCCAAAGGCCTGCCCGTTTGAAAAAGCCGCCAACCCTTCCGAAAAGGGCATCAGGGGGGTAAAAACGGCCGCAAGAGGGTCTCCATCCACGTGGACTTTCTGGACAGGCGACTTTACCCAGGTGCCATCACTTTTAAGCCAGCCAACCGTCATGACCTCGCGAGCCGGGGCCAGACCGTTAGTAAAAAACACAGGCAGGTAAGGCTCATTGGCCTGCTGATTGCGATCCGGTTCTGCTAAAAATTGAGGCGGAATAGCCTGTTGCCCCGTGGTATTCACAAAGCCCATGCGACCGTCTTGAACAAACCACGCCAAACCCTCAGAAAAGCCCGCCGTTTGTGAAAAGGGCACTGGCAGTTGAAAGACAACTTTACCCTGTTCGTTGATAAACCCCGTAACCGAAGGCGAAAGAGCCACCCGGCCTAAGCCGTCGGTAAAATCATCGGCGGCCAAATAAGGACCGGCTAGGCGAGTTTTTCCGGTGGCATCAATGTAATACCAGCTTTGATCCGGCTTTTGAACTGATAAAAAGGTGGTTTCCTGGGCGGGTAAAACCACCGCCAGCAAGCAACCGAGCCCGAGCAAAAGGCTCATTCCACGGATTGTCATGAATTCGCTCCTTAGGGTCAGCTTACCTTGAAAAGCCCCGCAAAGACCAGCGACAGCCCCACGCTTAAAAATGCGCTAAACTAGAAGAAGATTTTCGCAGGAGGTGTCATGCGTTTTTCGCCCCTAGTTAAAAAGCTTATTCTCAGCACGGGCTTAGTATTGTTTGCCCTGGCACTGGTGGGACTCCTTGTGGTGTACCATGACCCCCTTTGGCGCCTTATGGAAAACCGCGACCACCTAAAAGCTCTGCTCCTGGCCGAGGGGCTTTGGGCACCACTGGCCTTTATGGGCTTGCAGGCCCTTCAGGTGGTTGTTTTTGTGATTCCCGGTGAAGTAACCCAGCTGGCTGGAGGCTGGCTTTTTGGTACCTGGCTTGGTTGTTTATGGTCACTTCTTGGCATCACCGCAGGAGCCTGCATCAGCTTTCTGTTGGCGCGGCTGTTGGGCCGGCGCGTTATCGGCGTCTTTCTCCGCTCTGAAAAACTTCTTAAGTGGGAAAAAGCTCTCAGCCAACCGCGTTGGCTGCTCGCGATTTTTCTTTTGTTTTTGGTTCCAGGAATCCCCAAAGATGCCCTGTGTTATGTTGCGGGGTTTTCTCGCGTGCCCTTGGGGCTCTTTCTCGTGGTTTCGGCGGTGGCCCGCTTTCCCGCTCTGTTTCTTTCTAGCTGGGCTGGAAGTGCCGCCGGCAATGAACACTGGACACCAGTAGTCGTGATTGGGGTATTTGCGGTCCTAGCCCTTACTCTGGGGTGGTTCTTTCGTCACCGAATGGAAGAGGCCCTTCGCAAACTTCTGTAACGGCAAGCGTCCGGCTTTGATCTTTGCGCCTCACGCCTCAGGTCCCAGAAGCGTCCCCGGTCGTGTCAGCTTCCAGGTAACAAAAAGCACAACAATTCCCACCGGGACAAAACACCAACCAATCCAGCCACCAGAAAAGAGGTTGAGAAACCAAGCCCGCCAAAAATTACCCCCATCAAGAAACACCGTGTACGAGGACGCGGCAACGTGAGTATGGGTTGCCTTGGCTATGACAGGCCACAGAGCCGTTAAGCCAGTCGCAATGTACAGGTTGGCTATGATAGCGGGGATACCTAAAATCAGCGAACGAACAAGATTTCCGCGAACAGCCGCCGAAATAAGGGCCATCGGTACCAAAAGGTTAGTCAAATCTCCCAAGGGAATAAAATTGACACCAGGAAGGACTAGCGCCAAAAGGAGGGCTAGCGGCATCAGTAACACCGTCGAAACCATGACCGACGGGGTGGCAAACATGACAGCGACATCCAAACCAATAAAGGTTGGCCCCAAACGGGGAAACTTTTTAGAAACAAAGGCTTTCATCCCTTCAGAAATCGGCACTAAGGCGCCGCCCAAAATTGCCCCCATCTTAGGCAGAATAAACACCACAGCAGCCAGTTTCACTCCGGTTTCTAAGATCACCTTAACGTCATACCCAGCGGCCCAGGCCAACAAGAGCCCAACCACCAAGCCAATGACAGCCGGCTCTCCGGCTAAACCTAGGCGTTTTTGCAAAGATTCCGGCGAAAGGTGCCACTGCCGAAGTCCGGGGATGCGGGCTAACAAAGCGTCCAAAGCCACCGCTACAGGGAAATAGGCCAAGCCCGACAGGTGGGGAATACAGATTCCTTTCATGCCGGTCAGCTTATTGACTGCCGGAGCACTCCACTCGGCCAGCTTGAGTACCAGAACAAAGGCTACCACAGCGGCGGCCAGTGCTAACCAAAAGTTTCCCGTGACGGTTTGCACCATCAAGGCCAAAAAGATGACGTGCCAATAGTTCCAAATATCAATATCCACTGTCCGAGTCAGGCGTGCCACGAGGAGCAAAACGTTGATCCCCAACAAAATGGCCAAGATCACGGCGGCCCAAGGGTACGACCAGGTCATTGAGGCCAAAGGAGGCCAACCAACATCCAGGGTAGTTTGTTGAAGCCCCCAACGGCTTCCTAGGGCCAAGATCACAGGGTGGATCACGCCAACGAAGTAATCAAAGACAAGAAAAATCCCAATAAAGCCTATGCCAATGGTCAAGGCGGCTCGGAATCCGGTCCCCACCCCCAACCGAAAAACCAAAGCCAGCACAAAAATAATTAAAGGCAAAAGCACATAGGGCTGAAAGCCCAGGACGTAATGAATAACCTCATTGAGTTGGGTCATGGGGACTCCTGTTTTTCTCCCGAACGGACATTTTGCCTGTTAGGCGGACTTCTAAAGCATCTGCTTAGCAGACACCTTGGCCGTCAGCTGGGACACAAATTCGGCAAAGGGCAGGCCATTGCTCTGTTCGCCGTTGCGGGACCGCACACTGACGGTTCCAGCCGCTTCTTCTTGCGCCCCCACCACCAACATATAGGGAACTTTTCGCAATTGGGCGTCACGAATTTTGGCTCCCATCTTTTGATCGCGGAGGTCTGCCTCGGCCCGAAAGCCCAGCTTTTTTAGGTCTTCGGCAACTTTAAGGGCGTACCCATTAAAGGACTCACCCACCGACACCACCACTGCCTGCGTCGGGGCCAGCCATACAGGAAAAGCTCCCGCAAAATGTTCAATCAGAATACCGATAAAGCGTTCCAACGAACCTAAAATCGCTCGGTGCAGCATGACCGGATGGTGACGAGCCCCGTCTTCTCCTACATATTCCGCGTCCAAACGCTCGGCCGAGGGCATTTGATAATCCAGTTGGATGGTTCCGCACTGCCAGCCCCGACCTAAAGCGTCAATCAGGGTAAACTCAAGTTTCGGCCCATAAAAGGCCCCTTCGCCCGGAGCTTCGACATAATCGAACCCCGCCGCACGGCAGGCATTCCCCAAGGCGGTTTCGGCCTTGTCCCAGGTTGCATCATCGCCCAGGCGTAAGTCCGGCCTCAGCGCCAGACGGACTAAAATGCTCTCCCCCTGAAAACCAAAATCTTGGTAGACGTTTCGTAGCAGATCGCAAAACCCTTTAACCTCGGACTCGATCTGCGCCTCGGTACAAAAGATATGGGCATCATCTTGCACAAACCCGCGCACCCGAAGAATGCCATGCAACGCGCCCGAGGCTTCGTTGCGCGTACAAGAGCCAAATTCCGCGAGGCGCAGGGGCAGATCGCGGTAGCTTTTTAGACCCTGTTTAAAAACCTCGATATGCCCCGGGCAGTTCATGGGTTTAAGGGCAAACAGCCTCTTTTCACTCTCGGAAACGAACATGTTGTCTTTGTATTTGGCCCAGTGCCCCGAGCGCTCCCACAAAGACTGCGGCATCACCGAGGGAGTTTTTATTTCTTGGTAGCCCGCCAAACGAATCTTTTCACGAATATAGTCCTCGATGACTCGCCACACGGCCCAGCCCGCTGGGTGCCAAAAAATCTGACCGGGGTTTTCGGCATCAAGGTGAAAGAGGTTCAGCTCCTTACCCAAACGACGGTGGTCGCGCTTTTCGGCTTCTTCTAGCTGTTTTAGATAAGCGTCGAGGTCCTTACGGCTATGAAAGGCGTAGGCGTAAAGCCGCTGGAGCATCGGGGATTTTTCGTCGCCCTTCCAGTAGGCACCTGCCACTTTGGCTAGCTTAAAGCTCGAGGGGTCGAGACGACTGGTGTCCTCGACGTGTGGCCCCCGACACAAGTCAACAAAGTTGTGCGACCGGTACAGGCTGATTTCTTCATTCTCGTTAAGGTCTTTTAAAATGGCTAATTTGTAGGTCTGACCCGTGAACACTTTGGCGGCTTCGGCCTTGGTGACAACCTCACGCACAAACGGACTGCGTGTCCGAATGATCTGCCGCATTTTGTCCTCAATAATAGGAAAGTCCGCTTCGGTAAGGGGTCGAGGTAAGCCGAAATCGTAGTAAAATCCGTTATCAACGGGGGGACCAATCGCTATTTGAGCGTCGGGAAAAACTTCGAGAACAGCCTCGGCCATAATGTGAGCCAAGCTATGCCGTTTTTTAAAAAGGGATTCATCTGCCTCGAGACGTTTTTGAGCAGTTTCCGTAACAGCCATGATACACTCCTGTGTTTCGTGCGCTGGGACGGAAGCTGACGTCTTCCGCGGTACCACCCGGCTTCGCCACTCACCGAAGAGGGCGCGCTCGTCACCCATGACGGAGGGTCACCCCCAAAAGAATTTGAAGGTTTACCGTTCTTAACTACTTGCGTCTGCCGGCAAAAGCTGACTCCGGTTTCGAAAAGAAAGCCGCCAAGGGGTTTTGGGCGGGTGAATTCCTGAAAGCCCTCTCAGCCACGGGGCCCCCTCTCTGTCGGTTCAAGTCCGCTTACTCGTCTTGGCCTTGCCGGAATGCCCGGCCTGCGTTGTCTGGTAGTTTAACACCCTGACAGGGGTGCGTCCAGGGGTCAAACAAAAATCTCAGCTTGTAGAGTTAACCGGAGCGTGTTAGCCTTAACAGAGGCCGTAAGAGCCATCAGGAGTTTTCATGCGTCGATTCTGGACCATCATTCTTGTGCTATGGGGTTGTGGGAATTCTTTGTCGGCTATGACTCCCGAAGCTCAAGCTCGCCAGCTGTGGGGACAAAATCTCTTTCAAGCTTCGGCCAAACAAGTTTTGTCCTTTGTCGCTTCGGCGCAATTCTACCCTGACCAGCCGGCGGTGATTTTCTATGAACGAGGGACAATCACCTTCAGCCCCGATGGTACAGAAACCCGTCAAAGCTTTTGGGTTTACCGGATTCAGAGTTTGGACGCTGTGGATAGTTGGGGTCAAGTCAAAATTTCCTGGAGTCCTTGGCACGAAGAGCGTCCGGTCATAAAAGGTCAGGTTATAAATCCTGATGGTAATGTCTGGCCCTTAGACCCCGCTTCGCTCGTCGAAGTTCAGAACTCCGCCCACGACAGCCTGTATTCTGACAGTAAAACCCTTCAGGCCCCCTACCCCCACGTCGTTGTCGGTTCTGTCATTGAAGAAGAGGTAACTACCGTTAGTCACCCCTTGCTCCCGCAAGCAGGGGTCGCAGACCAGTGGCAGTTGGGGAGTAACGCCTCTATTTTGGCGCAAGATGTTTCGATCAGCGTGCCCGCGCAAAGTCCCTTTCATTTTAAGGTCTACGGGACAAGCGCTCCCACAATCGTGAAAAAAGACGAGAGCACCCGAAAGCTTTGGCACATAGCGCAAGGCCCCATCCCTGGCAGTTTGGTTTCAGAAGAAAACCTGCCGAGGAACGCTGTCACCTATCCGGCACTCGCCTTTTCAACCGCACCGGACTGGGGCACCTTGGCCTCGGCGTATTCGCAGCAAATCAACCAAAAAATTCTTGATAGCACCGTCAAGTTACCTGCGGGCATCGTCACAACTTCGCTGCCCGAGACAGCCGCGCATCTCATGCAATGGATCAACCAAAAGGTTCGGTATGTGGGTTTAGAGTTAGGTGAAAACTCCATTGTACCGTATCTGCCTCAAACTATCCTGACCCGTGGCTATGGTGACTGCAAAGACAAAGCCGTTCTCTTAACGACACTTTTACGTCTGGCTGGTTACCCCGCCCATGTGGCTCTCTTATGGGATGGCACGAATCGAGACATTCCTAAAAGTGTGCCAGGTCTTGACTGGTTTGACCACGCGATTGTCTATGTAGGTGGGGCTCACCCGTTATGGCTAGACCCAACCTCAGACTTTAGTCGGGGGACCATGCTCCCTACCTGGGATCAAGAACGTTGGGCGCTCATCGCCGCAAAAACTACCAAAAATCTTCTTCAGACCCCGTTTTCGAGCCCCCTTGAGCAAGAGAATACCGAAACCCGAGTGTACGAGTTGAAAGACAGTGGTACCGGTAACGTCACCGAAACCACGGTGTACAGCGGGGGCTTTGAATTGTACTACCGTCAGCACTACGCCTTTACCGATCCTGCGGACGTCAAAAAAGATTTGGCCAATTATGCTGACAAAACCTACGCCGGTGCCACGCTGGGTTCCTATAAGTTTTCGAACCCTCGAGACCTCGCCAAGCCCTTTACCTTTACGATACAACTCAAGCACTCAGACCTCGCGTTTACGGGTGACAACCAAGCGATAGCCAAAATTCGCCCCTCTTACCTTTTAACCTGGCTACCCTCTGCTCTTACCTCCGATTCTACAAAACCACGTGTCTACCCCTTTCGCTTTGCTCTGCCAATTAATGTTAGGTGGCACAATCAAGTCCATATTCCTTTTGGCTACTCCCTACGCCACCTCCCCTCAGACCAAGAAAAAACCTTTGGTGACTTAACGTTAAAACGGCATGCGTTCTTGCAAGCACCTGGGATAGTCGAAGTCGATTACGTTTGGGAAACCCACAAAACCCTACTCTCACCTGCAGAGTTTGAAGCGACACGCCTGGCCCTCACTCAACCGGGAAACTCCTTAGACCCTCTTCGCCTTGTCTTTGATCTTGAAGCCAAGAAGTACCTTGAGGCGGGGCGTTTCAAAGAAGCTTTTGCTTTGTATCGTCAAATGATAGCCCACTCTCCGAAAAGCCCCCTTCCCCTTCAACGGTACGCCCAAGTTCTGTTGAACGCAGGCTTCGGGGACCTTGCTCAACAGGCTGCGGCCAAAGCCGTTCAAATAGCACCGCAAAACGCCGAGGCTTGGGCTCTACTAGGTTGGATCCGCGAGTTTGACGAGGTCGGTCGACGTTTTGGTCCCGGGTACGACCGCCAAGGGGCTCTTGAAGCTTTTCAAAAAGCCATTAGTCTGGCCCCTCAATCTTGGGCTGATCGAGCCAATTTAGCCATCCTTTGGGAATATGATGCCGATGGACTTCGCTACCAAAAGGCGGCTGATCTTGAAAAAGCACTGGCTCAATACGACAAAATCCAGTCGGTGTTGTCAAAAGAAGGCCTAGAAATAAACCCGATGATTGACCTGTGTACCTTAGGTCGTTGGCAAGAGGTGCTACGAAGGGCCTCGGGGCTTTCAAAACCCGCCGACGTCGAAGCCTATACCTTGGCCGCGACCGCGATGCTTTCGGGCCCCACGACCGCTATCGCCCAAGTCGATACCTCGTTGGACCCTGAAGTCCTCCGTATCGCTTTTGAAAGAGCGGCCAATCTTCTTATCCGCGCCCGTCAGTATTCTTATGCGGCAGACTTTCTTCGCCAGGCTTCGCATGGCTCGACCATGTCGATCACCCTTGACGTCAGGGCAGACTCGTTGGCAAAAACCATGAGGGCTAACCCTGTTTCTGCCGCCAAAACGCCCGAAGACTATTCTTTAGCTTTTGATTCGGCCCTTCTTGCATCGAGGGGTCGCCGAACGGCTCCGTTTAAAGCCCTCATGACGCCCGCGATGCTTCACTTCTTTTTAACTTCGCCCAGCAACGCCGGCTTTCGAAACGAATGGCGAGATGTTGCCCAGGTTGCCCGTGACGAACAGTTACCCTTAGCTAATCAACTTGATGACTTAAAAACTCTGCTCAAGTGCACCGTAACACCAGTAGGAAGAGATTTTCACGTTCAGGTGGCCTATCAGGGCACCATTGCCGAAGGGTGGTTTCTGCGACAAACCCCCGCGGGTTATGTCATGATAGCTAATGGGCATATTGCCGCCAGTTTAATCGAACCACTTCGCCAGAGGATCGCCCAAAAAGACCCGGCGACGCTACTCTGGATAAAAGACTTTTTAACGGACGAGTATTCTCAACGGCAGGGTACATTTTTATTACCGCAAATTTGGGGTACACAACCACATGATCTGGCGACCGCCAAACTGTTTACCGATGCCTTAGAGGCTCTCACCGCTACCCAACCCAGCCAACTTGAAGCGTGCCGAGCAGACTTTGCTCAACAAACAGGTAGCCTGCACCTAACCTTGGGTTTAGTTCTTGCAGACGGCTTGAATCGGGTTAAACAAGCGTCCGAGGCACTGACAATTCTTGAGGAGCTAAAAAAACAGTATCCTCAAAAAACAGAAAAAGCCTACGAACGGGAACTTGTTTTTGCTGGTGAGTATCAAAAGCTCGGTGAGCTTTTGACAAAAAGCTGGAAAGACCAGCCAAGTGACCCCCAACGACAGCAGCGCTTGCTAGAATTGTACCTTAAACTACCTGACCCGGCTGTGACGGAAGCATTTATCAAAGCACAAAATCTTACGTTGAATGCCCGCCAAGCCAACGGCCTAGCCTGGGCAGAGCTCTTTCGTACGCCGCTTTCTGCTCAGGCTCTGACCTGGGCCCTTCAAGCCGTTTCACAGAGCCACGAAAAGGACTATAACTCGCTCAATACCTTGGCGGCCGTTTACGCCGAGGAAGGTCGCTTAGATGCCGCCCACGAGGTCTTTCTTAAGTCTCTCTCGGTCACCACGCGAAGGACACTCATCCCCGCCGATTGGTATGTTGTTGGCAGAATTGCCGAAGGCTACGGACTGACACAAGAAGCCCGGCAAGACTATCAAAAGGTCCCAACACACTCAACCGACCCGCTCTCTGAGTCAGTTTTAGCTCAACGACGTTTGGCATTTTTAGAGGTAAACACCCATGAGTAAACCCCTTTTTGGTCTTGTCGAGGCAGGCGGCACTAAGTTTGTCTGCGCCGTAGCCACGGGCCCCGAGGATGTGCGCGACGAAGTGCGCTTTCCAACTGCCGAACCCGAGGCAACCCTTACCCAAACTCTGACGTATTTTCGTGAGGCGGAACACCGTTGGGGAAAACTTGCGGCCGTGGGAATCGGCTGTTTTGGCCCCGTCGACCTCAACCCGGCCTCACCAACTTGGGGGTATGTCACAGCGACACCCAAACCCGGTTGGCAAGACACAGAAGTGGCCGGACGGTTAGCGCGTGCTCTTGGTGTCCCGGTTGGGTTTGACACCGATGTCAACGGGGCAGCCCTGGGCGAACACCTCTGGGGAGCCGGAAAGGGCCTGGATAACCTGGTGTATTTAACCGTGGGAACCGGGGTGGGCGGTGGGGTTCTGCTCAACGGCCAACTCGTTCACGGCCTAGTTCACCCCGAAGTGGGACATTTTCTTCTCGTCCCTGATGCGTCGGACCCCTTTCCGGGCCTGTGCCCGTACCATGGGCACTGCGTCGAGGGAATGGCGGCGGGTCCCGCGATTGAAAAGCGCTGGGGGCGCAAGGCGTATGACTTAGAAAGCACCCACGAAGCCTGGACGCTCGAGGCGCATTACCTGGCCCAGGCTTGTCTTGCCTATGTGACCTGTTTTTCTCCTGAACGGATCATTCTTGGTGGTGGCGTCATGGAACAAACCCATTTGTTTCCCCTGATTCAAAACCAGCTGTTAACGTTGAACAATCAGTACATCCGCTCGCCGGCTCTGACCAAAGAGGGCATTACGTCGTACTTGGTTCCTCCGGGCTTGGGGAACAAGGCGGGAATTCTTGGTGCCCTGGCGTTAGCACAGGCAGCCCTAGCTCGAGCGTGAACGACAACGGGGGCAACCCAGGACATGCACGTGGGTTTTGCGGCCATCTTGCCGTTCAAAAACGCGAGCTGTGACCACCTCGCCGGGTCTCAAGGTTTGGTGGCAGACCGGGCAAAGACGTTTTTGTGGGGGCTCGGCCGTTTTTGCCTCGTCACAAAAGGGACAGCCATAAATTTCCATAATTTTGTCGGCCGTGGCCGTGGCAAAAACCGAAGATCTAACTTTTTGGCCCGGCTGAAGCAACTCTCCACAAAGCGGACAGCTTCGGTAGGGTCCCTTGGTCTCGGGCTTCAGACCTGGCTCCCTCGAGCTATTCTTTTGCCGGTGCGAGCGAGAACTGAGGAGCAAAAATCCCAACAGCAGGGCCAAAAGCCCCGCCGCAAGGATCAACAGCGTGACGTCCACTGCTCAAATCACAAACGTGAAGGCCTGGCGGTGTTGGTCCCGCTGTGTCACGATTTCTTCTAGCGTCAGGGTAAGGCCCGCCGTAAACTGCTCGGCCAAACGGCTCCAAAAAAAATCCAAACCGCCTCGGGGAACTTGTTCGCGTAAAATCTCTACGGGGCCTTCTAGGGCCGCCAAGATTTCAAGCACACGGATTTCTGAAGGAGGTTTGGCCAACGCGTAGCCACCATTTGTGCCACGAAAACTTTTGACAAAGCTGGCTTTTCGTAGAGTTACCAACAACTGTTCGAGGTAGTGTTGAGGAATTTCTCGAGCCTCGGCGATGTCGCGGATCTGCAACGACCCCCCAGGATAGGCCGAAGCCAGCTCCATCATAGCATATAAGCCGTAGGCACCTTTTGCTGAAATTGTGAACATACTCTCACTTTAATGAATCCCACTCCGAACAGTCAAGATTACCCTTCGGAAGAAAAGTCCGCAACGGCCATAAAATATTCCATATTGTAAAAGTTGGTTGCTCGATACAACACAATACCGTTGCCAACAAAGCGAAAATTGCGGTCCAGCAAGACCTCGCGGTGATCGGGCGAGGCCATCCACTGGTCCAGCAGGGCCGCGGCCAAGCCCGCATACGTGCGCGGCTGAAGATCGGGGCCCTTGAGGGTGTAACGAAAGCCTCCGCCGGTATCCTGCGGTGGGTAGACAGCCCGCCCGGATTGGTAATCAAGGGCAAAGCCCCGGGCGATATTTTCACCTTGAACGCCGCCCCGTATGCCCACACTGGCCAAGCGTTCTTGAACGGTTCGCTGTCCCGCAACAGGACTATTATGCGAAAAATAGGTGTACCGCACCATATCGTCGGCGTGAGCCCAGGCCACGTGATCAAGTTTAGCACTGTGTTCCAGGTCAGGAACCCCCGCCTGTTCGCGGCGTACGTTCGTTTCGTAAAAAACTGCCGCCGTCAAAAGGGCCTGATCAGGGTGTTGAAAATCGATGGGTTTGTTCACGTCGGGGCGCCTAAAGAAGGCTTGGGCCGTAGTGTCGAGGTAGTCTGCGGGGCTCCAACCCCACGCCGCCGTGGCTATCATAGCTCCTACAAGAACGAATACCCATCGAAAGCTCATCAAAACACTCCTTGCGGATCCCTCGCCGGTCGGTATGGCACACCCCCTCGGTGGGCTTGACGGGGCAGAGTCGATTCTTAAGAATACCAGCATGCCCCCCGTAGTCTTAGTTGTGTGCGCACTTCTTGAGCGCGAAGGAAAAATCCTCTTGGGTCGTCGCGCTCCCGGGCGTTCTTTGGCTGGCAAATGGGAACTACCGGGAGGCAAACAAGAAAATGGCGAAAGCCCCCAGCAGGCTCTTCAACGGGAACTGCGTGAAGAACTTGGGTGGGAGACTGAACCGCAATTCCCCGTGAGCGCGGTAGTCACCAGTGACAAGGGCCGCGATCTTCGCCTTGAGGCCTGGTACACCCTTGGGCCCCCAACACTCGCCCCCGATACCCTACCTACCCTTCAAGTTCATGACGCCTTTTTGTGGGTGGACCCGGAGGAACTTTTCGAACCCACCCCAGCTTATGGTGTGCACCCTCTTTTAGAGGAGCTTGCCCCCGCCGATATTCCGCTGTTAAAAGCTTGGGGGGCCTTTAAACGCAGGGGTAACTAGACTCAGCTCCCGGTAAGTTCTTGAACCAAGGCGTCAATGTCGTCCTGACTGGTGTCGTCACGGCGTTCAAAAGCCAGCTCTTCATTGCTTGAGCGTAATTTGTTTAACAGCCCATACATGAGGGCCAAAAGTGCTTTATTCCCATCTCGAGGGAATTTAGCCAGAAAATCTAAAAAATCAAAGCGGGTCAGCTTAAGAATCACACTGGGCTCTAAGGTCTTGACGGTGGCGGTTCGAGGGGATTTAAGAAACATGGCGGCTTCACCAAAAATCTGCCCCGCACCAAGGGTATTCAAGTAGACGTCACGGCCCTCTTCAGCCATCGAGACCCCTACGCAACCGGTCAGAATGCCAAAAAAAGACGGACTGAGCTCGCCGACCTTGACCACCAACTCTTCTTCTTGAAAGTCGACAATCTCGCACTTACTCCACAGCCACTCTTTGGCTTCAGCGTTGAGAGCGCGAAAAAACAAAAGGTGTTCACGTTGAGAAAGAAACTCGACTTTGTTCGTTAGGGAGCGCATAGAGATAGTTTTAGCCTTAGAGTCGCTGTCTGCAAGCCTTCAGGAAGAAAAACTGAGCAATTTACGCGGTTTTCAATTGTTTTAAGCGCAGGGCATGGCGCCACTCGTTGACGGTAAGAAAAATCAAGAAAACATCCATGATATTCAGAAGCATATACATGAGGGCATGCCCATGAAAAAACTCCCAGGTCTGAAAGGTCATGAACCCCGCAAAGACGGCAATACTCAGTGGATACGCCCACACCCAACCCTTGACTAAACACACCACAACCAAGAGTTTCACAAAAGCGTGGCTAAGAAAATACCAGGCCGCGAACAAAGTTCCCCCAGGCGTAATCGAAGCCGTCAATCGTTCTAACCTAGCATGCCAAGGCCCCTCGGGAAGGGCTCGCATCAAAGGCCTGAGCACCGTTTCGGCGGCACTTTGCAAGGTCGCTACCGGTAATAGTAAAAGCACCAAACCCGACACGAGTTCCAAGAGAGCGTTCGCGCCCTTAATAAAGAGACCCACTAAAAAGACTTTATGAAGGATTTTATAACCCCGCGAATCGGCAGGGGAGTGAGATGACATTACCTTAATATAGACCAGCTGGCCGGCCCTCGACAAGTGTTGTTGCCGAAGACTGACCGACTTAGCGTTCGGACGTTACTGTAATCGGGGAATAAACGGTGTCGCTGGTGCATCTAGGAGGACAACCCGGAAACCGATAATGTTGACCTGTTGGTACGGATTGCTCCCGGCCTGGCTGGCTACGTGGCAGAAAGAAGTAGAGAAGCCCCAACTGCCACCGCGATCGACGCGGTAGGGGCCCGAACCTGCTCCCTGATAATTCGTTTGCGCCGTGGGGTAGCTTCCATACCAGTCCCAGCACCATTCAAAGACATTCCCAGTTAGATCGTAAATCCCTAACTCATTTGCCGTTTTCGTTCCCACAGGATGGGTTGTGTTGGCACTATTCGTCATATACCAGCCATAATTGCTTGGGCACCTCCAGCCTCGGTACTTCCCGCATACCCCTTGTTGTAGCCTGCCGTATTAACACCACCAACAAGGTCACTGCTCAGACTATCGCTCATTCCACCCATTGCCGCCCACATATATTGCATCTCGGTCGGTAACCGGTAACCATTGGCGGTCGAACTAACTGTCGCCCCATCCCAGTTTGTATCATCAGCAGTCGGGATACTTGAATAAGCCAACGTTGACCAATTCGACACGCTCGACACGGAATACACAGGCGTTAACCCTTCCAGCAAACTCAGCTTATTGCAAAAGGCTATCGCTGTGTACCAATTTACCATCTGCACAGGGTCAGAGGTACCTGTGGAAACAGCAGTAGTGCTTGGGTCAGTCCCCATCACCGCTAAAAACTGGGCTCGGGTTATCAGGTTAGCACTCATATGAAACGTACTCTCGGTCATATTCGGCCCCCCCGACTGCAGGGTGAACGTTCCCCCCGCTACCGGAACCAGTGTGCCGATATAGGCCGAGGTCTCATTAGCCAGCTGACTCATTGGGATACTCACAGAATTTGTCCCCGTGGAGTTAACCGTAAACCCCGACGTTAAGCCACTCCACACCACCACATTGCTCGCATCATACCCATACGCCCAAAAGTCTGTTGCTCCGGTGGCATTGACCGCAAAGCTCCCCATCCAGGCCGTTCCATTCGGCGTCAGCGTTCCGCTTCCTTCGCTGGTGCCATTTTGAATCGCCACAATCAATACCTTCGTCACGTTGCCATTACTATTCAGACCTCGGCTTGCCCCAGCCGCCGTACTAGCCGTCACCGAGACGGTGGCAACTCCGCTACTTCCTGCAACGCCGCTAGTTAAAGTATTTGCACTCACGGAAGCCTGGGTAGGGTTTGAACACCCCGCCAAGACTGCCAAAGCTACTCCGACTACGGTTAAGCTAAGTCCTTTCATCATTTTCATTCTCATCCTCACTGCGCCGTCACGCTGACGGTATAGTTGGTTAACTCCGTGACCTGTCCCAACTCAACGAGCTCGGGGGTTTGGTATTTTGCTTCTGCTGATGCCATCGGTAAGGTTATCAATGCTTTATCCTCCTAGAACGCCTTATGTTCCGGAAAAGACTTTACTACAAAGAAAAAAAAAGTCGTCCCAAATCATGATTTGGCACCTTTTTTTTAAAAATATTTCCATTTGGTTGTGATTATCTCTATTCTATTTACTACCACCAGCCAAGTGCAGTCGGAACCGTTTAAAGAAGAGCCGGCGAGTCTCGCTTGCCCGCACAGCTGGTTTGTTTCTATCTTTGAGTCACTATGACTCGTCTTGTCGTGTATTCCGATTATGTCTGCCCCTGGTGCTATGTGGGCCAAGCCGTGATTAACGAACTCCGCGCAGAACGCCCGTTGGAGGTTCGCTGGAAACCCTTCTTTTTGCGGCCCGATACGCCACCCGAGGGGATGGCTCTTCCCAAAGAAATCCAAGCAAGGCTCGCCTTGCACAACCCGCTTCCGGCACGGGCCAAAGCGGCAGGGCTTCCTTTTGTTCAGAACTTCTTTATGCCAAACACGCAAAGGGCACACGAGGCCACCGAGTATGCCGTCGACAAGGGCCGGGGTGAAGAATTTCACCGTGCCGTCTTTGACCAATACTTTGGGCAGGGTAAGGATATTGGACGTTGGGAGGTACTCAGAGCGGTAGCCGTCGAAGTCGGGCTGGACCCGGATGAGATGGAAAAAACCGTCGAAGCAGGAGAGTTCCGCACCCGATTTGAAGATTCGCTCCGCGAAGCGCGTGAGCTTGGTGTGACGGGAGTTCCCACCTATGTACTCGACGATAAAGTCGGCATCGTGGGGGCACAGGGAATAGAAGCCTTTCGTAAGGCAATAGCGCAGATCTCGTCGTAGGCGGTTTGTTGGTTGTAGCTAGAAAACTTTGAGGTTACATCTCAGCGGATTTACGTCTATTTTGCGTCGTGATGTAATCACAAACTCATCTGTTTTTAATCACAAACTCAACCGTTTTGTGACACAAACTCAGGTTGAGGCGGTACGATCACGAAATCCTAAAACAAGACCCTGAACGGAAAGGTCCTCGTCAAGCTCCGCCCAGTGGATGCCTCGCCCCCCGCCAGATATTTCGAAGAACCTTCGTTGATCCGGCGAAGCCTCCAGAAGACGTGGGTAAAAGGTCAAAGGTACGCCAATTTGGCGTCCGTCGTCGAGCTGGACCCAAAAATCCTTTTCAGTGAACCATGCTTTGACCGCCACAGAGTCTTTATCTGATGTAGGCATTCCCAATACTCCTTTAGCTCTGGCCTTAGTTAAGCACAATCCACAGTTAAGCATAAGCCACCCTCAACTCAATTTTCAACCAACCTTGCTAACGTGCCCCCCTTTTCTCATCCCTACACCTGTCTAGACATATGTCCTTTTCGATTGACATTTTTGGACATCAGGAAAATACTTTCCCTATGCAGTTGTTTGTCAAAGACGTCGCCACCATTTTGAACGTTTCTGAAAAAACGATTTACCGATGGATCCAAAAAGGTTCCATTCCGTTTTACCGTATCAACGAGCAGGTGCGGTTCAACCGAGCCGAGATTCTTGAATGGGCCACCAGCCAGCGAATGAAGGTTTCCCCCGAAATCTTCGCCGAGTCGAGCGACGCCGCGCTCCTGCCCTCTTTGACCGAAGCTCTCAAGGCCGGGGGTGTCGTTTACCGTCTCGAGGGCGGCGATGGGCCGTCGGTGCTAAAATCCATCACCGATGTTTTAAACTTGCCTGACGAAGTGGACCGGCAATACCTTTACGAGGTCTTTCTGGCTCGGGAATCGCTGGGCTCAACCGGTATCGGTGACGGCATTGCCATTCCTCACGTTCGCAACCCCGTCATTTTGCATATTCAAAAACCAACGGTTACCTTGTGTTTCTTAGAGCACCCCATCGATTTTGGTGCCATCGATGGCAAACCTGTCGATACGATGTTTGCCATCATCAGTCCCAGCGTCCGCGCCCACCTTCACCTTTTGTCGCGGCTCGGTTTTGCCCTTAGAGACGAGGGCCTACGCCAGGCTCTGCGGGAACGAGCGACGCGCGAAACGTTGTTTAGCCGTATTGAAGCGTGCGAAAAAGCTATTCCGCAACGGGCTAATAAACCCTCTGATCAACGGTCTGACGTATGATTTTTCTCGCGGTCACCGTGCTAGCAGGCCTCTCGGGTCTGCCGCGCTTGGTTTTTCGCCGAAGTCGTTTTGTCCCCCAGTTGATTTTGTTGGGCGCGGCGGGAGCGGTGGGCTTAGGTTTAGCCGTGACGAGCCTGCTAGGTCAGACACTTCCTTTAACCCAAAAGGCTCCCCAACTTGCGGCAAACCTTCTGCACCTTGACCCGTTAACCGCCTTTTTCTTGATCCCTGTCTATGTGATGGGGTTCTGGGGCCTTTTCTATGCCCAAGGGTATTATGCCGGCCAACCAGCCCATAAAGGCGAAGTTTCACTCGGTGTCTTTTGGGGTTTGGCGATTGCCGGAATGTCACTGTTACTTGCCGCCCGGCATGCGCTAATTTTTTTGGTCGGCTGGGAACTGATGGCCTTGTCGGGCTTTTTTCTTATCAATTCGCCCGACACCACCCCCGAAGCCCGTAAGGCTGGCTGGTTCTACCTCGTGGCCACTCACCTGAGTACCCTTGGTCTGATTTTCTTATTTTTGTTGTGGAAGAACTTTTCGGGAAGTTTTCTGCTAATGCCTTTGACTGGTTCTGCCTCGGGGGCAAGTCTGACCCTGTTCTTTTTGATTGCCCTATTGTCCTTTGGCCTCAAAGCAGGCTTTGTTCCCCTGCATGTGTGGTTGCCCTCGGCCCACGCCGGGGCACCAACGCCGGTTTCGGCGCTTCTTTCTGGCATACTGATAAAAATGGGCATCTACGGTTTAATCCGTATGCTGTTTTTAATCCCCCACCCCCCGGCACTTTGGGGAGCTATTCTTTTAACGGTGGGTGCTGTCAGCGGAATCTTTGGGGTTGTCAAAGCTCTCGCTCAGCACGATATTAAACGCCTTTTGGCGTACCATAGTGTCGAAAATATCGGTATCATCGCACTCGGTCTGGGCTTGGCCCTATTGGGAAAGACTTTTCATCAACCCCTTTGGTACACCCTGGGTCTTGCGGGGGCGCTATTGCATGTCCTGAACCACGCCCTGTTCAAGTCACTCCTCTTTTTAGGGGCGGGCACGGCGGTCAAAGCCGCCGGTAGTCGACACCTGGATGCTCTGGGCGGCTTATTAACCAAACTCCCCTTCACAGCCGGGTTGTTCTTTCTCGGTGCGGCGGCAATCACGGGGCTACCGCCCCTCAATGGCTTTGTCAGCGAATGGCTGATTGTCATGGGCTCGCTTTCAGCACTTTCGGGACCAGGCGCCCTCAGTTTAGCAACCCTATTAACTGTCACCGCATTGTCGATGATGGGCGCTCTGGCCTTGGCGTGTTTTGTCAAAGTAACCGGCTCAATGTTTTTGGGTTTGCCCCGAACATCCTCGAGTTTCGAGGCTGGCGAGAACCCCCTCATGACCACGTCGTTATTTGTCCTGGGGGGGGTGTGCGCGTTCTTGGGTCTTTTTCCGTGGGTGAGCGCCCCGCTTTTGGACCCCGTAACCGCGCTTTTGGCACCAGGTTTAGCTCGGCCGCTATCGGGGGCCGTTCCGTTGAACACCCTGAGTCTTTTCACGGGGATTTTAGGGCTCCTTCTGTTGGTGGCCGCGGTGTCGATCAAGGTGTTTCGCCGCAGTCCCCGCGCCTTAACCTGGGACTGTGGGTACGCGCGCCCTTCGGCACGGATGCAGTACACGGCGTCATCGTTGAGCCGACCGTTGCGCCAGCAGTGGCGTTGGCTTTTACGCCGACCACCACGACGCCCCTTTCGCCTACCACGCTTTTTTGTCGTCTTGCGCCGTTTACCTCAGGGACTCGCCCAGCAATACGTTCTGTATGTCTTTCTCGCCGCTTTGATTTTTTTAGCGACTCAGCTGCCTTGGGCGTCGCTTGCCACCCTGTTGAAAGGGAATCAACCATGAACCTTTACTCGTCTTCGATCCCCCTAGTTCTTGGGGGAGTCGCCCTTACCGCCCTCAGTGGCTTTGCCGGCTTTCTTCCCCTAGCCCCGCGTCGAGCCGCTACGCTCACGGCGGCAACAGCGCTCTTCGGAGCCGCTATCGCCTTAGTCGGTACACTTGTGAGTCTGGGTCACCCAGCACAACTGCTAAGTTGGCAACTTCCCGGGTCGCCGGTGTTCACTCTGGGTATCGATGCCCTGAGTGCCCCCTTTCTTGTCCTGATCTTTACCATCACCCCCGCCGCTGGGCTGTGGGCGGTAGGGCACGGCCCGTTTACCCCCTCGCGGGCCTCGGAACAACGGCTTCAGGTTTCGTTTGGCGTTCTTGCCGCCGGTATGGCCCTGGTTACCCTGGCACGGGATGGTCTTTCCTTTTTATTATTCTGGGAAGTTATGGCTTTAGCGGCCTTTTTTGCCGCCACTGCGGAACACCAGCACCCCGAAACCCGGCGCTCCGGCTGGGTCTACCTGACAGCAACGCATGCGGGGACTCTGGCCCTGTTTTTGCTGTTTTCCCTCTGGAAAGCCGCAACGGGGAGTTTTCTTTTAACCCTGACCACGACTTTAGAACCGGCGACGATGGCCACTCTGTTGACGCTGGGCGTACTCGGTTTTGGTGTCAAAGCAGGGCTCGTGCCGCTCCACTTTTGGCTCCCCGATACCCACGCCAACGCCCCCAGTCACGTCTCGGCGGTCATGTCGGGGGTTATGCTCAAAATCGGGTTGTATGGCATTCTGCGACTGTTGCTTCTGATGCCCGACTTGAACGCTTCGGGCGAAGTCTTGTTGGGTTTAGGAGCCTTAAGCGCGCTCAGCGGGGTGTTTTTGGCGCTAAACCAGCGCGACTTTAAACGCTTTTTGGCGTATTCAAGCGTCGAAAACATCGGTCTCATCGTCATGAGCCTGGGCCTAGCCGTCACCGGCAGGGCGGAACATCGTCCCGATTTGGTACTTTGGGGCCTGGGTGGGGCGCTCTTTCACATTCTCAACCACGGGGTTTTAAAGCCCCTGCTCTTTTTGTCGTCAGGGAATATTCTTCACGCCACAGGCACTCGCGACATCGAAAAGCTGGGGGGGCTACGCCGCGTTTTGCCGTGGACCACCTTGGCTTTTGTCCTTGGTGCGGCAGGCCTGGCTGGTCTCTTTCCCCTGAGTGGGTTTGTTGGCGAGTTCCTCATGATGAAAGGTTTCTTTTCAGCACTCGGCAAAGGAACGGCAGTGCTCACTCTAGGAGCTGCCCTTCTTCCGGCGGTGGGGGCCCTAGCCCTGGCGGCTTTTGTCAAAGTAACCGCAGGTCTGTTCCTGGGTCAGCCCCACTCGGCCTTACCACCCGCCGGCCACGAAAAGGGCAAAGGGGTGCTGTTGGTTTTAGCAGGGCTTGTGGTGGTGTTGGGGGCTAGCCCCATTCTGCTTCTCCCGTTGGTAGAGCCGGCGTTAGCCTTATTCCAACCGGGGTCAATCCCGCTGAGCTTTCCGACCCTGCCGTGGCTAATCATCAGCCTGGCCCTGCTTTTGACGATCGTCATCGCCCTGAGCTTTCGGTACCGAAAAACGGGTCCCACCTGGGATTGCGGCTACGCCTTGCCCTCGCCCCGGATGCAATACACCGCCGCCTCGGTCAGTGCCGGCCTGACCGGCTGGACTCATGCCGCAGCTGATAAACGCGGCGAGCCACCCAACTACCGTAAGCAGACGCGTGACCCCGTTCTGGATTTATCGCTGTTTCCGCTTGTACGCCGCGTCGAGCACGCCCTGGCCCGGCTCCACCGGCTTCAAAGGGGCAACATACAACTGTACTTGGCGCAAATTTTGCTCTTTGTGATGATTCTTCTGCTGGGGAGTTTTGGAAAATGACCTTACTTGCACCCCTTCTTCATGGTCTGGCCCTCTTACTTGTTCCACCGTTGTTGCTGGGCACTGTCAACAAAACCAAAGCGTGGTTTGCGGGACGCCAGGGCCCCCCGCTCCTTCAGCCCTACTACGACCTGGTAAAACTCTTTCGCAAGCGGACAGTACTTAGTACCACAACCTCGTGGATCTTTCGGCTGGCACCGTTTGTGTTGCTGGTCAGCACAGCCTTTGCGGGGCTTTTTGTTCCTCTGTTTACCTTTGACGCCCCTTTAAGCTTTTCAGGCGATTTCATTCTGGTAGCCTACTTGTTGGCGCTGGGCCGCTTTTTTACCACCCTAGCGGCTCTCGATACCGGATCGGCGTTTGAAGGGATGGGGGCTTCGCGCGAGTTGACGTTTAGTTTCTTGACTGAACCGGCTTTGTTCTTGGGCTTTTTAACCCTGGTCAAGATTTCAGGATCGCTTGATACCAACGGGTTTTTGCTCAGTCCGCTTTTACACTACAGCTCTCAACTCACCGCTCCCTTGGTTTTGACAGTTCTTGGACTGTTTTTGGTGTTTTTGACCGAAACCAGCCGTTTACCTGTGGATGACCCCGCCACCCACCTCGAACTGACCATGATTCACGAGGCGATGATCTTGGACCATAGTGGGCCGCTTCTCGGGGCTGTGGAATATGCCTCGGCGATGAAGTTCTTGATTTTAGGCTCGCTGCTTGTGCATACCGCCGCCCCGTTCCGCGCTGACTGGCCGGGTGGCTTTGCCCTGCCGTTGGCCGAGGTTCTTGTGCTGGCCGTGGTCGTGGGCGTACTAGAGTCTGCCTTTGCTCGTCTGCGGCTAAAACGAGTCCCGCTGTTTTTAACCGGCGCTGTGCTTTCGTGCGGTGCAGGATTTCTTTTGATGATGAGGTGAGTCGTGACAGGGTTTCATGATCTGATCAATGCTGTCTTAGTCATCGTTTTAGTGCTCAACCTGTTTGCCTTGGGGTCGAGCCGCATCTTGACGGTCATCCGCATTGCGGCGGCACAAGGGGCACTGTTGTCGGTGTTGCCTCTGCTAAACCCGTCGGCTGGGTGGCCTAGCTTGGCGGCTTCGGCAGGGGCTATCGTTTTGAAAGGGTTTGTGATCCCTTTCATGATGGGGAGGTCCCTCAGGGCCGCCAAAATCAAACGTGAAGTCGAGCCGTTTATCGGCTTTTTTCCCTCGGTACTCCTTGGGGCTGGTGCAACCGGGGTGGCGTTATTGCTCTCGACACAAATACCGCTCGAGGCCAGCCAAACCGGAACACTTATTGTTCCCGCCTCGATCGCTACCATTGTGGTGGGCTTTTTGATACTTACCACCCGCTACAAAGCCCTGACGCAAGTGATTGGCTACCTCATTCTTGAAAACGGGATTTATTTGTTTGGCCTGCTCTTGGTCGAAGCCCTCCCCCTCGTGATTGAGCTGGGCGTTCTGCTAGACCTCTTTGTCGGCATCTTTGTAATCACGATCATCACCAACCGCATCAACGACACCTTTGCGTCGATGGACACCCGGCGGTTGGCGTCGTTGAAGGAGTAGACGATGGGTCTTATTCTGATTCTGGTCCCCCTGCTCTTGGCAGGAGTGGCGGCCCTGTGGCCCTGGGAACGTCATCGTCCCCTGTTTCTGCCCCTAGCCAATGCGGTGACTCTGGCCCTTAGCCTTGTCTTGGCCTACAATCCCTCGGGTGCGGCATGGGGAGACTGGTTACAGCTGGATGCCGTGGGAACCGTCATTTTGTTGGCGGTGCAGGGGCTGGCCTTCGCCTTGTCTTTTTATGTGGTGGGCTACCTCCGTTACCGAAAGGAACGTTCGAACCGCGTGTTTACGGTCAGCTGGCTGTTGTTTTTGGGGCTAGCTTCTCTGGTCGTTTTGGCCCGTCACCTGGGCCTGATGTGGGTGGCGATCGAAGGGACCACCTTGGCAACGGCTCCGTTGATCTATTTTAACCGAACCAGGGAGAGCCTTGAGGCGACCTGGAAGTACCTCTTGGTTCTTTCGGTGGGCATTGCGTTGGCCCTCTTGGGCACCTTCTTTTTGGCGTACGCGGCGTTCCAGGCAGGATTGCCGCCCACCCTGGACTACCCCACCTTGGTGGCCGAGGCTCACCGGCTTTCGCCTTCGTGGCTAAATGCCGCCTTTTTGCTCCTTTTGGTGGGTTATGGCACTAAGATGGGTCTCGCACCCATGCACACCTGGAAGCCCGATGCCTATGGCGAAGCCCCAGGTGCCGCCGGGGCCCTGTTAGCGGGTGGCGTCACCAGTCTCGCCTTTCTGGCCATTTTACGAGCCTATGGCATCGTGGCGGCGGCAGGGCTGGCCAACCATTTTTCGGCGCTCTTAACCGGGGTGGGGTTGTTTTCGATGGCGGTGGCGGCCTTGTTCTTGCTGGGTCAAAAAGATCTTAAACGAATGTTGGCCTATTCGAGCGTGGAACACATGGGAATTTTGCTTTTGGGTTTAGGAACCGGTGGAGCCGCTTTGTATGGCATGATGTACCATGTCTTTACCAATGCTGGAACTAAGGGGGTCCTGTTCCTGACGGCGGGCAACATTCACCGCTCTTATGACAGCAAAAAGATCGACGTTGTTCAGGGGGCTTTGCGCCGACTTCCCCTTTCAGGGGCCGTGTTCCTTTTGGGCTTTTTTGCGATCACCGGGTCACCGCCCTTTGGTCCGTTCTTTAGTGAGTTTTCGATTCTGACGGCGATCGTCCAACAGGGCAACCTGCTTTTAGCCATAAGCTTTCTGGCGCTGTTATTCTTTGTCTTTTTGGGCATGGGCAAAACGGTTCTGCATGCTCTGCAGGGCCCGATACCGCCGGGTACACCCCAAACGCCGTACCGCGAAGGCGTGTTAACCGCAGGGGTTCCCTTACTGCTACTGGTGGTAGTCCTGGCGCTTGGGTTGTTTCTGCCACCCGGGATCCAACAGTGGCTACAAAACGCGGCTTCGGCGCTAGGAGGCCATTCATGAAGCCCTGGCAAGACTTTACCAATGCCGAAAGCCTGAGCCAAGAGCAGGTTCCTCTGTTGCCTCCCGACGATTTCTTTACATCAGTAGACGAACTTTTAACGACGACTCGTGCGGTGGCTTACTTTGCCCGACCTCTGGGCAACGCGCAGGAACTTACCGCTGTCTTTGCCGACGATGCCGCCAACCGGCTTTTGACCGCGCGCACCCTGGTGACCGCTACTCAGGTTCCCCAGCTATCGAACAGGCACCCTCAGCTGCACCGCTACGAACGCGAACTTGCCGAGTATGGCTTGCTTTCTGCCCCTGACCTGCCTCGACTGCGACGCCCTCCGCTCGTCGGCGATTCTGAAGAGTTTCACCCCCTTCCTGGCGAAGACGTCCACGAGGTTGCCGTCGGTCCCGTCCATGCTGGGGTGATCGAACCAGGACATTTTCGCTTTCAATGCCGGGGCGAAACTGTATATCGCCTCGAGATCGCCTTGGGCTACCAACACCGTGGTCTTGAAGCCGCCTGGGAAGGGGGCCCCAACCCCCGAACACGCCACTATGCTGAGACTTTGGCCGGCGACACGACGATCGCGCACACAACAGCCTATGCCCGCATTCTCGAAGCCCTCTCGGGGACCAGAGTACCCCTTCGAGCCGAGGCACTGCGGGCCCTAGGTCTAGAGCTAGAACGGTTAGCTAACCATGTTGGAGACCTGGGGGCTTTGGCCGGTGACACAGGGTACCTCCCCACGGCAAGCTTTTGTGGCAGAATTCGGGGGGATTTTCTTAATCTTACCGCTCTGGTCTGCGGCAACCGTTTTGGCCGAGGGTGGGTTATCCCTGGGGGTGTGGCCTTCGACGTCGACAAACCGCGCGCGGCAGAACTCCTAAAACGCTTAGATATTTTGACAAAAGAGACCAACGATGCGGTCAATCTTCTTTGGTCAACTTCGTCGGTTTTAGCGCGAATGGAGCATATTGGCCCCATCACCCGTGAGCAAGCCCAAACCCTGGGGTTGGTGGGTCCCGCCGCTCGCGCCAGCGGCCTGGTGCGCGACGTCCGCTTTGACCAACCGGTGGGGCTGTACCGGTTTCAACAGATTCCCGTGTCGACCTACGATACTGGCGATGTGTTTTCACGGGCGTATGTCCGCTGGCTCGAAATTCAAAAATCCTTGGTCTTTGTGCGTGACCTAGTTAAAAACCTCCCTTCGGGTGCCCTGAATGCTCCCGTGGGGGCCCTGAAGCCCAACCATCTAGCGGTAGCCCTTGAAGAGGCTTGGCGGGGCGAAGCAGCTCACGCTGCCTGGACGTCCAGCGACGGTAAACTGGCCCGCTACAAGGTGATTGACCCGTCCTTTCACAATTGGACGGCCCTGGAATGGGCGCTAAAAGGTCAGGAAATTTCTGATTTCCCGCTCTGCAACAAAAGCTTTAACCTTTCGTATTGCGGACACGATTTATGACAGGAGTCTGACATGTTACGCTCACTGCTCACACGTTTAACCCAAGGACACAGGACAATCGGTTACCCCCATAAGGCACCCCCCGCTCTCTCGGACCGTTACCGGGGCCGCCCTTATGCCGACACTTCGCGCTGTCCCGATGGGTGTCAAGCCTGTGTTCAAGCCTGCCCCGTGAACGCCCTTGATACCAAACACGGTCAGCTTCACGTCGATCTGGGTGCCTGTCTGTTCTGCACCGATTGCCAGACGGCTTGTCCCGAAAAAATCCTCGAGTTTACCCCCGAGTTCCGCATGGCTTCTCGCGATCGAAAAGGCTTGGTCGTTCCACTAGCCGAAAAAGGAGCCCTTACCCCCGAAGCCTTTGCCCGCGAAATACGACGGTTGTTGGGCCGCAGTCTCAAAATCCGCGTAGTGAGTGCGGGCGGCTGTAACGCCTGCGAAGCCGACGTCAATGTGTTGTCGACTATAGGCTGGGATTGGGGGCGTTTTGGTATTCAGATTGTCGCATCGCCAAGGCACGCCGACGTCCTTTTACTGACGGGCCCGGTTACCAGCAACATGGAGCTGGCCGTGCAAAAAACCTACGCCGCCATGCCCGAACCTAAGCTTGTCGTCGCGGTGGGTTCGTGCGCGATTGCAGGGGGCCCCTTCGCGGGCCACCAAAGCGTTCGAGGCGGTGCTGAGCAGGTGCTAAAAGTCGACTTGTATATTCCCGGCTGTCCGCCGCATCCTTTAACGATTCTTGATGGTCTGTTACGATCATTAAACAAAATCAAGCGTTAAATAAATCTAGGAGGCAGCCTTGATTATCCTCGGCTATATTTTTTCTTTATTGATCGGCGTGAGTCTCGGTCTGATTGGAGCCGGAGGCTCCATTTTGACCGTTCCAGTACTAGTGTACTTGATGGCCATTCCGCCGGTCTTGGCTACCGCCTACTCGCTTTTTATCGTGGGGACGACCGCTCTGGTGGGCTCGTTTCGTTTTATGCACCGAAAACAAGTCAGTTTTAAAACGGCCTTGGTCTTTGCGCTGCCTGCCTTTTTGGCAGTCTTTTTTACCAGGCTGTGGCTCGTACCCTCCCTGCCCCACGTGCTGTTCACCTGGGGCTCGTTCAGCCTTACCAAAGATGTCTTTATCATGGTTTTGTTCGCCATCCTCATGTTGGCCGCCTCGATCTCGATGATCCGAAGCGGAACCGCTCAAGATGACGAGGCAGAAACCTTTGTGCCCCAGTACAACCTCCCTCTCATCATCGGCGAAGGGCTTCTGGTGGGCGTACTGACCGGCATGGTCGGTGCCGGCGGAGGCTTTTTGATTATCCCCGCTCTAGTCATGTTGGCCCGACTTCCCATGAAAATTGCCGTCGGCACTTCGCTTTTAGTCATTGCGATCAACTCGCTTTTGGGCTTTTTGGGCGACGTAGGCGCGCATGGACAAAATATCAACTGGACGTTTTTACTGATCTTTACCGTTTTGCCCGTGGGGGGCATCTTTATCGGTGCCGCCCTAACCAAGGTCATCTCGGGTGCCAAACTCAAAAAAGGCTTCGGTTGGTTTGTTCTGGTGATGGGCGCCGCCATTCTTTTAAAAGAGCTCTTGTGATTAAAAGAACTCTTGTGAACACGCTAAAGCGGCAGCAAGTCGCGCTAGGGCGCGGTAAAGATGGGGTGCAACTCGCTTGCCAAGCGCTCTTCGGCCACATGCCGAGCCAAGAATTGAAACTTGTGGCGGCAGTGGGGGCATGAAAGCGGGTAGCCGTTGGCAAAGGCTGTTCGTTGCGGGATGTCAAACGCCAGGGGCTGGCCGCAAGCGGGGCAAAACTTCGGCAGGTCATCAAAGAGGCTTTTCATAGCAAAGCCTCCCACGCCTGAACGATCAGGCCCACAATCTCGTCAGGGGTCTGTCGCGAAACATCAATAACAAGGTTGGCTGGTTTTTGGGCGTCATTATCGATCTGGTAAAGCTTGAGGTAGCGATCATGGTCACGCTGATCACGCTCTCGTGTCGCCTCCAAGACCGCCTCGTCAAGTTCGCCGCCCTCACGCTGATAGATGCGAGCCGCACGAACTTCGAGCGGGGCTTCGAGCCACACACGGAGGCGAGCTTCTTTCCAGAGCCAGATGGCGAGCCGCGAGGCCAGCACGCTGGGAGCGGCGTTGGCACGTTCAATTTGTCTCTGGTCTACTAAGTAGTCCCACTTGGGGTCGTGTTCGGCTTCTTTAGCAATTTGGGCCAAGGGCAGGCCTAACTCCTGCGACAAAGAACGAAAGGTGTAGTTTACGACCTGAGCCCCAAGGCGCTGGGCTAAAAGGGTACTGACAGTGGTGTTGCCACAGCCGCTTTTTCCCGAGACAGCGATACGAACGGGAGGTAGTGAAGCAAGGTTATTCGACATTTCTGGCCTGCTCCCGAATGTTTTCAAGGGCATCTTTTAAGGCCACTACCCGTTGCTGAACCTCAGAGAAGGTAGTCTTAGAGCCTATCGTATTGATTTCACGTCCCATTTCCTGACACAAAAAATCTAGCCGTTTTCCTATCGGCCCCTGTTCTAGAAACAACACCTCGCAGGCGTCCATGTGCGATTTTAAACGGACAAGTTCTTCGTGTACGCCCGAACGCATCAAAAGCACGGCGGTTTCGGTCGCGATTCGATTGTCATCCACCTCGGCCGCCAATTCCGCGAACTTCCGTTTCAAGTTTTCGCGAAACACCTCTTCCATGTCAGCACTGCGAGCCTCGATAGCGGCTTGCCCTTCCCGTAAAAGGGCAAGCTGACCGCGAATATCGGCTTCTAAACGCGCGCCTTCGGCACGACGGGTGGCCGCAAAGGCCGACCACAGGGCGTCCAACGAAGCCTCAAGCGCAGACCAAACTTCTTCGGGTTTTACAGGGTCGTCGGCCAAAAGCACCCCGGGACGGTCGGCTAGATCAGCCCAGGTGATTTTACCCGGCAACTTAGAGACCGCGCGAAGGCTTTCGAGCGCGGCTTTCCAGGAACGAACGGCGTCAGCGTCTACGCGCAACGGGTTTGTTCCCGACTTTTCTTTAAAGCGTACCGTAAATTCCACCCGGCCACGGAGAGCCTGCGAAGCCAATTGCTCGCGTAGCTTGCCCTCCCAACGGGCCAAGGCCGGAGGCAGGGTGACAAATAAGTCCAAGTAACGGTTGTTGTAGCTTTTTAGCTCTACCGCTAAAACAAATTTTTCGGTTTGAGTCTCGGTAAACGCAAAGCCAGTCATGCTGATCATAGAGCTTCACCACCCTTGCCCGCGCGGCGCTCTAAAAAAGCTTTGCCCACTTTCCAGTTGTCGCCAGCCCCCATCGTGACTAACAGATCCCCCTCGTGCAAGGACTCAAGATAGTACGGTAAGGCGTCCAGAGGTTCCTCAAAGTATCTGACGGCCCCCCTGAGGTTCCGGGTTCGATCGTAGAGCAGGCGACCTGTGGTGACACCGTCCCAAGTTTCTCGCGCCGAGGCATAAATCTTGTGCAAAATCACCTCATCGGCACTTTCTAACGAAGTGGCAAACTCCTCTAAGAGGGTTTTCGTTCGGCTATAGGTGTGGCTCATGAAGTCGACCACCAAGCGGCGGTCCGGGTAAAACTCTCGAAGACCCTCCAACGTAGTCTTGACTGCCGTGGGGTGGTGGCCGTAATCGTCCATAACCAGAACACCGCCGACCTCACCGACAATCTGGGAACGGCGTCTTGAGCCTCGAAAGCTTTCAAGGGCCCGCGCCACCCGAGCGATTTCGGCTTCATTCGGCCAACGGCCCTTGTCATCCCGGAACAGGGAAAAGGCCAAAGCGCAGGCCCCCGCGGCATTGACGATGTTATGGCGTCCGGGAATGGTGAGCCCGAGCGGCGTACTCCAGCCCTGCAACGAAAACCGCACTCGGCCCGGATGAAAGTCAATCGCTTTTACCTGAAAGGGACTGTCTTGGGCAGAAAGGCCGTAGGCAACCAGAACGATATCGGGTCTCGCTGTTTTAGCGTGATCGGCTAACCTGACCGCCCCTGGTTCATCGGCGCAAAAGATCAGGGTTCCCCCTTGGGGCAGACGCTGAGCGTATTCCCAAAAAGCGGCTTCGATATCGGCTTCATCACGAAAGTAGTCCGTGTGATCAAGCTCAATACTGGTACAAAGAATCTTCGACGGGTGAAAATCTAAAAAGTTGCGTCGGTATTCACAGGTTTCGGCGACAAACCAACGCTTTCCGAGGCGGAGGGTCGCCCGCTCGCCAAAGTCCGGCACCAGCGATCCGGCCAAAACAGAGGCGTCAAGAGCCAAGGCTCGTATCACGACGCCCGTCATCGCTGTGGTGGTCGTTTTGCCATGAACACCCGAAATTCCGGCGGCGCCCGAAGGGGCAAAGCGAAGCGAAAACGCCCCTAAAGCCTGGGTGTAGGTCAACACCGGGAGGCCCAGAGCCCTGGCTTTAAGCAGTTCCGGGTGGGTCTCGGGGTTATAGGCGGCAGAATAAATCACCAAATCCGCTGTTGAAGGCACATTATCGGGAGCAAAACCCTCGAAATATGGAACCTTTAAAGCTGTCAAAATCTCGTCAGTAAAAAACTTGTCGGCAACATCACTGCCGCTCAGTTCAACCCCTTGGTCGACCAGGAGTTCAGCAAGTGCGGCCATACCTGTGCCCTTAATCCCTACCATGTATACCCGCTTGGCGCGGCGCAAAAGCTCATCAGAGTCCATTTCTTTACCATAAAGAGGGCAAGGTGAATTGACAAGGCCTCGGACAAGCCGAGTATGCTCCGAAAAACTCATGAACGATGGTATTGTGCCCCTGGGAATTGTCTTTACTCCGTTAGAACTCGCCGAAAGCCTCGTCAAGCGTTTTCATTTGGCAGAACGCTGGCAAGCTGGTGCCACCCTGATGGACCCCACCTGCGGGGATGGGGTTTGGTTTCAGGCCCTGGTGAACCAAGCAAACAGGTCGGGTTGGACACCCTCGGCGCAAGCTTTTGGCCGACTCTACGGCGCTGAACGGGATGGGGCGAGTTTTGCCAAGCTCAAACAGCGTTTTGATGAGCAAGGCTGGCCGTTTTTTTCGCAAAACCTTCTTCTGACAGACTTTTTAGGGGCGAACTCGCTTCCCCGCGTGGATATTGGTCTGGGCAACCCGCCCTGGGTGGGTTTTGCCTCGCTCCCTGACGCCGAAAAACAACGCTGGAAGCCTTTGTATCGCCACTTACAGCTCATTCCGAATGCCCGAGCGGCGCTTTCTGGGGCCGCACAGGTCGATCTGGCCGCTTTAGTCACCGCCCACTTTTTGCGTAACCACTGGAATGGAAAAGGACCAGCAGTCTTTTTACTCCCGCGAAGTTTGGCGGTTTCGGCCGCTCACCACCCCTTTCGTCACCACTTCCCGGCCTCTTGCTGGGAGAAGCTCCCCGGTGCCTTTCCGTCCATCGGGACGTCGGTGGGACTTGGGGTGTGGGACGCCCACTTTGATGGGGACGCCCACTTGGATGGGGACTCCCTGGGTGATAAAGCGGTGCTGCCAGGGTTGGAGCACACGAGTTTGGACCCAGCCCCGCTACTCCCCAAAACTGTCCTTGCAACAATTTCCGTTCCCGAGCTTAGCTTGCCCCGCCAGGGAATCAACACCCAAGGTTGCAACGAGGTATTTTTCTTTGCCACGAAACCTGCGGGAGTTGAGGAGGAGCTTTTGTATCCCGTCCCTGTCGCCAAAAACTGGGCTTTGCCATCAGCAGAATGGACCACTCAACGTTGGGTGCTGTTGCCCTATGACCGTAAGGGGCGTTTGCTAAGTCCGGACACCCTTTCGGCACGGTATCCTGGGGCATGGAGCTACCTGCGCTCGCAAGAAGAGCGGTTGCGTCAAAGGCGCGGCGTACTCATTGGCAAGCGTATCGCTAGTGGGGGATGGTATGCGCTTTGGGGCGTGGGGCCCTATACCTTTCAACCCTGGAAGATCGTTTGGCCCGCCTACGGGCACAGGCGTTTTGTTCCCGTTTTGCTGGGCCCCCAAGTCTGGGTTCCCCAGCAGGCACTTCAAGGTTACTGTGCTTTCTCGTCGAAAAAGGAGGCCTTTCGGGTTTACCACCAGCTTTGCGCCCTTCCCGTCGAAGAGACTTTGCTCGCATGGGAGGGCGCGGGAACGCCCAGCTGGGCACAGCCGGGCAAAATGCGGCACTTTTTTGTTGTCACGAACGGGGATAAGGTCCCGAACCCTTAGGCTTTGAGGCGAAGGCCCCATTGACGCCCTGCTTCCGTCGCCTTTTGCGGGTCGGCTATCCAATCGGTAAGGGAGGGGCCAGGCAAGAGTTCTCCCAACTCTGCCCAGTCTGCGGGCAAGGGAACGAGGGTGAATACCTGCCGTTTAAGGCCTAGCCGACGACAGATAGCCAAAAGGTTATCTATCGGGTTGTTTTCTTCTTGCCCGCTTTGTTGTTCGAGGACGACTAACGCACGCGAAGACAGAACTGCCGCCGCAACCGTTTCGATGGGATCTGTTTGATCCATCAACTGAAGATCTAAACCGGTGGAACTTAAGCCCGCCGTCAAAGCCGCAAACCATGGTTCGGCAAAACCCGCAGGGGGAGCACCCCAAAGGGTGACCGCTTCGGGCCCGCGATTCGCCCAAGACGCAAACTCTTCATACCAATCTTGAATCTCCTGCCCCACCGCCCAACCTAATCCCAAGCGGGGAGCTAGTGCTTTAACATCAAGGTGCTCGGCAACACGGCCTAGAGACGAAAACGGACCTCGGCTGGCGTACCAAAGAAGGGCTTGGTGTTCAAAGAAGTCTTTTTCGGCGGGAGTCAAGCTGGAAGAGTTGCGTATCCCCTCGGTTTCACCAGGGCTAGAAAAAAGTTCCCCGGAGAATAAAACCCCCGAGGCTTTTTCGAAAACCATCCCCCGTTCAGGGCGCTGAGCGTCATCAAAAAACTCAAAGCTCCAATTCTGCCAGGTGATAGGTTGACGACCTGAGGTATACGGCACGACGTTCAGCTCAGGATTTTGAGCTTTAAGCCAATCCAGAACGTTCGTTGCCCGAGGGTTTGAAAGGAAAATAACCATCTTGACCGGCCCCGGTAATTCTTCTTGCAGAAGCTCAACGCCCCACTCCGGGTCATCCCAGGGGTCAAGCAGAACGCCACCCTCAAGGTACCAGGCGTTTCGGCAGACGCCTTGAGGCACTGGGCAATTATCCCACCGCTCTAGTTCACCCGGGGCTAGCTCGGCGGTTAACCGAAAAACTCCGCGCCAGCTTTCTTTTTCGCTTGTCATTGCGCAAGTCTAGCCAACAAGCCCTCGCTTGATCAATCCTGATATTTTTTTCCCACGAGCGCCGTTTGGTAGTATAGAATGAACAAAGAAGGTGGATTCTTATGAAACTTCAAGCCAAGTTGAGTTTCCTGATTCTGGGAGCTGTAGTTTTGTTTGCGGCCGCTATCTCGTTATATTTTGTCCTTTTAGCACCCGCTCGCGAACTTCGCGCCGATCAAAGCATTCTTCAGGCCGCCTCCTCACAATTTTTACAAGAACGGGTCATGCTCAATCGACTCCCGATGGTGAGCATGGCCGAGTCTCTGCACACCCTTATCCGCGCCCACCAAAATACCGAAAAAGCCCTTCAACGCATTGGACAGCTAAACAACCTCAGGGCGGCCGACCATGAAATTTCCCAGGCTATGACGGTCATTGATACTCTGGCGCAAAATGCTCAGGATAGCTACCAAAAAGTCTTGGATGCCTCACGCTCCCTCATCCAAGAAGCTGGCCAAGTGGGTATTTCCGATCGGGAACTTGTTGTCTACGACTTACTTGTTAGCCCTCTTGTACTACACAGTCCTCTCTATACTCCCTTAAAAGCGCAGGTCGAAGCACTTCGAACGGCCCTGCAAAACGACGATGTCTGGATTGATAGCGCGTCGCAAACTCTAGCCGCCCAAAATGAAAAGATTCATGAACTGGTTAACAAGATAGAAAGCAATGTTTCGTCCACCGCCTTAACGGTTGTTATCGCTGTATTTTTGGCCTTGCTAGGTGGTGTACTCTTGTTGGCCAGGCGGCTTTCGCGATCGGTTGCCCGGATAGCCCACGAAGTTCAACTCCTCCGCGACGGGGATTTAACACGAAAATTTGATGTTCGTTTTCGCGATGAAGTGGGGGCCTTAGGCCGGGATATGGAAGAATTTTTAGAGCATCACCGCGGCGTGGTTCGGTCAATCCAAGCCGTTGCCGAAGAAAACCTCAGGGTAAAAGATTCTCTTGAGGCCACCATAGGCACTTCGGAACAGGCCACCAACGGCCTGCACAGCGCGGTAGGAACCATGGATGAAAGTCTCTCTCTCCTTGAAACCAAAATGCAAGAGGTTTCGGGAGCTTTGTCCACCATCCGTGGCATCGTTGGGAATTTTACCGATGTTTTGGCCGCGCAAAATGGCAGTATTCAAGATTCCTCTGCCGCCGTTATTGAAATGCAAGCTTCGATCGATAGCATTGCCCAGCTGACGGGTACGAGGGCCCAATCGGTATCGGGCCTGGTGCAAACCGCGCTAGAAGGCGGGAGTAAACTTGATCACACCAATGAATTGATTCGCGAAGTCGGGGGGTCTGTTGATGATATTCGCGATATGGCGGGGTTGATTCAGCAAATTGCTGGCCAGACGGATCTTTTAGCCATGAATGCCGCAATCGAGGCCGCCCACGCCGGTGAAGCGGGCAAAGGGTTTTCGGTTGTCGCCGAAGAAATCCGTAAGCTTGCGGAGGCCTCGCGTGAGAACTCTCAGCACATCGGGGTAAAGTTGCAACGGATTGTGGATGTCATCAGTCAGGTCTTGGGGTCCTCGGCGAATACTTACGAGGCGTTTACCCGGATTCAAAAAGAAATTCAGCTTTTTTCGGATTCTTTGGATGAGATCTCTCAGCGTTTGAAAGAATTTTCGGTCGGGGGCAAACAAATCAACCAATCGATGGCTATGCTTCAGGGCTTGACGCAAGAGGTGGCTGAGCGGGGAAAAACCATTACGCAGTCAACCGAGCACGCGCAGCAGGCCATGCAGGCCTTAGACATGGTTTCTGACGGAGTCCATGAAGCACTCAAAACCCTACAAACCTCTGAAACCGACCTGTTCCAAGCTCAGGATCAGGTGACCGCCCTTGTGGATCGTATTGCCGACGTGGCAGCCAGCCTACACGCCGATGCGGCTAAATTTAAAACAGAATGACTCTGATTGATACGCATTGTCATCTTCAAGCCTCGGTCTTCGCACCAGATCGCGAGGCAGTATTCGCCCGGGCGCGTGTTGCGGGTGTCCACGGTTTTTTGTGCTGTGGCACCGAACCACAAGACTGGGAGGATGTCGCTCAGCTCAGCCGCGACCAGCCGGGAGTTGTTCCTGCGTACGGGGTACACCCCTGGTACATTCCCAACAATCCCGAAAGTGCATTACAAGCCCTGGAACAGCGACTCGCCACCGAGCCCCAGGCCTGGGTTGGCGAAATTGGTTTAGACAGAACCTTTGGGCCCCCGTTAGCCCAGCAAGAAGCTGTCTTTGAACCTCAACTTGCCGTTGCCCAACGATTTCGTCGGCCGGTGAGTCTTCATTGTCGTCGTACATGGGACAGGCTTCTCTTGTATTTAAAACGCTGGCCGGCTCCCGCCGTTCTCCACTCGTTTTCGGGTAGTGAAGCTGTTGCCCGGCAACTTTTAGACCGTGGTGATTGTTGGTTCTCGTTTTCGGGAGCAGTGACGCGGAGCCGAAACACCCGTCTGCCCGCTCTTCTAAAATATCTTCCCCGTTCCCACGTGCTTATTGAAACAGACGCTCCCGATTTAACACCCTGGCAGGTGTGGCGCGAGGCTCCCGGAGCCAGAAATGAGCCAGCTTACCTGATTCACACAGCGCAACAGGTAGCGGAAGTCTGGAACCTCCCGCTTGAAGAGGCGGCCCAGCAACTTACAGCAAATGCTCAAGTTTTGGGCTGGACAAGAGGATCAGAAGCAGGCTAAGGACAGCTATGGATAACACGGCGTTTTCTTCCCCGAGCTATCACGACCGGTTTCAACGGACTCAACTTATTCTTGGTAACGAGGCGCAACAACAGTTGAAACAATCCCGCATCGCTATCGTTGGCCTGGGAGCCGTAGGAGGCTATGCGCTTGAGGCTCTGGCCCGATTGGGGGTTGGGGAGTTCTTGCTGATCGATTTTGACATTGTTCAAGCCTCGAATTTTAATCGCCAACTACTAGCGATTGAAAGTAACCTGGGCCGCCCTAAAGCCGAGTGTGCCCGAGAACGAGTCTTAGCGATCAATCCCGAAGCACACGTAGAAATTCGTACCGATTTTTTTCATTCCGAAACCTTCGAACAACTGTTAGGGCAGTTTGCCTCGGCCTCGAGCAAAAAAACACTCATCCTGGATTGCATTGACAGCCTAAATCCCAAAGTCACTCTGTTAGAGATGCTCTATCGAAACAAGATTCCTGTGCTTGCAAGTATGGGGGCGGCCAGCCGAAGTGACCCGCAGTCCGTTCGGGTGGGGGACATCTCGGAGGTTTCGCTGTGCCCCCTGGGTTCCCGCGTACGAGCCAGGCTCCGGCGCCGGCAAATACCGAGCGGAATACGGTGTGTCTATTCGGTTGAGTCGCCGCTTACCCCTCACGAAAGCCAAGCCCCGCTTTCTTTGTCGCCGGTTACACGGGGGCGTCCCCGTCACGCTATAGGGAGCCTCTCGTTCATGACGGGAATCTTTGGTTTAACTTTAGCATCTGAAGCTTGGCGATATTTGCTTTCTCGCACAAACACGTTACAATAAATAAGGACGATGTTAGTGAAGCCTGTTATTTTGTGCGTTGACGACGAAAAAATTATCCTCGAGAGTCTCAAAGCCGAGCTACGCCGAGAGTTTGCCTCAGATTTTGACGTTGAAATCGCCTCGAGTGGCGAGGATGCTTTAGCTCTAGCCAAAGATTTACTTTACGACGGGGCCAATCTCATGATGGTCATTTCTGACCAAAATATGCCGGGAATGAAGGGCTCGGAACTCCTGGCGCAGATAAAAAGCTTATCGCCCGACACCCATACCGTACTTTTAACCGGCTATACCGACTTAGACGCCGTTCGTGATGCCGTAAACCTCGCAGGTCTTTTTCGGTATTTGAGCAAACCTTGGAAGTTCGATGAATTAGGCTTTACGATCCGCCAAGCCTCTCGCGATCATGCCTACCAGCACCGCATTCGTGAACAAAAGGCCCGCATCCGTAGCCTTACCGATTCCATGATTTACGCCCTCGAAGCTGCCAATCAGCAGTCGGATGAAGATACCTTTTCGCACATTCACCGGGTTTCGCTGTATAGTGCCGCGTTAGCCAAGGCCCACGGTCAAGATGCACTTTGGGTGGAACGTATCGCACTCTACAGTCAGCTACACGATATTGGCAAAGTCGGTGTGGCTTGCCAGTTGCTTCACGGACCCGAATACTTTACGGAACGAGAAATAGAACTACAAAAACAGCATGTTTATTATGGCCATTTAATCTTATCGGCCGATGGTATTGACGAAATGGCCGCCAATATAGCCCGCTACCACCATGAGCGCTGGGACGGAACCGGCTACTTAGAAGGCCTCAAAGGTGAAGCCATTCCTCTTGAGGCCCGCATTGTTGCCCTAGCCGATGTCTTTGACGCCTTAACCACCCCTCGTTCCTACCGAAAGTCCTTAAGTTTTTCGGCGGCCTTTGACGAGCTTTTGACCTTAGCGGGAACAGCGTTTGACCCCACCTTGGTTGAACTCTTTCGTAGTCTGCGCGGCGAGTTCGAGCGAATCCATGGTTCGGTACGCACAGACTCTCCCCAACTCGCCGGGAACCTTTTCAACCGGGACCAGCCGGCCACATCAAAAGGCTGAAGACCAACAATGCAGCTAGGCTTCCCAACTCAAGAACGAGCACGGTAACACGGCCTCTGCCCGAACGAACTTTTTTACGTCCCGACTTTTTCATCGCGATCACGGCAAGTGACAGCAAGGTCAGCGAGACTGCCATGCCTAGCGAGATGGCCCCCACCGAGATCAAACCCAAAACGGGAGCCCCCAACCCTAGAGCGAATAAAAGAACCAACAAGCTTCCTGGGCAAGGAAGTACCGCCGCAAAAAACAAAAAGGGCAAAAGGCGCCGCCACGGAACTGGCTCGTAGGAAGTCTCGAGGCGATCGTGCCAATCAAAACCTAGGGTCTGGCGCATTTTGTCAAGCTCGGATAAGCGGCTGACTTCCTTCCACTGGCTAAGGCGTCGAACCACCAAGACAGAGGCCACAGAAACGACGCCGATAACCGCAAAGCCTTGTAAAAACTGTGTCGCCACGGCCAAGCTTTTTCCTACTGCTAGCTGCAAAACAAAGCGCAACACCAAAAGCGTGATGGTAACACTCACGGCGTGCGCCAAAGCGAACAGTATCCCGACTAAAAAGCCCTGACCGTAGCGAGCGTTTTCAGAAAGAAAGTAAGCACCGATAACAGACTTTTGATGTCCGGGTAGCAAAACGTGTAAGGCTCCATATAAAAACGAAAAAATCAACAACGTCCACAAAGCCGGAGCCCAGGGGTGGGTTTTTAAATCACGGATGGCGTGACTCAGCCCAAACTGAAACGTCTGTTGCAACTGGATGACTTTTGAAAACCAGATCACGTAAAAGGGTACGGTCACGGTTCGGTTTTGCTCGGACGCGCGGTTTCGCTCTTCAGTGCGGTTGTGCGCTGAAGCCTGGTGATGCGTGGGGGTCGCTGGCGCGGCCGTGGGCGCTTGGGGGTGTGGTGGCGGTGCAAAACCCCGTTCAAAAGGGTTCGCTTGGGCCCAAAGCCCACTTAAAAGCGTAAACCCTAAAACGAGAAGAAACAAAGCCCTGAAGTGCTTGCTACTACGATACTGCTTCGTGCCTAAGAAGGCCATCATGGTGTCCCCACCGGACTCTCAATTCCCACCGGACTCTCAATTCCGGCTTTCAACATTCGTTCTAAGCGTCCTTCGTCAAACGCCGTCCCCAAAAAGACCAAAGACGTGCGTCTTGGTTCGTTGGCGTCCCAAGGTCGGCTGTACAGCTGTTTTTGAGCCCCGGCAACTTGCACTAAGTACTTCCATCGTTGTCCCGTGGGGTCATCAAGGTAAAGAATGCCTTTTGAGCGTAAAAGCCCTGGCTCTTCCACGGCAAAGGCAGCCTTTACGGCCTCGGGTTTCAAAGGACGGTCATACTCAAATTCCCACACTTTGACCTCGTGATGCTGATCGGCACGAAAAAATCGCTTTCCAGACGCCGACTTTCCTTCGGAGGGTCCCACGAGGCGTTCACCCCCCTCACCCATGGCGTCCCACGGGATTCTTTCGCTGGTGGGGAACACTGCGATCCCCGGTTTGAGTGCCGCCAAACGGTTTTCGACCGCAAGCCGAGTCTCAACGGGAGTCATGTCGGTTTTCGTTAAAAGAGCCACATCGGCAAAGCTCAATTGCTTGCGTACCAGGCCCACCTCTTTTTCACGATCTAAAAAGGTTGAGGCATCAATGATGGCCCATACGGCTGATAAGCGAAAATCAAGGTTATCTTCACGGGACAACAACTCAAGGACAGGGGCCGGACTAGTCAGACCCGAGGCTTCGATAATCAAAAGCTCAAGGGAGGGGTCTTTTTTTAGCAGATCTTTCAACGCTTTTTCAATTTCGCCATCACCAGCACAGCACAAACAGCCAGCCGGGAGTTCGACCACTGGTTTTTTTCGTGTTTCGACAATTTGGCTTTCGAGGGCCGCCGTGCCAAACTCGTTTAGCAAAACGCCAAACTTTCTTCCGGGCCGCTCTTTGACAAGCCGGTTAACAATGGTGCTTTTACCAGACCCCAAAAAACCGGTCAGAACAATGACGGGAACAGGGTCCCGTACGTTTTTTTTCATGGTGCTTTCTCCCATATTAAATGAGCTTCAACCGGAATGACAAAACCGCCGTAGTAAGCCCGACCAGGATTAGGTCTAAAGCGTACGACGGCGCCGTCTGCGCCGGTCAAGGGCTGATGTTTCGCCCAGAGGATTTGCGTGTAATAAGAATCATCGTACATGGCCAGAGTTAACTCATCCCCAGGATGAATACGGCGGTGAATCGGAACAAAGAAACGGTAAACCGCCTTGGTCCCCCCCGCGACTAACCAGGTTTGAAAGTGCGAAACGCTGGTAGGAAAGAGTCTGGATCCGTTCCAGTAAACCCAGCAGAAATAGTGAAAGTTGCTTAAATTGTCAAAATCGTGAGTTTGGATGGCACGAATTGTATCCGGGCTAAAACGCCCGTCCGCTCCATGAGGAAAGGCCGTCACAACCGTCGAAAACATTTCGTCGAACGTCCATGTGGCCCAAAAGCCCTCGACCGTTCCGTGCTTAACCACCACCTCAGCCTTTGAACTGATCCAAATGTGGGGGTGAGCCCACGCAACTTGCGCAACAAAAGCCAGCAATAAGACGGCTAACGCTTTGAATTTGCCCAGCAGATCCTCCTTCTGCCCAGGACCAGGCAGGACTAAACAATCTCCAATCCAGGCCACTCCCCAAACCAGCGCGTGCAGGGTATGATTCCGCATGAAGTCAGAACCCCTTCACGCGTTTTTTGCCTCAACCTCGCCAGGTCTTGAGTTCCTTCTCGAACAGGAGCTAGCCACCCTCGGTTTTAAACCCCGCCGTGAACTTGGTGGCGCCTTTTGGAAAGGGCGCTGGCGCGACCTATACCGGGCGGCCTTAAGCCTCAGGACAGCATCGCATGTCCTGGTCCGTATCAAAGGCGGAACTGCTACTAGCTTTCCTGAACTCGAGCTTCTGTTGGGAAACCTTCCTTGGGAACTTTGGTTACAGCGCCACGCCTCGTTCCGGGTTGATGCCGCTTGCCGGGCCTCCGCTCTGTACCATGAAGGGGCGGTTGTGGAACGCGTAAGTGATTGGATCACGCGTCGCACCCAAACAGAACCCGCTCCCTTGGGGAGTGAACCCTCTCAGCGGTTTATGGTTCGGATCGTTCACGATACGGTAGAACTCAGCGTGGATGCGGCGGGCCCCTTGCACAGGCGCGGCTATCGGTTGGCCACGGCAAAAGCCCCCCTGCGCGAAAACCTGGCCGCCGCTCTGCTTTACGCCTCCGGTTGGGTGCCTGCCGTGACCGAGGGGCTAGGACGCGGCGCGGCGGTTCGCTACAAAACCCCCTGTACACCCTTAGATGATCCTTTTTGCGGTTCGGGAACCATCCCTATCGAGGCAGCGCTCCTGTCCCGCCGCATTCCCCCGGGCCTTGCGACGGCTGATCGACAACCTCGACCTTTGGCCTGCCAAGACTGGCAGGATTTTGATGCGGAAGCTTGGGAAAAAACGGTAACTAGTCTGCAGTCGCATATTCTTTCTGAAAGCCCGGTTGTCATCACCGGCGGCGACCGGGACGACGGAGCCATTCAAGCGGCGCGGGCCAATGCCGAACGGGCGGGGGTTAACCTGGTTTGGGAACGGCGGGCATTTTCGCAGGCTTCGTGGACGCCGGGAAGCTTTGTGGTAACCAACCCCCCGTACGGCCACCGCATTTCAGAACACAGCAACCTTCGTAACCTTTTTGCGTCGTTTGGCAAAAAAATTAGCCAGGATAGCGTTGCCGCGACTTGGCTGGACGGCACGGAACACGGCGAGGGCTTGGCCGGCTTGCGGCCACAGGAGCTCCTGCGGACAAAAAATGGAGGGCTACCCGTTAGATTTTTGAAATTTCCGCCGACGCAGGCCTAAAGGAACGTTCGGTTTCGGCGGTGATGGTGATTCCCCCCCGCGATTTTTGTGCAACGGTAACTTTGATCCACAACGGAGATAAAACGGCCACAATATCCTCGGCCACCAGAGCCGACAAGGCTTCGCAAAAGTGACCTTCGTTCCGGAACGACCAAAAGTAGAGTTTGAGGCTTTTACTTTCTAAGCAGAAGGGGCCAGGCACAAACTCAATCCGTATCGTTTCATAATCCGGCTGGCCCGTGACGGGGCACAGGCTGGTAACCTCATCGCTTTCAAGAACGACTCGCGTCACTCCAGCAGGTGTTGGAAACGTTTCCAACTGGCGGCGAGGTTCGGCTACCTTGTGTCCTAAGATTTCAAATGAGGGGACTGGTTGATCTGTCACAGACGGCTCCTAATCTTGTCCTATTTATAAGAGGCTTTAAAAGCCTTTCTATAAGCGGCGTGGTGGATGTTTTTGGGCCCAAGCCCAGGTTTCGTCCCACTGTCGCTTTTCTTGTGAAAAATCCAAAATTCCGTAAGAGTTAGCCAACTCCGGTTCATAGATCCACACCGACGAGGCCAAACGTGAGGCCTTTTCGATTTGATGCGTGTTGATCGTTCTAAAAAGGTACTCTAAGCCTAAGGCGGTATTTTCGACAACCTCTAAATGAAAACCACCCATCGCCGAGGCACTTTCGGCGCTGGCATGAGCCAGATCAGGTTTATGGCTCGTAGCCGCCGTACTCCCCATTCGGTCAATCAGAAAGATTTCGTCACAGTTTTCATCTTCGAGGGCTTCGACAGGAATTGAGTCAGGTCCGGTCCCCCCATCAAAAAATACACCTTCAAGTCCAGGCCCCATTTTGGCCCCAATCTTTTGTGGCGGAAACACAATAGGGATCGCCGTCGAAGCCATCAAAACGTCGACAAGACTTAAGTTTTTATGGTGGGGATGTAAGCTAGACAGACGCAGGGGGCGACCGGTCCCTCGGTCCACGACACAAATCCAGGTCGGCAAAGGAAGGTCTCCCAACGTCGCAAAGCCCAGACGACGTTCCACGACATGTTCTAAAAGCCGCCGTAAAGGGGCGTTGTCAAGCACCCCGCCCTGAGCTAAAGCTCCTAAACTTACCGTAAAGACATCGCGGTTCTTCAGCCCCGCTAACAAACCGTAATAGGTGTCTTCACCGGCGTCACCGGGGCCGCCCCAGCGAAACTCTCCCCCACGAGGGGCATTGCCCTCGATGGTCTGCAAAATCGCATTTACCACGACAGCATTCAAAGCCCCGGAACTCGTCCCGGCCACGACGTCAGGACGCACAGATCTCCCCAACGTTTTTCCTTCCATCAAGGCCTTGGCCAACGCCGCTTCTTGCGCAATAAAGGCCGCCGCTCCGGCAAAAGCAAATCCTGTTTTCATAGGCAACCCCTCCTCTTCAATTTCACTGAGAAAATGTTTCATGACAAGTCTTGTTTTTCTGAAAGATAAACGGAAAAATCGATTCGCAGGCTACGGTTTTTTGTTCCCATGTTCACAATAGAATGATATACTATCTGCCGAGGTAGCAAATGATTTTTCAACGTCCGTTCCGCGGGGGCGCCCCTGTGCCCCACCGTAAACAGACGGCGGAGCTGGCCACTCAGACGATGCCGGTTCCGCCTAAGGTCGTCATTCCGCTCCTTCAGCACACGGGGGTCATTTGCGACCCAAAAGTGCAGAAGGGGGATACCGTCAAGGTGGGGCAAATCCTCGGCGACTCCGACAAACTTATGGCTGTACCGATTCACTCTAGTGTGTCAGGCAAAGTCACCAACGTCGACTTAATGCTCTGGGCCGGCGGAATTCAAGTCACCAGTGTCGAAATCGAAACTGATGGTAAGCAAGAAGTTGTCGATAACATCACCCCTCCGGTGGTGAACAACAAACAAGAGTTTTTAACGGCCGTCCGCGCCAGCGGTCTGGTTGGGCTCGGGGGTGCAGGGTTCCCGACTCACGTCAAGCTAAACCCTCCGCAAGACAAACCTGTCGACACCCTGATCATCAACGCCGCCGAGTGTGAACCGTATATTACCGCCGATTACCGTGAAATCCTTGAAAATTCCGAATCGATTGTTGCTGGCGTTAAGGCTGTAACCACCTATTTGGGAATTTCGAACGTTCTGATCGGGATCGAAGACAACAAACCCAAAGCTATCGCCTTGCTTAAAAAAGCGTTTACGGATCAACAAAGCGTCAAAGTTCTGCCCTTAAAGACCCGTTACCCCCAAGGTGCCGAAAAAATGCTGATTTGGGCCACGGCTCGCCGCGTCCTTCCTGTCGGCAAGCTACCCGCTGATGTCGGCGTGATCGTCATGAACGTCACTTCGGTATCCTTTTTGGGCCAATACTTAAAAACTGGTTTCCCGTTGGTCAAAAAAAGAGTCACGGTGGCCGGTGGCTGTGTCAAAGAGCCCAAAAACGTCGAAGTGCTGATTGGCACTCCGCTCGCCGAGGTCTTTGCCTTTGCAGGTGGTTTTACTCGCGACCCGCGAAAGGTCATTATGGGCGGCCCCATGATGGGCGTTGCCCAGCACACCCTCGATACGTCGGTGGTAAAGCATACCAATGCGCTTTTGGCTCTGCCCGCTAAAGAAGGCGAAGCCCCCGCCTCGACAGCTTGTATTCGTTGTGGACGCTGTGTCACGGCCTGTCCCATGGGCCTCGCACCGTTAATGCTCAACCGTTCGGCGTTGAAAAATGATACCGAGGTTCTTCAGCAGTTTGAAGTGATGGCCTGCATTGAATGCGGAAGCTGTGCCTTTGTCTGCCCGTCCAAGATTCAGTTGGTCCAGGGAATCCGCCTTGGAAAAACGCAAGTTCGTCTGGCTGACGCCAAAAAGAAAGCTCAAGCCGCACAGGAAAAAGCTCCTCAAGGAGGCCGCGCATGAACGCCCCGCTCCTCGTTACCTCTTCACCCCACATTCGCGCCTCCTCTTCTACCCAGCGCATCATGCTGGATGTTCTTTTAGCCCTTCTGCCTGCCGTTGCCGCGAGCGTGTTTTTTTTCGGACTGCAAGCTCTTTTGGTGATTCTGGTGACGGTGGCTTCGACCATGCTCACCGAATTCGTGACTCGCAAGTGGATTCTTAAACGCGATTTTCGACTCGGCGATCTTTCTGCCGTTGTAACCGGTGTCCTCTTGGCCCTGACATTGCCGCCTTCCATTCCGCTGTGGCTAGCCGCAGTCGGCGGTATCCTGGCTATTTTCTTGGTTAAAGAGCTGTTTGGTGGTTTGGGACAAAACTTCATGAACCCCGCTTTAGGGGCGCGTGTCTTTTTATTTTTAGCCTGGCCAGCCGCGATGACCGATTGGTCTAAGCCGCTGATGGACGCCGTTACCTCGCCTACTCCTTTAGCCATTCTCAAAGGCAAAGAAGTTGCGGGCGCCGTTCTTCCCCACCTGTCACAACTGTTTTTGGGTGACCGCGCGGGGTGTTTGGGCGAAACTTCGGTCATCGCTCTGTTGATTGGGGCCGCCTATTTGTTGATCCGCCGAGTGATCCACATCCGCATTCCCTTTGCGTATTTGGGTACGGTGGCACTGCTGTCTTGGATCTTTGGTAATCAACACGGCTTCTTTCAGGGTAACGTCGCCGCCTACCTTATGTCAGGCGGGCTTATTCTCGGCGCCTTCTTTATGGCGACGGACTACGCGACCCAGCCCATTAGCATTCCCGGTAAGTGGCTGTATGCCGTGGGAATCGGAATCCTCACCGTGGTGATCCGCCTGTACACCAATTATCCTGAAGGCGTCATGTTCGCCATCATCATCATGAACACCGTGGTGCCGCTCATCGATCGCCACATTGTTCCGAAGACCTTCGGAGGCAGCCGTGCGTGAAATCCTTAAACCCGCCCTTGTGCTTTTAGCTATTTGCGTAGCCATCGCCGCCGTTCTTGCCGTTGTCTACCAAGTCACAAAACCGATTATCGCTAAACGCGCCGCCGATGACTTGAAAGCCGCAATGCATGCCGTTTTACCCAAGGCCGAAAGTTTTCAAGATTTGTTTTTTGATGAAGCCGACGCTAAGGCTAAGAACTTCGACGTGTCGAATGCCCAAGCGCAACTCGTGAAGTCCCTCCCCGTTGCGGCACAAGGCGGCCTGCAAATGTTGCAAATCTCGGCCGGCAAGAGCCAAACTGGTGCGGTCATTGGTTATGTGTTTACTTCACTGAGTGCCGGGTATGCCCCTGATGGCGTTCACGTCACGGTAGGCATTGACACCACAGGCAAGATCACCGGTGTTCGTATTGGTGATCAAAACGAGACGCCTGGCCTGGGTTCGAAAGTTCTCGCGCGACGCGGACCCTATTTAAAGCAATACAACAACCTAACACCCCAAAGTTCGAACGGTACCTACCTCACCCTGGTCAAAAACAAACCCGCCTCGGCACCGCCCGAGCAAATTGACGCAGTTACTGGCGCCACCTTTACCAGCCGCGCCGTCTGGCGCGCCGTCGAGGCTTCGGTCGAGGCGGCCCACGCTGAAATGTCCGCAGGAGGTCAATCATGAGTACTCAGGCTGAAGTTCCCTTCACCTTTGTTCTGCCAAAAGAGAAAGCACCCAAACCTAAAGCGATTGTGATCGCCGGCTTGGTCAAAGAGAACCCCACCCTCAAGATGGTTTTGGGGTGTTGCCCCACCCTCGCCGTTACCACAGCGGCCCCGAATGGTCTTGGCCTTGGCCTGGCAACAGCCTTGGTCTTGACGATGTCGAACTTCGTGATTTCTCTGTTGCGCAATGTCATTCCCGACAAAGTGCGCATCCCCAGCTACATTGTCATCATCGCGGGCTTTGTTACCATCATTATGTACGTGCTCAAAGCGTACTTTCCCGCCCTCGACAAATCGTTGGGAATCTACATACCGTTGATCGTGGCGAACTGTATTCTTTTGGCTCGCGCCGAGATGTTCGCTTCGAAGTTTGGGCCTTTCTCGTCGGCCTTGGACGGCCTGGCGATGGGCATTGGCTTCACCATTGCCTTGTTCTCGATCGCCACGGTACGCGAGATCCTGGGGAACGGCACCTGGTTCGGCATTCCCATGACCCCGCATTTCTTTTCACCAGCAGTGCTTTTGATTCTCCCCCCTGGCGGCTTTTTAGCGTTCGGCATTGTCATGGTCATCATGAATTACTTGACCCGTGGCAAAGTGGGTGGGGATGTAGCCTGCGCCACTTGTAACCCTGAAAATTCTCACTGCGCTCCCGACTCGATTTTGGGAGGCAAAGCATGAACGAGCTGGGAACGATCGTCGGACAAATTATTATCACCATGCTTTCGGCCATTTTGGTCGAAAACTTGGTTCTTTCACGCTTTTTGGGGATGTGCCCCTTTTTGGGAGTTACTCAGAAAACTTCGACTGCCGCCGGTATGGGTGTGGCGGTTGCCGCTGTTCTCATGATTGTCGCTGCACTCGCGTGGATTGTGAATGTCACGCTCTTGGTGCCCAACAATCTCGAGTTCTTACAAACCATGAGCTACATCCTGATCATCGCAGCGGTCGTACAGTTCCTTGAAACTGTCTTACGCAAGTTTATTCCGCCACTCTACAAAGCGTTGGGAATCTACCTGCCGTTGATTACGACCAACTGCGCCGTTCTGGGTATTCCCCTTATCAACACCCAACGTGGTTACGACTTCGGGATGACACTGGTCTACACCCTGGGCGCCGGCTTAGGGTTCGCTATGGCGTTGGTGCTGTTTTCGGGCGTCCGTGAACGCATGGCCAAGTCCGATATTCCTGCTTCGTTGCAGGGCGTCTCGGGCGCGTTGTTCGCTGCGACCCTCGTCTCGATGTCGTTTTTCGGCTTTCAGGGCTTGTTTGCCAAATGAGAGCCCTGCTAGGTGCCCCTTCGGAGGTAAGGCATGAATAATATCTTTTTGCATTTTGCGATTCCCGCTCTTATTTTGGGCGGTTTGGGTTTAGTGCTCGGCCTGATCCTTGCCTATTCGGCCAAGGCCTTTGCGGTTAAGGTTGACGAACGAATTAAATTCGTTCGGTCAGTTCTCCCCGGCGCTAACTGTGGTGCCTGCGGACAAGCGGGGTGCGAGGCTTTTGCCGAGGCGGCCGTCGAAGGAAAAGTCAAACCTTCGGGTTGTCCGGTGGGTGGCGAGAGTGTGGCCAAGAATGTCGCAGCCATCCTTGGTGTTGAGCTGGGTGACTCTGTATCTACGGTAGCCCGAGTAGCCTGTGGCGGAACCATTGCAGTATCTCGCCTCAAGTACTCGTACGACGGAATCAAAAGTTGCGCTGCAGCAGGTGCCCTTCATAACGGACCCAAAGCCTGCGCCTTTGGCTGTTTAGGGTTTGGGGATTGTGTCTCGGCCTGTCCCTTTGACGCCATTGTGATCGAAAACGGTGTGGCCAGGATCGTTGAAGAAAAATGCCGCTCGTGCGAAGCGTGCGTTGCGGCCTGCCCCAAAAAACTCATCTCGATGGTACCCCGAGGTAAAAACTTTGTCGTTGCTTGCAAAAGCACACAAAAAGGACCCGCCACCAAAAAAGCTTGCGATGTAGGTTGTATCGGCTGTTCCAAATGCGTCAAGGTCTGTCCTCACGACGCTATCACGGTTGTCAACAACCTCGCTCGCATTGACCCCGCCTTGTGTCAAAATTGTGGCGAGTGCGTCAAGGTTTGCCCAACCGACGCCATCCACGAAATTGGCGGGGTTTTGCGCGTCGAGAGCAAAGCGGTTTAACACGCAAGATTTAAGGCGCCAGCCACGTTAACTTTTACTTTTCTTGGGGGCTATGGGCTGACTCAGCAAAGCTGAACTTCACGCCTGTGGCCCCCAAAACTACTAAACCTACCCAACTGGCTAGAACCAAGAGGTTTCTCGTCACTAACGCCGCACAGTGAAGCCCTTGTAAACCGGTAAAGTAGTCGGGTACCGGGTAGATGCTCGGCACAAAAACGCAGGCAACCAATAGGGGCACCGCCGGCCACCAGGTCGAGTCCAACACCGCGATCGCGGCAAACGGGATAAGCCAAATCATATATTGCGGTGAAAAGACCGGGTTAAAGATTACAAAGGCTGTTAACGGTAATAACAGAAGGTTGGCCAACCGTGGCAAGGTCAGCTTGAGCTTTTGTTGCCAGACTGCCACGGTCGACAAGGCAACCGAGAGCAAAACCGTCACCCCAAAGATGACTTTAACCCAGGGAACGGCCGCAAAGGCGATTGGCCCCTGAAGTTCATACCAGGCCGTTGAGCGTACCCACACCGCGCTTACTCCCCACCATAGGTGTGCGACCCATAAAACAGAAGCTGGCAAGGATTCAACCTGTAGGCCCCTTCCCCCTTGAATAAGCAGAAAATTCCACCACGGAACCAAAAAACTAATAACCGCCAGCGGCAAAAGGCCCGCAATTCCGCCTAAAACGTAGCTTTTTAGGGCCTTGCCACCGTTCTGCCAGGCCCAGGCGGCAAGCGGCAGAACAAAGAGCAAGGGGTAGAGCTTGGCCCCGATCCCCAGCGCCAACAAAAGGCCCGCTACGAACCAACGTTTTCGATACGCCAAGAATAGTCCGGCCACCGACAGAAGCATCGGCCAGATATCATAACGTTGGAGCATAAAATACCCCAAAAACAATTCGGCCAGAGAATACAGCACTAAAGGAAGCCAGGCGCGCCACGACTGTTCGGCGAGGTATAGGGCTCGGTAACGAGGCCACCCCAAAAACAATTTCACTAGGACATCTAAGCCCAAAGCGAGGATCATGAAATTGATTAAATACCCGCCATCGCCCATAAGCCACGGCAAAAGAAAGATCCCCAACGCATAGGGGGGGTATTCGACTGGGTGAGACAAGTACGGCAGATGCCCAGCCGCCCAGTCGTGAATCATCCATTGGTACCAGGCGACATCGCCCTCGTTAGGGGCTTGAAGTCCCAAGGCTAGAACGAAGGTCGCCACAACGGCCAAAAGAAGGGCTACTCGGGGCACAATTCGGCCTAGCATTGGGGTTAGCTTCATATTGCTGATTATTCGGGTAGGGTCGAAGGGTTGTCAACTAAATTTGAATCAAACATTTTAGAACTTTAAACTTGTATAATTCAGATTATAATACCATATTGTAATTATATTAGAGACAATACAACATATGAGAAACCTAAGATATCTCCTTCACACTACTTTTCTTCAACCGCTCATGGCCAGAAAATCAGCTGACCATTCTTTCCTCTGTGTTCCTATCATGCAGGGAACTAGGGTTCTTGGGACCATCAGTACAGAACTTTCCCCAGAATATTCCCGGACTTCTTACCAGTTCCACCCGCAAAACCTATTGGGAACGTCGCCAGCGATGCGCAATGTCTATGCGATGATCGAGCGAATCGCCAAGGTAAAGGTGAATGTTCTGATCTTGGGCGAAAGCGGTGTTGGCAAAGAGCTCGTGGCCAACGCGATTCATTTTTACAGCCCAAACTCGCAAGGCCCTTTTGTGGCCTTCAACTGTGCAGCCCTTCCCGAGTCGCTCGTGGACAGCGAGCTTTTTGGCCATGAAAAGGGAGCCTATACTGGAGCCCATGAAACCCGCAAAGGTCGCTTTGAAGAGGCAGATGGAGGTTCCATCTTCCTTGATGAAGTGGGTGAACTTTCGCTGAGCTTGCAGGCCAAACTCCTTCGCGTGTTGCAAGAACGGAGCTTTGAACGCGTCGGAGGTAACAAAACCTATAAAGTGGATCTGAGGATTCTCGCGGCAACCAACAAAGATCTTCAGAAAATGGTCCAAGAAGGAACCTTTCGTGAAGACCTATTTTACCGCTTGGCCGTTTTTCCTCTTCTCATCCCTCCCTTGCGGGATCGGGGGGCCGACATCATAACTCTGGCTGATTACTTTGTTTTACGCTTTGCTCAAGAGGCAGGAAAGGTCGTGCGGGGCATCACTACGGGAGCCCAACGTCTTTTACTTCGGTACCATTGGCCCGGCAACGTGCGCGAGCTCGAAAACGTGCTTCAACGAGCTGTCATCCTGACCGATTCAGAGTATATTCAGACGAATCACCTGCCCCCTTCGCTCAATGCCCCCAGCGAAGACGGTCTTGAAATCGGTGGAAAGTTAGAAGCGAAAGTGGAAGCGGTAGAATATCAATCGCTGTTAGAAGCCTTGCGCAAAACCCAGGGAAATGTCACCGAAGCCGCCAAGCTTTTGGGCCTAACAAAACGGGTTGCCAGCTTACGGATGCAAAAGTACGGTCTAAGCTATAAGACCTTTCGCAAAAAATCAGAGGTGTAAATTTGCTTCGGCTGGTTCGCGGCCTTCTTAACCTTTTTTTTATACTCTGGCTACCTTCTTGCGCAGGTTTCGAGTTTAGCATGAGCGGGCCTAGCCAAGAGTTTCAACTCGACTTCGGGACTGGCCTGCCATTTAGTCAGGGGCAATGGCATGGTCACCGTGCTCGGATGCTCTGGGATACCGGCTCATCGTTTAGTGTTATCTCGCACGATTTAGTCGCAACAACGGCCCCCCAGGGCACCTTCCAACAGGGGTCAAACACCCTGGTCCTCCAGGGCCTTTCTTTGACTAGCCCTGTATTTCACGACGGCGGCTTTTCGGGTCTTATCGGCGGGGAGGCTTTTCGGCATTGCCTTGTTGTTTTTAACTTTGCCAAGCACACAATTTTATTGTCCTCCTTGCCGCTGGCTCGGTATGACACACGGAATGCCCATCAATTCTTTTTTACCCTCGTGGGGAACCGCCCGCTATGCCGGATTCTAATTGCCGACCAACCCTATACCGCGCTCATCGATACTGGCTCTGTCGATGTGCTAACCTTGCAAGGTTTGGCTGCTCGCAAACTCCCCCCCAAGGCAATTCGTAAAACCCTTGCCCTTGTTCCCAGTGAAAATGCGTTCGAGAAATTCCACTCTCGCCGCGTCATCCTCTCGTCAGCCAAGGTATTTGGCGAACAGCTTAACTCCCCGGTTGTCAATTTAGACGGAGTTAGCCCCCACAGCGTTGACGCACAGGGCCACCAAATCGACACCAAAGATCCCTATCAAGTGGTGATCGGTTACGGATTCTTAAAGACGGGAATTCTCACGCTCGACTACCGCACCGGCGTAGGCTTTTGGGTGAAAAACCGTCCCACTCCCTAACAAGCCTTTCTCTCGCGGTGGATTTTTAAACCAGTCAGGACAGCGACGCCGGCCAGGACTAGCACACCGAAACCCACCCAAGCGGCCGAGTTGCCCCAAAGCACAGCGAACAAACCCCTAGCTTCGCCAAGACCAATTGCCAACGCCATAAGAACCGAAGCCCCTGTAATGGCTATGTTATAGATCTTGCGTAAACGAGGATTTCGCGATGACCAAGCGTAGGCTTTTGTCATTGCTATCCCATCTGCTGTGTCCATGAGGCTCATCCCGCTGGCAAAAGCCAAAGGAAAGCTTAGAACCACCGTCCACGGGAGCGTAACCGACACATTCGCCGACAAGGTGAGCAACGCCACTTCAGAGGCTGTATCAAAACCGAGACCAAACAATAACCCAACGACAAATAATTGACCCGCACTTCCTACTCTCCGCAGGATGGGAAAGAGCAAACGTCCCATTAGACCCTGGGGTTGAACTGCTCGCGGGGTTTTAACCCAACCCAAGAGTTCAAACAGCAAGACGAGGTTAAAAAACCCCAGAATGATAAGAAACAGACAAGAAATCGCTGTCCCGAGGAGGGAGCCTGCACTTTGCCAAACTGGGAGTTCCTGGCGAACCCAAACCGAGGCAAAAGCCAAACCCACCGAAAGGACAAAAACAATGGTGGAATGGCCCAACGAAAAGTAAAACCCCGTACCCTGAGATGGCTTATCGGCCTGAAGAAGACGACGAACAGAATTATCAATAGCCGCTATGTGGTCAAGATCGAACGCATGCCTCAAACCAAAGGAATAGGCCAAAAGGAGCAACCCTGCTTGCTCGGGCCGATAACCATGGGAGAAAAATAACACCCCACACAGGAGGTGCAACAACCCCACCATAAGCCAAAACAAGCTAGACCGTTTCAACAGTGAGCATTCCTCCGAAGTTTTAATCACGAAGCTTCGAAATACGGCTTCATGAGGTCTTCCATGGTGTAAAACCCTAAGGGGCGAGACCGAACGTTGTCGAGCGCAAACAGGGCGCCATTACCAAAAGCTTCGCGAGAAATGGAATCATGACTTAGTCGCACGGTCTGAAACGGAAACCCAAAGAGGATTTCGTGTCTGCCTATAATTCCACCGGCTCGGATGGTTTTGATGGTTTGTTCGGCTAAGCCCAAATGACGTGATATGATTTTTGCGGTTCCCGAAACTTCTGGCTTGTCCCGAAAATGTTCCTCGACGATTTCGATGTCAGCATAAGGAGCAATTTTTTGCAAAACCTTTGCGGCTATAATAAGAAAATTGATTCCCACGGTGATATTCGGGGACCACAAGACCCGAGTATCACGGCTTAGGTCGTGCAAATAGGCGATTTCTTTTTGAGCGTAGCTCGATATCGCCGTAATGATCGTAATTTGGTGTTCACGGGCATACTCGCCATATTCGTAGATACTTTCTGGAGACGAAAAATCGACAATGGCATCCACCGCAAGTTGGCCATTACCGGCAATCTCATCCCATTCTTCTTTCGAATAGATCAATCCTGGTTCTGAAGAATCGAGGCCGAGAAATTCGGGAGCCGATCGATGGTCCAAAATTTTGGACTTCCTTACCACCCATTCAAGAACGTATTCCTTGTTGTTGAGAATCGTTGTAGCGACAGCCCTTCCCGTTTTTCCAAATCCAAAAAGTCCAACCTTCAACCTACACTCCTTTTTTTGTTAAAACCCATCTGTAAGGTACTAGGAACAATAGTAAGGCTGTTCTGCATCTCTGACAATCAAATTATGCTTGTCCCCCTTGGAACAAAAGTTGCTTACCTTCTATAGTCACGAGTACCGCCCTTTGACCTGCGCCACTACTTAGGTTGATGGCGCGAGGAGAATTATGCAGCACCTTACCCAAATGGGAGAAGCCCCCATTGGCAAACTCCTTTTGAAGTTTTCGATACCCTCGATTACGATGATGCTGGTGAACGCCCTGTACAACGTCGTCGACCGTATTGTCGTTGGGCAATACCTGGGCACAGAGGCTTTGGCTGCGGTCACGCTCGCTTTTCCGTTGATGATCGTGTCTTTAGGTATCGGACTTTTGGCCGGAGCCGGGGCGTCGAACATCGCCTCACTATTGCTCGGCGAAAAGCGGTACGAAGAAGCGGCCCAAACGATTGGCAGCGCGGCGTGGTTGGGGTTGGCGTTTGCTGTGTTTTTGACAGTGGGGACTGCGAACAACCTCGATGCAGCCCTAAGGCTCTGTGGTGCAACTACCAACACCTTGGGTCCCGCCAAAACCTTTACCAGCGTTATTCTAATTGGCTTTATCTTTCAGGCTGTTGCCATGGGGGTGGGCATGCCCATTCGGGCCCAGGGGCGAGTCAAAACCTCGATGGTTATCGCCGTTTCAGGAACTGTTCTCAATGCGATTCTCTGCGTCCTCTTTGTCGGCCCACTCAAGATGGGCATCGCTGGCTCGGCGTGGGCCACCGTGATAGCCCAAATGTTCGGCTTAATCATTTCGAGTACGTTTTACTTAACACCGCTGAACCACCTCAAGATGTCGTGGAAAAGTCTCGCGTTGAAGTGGGATCTCGTCGCTAAAATCTTTTTCAACGGGCTAACCCCCTTCGCCCTCCAGCTAATTTCCATCATCATCTTTATTCTTTTCAATACCAACATGACTGTTTTGAAAGGGGACACAGGAATCGCGGCGATTGGTATCGTTAATACCGTCATGCTGCTGGTCATGCTACCGGTGCTAGGCCTTGTCCAAGGGGCTCAGCCCCTGATCGGCTACAACCTCGGGGCGCAGAATCCGCACCGTGTCCGCCAAGTAATCAAAATGACCGCCTTTTGGTCCACCTTGGTGCTAACCCTGTGGACTCTCTACATGGAGCTGTTTCCTGAATCCCTCATTTGGATTTTTAACAGCCGTGACCAAGAATTACTGCACTTAGGGGCACTGGCCTTGCGGGTATTTCTCATTTTCTTGCCAGGGGCAGGAATCACGTTCCTCTTGTCACAATTCTATCAATCCGCCAACAAGGTCCTGCCTTCTATTCTTACTGGTTTAGGACGACAATTTTTGCTGATTCTGCTGTTAATTGTTTTACCCAAGATTCTGGGGTTGTGGGGTGTGCTTTTATCGGGGCCCTTTTCGGATGCCCCGTTTGTTATCCTCTCGGTATTCCTTTTGATTCACGAAATGAACCGACTCAAAGCCCTACCGCCACGAAGTGAACCATTGACGAGCGGCTAGGCCGGCATTTGAAAGCGGTAAACCGTACACGAGCGGCGCAAACCAGACAAACAGTGCCAACGACGCACCTGCGGTTAAACTCAACCATAAAAGTGGCCGTTTAGTTTGCGCCAAAAGCCACACGCCGATACTCAGCGCCAAGGTCAGTGCCGTTAGGTAATGGTAGAGAAACATGACCCTTCCTATGAAAATAAAGGGAAGGTAGTTGATGGCCCAAGCGGCTAGCAAAAAGGTTGTTTTCGTTTGGTGCTTAAGCCGCTGTGTCCACAGGAGTAAAAACAAAAGTGCCACGGCCGCCGTTGAACCCCACCAAACCACAGGGTTGCCCAGAAAATAAATTCGTTGATCATTTTTAGCCCAATAGTAGATGGGCCGGATATCAAAGGGCCAGGTGTACCACATACTCGCGTAGGGGTGCGTCGCTACCAAAGTTTCATTCGCGGTGTACATTCGAACATTCATTTCACAAAATTTTGCCCACGGGCCCAGGGTTGGTAAGTTCGCCTGCCCTGCGTACTGGCTTCCTATCAAAGATTTCTGAAATGCCGGCGTCATAAACGCATCGCCTGGTCCCGCGTTAGGCAACAGCGCAAAATGGATTTGAAAAACCGAATAATAGACAGCAAAGGCTAACACGAGGACAATCCCACACCGTAAAATAAACCGAAGCCAGCGGTAGGGAGCTTTTAGAAAGGTCCAAAGCTCCCCCAGCAGGATGATGCCCAGGCCTGCCAACCCCGTCCACTTGATCGAAACGGTAAGACCAGCCAGCAAACCCACCGCCAACCACAGTGTCCAGCTCTGCCGCCGACGGGCCACGAGATAGAGCACCACCGTGCCCAAAATCGCCGCCACCAATAAGGATTCTGGCAAAATGAACCTCGAGTCCGCCACTAAAGCGGTGTCGAAACATGCGGGAAGCGCCCCTAGGAGGATGACCGGCGTCGGTAATTTTAGTTCTTTGAGCAAAAGAGCTAACAAAACAGGTATGGAAGCACCCGTCAACTGGGGGACCAGACGCATCAATTCCCAGGACAAGCCATGATACGGAGCCCCGATGGTGTCATTGCTAGGAAAGTTAATCGGGCCACCTAAACTGCCAACCCAAAAAAACAACAGTTTGGCTAGCGGCGGGTGTACGTCAAAGTAAAATGAACCTTTGGTGTAGTCTGAAGCAAACTGACCAAACCACACCTCATCAAACACAATAGACCCTGGGTGACCCCAAAACAAAAGGCGCGTGACTAAGCTGACAAGCCCCACAATTATTAGGGCATGCCATAGTTGAAGTTTACGGGGAAGCATAGGCAATTCCTTTCCGCTTAAAGTTTCCGTTCATACTTTACAAGGGAAAAACGGAATTGCCTATCGGGAAAGTTGCTTTTTATTGCGTACCAAACTCACCAAAGCTCCGGCGAGGGCGGCGCCGCCCATTGCCAAAAGGACCACGCGAAAGCCCGACATGAATAACCCCTTGTCGGTAATGCCAGCTAATCCCGTGGTCCCCGTATTCGTCGTCACCGAGAAAATCGCGACAGCAAACGCGGCCCCTGATACCATGCCCAAGTTTCTAAAGAAAGAGTTTACACTGCCGGCTATACCCAACCGGTGTCGTGGCGCCGCGCCCATAACACTCGAATTATTTGGGGACTGAAATAACGCCGTGCCTAAACCTAAGACGCCAATTAAAAGGCCAACCTCTACCAACGGCGAACCAGGCCCCAACGTCGCCACAAGGCCTAAGCCCACCGCCGTCACAGCCAGGCCCCCCACCGTAAACAGTTGAACACCGAACCGATCAGAATACCTCCCTGAAAGGGGAGCGGCCACCGCTAAGACCAAAGGATACACCGACAACAAAAGCCCCGCTTGCCAGGCCGAAAGACCTAAAACGTTCTGCAGATAAAACGGCATAAAAAGGACATACCCAAACATGGCCACATACGAAAACCATGAGGCGGTAACCCCCAAAGAAAAGGTCCTTGAGGCAAACAGAGTTTCGTCGATGAGAGGATGCTTGCGTTTTCGCTCGACGACAAGAAAGACAGCTAACAAAGCCACCGACAAAACCGGTGCGGCAAGCATCAACCAGACAGGAGCTAAGCCTTCTTGCCATAACAGCAACCACGAAAAAAACAGCACCACGAGAACAATAAAAAGCAATGAGCCAGGCCAGTCAAAGTCACCGCTTTGCGCTGGTGTTTCTGGCATAACAGCCAAGGTCAGGATTACCCCGGCTATGCCGATGGGGACGTTGACAAAAAAGATGGCTGGCCAGCTAAAGAAGTGCACAAGGAGACCCCCCAAGCCAGGGCCGAGAAGACTTCCGATTGCCACCGTTGAACCGATGTAGCCCAAGGCCTTTCCGCGTTCTTCGGGGGGGTAAATCGAGGTTACGATGGCTTGTACCAGCGCCATTCCCATCGAGGCCCCCACGGCCTGAACTACGCGGGCCGCTACAAGAAAGGGTAGATTGTCGGCCATGCCACACATCAGCGAGCCTAGCGTAAAAATTCCCAACCCAGCCGCAAAAAAGCGTTTACGTCCATGCAGATCAGCCAAACGTCCCCACACAAGGATTACGGCCGAGATCGTAATCAGGTAGGAACTTACCACCCATTGAACATCGTTGATGCCCGCATGAAAGCTCTTAGAAATGTTGGGGAGAGCAATGTTGACAATTGAAGCGTCGATATTCGCCATCAGAGTCAAAATCAAGGTATTGAGCAAAATGAGGGTCCGTTTCGTTGAGCTCAGCGTAGAATTCATTTATCAACCTTCATCAATCAGCCTAAGCCAGGAGCAAAATCAAAACTTTCAGTACGGATGTGAGCGGGTTTGACCCCTAGCTCTTTGAGGGAGGTCAAAACCACCCTTTGGACGCCTGGCGACGCACAAATCGCAAAGGTGTATTTTTCAAGTTCCGGGACTTACTCAGCTAAATACTCACGAGAAAGCCGCACAGGAGTTTGTGAAGTAACGAGAATTTTGAGCTTAAAGTGCGGCCGTCCGGCTTCAAGACGCTTCAGCTCTTCTAAATCGGGGATCTCTTTTTCGCTACGAACAGATAGGACAAGGATAAGCGGTCGAGGATCGTTTTGTCGGGCCAAATCTTTGGCGACGCTGACAAAGGGAACGCTACCGATACCACCGCCAATAAGGCACAAAGCTCGGTCTTTGCGACGGGGATGGAACCCCCCAAACCCACCCCGTAAGCGCAGACGTGTTCCGGGAGGCAGTTTCGAAAGACCTTGTGTAAAATCGCCCACCATACGAACGGCAAAACTAGTATGGGAGTCGCCCGGCACACTTAAAAATGAAAAAGGATGTTCTTCTTTACGTCCGCCTACTTTGGCTTGAACGAAACAAAACTGACCGCTGTGATACTTGAGGGGTCGCTTTGTCGCCAACTTGAGGTTGAGGATACCCTGTTGTTCTTCAACGCCCACCAAGGTAGCGGTCACTCGAAAAGCCCCAAACCGTATCAACACTAGCGAAGCAAACGCGGCTAAAAAGTAAAAAACCGCAGCCAAGAGAGGTACAAGTGCCCCGTTTTGTGCTGGGTCTTGAATAAAGGAAGATTCCGCGACATGCAGACCAACAAGAGCTGTCAAAAACAGCACAAGAAAGCGATGCCACTGCTTGCCGCCATCGTAGGCATGCGTAATCCCAGGGATTTTTATTGACCTAAACCACCGCCGCGCCGAGGCAAAGCCGGGAACCGGAATCCAGACCACCGAAGTGAGCAAAAACAGCAAGATCACCCCCAGCAGGGTCCACGTAATCAAGTCGATTGATTTTCCGCCGAGAATTTTGAACAAGGCATGGTACGTCAACGCCACCACCAACCCCAAAGTGGCGACAATGTGAAAGCGTATCCGCGCGTCGTAAGGGAAGTGCCGTTGAAGCAAGGGCAACTTCGAAGCAGTAAGGATGTTCGCCAAAATCCAATGGTAGCTTAAAATCGCTGCCGAAAAATCGAGAACAACGGGGACGCTGAGCAAGGGCTGGTGGGCCGCAAAATACAAAACCTGAGCCCCAGGTATCACCAAATAGAGAAGAAAAAGGGCTAACATTGTAACTCCTAGGGGTGTTGTTTCACCCAGTTCACCGCATAACGCACCCATTTTTCGTGCATTTTGAAATTGACAGAAGGTTGTCCGCCAAACAAAGCCGCGAGACCAGCGCCCGTCCAGGTGGTTGCCGAGGCTACAGCATCTACCCCCAAAGTCGCGGGCGAGGCCGGCATTGTGGTCACCTCAAGGGAGTTTGACCCCTTGATCAAAGTGATCAGCAAGGTGTGCGCTTTATCGGGCCAGGCTTCTAACCAAGTCCCCAACGTGCTATCGATACCGCTGGTAACCCCGCTGTTTAGGACAAATACGGCACGGTAAGGACCATTGGCTGTCTGGGTAGACAAGTCTACAGGAACTAAGCGAAAGTCTGCTTGGTCTTTACCCAATTGCTCTTGCATAAACTTAAAAGCGTCGCGATTGGTTGCAGTTGCACCGTCAAACACCACGGCCACTGTGGGGGTTTGGGCCCACAGTCCCACCACGGCCAGCCAAAAGACCGTCAGAACTAACGCGAATTTCTTACCCATGTTCACTCCTTGAACTTGATATCTTTTTATCAGAAAACCAATTTCCACACTACGGCCACACCCATGAGGAAACCTCCGGCCTCGCCTAAGGTTTTATGCAAAGTGTTGGGAGCGACAAAAGGCGCGATCATCATCATCGTGCCCCCCGCTGCCCCTAAAAAAGCATGAATGTTATCAGGATTATCCCAGCTATACGACAAGCCCACGTCACCCCAGTGAGCCCAAATCCCCGCAACCATCGTGGCCGCCGCGAGTCCGGCCGTGATATAGCCCAGAGTCTGATGGACCTGAAGCCCCGCTCGTTCAGGCCCCAGAACCCCGGTAGCTAGTGCCGAGGCAATGGTAGCCCAGCCAAGGCCAAGGTGAACGGTACTAACTACCGGGTTAGCAGCAAAAGGATGCACGGTAACCAACGAGGGCTTGGTCTCGGCAGAAACCCCGACCGCCAAGCTTGTGATAAGGACTACCAGTCCCAGAAGTTTTTTCATTACCTTGATAAAATAGACAAAAAAGCACGGTGCATTCTTATTCTCTTTCTTAAAATTTGTAACAAGTTGTTTCGGTGTTGTATTCTAGAGCTGTGATGTCGCGTATTCTTATCATTGACGATGACCGTAAGCTGTTAGAACTCTTGGAGTTGTTTCTTAACCGTTTTCAGTTCGAAACGCTTACTGCCGCCACGCCACAGGAAGGGTTGGCCATTTTGAAAAGTCAACGTCCGGACCTAATAGTTTTAGATGTGATGCTTCCTGGCCAGGACGGGCTGTCACTCTGCCGGGATATTCGCCGTGACAATAGCACCCCCATTCTGATGCTCTCGGCAAGGGGAGACGTAGCTGATCGCGTGGCGGGCTTAGAAGACGGTGCCGACGACTATATGGCCAAGCCCTTTGAGCCAAAGGAACTTGTCATGCGCATTCAAAGTATTTTGCGACGAACTCAGCTTACGCTCCCGCCCCAGGAGGCAACTTTCGGAGCGCTTCGCGTAAGCCTTACCGACCGAGAAGCCTACGTGAACGGAAGGCCCGTTGGTCTTACCTCCAAAGAGTTTGATCTATTGCGGCTCTTTGCCCTAGAGCCAGGAAAAAAGTTTTCACGGGAAGAAATTGTGTATGCCCTCCAGGGGCTAGATTCGTATTCGAGCCGGTCGGTAGACATTTTGGTCAGCCGCCTACGCGCCAAAATCGGCGACGAGGGCAAAGCGCCCCGACTTTTAAAGTCACTACACGGCTTTGGCTATGTTTTTACCGGTAAACAATCATGAAACTTCACCCTCACTCGGTGTACTTTAAGCTTTTTTTGGCTTATGGCGTCGCTTTTTTTGTCCTTGCCATGGGGGCGCTCCTCATGCGGGAGATTTCGACCACTCAACCAAATTACGAAATTTCTCAGGCCCATCTAGAAACCTATGTTCGCTTTTTGGCCCAAAGTATTGGAGACCCACCCCAACTGGCTACGGCGCTAAAACTTGTCAAAGAAACGGGACTGCATATCGCTCTGTGGGGCCCCAACCTCGCCTGGAGCTCACCTTCGCGCTTTTTGGCGCAAGCCCAAGCGCACCCCACTGGTCAGGTGTTCGCAATCCCCTTCGGTCTGTATTGGTGGAAAGATTCTGGTGAAGCCACTTTGACCGTAGTTCAAGGTCCCTATCATTATTCCTTTTCGGAATTTCACGCCGATCATCACCTTTCCCCCTGGCTAGCGGGTATCGCCGCCCTTTCGCTTATCTTAGCGTTGCTGGCAAGTTTCATTTTGGTCAGACTCATCTTACGTCCCTTGAAATTCATGTGCCAAACAGCCCTGCAGTGGGGGGCCCATGACTGGAAGCCCCGAGTGGCGCCAGCGGGCAAAGACGAGTTGGCAATTCTTGGTCGTACCTTAGATCAAATGGCCGACCAAATCGAAAAGGATTTTCAAGCCAGCCAAGAACTCCTTACCGCCGTCAGTCATGATCTTCGTTCCCCATTAACACGGATGAGGCTCACGTGTGAACTGCTTCCCGAGTCACCGCAAAGGCACACGCTTATTGAAGAGATTCGCCTTCTCGACCGCCTTACAGGTTCCGTTTTAGATCAACGCCGTCTCGCTCAGCCGGGGGCTCTGCGACGAGAGCTGGTAACCCTTCAGCCCTGGTTTCAAGCGATGATGGCACCGTGGATGACCCGCCCCCTGCTCAACCTTGAAATTCATCTTGAGGGAAGGAATGTGAACGCCATGATTGACACGGCTCGCTGGGAACAGGTTTTTAACAATCTTTTAGACAACACGCTTAAGCATAAAATCAGGGAAACTGCCGAGGTCGTCGTAACACTTTTTACGCCGCCGTCCTGCGACGAAGGCGTTTTTGTTATTGAAGTAGCCGACCAAGGGCCTGGAGTACCCGAGCCTCAACTGTCACAGCTTGGACAGCCTTTTTTTCAAGTTGACCGATCACGAAACCAGACCGACGAGAGTTTTGGGTTAGGTTTAAGTCTCGTTAAAGGCATACTCGAAGCCCATGGAGGGAGCTTCACTGCCAAAAACCTCAGCCCCAAGGGGCTCCTGGTTCAGTTACGTTGCCCTTGCTGAAAGTATTTTCAAGGAGTACACATCAGGGCAGCACGACACGAAAGCCAATATCGTCGGCTTGCAAAGAGGGGCTGAAGGTATAGCGGGAAGCTACTGAGCAATTGCTCGCGCTGTCGTACCAACTGCCGCTACGCAAAACACGGTTTATGCCCGTGCTTGGCCCCAGATAGTCAGTCATCGACGAGGAAGGATATTGGCCATAAAGGTCCCAGCACCACTCATAGACGTTTCCCGTTAGGTCGTAGATCCCTAGCTCGTTACCTAGCTTCGTCGCAACAGGGTGTGTCGAGTTAGCGCTATTAGATGCATACCAAGCATAATTTCCTATATTCGCCTGTCCTCCATTGGGTTCGAGACTTCCTGCGTAGCCTTTGTTGTACCCTAGGATGTTAATTCCCGACGAAAGGTCACCTTTCAGAGCATCCGAGAGTCCACCCATTGCGGCCCACATGTACTGCATCTCTGTCGGTAGTCGGTACCCATTAGCATTGGGATTCAGGGTCGCCTCATCCCAAGCCGAATTGTCAAGAAACTGTGGCAACGGAATAGGCAGGCGTTAGTCCCTCTAGAAGGCTCAACTTGTTACAAAAGGCTATCGCCATATACCAATTGACGTTCTGTACCGGGTCACTAGTTCCACTTGAAAATTTTGTAACACTTGGGTCAGATCCCATTACGTTCAAAAATTGCGCCCGGGTTATGAGATTCGGACTCATCAAAAAAGTACTCACGGTCATATTGGGACCGCCGGCTTGTAAAGTGAAAGTCCCTCCAGGAACTTTCACAAGCGTTCCCGCATTTAACGACGCTGTGGTGGTGGTAGTCGTAGCGGTAGTAGTCGCCGAACTTCCCGAATTTTGTGTTGGGTTCGCGCATCCTGACATAAAAAGAAAAACAATTCCTATAACGAGGGAAATCAACGCCGCAGATCTTTTCACTTTTTTCCTCTTACTTAGTACCGGCAGAGTATTTCGATCATTAACATTGTAAGCAACAATTTAACACTTTGCAAGCATGGCGCAACCTGATACCAAATCAGCTTTGCGAAACTGCTTCGCAGTCAATCAACCTTTAAGGCTCTCGACTTCAGACTTGTCGAGCCCCGTCGTTTGCACAATTTGCTCTACACTCAACCCCAACTCTAGAAGCTTCTTGGCCATGAACCATTTTTCCTCTTGAACACGGGCCACCCATTTAGCTTCTGCTCTGGCTTCTCCTATTGCCTCACCTTGTGCTTTACCCCTAGCCTCGCCTTCCTTAATTAGCATCTGAGCTGTCGTCATAATCTCCTCCCCCAAAAGCGAATCGGTTAGCCGTTGATTTATCAGGTCGAGCAACTCGTCCATTCTCAGCGTCGAGCTAGAAAAAAGATACACCTCGATCGATTTAAAGTCAGCACTTTGTAGAAAACTTTGCCCTAGCGTTTTGACCAAACGCTCCAGAGCCTCTAGCGCTAAGCTGAACTCGGTCCGTGAGTATTTCATAGCCCAAAGCGCGGCTTGCGTCTGGAGTGATACCGACAAGTCAGAAATCTCGGAGGCAGTTAGGTTCAAAACCTCGCACCGAAACGATGGCAAATAGGAACGTACCACCTCGGGTAAATCATCGGGGAACATTTCTTCGAAGTGGTCTGTCTGTTTGAGGGCCTCCCCATGGTAAAACAGAATTGGGACAATGGGGGTGAGTTTACCCTTGGAATCTTGACGCCAGTCCCGGCTCCAGGTATTCACCATGTAGCGCAAAATCTGCAAAAGGGCACCATGGTCTTGATAGGATTTGTGCTCAACCAAGAAGTACAACCTAAGGGACTGGTCTGAGCTTTCGCCCAAAAGGTCAACCGTAGCGGCTAAATCTGAAAAATGCTCTTTGTGCTCTTCATCGATGAAGGTACCGTCGTGAACAGCTAAGGTAGCCCAGGCTAATTTTTCAAATAACGCCGGAGGCAAAACCACCTGGAGCAACTCTGTAAGGTGCTTCGAATCTGAAAACCAGGTCTTAAAGAACTTATCATGCGGGTGACTGAGGTCCATGGTCTCTCCTTGGGGGCAATCCCTTAGGAGAACGAGGGAGGAACGGGACTCACTTCAAGAATTTTTGCCAACCGGCCTCGCAGAGCAGATCCTCAGACTTTCAGACTCTCGACTTCAGGCTTGCCGAGTCCCGTTGTTTGCACAATTTGATCGACACTCAACCCCAACCCTAGAAGCTTTTTGGCCATGAACCGTTTTTCCTCTTGAACACGGGCCACCCATTTAGCTTCCGCTTTGGCTTCACCCTCGACTCTACCTCTGGCTTCTCCTCTGGCTTCTCCTATTGCCTCGCCTCTAGCTTCCCCACGAGCCTCACCCCTAGCCTCGCCTTCCTTAATTAGCATCTGTGCTGTCGTCATAATCTCCTCCCCTAAAAACGAATCGGTAATTCGTTGATTGATCAGGTCTATGAGCTCGTGCGGATTGAGCGTCGAGCTAGAAAAAAGATACACCTGGATCGATTTAAAGTCAGCACTTTGTAAGAAATTGTGCCCTAGCATTTTGACTAAGCGCTCTAGAGCCTCTAAGGCTAAGCTGAACTCAGTCCGTGAGTATTTCATAGCCCAAAGTGCGGCTTGCGTTTGAAGTGATACAGACAAGTCAGAAATCTCGGCGGCAGTTAGGTTCAAGACCTCGCACCTAAACGACGGAACATAGGAACTCACCACCTCGGGTAAATCATCGGGGAACATTTCTTCGAAGCGTTCTGTCTGTTTGAGCGCTTCCCCATGGTAAAACAGAACCGGGACAATGGGGGTGAGCTTTACCTTGGTATCTTGACGCCAATCACGGCTCCAGGTATTCACCATGTAGCGCAAAATCTGTAAGAGGGCGCCATGATCTTGATACGATTTGTGCTCAACCAAGAAGTACAACCTAAGGGGCTGGTTTGAGCTTTCGCCCAAAAGGTCAACCGTAGCGGCTAAATCTGAAAAATGTTCTTTGTGCTCTTCGTCGATGAAGGTACCGTCGTGAACGGTTAGGGTAGCCCAGTCTAAGCGATTAATTAAAGCTGGCGGCAAAACCACCTGGAGCAATTCTGTAAGGTGCTTCGAATCTGAAAACCAAGTCTTAAAGAACTTATCGTGCGGGTGACTGAGGTCCATGGGCTCTCCTTGGGGGCAATCCCTTAGAAGAACTCCGAAAGTACGGTGATCACTTCAAAAAGCTTTGCAAGCCGGCCTCGCAGGCAATCATTTTTTGGCTTTAAGGGTTTCAACCTCTTCGCTTTCGAGCCCCGTCGTTTGCACAATTTGCTCTACACTCAACCCCAACTCTAGAAGCTTCTTCGCCATGAACCGTTTTTCCTCGTGAACACGGGCCACCCATTTAGCTTCCGCTATAGCCTCACCTTGTGCTTTCCCTTCTTTAATAAGTGCCTGTGCTGTCGTCATAATCTCCTCCCCTAAAAACGAATCAGTTATTCGTTGATTTATCAGGTCGATCAACTCGGCCCTACTCAGCGTCGAGCTAGAAAAAAGATACACCTCGATCGATTTAAAGTCAGCACTTTGTAAGAAATTGTGCCCTAGCGTTTTGACCAAGCGCTCTAGAGCCTCTAAGGCTAAACTAAACTCAGTCCGCGAATATTTCATAGCCCAAAGCGCGGCTTGCGTCTGAAGTGATACCGACAAGTCAGAAATCTCGGAGGCAGTTAGGTTCAAGACTTCACACCGAAACGGCGGAACATAGGAACTCACCACCTCGGGTAAATCATCGGGGAACATTTCTTCGAAGCGTTCTGTCTGTTTGAGGGCCTCCCCATGGTAAAACAGAATCGGCACAATGGGGGTGAGTTTCACCATGTAGCGGCTAAATCTGAAAAATGCTCTTTGTGCTCTTCATCGATGAAAGTGCCGTCATGAACGGTTAGGGTAGCCTAGGCTAATTTTTCAAATAACGCCGGTGGCAAAACCACCTGGAGCAACTCTGTAAGGTGCTTCGAATCTGAAAACCAGGTCTTAAAAAACTTATCGTGCGGGTGACTGAGGTCCTTTTAAGCTTACGGTGCAAACAAAATTGAGTCTACAACGCGACCAGATCGTGCTTATATCTCGCGATGATGTAATCTATAACACGACGAGATTTAAGCTCAAACCCGAAAAGATTTAATCACAATCTTGTTGACATTGTGATTAAATCTCGACCATTGCATCTCGAGGGCAAAAAAAGCCCTGCCATTGCGGGCAGGGCTAACGATCAAACTGATCGAGGGCTTAAAGTAGCCTTAGAACCAGTAGTCGATACGAACGGGGATAGCCCAGTTATTCTGGGGATTGGTGCTATTTTGCGTCGAAGCACTGCTATTGCCCATAGCAAAGGGTCCACCGTTAAGCCACTCGAAACCCATGCCAATATCACCACTTGCCAGACTCTTAGTAATACCAATCATCGCGGTCGCCTGAGCGTTAACGTTGCCAGCGCCTAATGAAGTATTCAGGCTGTCAAACCGGTTATCCATCTTAAAGTCGCCAGTTAAACCTAACCCACCACCCAAGGCGTAATCGAGGCCAATACCTGCCAACCAACCAATCTGGCTAGAACCGTCATTAGTCAAACCAGAACTTGTCATGGCGTTACCATAATACCATGCACCTTTATTTACCGACATCAGATCCGCATTGAAGCTAACCTTCAACTTGCCCATTTGATATGTGGCAAACAAAGGAATACGCCAATCAAAGCCACCTGCAAGAGCACCATTAGCATTGTCCAAGAAAGCAGTTGGTACCCAATAACCAATATCGACATAAAGGTCTTTTATACCGGTGAGCTTAAAGGCTGCCTGGAACATACCGAAACCATAAGGTGCAGAACGTCCGTTTGTCGCATATCCAGCCCAGTCCCAACTAGCTCGGTCATAACCTACGTTCTGGATTCGAATTTGACCTACACCTGGAATTGTATATCCCAGACCATAGCTCGCATTCTTAAAGGCCTCTAAGTAATCGTAGAAGGCAGTTGTAGTAGGACTAAGTGAGTTTGCACTATTTTCGGTATAAGCTTGATCATAGTATACATAGAGTGGCCCAACAGCATAGGATACTTCCGTCGAAATCGGGCCGGCTGCGCCGCCCTCGACAGTTCCAACCCCTTGGAAAATGGCATCGTCGCCAACGCCAATGGTTCGGATCCAGTCCCAGTCGCCGTAGTCGGCTTCACCGCGCAGAGTGTAGTCTTCTAGGTAGCCGGTAGAAATTTTTAAACCATCAAAAGGCTTAGCCCAAACATCAATGGGTCCGTCGTTCCAAGATTGAGCCAATGAACCATTGTCATAGCCCAGGGTCAAGTCGAACCCAATATTCCCAGCATCGCCTTTAACAAAGAGCGTATTTCGTGTAGCGTTGCCCCAACCAACACCCATCGTGGTTGTTGGGTCACCAACACTATTGCTCATAATAGGGGCCCACACTGTGCGACCCCACAACGACCATTGCAGAGAGGCTTTTCCGCCATCGTCAGCAAAGGCAGCTGTTGTCAGAAGCATCGCGGCAGAAACAAGAAGTGCGATTTTCTTCATAAGAACTCCTTTAAAATCTTTAGTCCTAACAGGACTTGATTCCTCTTCGCAGAAATCATTGTCAGTTTCTCATAGGCCGGTTAAACCGAGAATAAGAACTAATACTGTTTTAAAAGTCAGAATTAATTCTGAGACAGATTGCTACGCCGTTTGTATTGTCAAACCTGAAAAATCAAAAATTGTAGGGAGTCTTAAAAGCGCCGCGGAACATTACAGCTCCGACGGCAATCACAATAAGTTATTTCTATGTAAAGACTTTATTCCTTTGCCTTAGGCAAAAGCTCGGCCTTCCAAGCATCGTACGCAAACACTTCCTCCAGTGGTTTTCGCGAGCGTTCAGCCGTTTCCGAAGCCTTATGGCGCTCGTTTAAGTGCTCGGCCGACCCTTCGTAGCCCAATAAGATCAAAGCCAAAAGAACAGCGTTTTCGGGAATTCCCAATGCGGCTTTGGCCTTAACAACGTCAAAGCCGGCAATCACGTGGGCCAAAAGCCCCTCGTGAATCGCTTGAAGCTGATAGTTCATAGCCGCCATCCCCGTGTCAAAAAAGGCGTAATCACGGCTATGATCAAGACGGGCATCCCAGTCCTGGTGTGTCACAACGGCCGTAATCGCCCCGGCCTTTTTTCCCCAATAGTTGCCGTCCGAAAGAGCCTTTTTTAGTTCCTCTAAGGCGGAACCAGTAGCGGTAACAAACCGCCACGGCTGAGCGTTGGCGCAAGAGGGAGCCAGCACTGCCGCCTTCGCCAACTTGTCTAAAATCTCGCGAGGTACCGCTTGGCCACTAAAGGCGCGGGCGGCCCGTCGTTTAACGATGGGTTGAAGTAGTTCCATCTCATTCTCCTTTTGTCCTTCTAAAATACCGAGAACCGCCTCAAACGCGAAGTTCCCCCATTAGCTACGCCAGGATTGACGGGGTTTTCGCACAAAGCTACCATGCCGCTATGGCCCTTTTGACGTTATCCCAGTTGGCGAGCCTGCCACCAATTCTGCGCTACCATGCCGCTTCTGGTCCCGAGCCTTGGCTGAAGTCGTTCATCTTCGATAGCCGAGCGGCAGAGCCTGGCACCTTATTCTTTGCCCTGCCAGGAACTCACACAGAAGGTGAGCGGTTTTTACCAGACGTTCATGCACGCGGCTGTCGAGCGGTTGTCGTCACCCGCTTGCCCGAAACGCCCTACCCCGATACCGCCTACCTTATCGTCGCTGACACCCGCGCCGCCATGAGCCCCCTGAGCGATGCTTTTTATGGTTCACCTTCCCGTCAAATTCCCGTGATTGGAGTCACCGGCACCGACGGAAAAAGCTCAACAGTTTCGTACATCCACCAGCTTTTGGAGCTCTCGGGCCGTCCCAGCGGCTTTTTTTCGACCGTGCAGTGGAAGGTTGCCGACGACGTGGAACACAACTCTTTACGGCAATCCACCCCCGAGGCACCTCAAATTCACCAACTGTTAAGACAAATGCTTGAAAACGGCAAACGTTACGCCGTTTTAGAGTCGACGTCACACGGACTCTCCCCCAAGACCTCGCGCCTGGCCGATGTTCGCTACGAATGTGCCGTTTTCACTAACGTGACCTCCGAACACCTTGAGTTTCACGGAACTGTCGAAAACTACCGTCGTGATAAATCGCGGCTGTTCGAAGCCCTGCCCCAGCGGGGGTCGCCAACAGCTTTTGGCGTGGTTAATGCCGATGACCCCCACCATGACTTATTTGTTCGCGCTGGCGCTGGCCGCCAGGTCTACCTCTATTCTCTAGCCCCTTCGCAGGGGCGCACTGACGTGGAATTGTCAGCACAACTGCTTGGTGAAACCCCTGCCGCTTTAGAGCTTCTGTTAACTTGGCGGGGCCAAACCCTTCCCGTGCAGGCCCCGTTTCCGGGCCGTTTCAATGCCGAAAACCTCTTAGCCGCCCTCTTAGCCGTCTGGGGTACCGTCAAGCGACAAGAAGGCTTGGACCTGACGCCCCTTGACTGGGCAAGCTATATTCCCCGCCTCACAGCAGTCAAAGGCCGTATGCGTCTCGTAGACCGAGGCCAACCCTTTACGCTTTTAATCGACTACGCCCATACGCCGGGAGCCTTTGAAAAGCTCCTCCCCAGCGCACGAGCCTCCTGTCGGGGCCGTCTGATTACCGTCTTTGGGTCAGGGGGTGAACGTGATCGAGTTAAACGGCCCCAGCAGGGAGCTTTGGCCGATCAGTGGGCCGATTTTGTCGTCTTAACCGACGAAGACCCCCGAGGCGAACCGTCAGAGCAGATTCTAGCCGATATCGAAGGCGGTATCACCCAGAAAAGCCTAGGACACGGTTACTGGAAGATCCCACGACGAGCCGAAGCCGTCGCTTTTGCCCTGGCTTTGGCCCGTCCCGGCGATACGGTTCTGCTGTTAGGTAAAGGGCACGAACAAACCTTAGTAGGCCCCGAAGGCAGTACCCCTTACGATGAAGAGACGGTTGCCCTGGCGGCCTTAGCCCAGAGGGGCTGGTCATGAAGCGACCAACGTTTGTGGTAACGGTCTTAGGGACTGTCTTGTTTTGTTTGACCGCTTCAATCGTTTCGGCCGAGCCTTCACCGGCGAGCTCTGGTCGACCAGAAGCGGGGCCGCAAACAGCGCCGCTTCAAGAGCGTCAGCTCAATTTGGACAAGCAGAGCTTTTGGACCTTACGCACCGATGAACAGGCGGTTCCCCTGGCGGTTGTTCCCGCCCAAGGACTGACAGTCGTTTCCCTGACCGGGGGCTGGTTGATCCTCAAGGCCGACCTTTCGTTTAGTCCTGAAAGCTTGGTCTGGCTCCCTACGCCTGATTTGCAAAATCGTGACCCGGCCATGTTGACGGGAACCCCCAATGCCGTTCCCGTCGGTCAAGGAGTGGCGTTTTTCACGGCGACCAAGTTAGGGCTCTTGTATCCACGCGAAGGCACTGTCTTTTGGAGCGACATCCCCCCTCTTAGCCCCGATTCGCTGAGTGTGACTATCAACGGCTTTGCCGCCACCTCTGGGCGGCGCCTGTTTATTAAAAAGAATTGGAACCGGACCTGGCATGAAGCGGAACCTTTACCTTTTTTTCCTTCGAACTTTACCGCATCCCCGGCTGGTCAACCTTGGGCCTGTGACAGTCTGCAAGCTCTCCCATGGACACGCCGCCACGAATTCTGGAACCCCCTTCCCGCTCCCGAGGCTCCGGGCAGGATGACTAGCCTTGTCCCCTTCCCCGATGAAAAAGGCTATTTTGCCTGCGGCCCCGGTTGGGTCGGTGCTTTTTCGCTTGAAGGTACCGCCCTATGGTCTCGCTTTACCACCCTGAGCGGGCACGAATTGCCGCAAGATGTGCATATCGTAGCCGGGAACGGTCGCCTGTATTTGTGGTCTGCGTTAGCCAGAACAGTGTGGGTTTGGTCGTGGGATACCAAAGCTCCTAGTGGGTCGACCGAAGTTCCCCCGGTCAGTTGGCAAGCCTTAATTGACGAGCCGCGCCAACTCGCTGGGCTTTGGGCACAGCAAGGGGGTTACCCTGAAGCTGGCCTGCTTATGGCAGGTGCGGAACTTTTGTACAAAACCCAACTGCAGGGTGAGCCGTTTTCGTCAGTGTGGAGTCGGCTGACCGAAGACGCCCGCACGGCCAAAGCGTCCTATTTTACGGCCACCCTGGGCAATGGAAGCTTTACCCTGGCTTGGTCCGAACCTAACGGGTTACCCTTGGCGGATTGGGTCTGGACGCCCGATGCGGGCACCGCTGTCAGCCGGGCTTGGAAGGTCAGAACGATACCGTTTTGGGAAGGCACTCCCGGCAAAAACCGGCTTTTGACGATAGCCCAAAAGGCTGTCAAAAGCCCGTGGCCGGGGGCCGAACACTACCACTATGGGCCTTTGCAACTCCCGTCTTGGATGAACGTCACGGTTTATCCCCTGAAGACAAGCAAAGCACTCTTAGCGCAAAACAGTGCTGGATTGCTAAAAAACAGTGTCGGCTGGGCTCGCTTGGACCTGCCAGTCCCTCCCCAACCTTACGACTTGCCCACAGAATGAACCTCTCGGTTCATAGCTTCATGAATAATCCAATCAAGAACCTCACCGTAACTAAGACCTTGACTCATCGCCATACGGGGGAACATCGAAATCGTGGTAAACCCCGGCAAGGTATTAATTTCGTTCAGGTAAACGCGTCCGGTAACCTTGTCGACAAAAAAATCCACCCGAGAGAAGCCCTGAACATCGAGGGCTCGATAGGCCGCTACGGCGGTCGCTAACAAGGTTTCGGCTAGCGTCGGTGAAACATGCGCAGGAATGAGCAACCGAGCGCCTTGGGGGTCGAGGTACTTGGCGTCGTAGTCGTAAAATTCATGGGTGGGCTCGATTTCTCCGGGACCAAACGCCGTCGGCTCGGGGCAGTCAAGAACAGCCACCTCAACCTCTTGCACGGTCATCGCCTTTTCGACCAAAACCTTTTCATCCACCGCGAAGGCCACTTCGAGAGCTTGGACAAAACTCTCGAAGTCATGCGCTTTTGAAACGCCCACCGAAGAACCGGAATTGGCCGGCTTGACAAAAAGCGGCAAGCCTAACAGCTCTACGGTTTCGTTGAACAGGCGTTTGATGTACCCAGCATCTTTGCGCGCCAACCTTTGGTGGGCGACGCGGTAGGGGACGACGGGCAAACCGTGTTGTTCCCAAACTTGCTTGGCAAAAACTTTGTCCATCCCTAGGGCACTACCGGTCACGCGAGCGCCCGTCGCCGGCAAGCCTGCCGTTTCTAACAACCCTTGTAGGCGACCATCCTCGCCTTGAATTCCATGGACAATGTTAAAAACGACATCCACCGGAAAGCTTTGCCATAGCCCAGGAGCACTTTCACCCAAAAGCCCCTGCCCGGGCACTGCGGCAAGGCGGGTACCGGCGCGGGTTTCCACGGGGAGGGCATCCCCCGCGGGAATTTGAGCCGACCAGGGTCCTTGACGGTACCAAACCCCCGACCGATCGACCCCGACCGGGGTCACCTCATAGCGGGAACGGTCCAAATGCCGAAAAATTGAGGCGGCCGAAAGACGCGAAACATCGTGTTCGCCGCCTGGGCCCCCATATAAGAGGACAACGTGGAGTTTTTTTGAGGAGGGGGGAGCTGTCATGGCCCCAGTATGCCGCCCCTCTTTTGTCCTTGTCAAAGGCCAGTTCACCGGCTAGAGTGTGGTCATGCCTGGCTTTTTCGAAGGTCTCAGTGATTTCTTTTTTCAGCTCTTCTCTGGCGACCCCGAAGCGCTCAGGCTGAGGAGGGTTTTACGCGATTTGCACGAGACCGTGCTGTCGGTTAAACCCCCTGTTTGGAATAAGACCACCGGTATGCTCCAACCAGGCCTGGCACAGAGTTGGCTTCAGTTTTATCAATTGAGTAAGCCGCTGTATGACTTATTTAGCAAAACTTTAGCTAACCCCGACAAACGCCTCGAAGCCTTGTCTCGGCAGTACTTGGTTGAGTCTTCACTGGCTGGCGACATTGCCGAACGACGGCTAGCCCTCAGCTATGACAGTTTGAAAGAGCGCTTTGCCGGCAAGTCCAGCAGTTTGGTGCCCTCGGTCAATCAAGAGTTTGCCAACCTCGAAAGTGATATTCGACGCCAGGACACCTCTGCGGCGGCTCAAGATATTCTTGACCTCGAAAAGCTCAAGAATTTAGTCACCCACTCGTTTCAGCCCTTCTTTAAAAAGTTCGGTTATGACTTAGCCTTTCTAGGCCAACAACAGCCCCACTTTATTCCTGTCGACGGCGACAACCTCTTGCCCGACCTGCTCGACCTGTATTATCTGCTCGGAGATTTCGAAATTACCCCTCAAATGGAACGGGGGCTTTTCATCCTTTTAGAACGTCTTAATGCTGAAAAGGCTCAAGAAAATCTCCGCAAAATGGAAAAACTCTTGGACCGCCTGCGCACCTTATTGCGCGGTCCCTGTTCGGGGTATTTAACGCTGACTTTAATTCGCATTTTGCGCCAAGAGCCCGACTTTGTTCCCGAAGTTTGGAAACCCAAGAACGACCCCCTGCGGGATTACCTCGAAACCCTTGGTCAACGCTTTAGCCAAGACCGTGACCGAGTTTTGCGCGAGCTTGCCGAATCGTCCCTCGAAGCGGATATTCGCGCCCTGTTCCCCCAGGGGCACTTGCTTCCCCTAGAAAACTATACCGAAGAAACCGACAAACGACTTCAAGACGCGGGTTACCCAGGTTTAACTCTGGTCAACCCCCTATCGCTTTTAAAAAGTTTCGCGGTTTCAGTTCTGGCTGGAGGCTATCTCGACCACGTGAAACAAATTGTCCTAAACGGCTTCTTTCAAGACAAGGAGTATGCGGCTAAGTTTGCCAACTCGTTGTACCCGTTAGAAAAACTTATGGTACGGCTCGACGCCTTTGACAAAGCTCTTGAAAGCGAAGGCAAATTTACCCTGACAGCCCTAGAGAAATACTTCGAAAAACCCCAAAGTTCCTCGGTACCTGGGCAGATTATCGAGAAAATCAACCGGGCCGCCTCCGAGCTTCTCGAAGCCGAAGTCAATCATGTCGCAGCGCTGAGCCTTCGCATTTCTGAAATTTTGCAGGATTACAAAAACCCCCAACCCCTGTATGTCAATAACATTAAAGGCTTAGGTGGAAAGAACAACCGCGAGATTATTCAAGGCCTGATCAACGGCTACAATCGTTCTTTACAATTTTTGAAAATTATGAAGAACTTTGTCATCATCCGAGGCTTAAAAGTCTAAAAGGACCAAACGATTCCGAAATTTCTTGTATGGTCAGCATGCCCGTTTCAGGCTACACTCAAGTCATGAAAAGTTCCGGGAGCTGACTGTGGACAAAGATCATAAGCTGAAAGAACGGATCCTGATTGTCGAGGATGAAAAGATCATTGCTTTTGACCTTCAACGCCGTCTGAAGGCCTTCGGTTACGACGTGGTGGGGAACTGTGCCACCGGAGCCGACGCCCTTTTGCTGGCCGAAGAAGAAAAACCCGATCTCATCCTGATGGATATTCGCTTAGAGGGTCCCCTTGATGGGATTGAAACCAGCAAACTCATTTTTCGTCAGTGGCAAATCCCTTCGATCTTTTTAACCGCCTATTCCGATGAAGCCACCCTAGAACGGGCAAAGCTAGCCCAACCGTTGGGCTACCTGATTAAACCGTTTAAAGAGCGTGAGCTGTTGTCAACCCTCGACATGGCCATGTACAAGTCGAGGCTTGACGCCAAGCTTCGCGACCAGGAGCGGTGGGTATCTTCGATTTTAAACAGCATCGCCGACGGCATCATCGCAATCGACTTAACCCAAAAAATTCATTTTGCCAACCCTGCGGCTCTTGATGCCTTGGGTCTTCCCGCTGAAGGTGTTCTTGGTCAGCCGGTCAAAGCGGTATTTTCACTGCTCGACGAAGAAAGCCTGATCCCCTTACGCTTTCCCGAGCAGGATAACTCCCCCGAAACCTCGTATTCGTTTCAGAATGCCCTGCTACAAACCGCTATGGGGCAGGTTATTCCCATCGAAGGTCGCATTTCGCAAGTACAGTTTGATGAGTTGCCCATAGGTCAGGTGTTAGCACTCCGCGATGTCTCGGCCCTTCGCCTGCTGAAGCAAAAACTCGATCATCAAGCTAAGTTCGACGCCCTGACGGGCTTACTCAACCGGCGCGAGTTTACAGCCCTGCTCACCCGTGTCTGGCAAGAAAAAGTTCAGAACAACATTCCTTGTGCCATGCTCTATTTGGACTTGGATCAATTTAAGTTGATCAATGATACCTGCGGCCACTTGGCGGGCGACGAGTTGTTGCGACAAGTCGCCGAGATTTTGCGGCGGGGCCAGGATTCGCAGACAACCGCTTTAGCCCGCTTGGGCGGGGACGAGTTTGCCGTGCTTTTTGAAAACTGTTCGGCGCAAGAGGCCTTTGACAAGGCTTGGATGTTAAAGCACCAACTTAATGGTCACGATTTTGTATGGCAAACCGCTAGTTTCCAGGTTAAGGCGAGTTTAGGACTCATCTCATTGAACCCTACGTACGGCGATAGCCGTCATTTACTTGCCGCCGCCGACGATGCCTGCTACCTGGCGAAAGAAGAAGGCGGCAATCGAATTAAAGTTTATGATCTGGGCGATCAGAACTTTCGACAGCGACGAAGCGAAATGACGTTGATTAGCCAGCTGGGCCGTGCCTTGGAGGAAAACCGCTTTGTACTCTACTGGCAAGAGATCCGCCCCATTGACCCGGCCAAAGGATACCACCCCAAAATTGAGGTTCTGCTTCGGCTTCGCGCCAACGATGGAACCCTGATTCAGCCCTCCGATTTTATCCCCGCTGCGGAACGGTACAACCTTATGACACAGATAGACCGGTGGGTAGTACGGAACGCGATTGCCCACTACGCCAAACGTGCTGAAGACGACCCCCCGGTGTATAGTGTAAACTTGTCGGGCGAGTCCGTCGCCGATGGGAATCTTTTGTCGTTCATCAAGCATGAGTTTAAACGGTATAACGTTTCTCCTGCCAACTTCTGCTTCGAAATTACCGAAACCGCGACAATTGCCAATTTGACGGCGGCGGCCGGCTTTTTAGGGGAACTTAAGGCCCTGGGCTGTTCTCTAGCTTTGGACGATTTTGGCAGTGGCTTTTCTTCGTTCGCCTACTTGAAAACTCTCCCCGTCGATTTCTTAAAAATTGATGGTGCCTTTATCCATTCCATAGACCACGACAAGGTCAACCTCGCCATGGTAAGAGCCATGAAAACCATCAGTGAAACGATGGGCATTCAAACCATTGCCGAATTTGTTGTCAATGAAGCGGTGCTCAATATCGTGCGCGATATCGGGGTCGATTACGCCCAAGGGTATGTTCTGGGTCTACCTCAGCCTTTAGAGTAAACTTAGAGTAAAAATCGTTTAAGGGGAGTCCTTGAGTGCCTCTAGCTCTTGCCAACGAGCCCAGGCCAGATCAATCTGGGCTGAAACTGTGGCCAAACGGGAGTTTTTTTCTTGTGGCAGCTCAACACCGTCTTGATAAAGGTCGGGGCGGGCCAGCTCCTCGTAAAGAGCTTTCTGTTGGGCCTCTAAATCAGCAAGCTGCGCTGGTAGGGTTTCAAGCTCCTTTTGCTCTTTCCAGGTAAGCTTTCGGGGCCTGTCACTGGTTTTTCTTTCGGGCTGAGGGGGGCTAGACTTTTCTTCTCGCAAAGCTGTGGCGCTTTTTTCTTGCACTTGGCGTTCTTGAAAGGCCAGCCAGTCAGACCACCCCCCGGGTGTTTCGATTACCTGCTGACCGCTAATCGCTAGGGTACTGGTGACGGCTCGGTCGAGAAATTCCCGATCGTGACTAACCAAGAGCACTGTTCCTTCGTAGTCAGTCAACAGAGCCTCAAGAAGGTCGAGCGTTTCTCCGTCCAGATCGTTGGTTGGCTCATCTAACACCAGCAAATTGGAGGGTTTCGTGAACAGCTTTGCCAATAAAAGCCGGTTGCGCTCGCCACCTGAAAGAACAGAAACAGGCACTCGGGCTCGTTCGGGTGTAAACAAAAACCGCTCTAAGTACCCCAGAACGTGAACCTGACGGCCTCCTGACGTAACGGTGTCATAACCATCCCCGACATTCTCGGCGACCGAACAGTCTAGACGCAACTGGGAACGAAGCTGGTCAAAGTACAGCGGCGCAAGTTGGGCCCCGCGCCGAACTGTTCCCGTCTGAGGTTCCAGACTTCCCAAAATCAGTCGTAGTAACGTCGTTTTTCCACTGCCATTCGGCCCAATTATGCCCACCCTGTCGCCACGCTCAATGGTCACGTTCACGCCCTGAAGCAGAGGAGTTCCCTCCCAAGCAAACGCGACATCGACCAGTTCACAAACCAAGTCTCCCGAGCGCGGAGCTTCCGTCAGACGGAACTGGACGTTACCCCACCGTTGACGGCGGTTTTTCCAAATTTCGCGCTTTTTAAGTAGAGCTTTGACGCGGCCCTCGTCACGAGAAAGCCGGGCTTTCACACCGCGCCTGAGCCAAGCCTCTTCTTGAGTCAGCTTTTTGGCAAAGTCCGCCCATTGACGCTCTTCGGCCAGCAATTGTGACTCGCGACGTTCTTGAAAGGCATCCCAGCCGCAGGCAAAGATAGCGAGCTTTCCCCGATCAAGCTCGGCCATTCGTGTCGCCAACCGGCGGGCAAACGCGCGGTCATGCGTCACGAAAACAACAGCGAACCGAGCATTTGCCAGAGTGTCTTCTAAAAGCCGAATCGTTTCGATATCTAAGTGGTTGGTTGGTTCATCGAGCAGTAAAACCTCTGGAGAGGATGAAAGCGCCCGGGCCAAGAGCACTCTTCGGCGGCTTCCCCCCGAAAGCTCAGCAAACGACGCCTCGGGGTCTACCTGAAATCGCGTTAAGCTTGCCGCTACCTGCCGCTGATGTTCCCATTCGTCAAGTCCCTCGGGAACCGGGTTGTCTTGGAGGGCAACTTCCCAGGCTGTGCCTTGTGAATCGGGAACTTCTTGTTCGACGAAGGCTAGACGAAGGCCCTGACGGCGACTAAGTACACCTCGGTCGGGGTTAATACGTCCCGCTAAAAGCTTCAAAAAGGTGGTTTTCCCCGCCCCGTTACGTCCCACCACGCATAACCGGTCGCGTTCTTCTATTTGTAAAGAAATACCGTCAAAAAGAACGGCACCGGCGAGAGTCAAGTTAACGTCTTGGAGTCCCAAATAGGCCATGCGGCAGATTAGCCTGACCAGCTTATCCTGTAAAGGTGCTGTACTCTGGTTCGGTTCGACCCAAAAAAGAGCCAGAATAAATGACACAGCGTGTCGTTTTGAAACAATTCCTTTATCCCGCATTTTACCGCAAGCATAGGCTAAAGCGCCGAAACATAGGACTTATATCTTTTTAATACTGTTACTTATAATTAATCCCGGCATTTTGAACAAAATATGGCACGATCTTTGCTTAATAAGTTATAGACCAATGGCTAAGGAGGTAAGGTATGGCCATTATGCGTTGGAATAAAACGTCCTTGCCGGATCCTTTTGATGAGTTGGACCGGCTTCAGGAAGAAATGAATCGGTTGTTCGGGTTGACTTTTCGCCCCGACAGCACCGGAATCTTTGACCGCTCGGAAGTTCCCGCAGTCGATTTGCTCGAGGAGGCAGACAAATTTTTAGTTTTGGTTGACCTCCCCGGAATAGAAAAACAGGCTTTGGAGCTGACTGCAGCGCCCCATGTTCTGACCCTTCGTGGAGAGCGCACAGGAACGAAAGGTGGAAAAAACAGCAAAAGCCGCGTTTACCGCGATGAGACGTGGGAAGGCAGTTTTCAAAGGACGATCTCGCTACCAGAAGGGGCCGATGTCGAAAAAGTCTCTGCTGAATTGAATGATGGCGTCTTACGGATCGAGATTGCCAAAAAAGCTGAACTCAAACCGCGCCAAATCTCGGTTGTAGCAAAATAAATTTCTGCCCTTGCGAAATAAGGAGGACAAAGATGAGTAATGTCACGACCCTAAACCCCCAACGCCGGGTAATTCAGCCCCGTTGTGACATCCGTGAAGAAGAAGGCAAAATCTTCGTCAATTTAGAAATGCCCGGAGTACAGAAAAATGACCTGAGCATTCATGTAGAGAATCAGGAGTTGATCATTGAGGGAAAACGCCTCGACGGCCTCGAAGCTGGACGCTACTTGTTGCGGGAACGACGTCTGGGCGATTACCGCAAGACCTTCACCATTGATGACACGGTAGACACTGACAAAATTGAAGCGGAACTTGCCTCAGGAATGGTTACGCTAACGCTTCCCCTCAAAGCGGCGGTTCAGCCCCGTCAAATCAGTATCAAACAAAAATAGCCGCTAAGAGGTCAACAAGAAGGGGCGCGTAAAGCTCCCCTTCGTTGTGCTCAGATTTCTAGGTATCGTTAAGCAAACCAGTCAGCGACGAGCTTATCAACGTCGGTCTGAGCGGTCTCGAGATTCTTTTTCATCACTTCAGGAGCTCCGAGAGTTCCGCCAGCGTTGATATAGCGTTTTTCGGCGACGCCTACAAACCCCAGGTCAATGTCGAGAACCGGGGGAACAACGTTATAAGGGTTACCAGGTTCGTAGGCTCCGCCCGAAGCGTAAAGAATTGCCGTTTTGGTTTTATTCAGCAAGCCTTGAGGTCCAGTCGCGGTGTATTGAAACAACTCCCCATGAAAGAAAACGGCGTCAATGTAGGTTTTGACCACACCTGGCAGAGAAAAGTTATGCATAGGGAACGCAAACACAACGTGGTCGGCCGCTTTGATTTCTTTAATCAGCGAATCAAAAGGCTCAAGGGCCTTGGCTTGTGGTTCAGAAAGTTTCTGTCCGCCATAGTTGCGGGCCCGATACGCTGCTAAGCTGAACTCATCAAAGACAGGGGGGTGGGCCTTTAAAAGGTCCCGGTGAACAACCGTAGTTTTTCCCTTGCTCTTTTCCAAGAAACGGTCCAAGAGCTTCTTGCTGACAGAATCAGCCCCGCTGGGCAGGTAGCTGACGACCAAAGTGGTTTTCATAAAGCCTCCTTAACGCGCAACCTTAATTATACTTGCGCTTGCATATATTGCTTAATCAAATATATAACGCCGAATACTTGCAGAGTCAAGTATTTTGTGGTATTTTTTTTCTATGGGAGATCGAGGGTCCGACCTTTGGAATATTTTTCTCGACACGGCGCTGGGGTTATTGGCCGAGCTGGATGAACTCATGGCCAAGCATCACGGCCTATCGGCTCTCTGGTTTCAAGTTCTAGCTGTACTCTATGAAGCTCCCGACGGTCACCTCAAGCTCAACGACCTGGCCCGAGCCATCCGTCTTAGCCAAAGTGGCGCAACCCGTCTGGTAGACCGACTTGAAAAAGAAGGGCTTCTTGAACGTATCAATTGCCCTAGCGATAGACGGGTCGTTTACACGACCCTATGCCCGAGGGGCAAGGCCGCCTACGAAGCAGCCTTGCCTGATTGGAAGACTTTTTTAGAAGCCCGCTTCGCCAATCCCTTGGGCGAAGACCAGCTCAAGGTTTTAGGCGACCTTTTGACCCGCCTCAAACCAGCTCAAACGCCTCTTGAAAAATGCCCTGAGCAACTTTCGTCTTAGGGGCGTTGTCCCACGTCCTTGCTTCCGGTATAGTTCTCGGCATGGAAAAAACCGCCGTCGTTGTGGTGCCGACCTACAACGAGTCAGCCACCATCGGAACTCTAATTGCCGATTTAGAAAATCGAATTTTTCCCGCTTGCACGTGGAACTGCGCCATCCTTGTGGTCGATGGAGCGTCTCCAGACGGTACCGCCGAGGTCGTTCGCCAGCTACAGCGCCAGTATTCGAGCCTTCACCTCCTTGCTGAAGAAAAAAAAGAAGGCTTAGGTGCCGCCTATTTCAAGGGTTTTCGGTACGCCGATGAACAACTAGGAGCCCAAGCCGTCATTGAGTTTGATGGTGACCTGCAACATCCCCCCGAAGCCATTTGGGACCTTTTAGCCGCCTTGGATCAGGGTGCTGACTTAGTTCTGGGTTCGCGCAAAGTTAAAGGTGGCTCGTACCCAGGGCGGTGGGATCCTTTCAGGCTCTTTTTAAGTCAATTTGGCGGTTGGGTGGCACGTTTGCTGTTATTTTTTCCCATGAAAGCCTTTTGGACCGTTACGGATGCCACTACCGGTTTAAAAGCCACCCGAGTTGACGAGCGTTTTAGGGCGCTCAATTTTGACGAGTTCAAAAGCCGTGGTTTTGCCTATAAAATCGAAATGCTCTTCAAGTTGGTACAGTGGGGGGCTCGAGTCGCTGAAGTTCCCCTCAAATTCCAAACCCGGGAAGCCGGGGAATCAAAAATGACAGGCCAAACGCCTTGGGAAATTTTTCAGATTGCGTTTCAACTTCGCTGGGAGCATAAGGGGACCCGCCGCTTTCTCAAGTTTGGCCTCGTGGGGCTGACAGGATATTTGGTTAACGCGGTTCTCCTTGAAGTTTTTGCCCGCTCCACCTGGGTGGCCCATTTGGCTGCCCATTTCACCTTTTTAGAAAAATACGGTTTGCTGGGTTTTTTGGCCCTCACCTCCGGCTGGGCGGCCGCGTTATCCGTTGAAGGTTCCATCGTGAATAATTTTTTGTGGAACAACTTTTGGACCTTTCATAAAGACAAAGCCCGAAACCTACTGAGCCTGGTCAGAAAGTTTTTGGGGTTCAACCTGACGTCCCTGGGTTCGGTGATCATACAATTTGTTACTATCGGGGTCTCCACCCATCTGTTAGGGAACACCACCGGAGTGCGCCAAATCACGTTGATTCTCACCATCGGACTTTTAGTTCTGCCCTACAACTGGGTGATGTACAACAAAGTGATTTGGCGCCGCAAACGCCGCAAAGCCAGTATAAAACCCTGAATCAGCCTTAAGAACCGGTCTTGGGCCTGGGGCTAAAATCGGCTGGTATTCTGTTGACCACCTTAAGCAGGCGGTCTGTGGGGACAATTCCCAGCTGTTTCAGGCCATAACCGCTGACCTGCGGTAGAACTTTCAACAATGCGTCAGGGATTTCTGCTTGAGACGCCGGCACAGGGGTTTTGGTTCCCGCCAGACGTTCAGGGTCGAAGGCGGACAACAAGTCAGTAACCGAAGGATCCGCGTCATCGGGCCCCCAAGAGTTTTGGTGAAAAAGTTTTTTTCCCTCCTGTTCCCCTTTTTGCTCGTCAGGGAGCTTGGCTAACGGCGTTAGCTGAAACAGAGTATCGACCAGCTTAACCACAGACCCATGGTCACCCGAAGCATGATCGATAAAATGGGACTTCGCGTACGGCGAAATCAACAGAAAGGGAACCCGCGGACCGTCAGTTATCGGCTTTCCATCTCGACCCCAGGCGCGAATAGGGGGTGGAACGTGGTCATAGTCCCCCTCAGAGTCATCCCAGGTGATGATAATCACACAATTTTTCCAGTATGGGCTTCGTGCAATAGCGTTAATCTCATGAGCCAGCAGAGCTTCACTGATCTGTGCGTCAGAATACCCGGGGTGGTCGTCGTCGCCTAGAAAATTCTTTTGAACCGCAGGGGAGGGATCCGCGGGTTTTAGGCCAAAGATGTTACGATACCCGCCCTTGACGTAAAAGACTCCTCGATCGGGGAGTTTTCCACCCTGAACAGCAGAAAAGAAGTCCCCTAACCCCTGAAACGAGTGCGAAAAACTTGGGTTGTTCGCCAAATAGCCAAAGTATTGAGGCCCGTTGTGGTGGGTAATATAGGAGGCATGTACCCCTTGAGCATCGGTGGGGTCTGCCCCAGAATGAAAACTCGGCTCTCGGTCGTAGCCTTCTTCAAACCATGCCCAAGGGATGTTTGCATGGCCCTGCGCCCCCAAATAGGCAATATCCTCATGGATATCGTCCAGGTCGCTGGCTTCTCGGTCGGTTTGGGTCAGGACGGGCGCCTTTGCACCGGCTAAACTCAAGGGCAAGGTGGCATACGTTTGATTGCGCTGAATATGATACCCCGGAAAATCATGGGGATTGGCCGGCTGACCGGATTGCTTGTCCTGAGGTGAACCCCAGTAGGGATCGTTATCATTCAAGACAGGCTCACCCTCACCCGGGTGCAACGCTTCTTGGGTTTGCCCGCTCTGAGCGGCGATAATAGCGAGGTTCCCCGGAGTGGAGGGCCCAACCATCGACTGGAAGATATGGTCAAATAGCACAAAACGATCGGCATAAAGCCACAAAAAGGGGACGGTGTCCCCGTCCATATAGGCCATGGTCAACTCGCCGAATTGTTTTGCCATGAGGGAGGGTGTCTTGCCCTTCATATATTTGTGCTCTTCGGCCAGCGCAAAATGGTCCATGCGCGCTTTGCCCTCTTGGACATCCATCTTTTCGGCTAACAGGGCATGGGAGTGATCAACGTCATCGGTATCGGCCGCATACTCGGCAGGCCCAATACGAAAGGGGTGAATCACCGAAAACTGGCCATCCTGGTTGATAATTTTTTGATAAAACCCCGGTGTTTGTTTTGCCGGTTGTGAAAATAAACCGTCCGCGCCGGGGAAGGTCCCAAAGTACGAATCGAACGACCGATTCTCTTGGTACAGGACAAAGACATACTTAACGTGTTGGCGCAAATTGGTCAGTAACGCTGATTGAGCCAAGGCCGCGGGAGCAAACCAACTTAAAGCTCCGACAAGCGCAAGACTGACGGCCATTAAACGTTTCATTACCACCTCCTAAGGGATCTTTCTTAGTCCCCCTAGGAGGGTAATTATTACTTCATCAAAATAGGATGAGCCTAACGTCAAAAATCGGTTTAAGAGGTTTTCCGCCGCCGTAAAAGCTCGGCCACCACAAAGCCTACGATAAGAAGCCCTAAGGTAGATAAACTGATCAGGGCACCCCAAAAAGTTGCCGGTGACATTGACGGCCCAATGATCAGCTTATGAACTCCTGGCGAAACCGGGAAGCAGATGGTGTTGAAAGCCGTTGGTTCAAAAGCTACCGGTTGCCCATCCAGCAGGACCTTTTCGTAGCTAAAGTAACCAAAGGGAACCGCTGCAAACCCCGCTTTATCGACAGTGAAATCGAGTTCGACACGTTCAGAATCAACGGTGTATTTTTGAACGGTGAGTTTCGCAGGGACTGTACTCCCTGAACCTGAACTTTCTGCGTCTTGAGTCGCGCCCTTCCTCAACACAAATTCGGTTGCCGTACCTGTCGTCAGATCGGGGTTCACCAGGTTAATCAAAGCCGAGACATAGCTGGCCGCCAGCGGTCGTTGGTGAAAGGGGGCACGGTTGTGCGAAACATTATCTTTTTCAAAGGCTTGACGTTGGGCTAACGCTGGCTGAACCGCTTCGGCGTCCTGAAACGAAACAACTCGTGGCGCCCATAAGATGGGTTTGGTTCCCGTCAAGGTTAACCAAGGTCCTCGAGGGTCGGTTTGTACTTGGGGGTTGGGGGCCAAAGGCGGCACATAGTAGGCATATGAGGTGTGAAACGTCACAAATTTTACGCCAAGAAGGTCTAAGCCTTGCAGAGTTGGCTCACTGATCAGCCCCTTTTGCAGATCGGCGACCAAAAGATCGTTCGTTACAGCATATTGGTACAAGGCCTGCTTATTCGCCTCGAGCATGATGGCATTGGGTTGCATGACAGGGAAGCCCACAATCTTGAGCCACGGAGAAACAAAAACGTTGGTATTTTCTTTATTGCCGCCGTGAAGAGAGTTGGCCATAGCCACGCCGTACCGGCTCCCATCAGGTGTCGAAGTTAACCGTGAGTAAAAAGCCTGTTCAAAGCCATTATTTTGGTTGTAGGTGTTGTAGTTGCCAAAAATCATCCCGTCAGCCAAAAAAATCATAAACAAAAGGGTAAAACGTCCCAGACCTCCGTCTCGGGCAGTCCAGCGTCGTGCAAAGCTGGCTGTGACAAAAATCGACAGCGCTAAATACAACAAGATTGCATTGCGGTCGTAGTTGGCAACCAACACCGAAACGGCAATAAGCAAAAGCCCAAACCACCACCACGAGTCTGGCTTGCGCAAGCCCAGCAAGAAATAGACGACTGCAGACCCCACCAACCCCCAACCTAAGTAATCAAAATTGTTGTCAGACATATAAAAGCGGGGAACTAAGAACTTTAAGAAGGGGACCTTCCAAAACTGGTAGGTATTGGGGTCATCAAAAGGAAACTGCTTATAGAAGTTGACGTCCTTCATATCCAGAAAAGTCGGCAGAAACACAAAAGCAGAGAGAGCTCCCCCAGCCACCACGCAACCCAAGGCAAAACGCAGGGTTAGCCCCCACGCATCCGGCCTGTGAAACAGCAACCTGCCCAAAACATAAAAAAAGAAAAAGAATAACAATTGAGATGAGTACCCGAGGTGGGTAGCCAGCATAACATTGGCCCCTAACGAAGCTGCAAAAACCGCCTGGTAGGTTTTCCAGTCCCCCGCCAAAAGTTTTTCGAACGCCAGCAGTACCCAGCCAAAGCCAAACAGCACCAGCGGCATGAAAAGCCCACCAACCCAAAGAATCTCGTAAAGCAAAATGTTGCCGCCCGTAATCAGAAGCGCCAACAACAAGCCTGTCTTACGATCCCCAAAGAGACGTTTACCCCAAGCGTAAAACAAAAACGCGTTGCCTAAGCAAAAAGCAAACATCACAAGTTTTGTCGAAAGAAAGATATTTCCCACAAGCAAGTTTAAAGCCGCAATCAGAACATAAAGAAGAAAACCGTAGTGCGAGAACATCGCAAAACCGTTGTGGTAATAGTTGGTCCACAGCGGCCAAAAATACCCTTGCTTAAAGTTTAAATAGGTAAACCAAGCTCGTGAGGTATGTGACGGTGCATCTTGAAAATAGGGCTCACCAGGGGCTAACAGCGGTTTAAAAAACAAAAAAACCAAAAAGATAAGAAAAACGGCAACTCGTCTTTCGTCTTCAAGGACGAAGGCCAAAAAATGGCTAAAGGTGCGTTTTTGCCATTGTCTGACAATTAAAAAGACCAGTAAAGCGACCAAGCCGCCTAAAACTGCCCAATCGGAGGCCTTAAAGGAATGCAGGACAACGCCAATCAACCCGGCTTTTTGCAGGCCCTTGGCGGCAAAGTTGGTCAGGTGTTCAAGAACAACCCCTTTCACGCGGTTTAAAAGAATAAATTGCACATAAAACGAAAGAAGGAAAGCCAAGCCCAAGACAAGGCTCACTTCCCCTGCACCCCGCTTTCGCTGGGCTAAAGAATCTAACGCCGGCATAAACCGTCCTCCCCTTTTTCAGTACGATCACTGATCAGTACGATCACTTTTCGGTAGCAAGCCACACGCCTTTCCAAGAAGGGGGTGGCGAAGCCTTCAGCTGTTGCAGTCTTTCGACATATTTCGCCGCAGGGGGATCAAGCTCCGCAATACTTTCCATCAAAGCCAAAGCTTCATCCCACTGCCCTTCGTAAAACTTTTCTCGCCCCTTGTCAAAGCATGCCAAAGTTGCGGCTTTTGAGCTCGCCTCGCTCTCCCACAAGGGTTCATAAACGATAACTGGTTCGGATTTTCCCACGACAGCCACTCGTGAAAGCTCACGAAAAACCACCCCAGGCACGGCACCTGCAGCCTTTTTTGTGTATTCGGACACCATCAAATAGGTTCCGAACTGTTTGTTCAAGCCTTCCAAGCGCGAAGCTAAGTTTCCCGCATCGCCAAAAAAGGTATAGTTGAACCTTTGCTGTGACCCCATGTTGCCAATAACAACAGGGCCCGTGTTCAAGCCAATCCGGGCTTTAATCGGTTGCCCTCCGGACATTGCTATTAGCTCTGCCTGCAAAAATTCCAAACGGCGCTGATATTCTAACGACGCCAGAATAGCCCGGCGAGCATGATCTTTTAAATCTAAGGGTGCGTTCCAGAACGCTATTACGGCGTCGCCCTCGTACTTGTCGATAGTGCCCCCCATTTCATAGATCACGGAGGTTACCGCTGACAAGTAGCGGTTGAGCAACGCTGTTAACTCTTCAGGTGTCAGCTTTTCCGAAATACTGGTAAAGCCCTGCACATCCGAGAAAAGAATTGAAAGCGTACGCTTTTCTCCACCCAAGTGCAACAACTCCGGGTTTTGGATCAACCGGTCAATAACCACAGGACTTAAGTACTGCGCAAAGGCATCCTTAATGAAGCGTTTCTGACGCCCTTCTCCGGCATAGTTGAAAGCTGTTCCTGCTAGCAACACAAAAAGCACCTCTCCAAAGGGTACAACTAACGCTAGCCACACCCCGGCGACGTAGAGGGCAAAGGCAGCCACCACGGGCAAAAATAACAGAACGGCGTAGGTCAACAGTGTCTGGAAGGCATTGCGACAAAGACGAATAACCACACCGGCTATCAACCCCAAGAGCAGCAGGTACGTCACGGTCACCACGAACGAAGCAGGAGCTTTAAAATCACCTGTCAGGAGGTTGTCTAACGCTGTACCATGTATGTATACCCCGGGAGTTTTATTCTCGAGGGGAGAAGGCTTCAAATCGTAAAGCCCCAAAGCGGTAAACCCCAAAAAAACATACGAATTTTTAAAAACAGCGGGGTCGACTTCGGGTTTTTGACCAGCTTCAATCTGCAGTTCCGAACGGATCAGTTTCCATAGGGGATAGCGCTCTGCGGCTCGTTGCAGCCAAGTTCCCCGGTACGTGAGCAAGGCTCTCCCCTGACTGTCGAGCGGGATTCGCTCCGTAGCCCCGCCGGGGTTCCTTACCGTTAAAGTTCCCGGCTGAAAACGTAAAGTAGTCCCGGGATGCGCTACCAAATAGGCTGCCATTGCCAAAGAGGGCACAGAATGGCCGTCAAAACTCCAGAATAAGCCAACCCGACGGTAGATACTGTCGTCGTCCGGCAGACCTTTGGTATCGCCGAGTGCGGACACCACAGCTCCCAGGCTAGGGATGGGAAAGGAGGCAAGACTTTCGTGCAAATCTGCCGGCAAAGGAGGTCCCTTCAGATTCCATGGAGGCGGAGGCAAGGCCTTCGGCCAGGTATGGGCTTGAAAACCACTTTGAACGTTCCCCGTTTGAAAGGCACCGACAAAACGGGGCGTAGATTTCACGGCATCGACGAGGCTTTGATCATCATCCTGGGAATACACCGAGGGTTCCGAAAAAATCACGTCAAAGACTACTGCTTTAACCGAGGTACGATCTAAATATTTTAACAAATAGGCATAAACTTCACGTGGCCAGGGCCATGACCAGGCATTATTGGTTTTGCCCCAATCCAGACTGGCTTGGTCCAATTCCACATACTTAATCGAGGCGGTTTTGGTAGAGGGGCGAGCAAACAGTGCCACCCGCCAATCCCAAGTGGAATTTTCTAAGGTTCCGAGAGCACCCCCAGCCAAAACAAGAATCGCGACAAGAGCCGCAAGCAAGCCTAGGCCTGCCCCTTCCACAACCTTAAAACGTCGGGAGGTCCGATGAAATCGACGAGGTAGAAGCCTCATGGCGTTTTTAGCAGACTGTCCATATATTTATGAAAACGAGCTGTCCAAGCGGCTGGTTCTTCGTAGGTTGCCTTGGTACCAATTTCTGGTGCTAAGGTTTCGATGCGGTCGGCCGGACTGGGGTGTGTTTTGGCAAAACCTCCGCTGTCGGGTTTTAAGCGAACTTCCATGATTTTAAGCATTTCGATGAGGCCGCGCGGGTTATAGCCCGCTTTGCGCAGAATTGAAACAGCAGAGAGGTCGGCTTGTTTCTCTTGTTCTCGCGAGTAGCCGTCGTTAACCATAGTCGTGATAACGTCTGTGATGGACTTACCAAAGGTATCAGTTAGTTGTTCTAGTTGCTGATTGCCCAAATTCTTTACCACTTCTTTGCCTAAAACGACAAAAACCTGATTTCGCCGTTCTTGTTTTATAGCATCTAACCCATGACGGTTTTCAATATGCCCGATTTCGTGCGCTAACACCGCCGCCAGCGAAGTTTCATCGCGTGTACACTCGAGAAGTCCCCGGGTCACAAAAATGAAACCTCCGGGTGCCGATAAAGCGTTGATTTGATTGGTGTCAAGAATCAGGACATGATAACCACCGTACGTAACGGGCATGGTAGAGGCAGCCGCTAAAACCTGGACCAAAGCGTTCAAATAGAGGGTGGCGGGTCCAATCGGTTCCACCTTGTACATCGAGGTAATATCCGCTGCCACGGCCCGACCGATATAGTATTCCTGGCGAGGGGTAAACTGTTCATTGGCCTTGTTGGCGGCATCAGCCACTTTGGCAGCAGAGGCGAGTAAAGGTCCCGCATGTGTTACCAAAGAAGACAACGACGAAGAATCAAGGCTGATCGACGTACACGATAGGGTAAGAATCAACGGCACAAGCAGGGCTGCCAAAAGGTTTTTTCGAATTTGGTGCTTCATTGGAAGGCTCCCCGGGGACCGTCCTTTACAAACGACTCGAGAATCGTTTCGGGGGGTTGGATTTTTTCCATTCGATTGACCCAGGTATAATCGATATGACGTTCTTTTTGGTAGTTTTGCTCGATTTGCTCGGTAAAACCTTTACCGGCTAAGGCATTTTCATTGCTGGAGGTTGTCGCTCCCTCACTGCCGATGTTCATCTCAACCTCAGCCTGCGAAACTGATGCAGAAGGCAACCAGCCGCTTATATCTCCCGCAGTCACTTTTGTCCAAGCGCCTTGGCTTTGGACCAACTGAACCCTGCTCCCGTAGGGCAGTTGGGTAAGAACCGTTCCCAAATACGAAGGTTTGGCCCGTAAAGCGACGTCTTGAACTTGAACGCGAAGAGGGGCCGCTACTAGTCCGGAAACGCCCAACAATAAAACTATCAGAAACCATAGCTGTCTTTTATTCATTCTTACCTCCACTTTTCACCTTGGTACACCACAATCCTTGGTGCACCCCAAATTGTAGCAGACAAAGACAATCTTGCAAGTTGCTTGCCCGTTTACCGTGCGCTAAAATCCCTACAAGGTCCAGCTGAGTTGTTGTCCGTCCCACACCAAGGTTTGATCCTGGAGTGTCACCAACCGCCAATCAAACTCTTTAACCATGGTTTGAAAGTCACAGGGCTCGACGGCCGCTGGGGCAAAACAGACCGGCCGCCCCAGCTCAGGCCTAGGGCCCGGAGTCAAACCAGCGACCTGGCTGAGTATTCTCACCAGTTGCGGCGCCTGGTAAACACGTTGTAATTGGTCGGCCCCCACCGATTGATGGAGCTTGGCGAGTTTGTCTCCCTGGGGCTCACGCAACAAAAAGTGGTGCCGCCACTGGGGAGGTTGAGCCTTTAAAAGCTGGTACAACGCCATCTGTGTCGCTGTGCTGGTGGCCAAATCGCGCCCACGAACCACGCGGGTAACACCGCTGGCCGCGTCATCGGCTACCACAGCTAATTGATAGGTAACTGAGCCATCGGCGCGGCGAACCAGAGGGTCTCCCATCACATGGGCAACGTTTTGCGACAAATCGGTACCACTTTCGTCGATAAGCGCGAATTCAAAACCCTCTAAGTTGCACCGAAGGCTTTTACGCGATTGCCGCCAATTTCTTACGGTGCGGTGCCGACAGGTTCCAGGGTACACCCAACCACCCGCCGCAGAAGGTAAACCGGCTTGCCGAATCGTGGTTCGCGAACAATCGCACTCGTAAAGGCGCCCTTGAATTGCTAAGGACTCTAAAGCTTGTTCATGCTGGCTGGCCAACCGTGATTGCCAAATGGTTTGGTCCCAATCCAAACCCAACCAGGTCAAGTCTTCGGCAAGAGCTTTCTGAACGGCCACCGACAAAGCCGAAGGGTCGATATCCTCCCAGCGCAATAGTGCTCGTCCACCACGCGAACGAATATCCCACCAAACCAACAACGCCGATAAAAGGGTACCGGGATGGGCTCGGCCCGAGGTCGTGGGAGCAAAACGACCAACCGCTGTGACGGCTCCTGGCATCTGTTTTTTTTCCTCCGATTTTCCTTAAGAAATTTTCAATCCTTGACTCCTCAGGCAAAACACGGTAAAACCTATTTTAATCGAGGGCCTATAGCTCAGTTGGTTAGAGCAGCGGACTCATAATCCGTTGGTCCCTGGTTCAAGTCCAGGTGGGCCCATAATTTCTTTCTATGTTTCTTGTTTTTCTTTATACGTTTCCTGAGGATGGACTCAGGATGTCCCAAGTTAAGCACAATTTCAAGCAAAGTAGTAACCAGGGTTTGACATTTCTGTTGTTTGTCGGAAAGCTCACACGGGAGAAACTTATGATCAGACGCACGGCGGCCCTGGCCAGCCTGTTTTTGTTTTTGTCCTCGGGAATCCTTTTTGGTCAATACCTGACCGGAACCCTACCGGATGGCATGACTTACTACATCCAACGAAACACCAAACCCGATCAGCGGATTCAGCTTGGTCTTGTGGTTCACGCTGGAAGCGTACAAGAAAAACCCTCACAACGGGGAATTGCGCACCTTTTGGAACACATGGAGTTTCAGGGAACCGAACACTTCGCCCCGCAAGCCATCGTTCACTTTCTTGAATCCAACGGCATGAAGTTCGGAGCTGACTTGAACGCGCAAACGGGGTTCACCAGCACACAATTCTTTCTTGAAATTCCTTCACAAGACAACTCTAAAGACACTGCTAAGGGAACTAAAGAAACTCCCGTTTTTCAAACGGCCCTGCAGATCCTCGATGATTGGGCTCATGGCCCGGTGATTGTACCTTCGGTCCTCGAGAATGAAAAGAAAGTTGTCCAAGAAGAGGCCCGCATGCGGATGGACGACGTACAGGGACGAATCACCAACTTTCTGGTTCCTTATATGTACGCAGGCTCCCCGTATGCGGAAAAGCTACCCATTGGGAGTATGAAAATTGTCCGCTCGGCGACTCCTCAAACCGTCGAAGATTTCTGCCACACATGGTACCGCCCCGAAAATATGGCCATCTTTGTCGTCGGAGACATTCAACCCGAGACGGTTCGGCAAGAGCTCTTGGCAAAGTTTACGGATCCTTTGCTAAAGCCCGAGAATCGCACCGGACCCGACGCCCCGGATCCGGTTCTCACCGATCGCGAAGCCCGTGTTTTTCAAGACAAAGAGTTGACCACACCTACCATTCTTTGGGCGGTACCTTCCCCGGCACCGCAAAATTACCTGGATTGGACACACTTTGAACTCCTTCATGCTCTTGTCTCACGCATTTTAAACACCCGCCTGGATAGCCTTTCGCGGCAAGAAAATGCTCCCTTTCAAGGAGCCGGCGTCGATGGTCACCTCAGCTTTGGTCATTCCTGGGAAGAAATCTTTAGTGTCGAGCCCTTCGACGGCCGATTAGACGAAGGGCTCACCGCCTTTGTCCGAGAGCTACAAAGAGCACGACTCCACGGTTTTACTACGACAGACTTTCAATTGGCGGTCAAAGAGCTAAAATCCGAGATCGAGACGGCCTACGCTCAACGGGGTGGCTTAACAGATGAAGATCGTTTTCAAGCCCTAGCACAAAACTTTCTTACAGGTTTTCCGGTGCTAAGCGACAAAGAGCAGTATGAAGCGGGCCTGAACGCACTTTCGAGCATAACATTGCCCGAACTTAACCAGTTTGCGGCCGACCTTTTAGCATACCCCAAGTTCCGTATGGCCATCTTGAACCCCGAAAAGCCGGGCGCACCTATTCCCAATGGCGAACACTTTCTTAAGTTAGTGGCCAAAGTTCAAGCTGAAGGCGTTAAAGCCTTGGCAAATCGTACGGTGTTGCCGCTGATGACAGCCTTGCCAGCACCCGGAGCGATTGTTCAAGAACAGCACCTCACCGCCTTGGGCGTTACCGAATACCAGCTGGCCAATGGGGCTGTGGTCTATGCCAAGCAAACCGACTTCACCCCCCACGAAGTGTTACTCAACGGCCAGCGTCTGGGGGGACTGAGCCTTATTGACACAAAAGATTTGTTAAGTGTCGAACAAGCTCCTTCTCTGTTTTCACAAACCGGCTTAGGGCCTTTAAATGCCAGCCAGTTGTCTGACTTTCTAGCCGGAAAGCAGGCGCAACTGAGTGCCAGTTTAGGAACCAGTGGTGTGTACCTCAGTGGTTCTGCCGCGACTTCCGATTTAGAAACCCTGTTTCAGATGCTCCATGAACAACTAGGACCGCCTCATCGGGACCCCAGTGCCGAAGCCGCTTGGTTTGCCCAAATGGGCGACTACCTCAAAAACGCCGACCACCAGCCGCGCACCTTGGCCCAAAGAGCCCTAGAACGGCTTTTGACGCAGGATAGTCCGCGGGGACAACCCCTGACGGCGAAAAACCTGAGCCAGGTGAATGCAGATAGGGCAGCCTTGCTGTGGGGCGACCTGTTAAAAAATCCCCATGGGCTAGTTCTGTCTATCGTTGGCGATTTTGATCCTGCGCAATTACGACACCTGATTCGCGTGTATGTGGCTAGTCTGCCCCCCGGACCGGCGACTCCCCCCCACGACTGGGGCATACGTCCCGTTTCCGGCCCGGAAACTACGGTCATTGCTCAGGGACAGGACAACCGTGCGGAAAACACGCTAGTAATGATTAACCCGCGCCCCTTTCGCCCCGACGATCGTTTTGCCGCCAATACGCTCAAAGAACTGTTAAACATCAGGCTCCGCGATGTTCTGCGCAATGAAAATGGCGGAACCTACAATGCTCAAGCCGATATTTCGTTGTCTCCCCTGCCCTACCCCCATGCCACAGCAGAAGTTGTCTTTACCTGTGCCCCAGCGCGGCAAAAAGCCCTTGATGCACTGGCCTTGGGTGTTTTGGACTCGGTCGTTCAAGATAAGTTTTCTCAAGCCGCCTTTGATCAAGCCAAGGCCATCGCCGTCCGGGGTGTTCAAGGGTATTTGAAGCGAAACGCCTTTTGGAGCGGAATTCTTCCTGAATACAGCCTAAAAGGCTACCCGTTGGAAGAACTCGCAGGGTTGAGTGAACGGTACTCTCAAGTAACCCGTGCTCAGGTCGTAGCCCTTGCCGGTGAGGTACTGACAACGTCTCGAGCGCTAGAGGTTGTTCTCAAGCCAGCGCCGTGACCAAGTTGTCACGCGAGCTAAACTCTCGTCGCTGATGGTGTGCTCCATCTCGAACTCTTCGTAGTCGGGATGGAGCCCCAAAGCCTCGAGGGCCTGGCGGGCTTGTCGCCCATGAGCTATAGGCAGAACTCGATCCCGTGTCCCATGAACAATTAAATAGCTAGTTTTGCTCAAGCGGTTCAGCGGGGCCGCAACCGAAACCGAGCTGGAAAGAATTCTTCCGCTCATCAAGGCTACCGCACTTAGACTCTCAGGGGAGGCTAGGGCTACCGAGGCCGCCATAATGGCTCCTTGACTAAAACCAGCCGCCAGCACCCGGTTGGGGTCTGTCCCGTAGCGATCAGGTAAAGACGTCAAGAAACTCTCGAGGAGTTCACGGCTGTTAAAAGCTGACTTTTCGTCGGCAAGTAAACCATCGGAGGTAAATTCGACAGGAAACCAAGCAAAGCTCCCTGGCCCAAGCGTTAAGGGAGCCCGAACGCTGATAACAAAAAATTGTGGCGAAAACTCTTCGGCTAAACCAAAAAGGTCTTCTTCGTTACTACCGTACCCATGGAGGAACATCAAAACCGGAGGGCGTTCTGAGGCCTCACGAGGGGGACGTACCAAATGAAAAAGTTCAGACATCTTACCCAACTTTACTTAAGCATAAGCCACTCATTGGCTAAAATACGCAATTCTTGAGTCGTCGCACACCCCAATTTTTGTTTAATGTGCTCTTTATGGGTATCAACCGTCTTGATGCTGAGCCCAATTTTTTCAGCAATCATACGCGAACCTAGGCCACGTCCCATCCAAGTAAAGACCTCAAGTTCACGGTCGGTAAGCTTTGATGCGACATCCGGTGTAACCGTTGTCCCTCCTCCGAGCATATTCTGGAGCATCAATTCTTTCACTTCGTCGCTAAACCATTTTCGACCATTACTGACGGCACTGACCGCTTCGAGAACGCGCTGAGACACCTCATCTTTTTGCACATACCCGAACGCCCCAGCCGCCAACGATCGTTCCGCGTAGACGCGTTCGTCGTGCATCGAGAGGATGAGCACCCTAAGCCCCGTATGCTTGGTCATCAGATCTTTTAACAACTCTAGACCATTATCCCCGCCCAAACTGAGGTCGAGCAGAACAACGTCGGGATGCGTTTCTTCGATGACTTGAAGCGCCTCTGAGCGGTCAGAGGCTTCTCCTACGACAATATCCCTAGGCGACTTTGCGATCAATGAAGCCAAACCTTTGCGAAAAATGGGATGATCATCGACCAAAACAATTCGAGTCTTCATGGGTTCTTGCCTTTTTCTTGTCTGTCCAGATTTAAGTATAGTCACATGCCTCCAATAAAAAAAGGGGGAACGGCTGTTGATCAACCGTTCCCATACCACAAGACAACCCTTTGCGGCCTTGGTTCCCGGAGTCCAATCAGGAACAAAACCCCTGTGAGCCAGAGATTTTTGGCCCAAGGTATCTGACATGAAACTACACCCGAGCCCATTCTGCCGGAATCCAAGATTATCCTGATTCCAATTAAGAACAGCAACCTTACATTTAATCAGTTTATTTTCTGATGCTTTAAACAGTTTTATTTCTTATTCTCCGATTAGTACCGCCGTGACAAACTGAATTACTCAGGGAGCCTATGACCATCACACTGCAAGAACATCAAGAATCTGCGACACGAGAAATTGTTCTTGAATCGTCGCGTCTTACCGCCCGGTTTTTACCCGAAATAGGTTTTAAGTTTAGCTCGTTGCGTGAAAAAAACTCTGGAATGGAGTTTCTCTTTCAACCTGTCAGTGGAAAGCACCCCATTCCCGCCTACCGGGGGCGTTTTGTCGACTTTGAGGCCTCTGGGTGCGATGAAATGTTGCCAACGATTGATGAATGTCTGTATGAGGGGCCGATTTTTGCAGGTCGATCCTTGCCCGATCATGGTGGAGTTTGGAGCCGTCCCTGGTCCGTTCATCTTGCAGATCAAAAGATCCACGGTAGGATTCGCCTTTTAGAACTGCCGCTCCTCTTTGAAAAAACAATTTCGTGGATTGACGAACACTCGTTAGAATTTCATTACCATGTCACGAACGAAGGGGATGGTCCTGTGGATTACCTCTGGGCTCTGCACCCCCTTTGTGTGTTTCAAAACGATGCAAAACTGCTTCTTCCGCGTGTTTCACAGATGTTTAATGTCCACCAGTATGGTCAGCGCGAAGAGGTTCTGCCCTTTCCCGTTCAGGATTCTTTAGACAAAAAAGCCTGGAATGTGTGTGAACTTGCCGAATATGCTGATAAAAAATGTTACAAATTTTACCCTCAAGGCCCAATAACTGGCATGGCAGGCATTTGGTACCGAAGTCAGAAAATGGTTTTTCTTGTCGAGTTTGATCCAGAAGAAACCCCTTACCTAGGAGTTTGGATCAATCGTGGCGATCCTGAAGTCCAAGGTGACTATAACCTTGCGGTTGAACCGGCCAACGGCTTCTTCGATTCTCTTGCCGTTGCCCAACGCCGGGGCACGGCGGTAACCCTCTTACCCCAGGAACAAAAATCTTGGAAAGTGGTTATCCGTGTGCTCGACGAAACAGCTCTCGATTTGAGTCAATTTGCATGATACCGCTAAGGAGGTCTTTCATGTTGCTACAAAGATTTTTAAAACCGGGCATTGTTTTGCTCTTACTAGGAGTATTTTCTCAAGCCTTGACCGCTGAAGGGAGCCAAGAAAATGATCCGGGGGTTTTGCCCAGTTCTACAGGGTGGAAACTTGTTTGGCACGATAACTTCACGACCGAAAAATCGTTAACAAAGGGCGTGTGGATGCCTGAAGAATACCCGCCGCTTGCCAATAACTCCGAGCTACAGGCCTACACGGCTGATCCTGCCAACATTTATATCGCCAATGGTCACTTGGTTTTGGAGGCATTGCGCACCAAGACCAAAAATGGTTGGAAGATCACCTCGGGACGCATCAGCTCATCGATGAACCTTGCCTTTCGTTATGGCCGCTTAGATTTTCGCGCAAAACTGCCTTTGGGGAGGGGGACCTGGCCCGCCCTATGGCTCCTTCCGATAGACCCCTCGGGACACGGTTATATGTGGCCGGACTCAGGAGAAATCGATGTTATGGAAGAAGTAGGTTTTGAAGGGAACAAGATCCACAGTACGCTTCATACTTCAAAGTACAATTACACTCTTGGCACACAAATTACGGCAACCTACCCTGTTCGCGACGTCAACCAATGGCATGTGTATTCTCTGGAATGGTACCCCGACCATATCACCTTCCTTGTCGATAACCATCCGTTTCTCACCTTCAACAAAGATGGTGGCGATTGGCGCCGCTGGCCCTTTGATAAGCCGTTCTACATCATCATGAACCTAGCGATTGGCGGGACCTGGGGTGGTCAGCATGGTGTTGATAACAAGCTTTTCCCGGCAAAAATGGAGGTCGATTGGGTCCGCTTGTATCAAAATCCCACGGTGCCCGGCTCTGAGATCGTACACCCCTAGACCTACTCTTTAAAAGATTTAACTTGACAACTAGCGGATAGAGGGGGGCAGTATGAGTATCGGCGAGATCATGGATTTAGCAATCATCTGCACCGACGCTGCCGACCTCTATCAGCTCAACCTTATCCGAGCCTTGACCAAGTTGTGCTCTGAGAGGGGGATTACAACCTGTGCCCTCACGGTAAATGTGGCCTGGCGCGAGCACCCCAGTGCGGATATTGATCAATTGATGGTGGCCTGGGCTGAACACGGCCTTTTTGATGCCTATGTTCTGCTCGTTGACCCGTTGGTGATTAATTCAGATATGCCCTCAGCCGCTAGGATTCTTAAAGCGATCTCTCGTCGCCCGGGCGTGGTCATTGGTCAGCCCACAATCCCTTTAGCCACCGTAACTATCGATAATGAGCAGCCAATGCGCGATATGCTTCGCCACCTCTATGACAGTCATGGGTATCGGCACTACCTTTTTCTCCTGGGTCCCGAAAATTCTTTCGACGGCTCACAGCGCGAAGCGGCAATCCGACGGGAAATCACTCACTGCCCGGACGTAACGGCTGAATACCTTAGGGGCTATTTTCAAGAAGACCTTGCCTATGACTTGGTAAAAGAACGATTGCAGGATTCTTCTCGTCCGTTTCCTCGGGTAATAACGGCGTGTAATGACAATATGGCGTTTGGCGCGCTACGCGCTTTAGCCGAATTCGGCATTGCGGTACCCTCGGAATGCGCTGTTACAGGCTTTGACGACGTGGAACTGGCCGCTTTACAAGTTCCATCCCTCACAACAATTCGCCAAGAACCTCTGGCCACCGCGCAAGCCGTCCTTGATTTGTTAGGCTCGGCAAGCCCTACGGAAACCCGTTCAGCGGTTCGGCGCACCGTTCCTACTACCCTTATTCTTCGAGAATCCTGCGGTTGTAGTCGCGACGCTCCCCTTGACTTTTATCGGGAACGGCTGGCGCTTTCGACGTATGCCCAAAGCCAGGACAGTCGCTTTCGAACAGCCGTTTCTGACTTTAGCCTTTCGGTCAACGCGGTGGCGAGTGTCTCTGAATTAAATCTATCTTTGACTCACTTTGCCAAGGTCGCTGGTGTCAGAAATTTGGCGTTTGGCCTCTTTGAACCGGCAGACTACCTTTCGGTTTCTCGCGTCTACCCCTCGGATCCAGGCCTCGTGACCAATGAAAGCACGACCGTCTCGGCCAAAGACTTTATTGGCCCGATGGGCAAACCCCTTTTTACCGGCGAAGTAACGGTGGCCTTTCTCCTTTTGGTTTCGGGCGAGTTGCAAGGGGTTTTTGTTTGCCAATGTGACGCGCGGTTGATGCAGATGATTCGTATTGTGGCTTCACACACCATCAATACCCTTCAGCGGCTCCGCATGACAGAGCAGCTTTTGCACCACACCGAAGAATTAGAGGTCGCGGTGGAGCTTCGCACACAAAGCCTCACCCTTGCCATGCGTGAACTTGAAAAAGAAGTTCATCAACGCCGCCAGCTTGAAGGCTCGCTTCAGCAAGAAAGGCATGCCTTAGAGACGATTCTCAATAGCCAGCCGATTCCTTTGTTGATTATCAGCGAGCAATCCAACAAAGTTCTTTTTGTAAACCAACCCGCCCGAGAAATGCTTCATCTCGAGAGAGATGCCAGCGCCGAGGGAAGCATTCTTAACTGTGTCGCCCCCCTCTTGGCTTGGGCACGGGGAACAAGTATAGAAAATATTCGCGAATTTAAAATTGAAGACACTCAGCACCACCAACATCAAATTTTAGCCAGCGGTGCCGAGTTAACGCTCCGAGGTGAACGGTCACACATCCTTTGTGTGGTCGATATCAGTCAACAAAAACAACTAGAAAAAGAGCTGCTCACCATAGCGGAGCAAGAGCGGGAACGCGTCGGAATGGAAATCCACGATGATGTCTGTCAACAAATTGCGGCCCTTTCCATTTATGCCGGTATGGTCCGCGATGAAGTTCGCTCACGCGGAAAGCCCCCTTCTGAAATGGATGAGTTGATCCATTTAATCAACACCTTACAAGCTAGGGCTAGGGCAATTTCGAAAGGCCTATTTCCAAAGGACGTTGGTTCTGTTCCCATTGCTGAGGTAATTCAAGAGTTTTTATCTGGGATAGAAAAACAGACGGGTTTAAGATGCGTTTTTGAGGCCGAACCTCAAAAGGCTGGCGCAAGCCTCAATTTTGGCGCTCAATTGCACCTTTTTCGGATCGTCCAAGAATCGGTACAAAACGCGCTTAAGCATGCCAAAGCGACAAGGCTCCATTTTCAGCTTAAGGAAGCTCCTGGCGAACTCCTGTTGTCTTATCAAGATAACGGGAAAGGCTTTGGAGAGGCTTCTGAAAAAGGTATCGAACTGAGAACCATTCGCTACCGTGCAGCCCAACTTTCAGGAATTTTTACCGTAGGTGACGCCCCCGAAGGTCAAGGCGCCGTACTCAATCTTCGTATTCCGCTCAACGAATAGACACACTCCTGAGAACAATCACCACAAATAAAAAAAGCGGAACCGGCCGAAGCCGGAACCGCCCTTCACAAAGGACCTCAATTCATGCGGGCGGCGTACCTATGCAAGCCGCCCTTTTGCAAAACTTTTTCTTTACAAGATCTGAACTATTCCAAACGAGCGACGGTAGTCCACTCTGACGGTGTATGGTAGAAGTCGGCATTGCCCGTCATGATCCACTGGCCATCGCGGGATAAGCCAGGGTCTGAAGCGGTGTCAAGCGCGAAATCCAGCATAAAGGTCTTGCCCGAAGCTGGCGTATAGTTGAAGTGACTCCATAAAACTTTTGCCGACATCTGGTAACCTTGAGCCGTAGGAACCACCTTAATCTCTTGTGCCGGATCGCCCGTTCCATGGGTCCAATCGTGGCTTGAAGGATTAATATGGGACCGGGCATTCCCGGGGGAAATCCCAATTTGATAGTCCTGAGGACCAATTGCCGCTGCATACTTGCTTTCTGCCGGGTCCAGCCCCAACAGAACTTCTAGACAGTTACCGTTCCAAATATCCTTGCCAGTCTGGAAATTGATCGGTTTTACGCCCGAAACATCAATGTAGATATAGAGCGCGGTAGCGTCGTAGGCAAGGTGAATTTTACCTGTGACTCCAGCATCCGCATCATTGATGGGAAACACACCCGCCGCGGGCCAGCCGGTATCGGTGCCATCAATCGTTAGCGCTGAAGCCGCCTTGGGAATCACCGTTCCGGCCGCCGCCGCAGAAGCGGCAGAGTTATCAGACGCCCCGGAAGGGGCAGAGGCACACGAAACCGCCGTCAAAAGGGCCGCGGATACTGCCGCCGCCGCAAACCAAGAAATTTTCTTCATTATAGGCTCCTTATTTTTTTTGAGCTAAACTATTCAAGTTCAGCAACTTTGGTCCACTGAGAGGGAACGTGGTAGTAGTCCGCATTACCATCCATGATCCATTGGCTGTCACGCGACAGGCCCATGCCAGAAGCCTCATCCAGGGCAAAATCTACGGCAAAAGTTGCGCCAGAGGCAGGCTTGAAGCCGGCAAAATGACTCCACGGAATACTGGCTTCCATCTGATATCCCTGTGCGGTTACAACCACTTTCATGGCGCTGGCCGCTTGACCGTTGTTATGGGTCCAGTCATGGCTGGTAGGTTCAATCTTGACACGGGGATTTCCGGGTGAAAGCCCGATCTGATAGTCTTTGTCGCCCATAGCGGCTTCAAACTTGCTGGCGTTCGGGTCCATACCAAAGAGAATCTCCAAGGCATTGCCGTTCCAAATATCCTTACCGTGGTTGAAGTTAATCGGCTTGTCGCCGTTCACCGACACGAAAACATAGAGGTTCGTGGCATCGTAGCAGAGCTTGATATTTCCCGTTACCCCATCGGCATCATCGTTAATCGCGATGCCTTTGGTGGCCGGCCAACCTGTGGCATTACCGTCCACCGGTATAGCACTAGTAGCCTTGGGGATCACAATAGCCCCGTTAGCCGGGGAGGCGGAGCCAGCGCCCGCCGACCCAGTTGTTGCACAAGACGCTAACAGCGCCACGCTGGCTGCCATACCCAAAACGGCTAGGCTTCCTCGCAATAATTTCATAGATTACCTCGTTCATCAGTTTCGGACCAAGCGCGGCTTGAACGGAAACCGAAGTATTGGGGCTCATCGGCAACGCCGTAGAAAAACACCCGCTATTCATTGGATCATGGATTTAGCAAATTAAAATCAGAAATATTTCGTATTCAATATCAGGCTATAGCCGGATTAACGATCAGCAAAAACAAGTCAAGTATAGTGTTATCTTACGATAAGGAGTCGTTATGAAATTTCACCTTCCGAAGCGTGTCCTGACCTTAGGGCTCGTCGGTTTGTGGCTGGGCAGTGCCCTCAGTTTCGGTCAGTGGGCGCAAGGACGCACCTTGACTATCATGACGTTCTCGGATGAGTTCAAGACCAACGGGGTCATAGCTGATTTCGAGAAACTAACCGGAGCCCACGTGGACTTGCGCGTTGTTCCGAATGAGCAGTACATGAACAAGCTGATTCCCCTGTTGCGGACCAAACGGGACGTTCCTGACATTTTTGTTGGGGAAGCAGGGTATATCAAAGAGGTCGTCAACTTGGGTCAGAGCGTTGACTTGGGTGGCGCGCCCTACTACGCCAGTACTGACAACCAATACCCCTACGCCGCCGAAATGGGCCGCGACAAGAGCGGTGTTCTGCGTGCCTTAACGTGGCAAACCACCCCTGGCGGGCTTTTCTTCCGCCGTTCAATTGCCTTGAAAGTGTTTGGTACCGATAACCCTGTTGAGGTGGGTAAGCACTTCTCCACTTGGTCAAAGTTCATAGCTTCTGGAAAATTACTCGCCAAGCATGGCTACTACCTGCTCCCTGAAGCAGGCGACCTAGGTTCGGTGTTCTTTGCCAACAAAAAAGAACCCTACTTTGACGCGAACCACAACTGGCACCTCGACCCCATCATTAAGAAGTATTTTGAAGTCGCCAAGCAACTGCGCGACGGCAACATGGATATGAAACTTTCTGACTGGTCAGCTCCCTGGATGGATCAAATGAATACCCCCCCAGGAAAAGCCAAGGTCTTTGCCTACTTGTGGCCAACTTGGGGCTTATTCTTTGTGTTAAGCAATCAAAAAGAATCCTTGGGTGACTGGGGCATTTGCCATACACCTTTGGACTGGTACTGGGGTGGCACTTGGCTGAATATCTATAAGGGAAGCCCCAATAAGGATTTGGCCTGGGCCTTTATCAGCATGATGACCCAGAACGAACCCTATATGGAAAAGCTGGCTCTGCGCACCGGTGACTTCAGTTCTGACAAAGTTGTTGTTAACACCATTATGGATCACTTCAACAACGGCGACCCAGCCGGCGTGCTTGGCGGACACCAGAACCACTACAAGTTCTTTGCAGAGACCGCTGATAAGATTGACGCTTCTGGAGTTTCTTCAGAAGACCGCGTTATCAACCAGGTTGTGGGATCTGTCCTTGACGATTACCTGAACAACAAGTTCCCCAATGTTGATGCCGCTATGAAGGAAATCACTACCAGGGTTCAGCAAATGTACCCTGATATGAACTACTAATATTGCTTTAAGGGGGACCTTGGGGTCCCCCTCCTCAGGACTTCACAAAGGAACTTGTCATGAAACGTTTGCCCCGTGTCGGTTATCTGATGCTTTTGCCGTTTTTCCTGGCATTCGCTGTTTTTACCATTTACCCCGTTGTCAATACCTTTACGACCAGCTTTACCAATGACTCGTTGACTAGCCTTAACCCTGCCCATTTTATTGGGGTTGAAAACTATCAACATGAGCTGGCCTCACCACTCTTCTGGAAAACCTTCTATAACACCTGGGCGATCTGGTTGCCCAATATCATTCTTCAAATGGCTCTGGCGCTCTTCGTAGCGGCGGTTATGACGAACTATCAAATCCGCTTAAAGGGCAAAGGCCTGTTTCGCGCCGTCATTTTCTTTCCGAATATTGTTACTGTTACCACCATCGCCATCTTGGTTTACGCGCTCTTTGACTGGCAGTCAGGCGCTATAAACCAGCTTCTTTTCGGCTCCAACCACGCCAAATACATCAACTGGTTCAGTCACGGTTACTGGGCTCAGCTTGTTATCTCAGGCGTCCAAACGTGGATGTGGTTTGGCTTTACGGCCATCATGTTGATTTCAGGTATTCAATCCATGCCAAAAGATTACTTCGAAGCCGCTGTTTTGGATGGCGCCTCAGACTCAAAAATCTTTTTTGGCATCGTTCTTCCCATCATCCGCCCGGTTATGGTGTACATCATGATCACGTCTCTGATTGGCGGTATGAACATGTTTGACCTTCCCTGGGTTCTGTTTAGCAATACTGGCGGCCCTGACCAGGGAGCTATGACCATGTCTGTTTACATGTATTCCCGCGCCTTTACCTGGGACCAAAACCTTGGTGCCGGTTCTGCCGTAGCCTGGATTGTGTTCGCCATCATCGGCGTCTTTACCCTTGCCTACCTGCGTGTCACTTATGGAAAAGAGAACGCCGAGGAGACGATGAAATGAGTCAGACTACCACTCATACCACTGCCCATCACCAGCATTACGCGGTGCCCAAGTCGTTTATTGGCAAAAGAGGAATCACGATTTTTAGCTACGGCTTGATGATCCTTTTGGGAATCCTCTGCGCCATTCCCTTTTATTTGATGTTCATCAACGCAACCCGCTCGAACAACGAAATCTTCTCGGGGGTTTCGTTTCTTCCCAGCAACCACCTGGTTGACAACTTTATGAACCTCATTTTTGGAAAAGTTTCGGCAGTCGACAAGAGTGTTCGAGGCAACGGCTTGAATATTCCTCAGGGCTTCTTGAACTCTGCCGTCATTGCGGTCTCAGCGACCCTACTTTCTGGCTATTTCAGTGCCATGACGGCCTTCTGTTTTTCTTTGTACAAGTTCAAGTTGAAAAAAATCCTCTGGGGTCTGATCATGGTTGTTATTATGCTCCCCCCCACTGTTGGTTTGATCGGGTACTTTAAACTGATCAGCGGACTCAACATGCTCGACACCTACTGGCCGCTCATTTTGCCTGCGATCGCTAGTCCTTTTGCCGTGTTCTTTATTCGGCAGTTTATTACGGGGTCACTGCCTATCAGCTTGGTCGAAGCGGCGCGAATTGACGGAGCCGGTGAGTTCATGATTTTCAACCGGATTGTTTTGCCGCTGTCGATGCCAGGCATTGCGACGGTTTCGATCATGGGCTTTTTGGGGTCGTGGAACAACTACCTCGGACCACTGATCGTTCTGGACAAGAAGTCGTTATTCACCTTGCCGCTCCTTATTCAGCAGTTAAACACAACCCTGTACAACCGAGACTTTGGTGCCATGTACATGGGTGTTGCTCTCTCGGTCTTTCCGATTTTGATTGCCTTTAGTATTTTGTCGCGCTTCCTCATTGAGGGAATCTCGTCCGGGGCCGTCAAGGAATAGCAATAACCGCTTTTTGACTTGTCTTCCTTTGCTCACCTCACAGAGGCACCCCTCGTCCTTTGTGAGGTTTTTTTAGCCCCAAAAGAAGCTGACTTTAGGATTGAAAAGGATCTTAGGTATTAAAACGAAAATGCATGATGTCGCCGTCGCGAACGACATACTCTTTTCCCTCGATGCGTAAGCGACCCCGTGCTTTGATTTCAGCTTCAGTTCGCAACTCCATCAAATCGTCGTAGTGATAAACTTCCGCTTTGATAAAACCCTTTTCAAAGTCGCTGTGGATGACCCCGGCGGCCTGGGGAGCCTTGTCACCTTCATGAAAAGTCCATGCCCTAACCTCGGTTTCACCGGCGGTAAAATAGGTTCGCAACCCCAAGAGTCGGTAGGCCGCATGAATTAGGCGCGACAGGCCCGACTCTTGTAAACCTGCTTCGGCTAAAAACATTTCTCGATCGTCTTCTGACTCAAGACCAGCAATCTCTGCTTCTAACTTTCCACACAGCACCAGAGTATCGGAGCCCTCGGCTTTAGCCGCCGCCACCAGTTGGTCGACATAGGCGGGGGGCTGTTTTAAGCCTTCTTCGTCGACGTTGGCCACATAAATCATCGGTTTTAGCGTAATCAAAAACAAATCGCGAACAAGAAATTGCTCGTCTTCGGTTAGCCCTGCGGCACGAGCCGGCTTGCCATCGTTGAGTACGGCTTGAAGCTTTTCTAAAACGGGCAACTGGGCCTTGGCATCTTTGTCCTGCCCGCGCGCCTTTTTTTCGACGGTCCCCAGACGTTTCGTCACCGATTCTAAGTCCGCCAGGGCCAATTCGAGGTTAATGATGTCACGGTCTTCGACGGGGTTCACGCGATTTTCGACGTGTTCAATATCCGCGTTATCAAAACAGCGGACGACATGAAGCAGAGCATCGACCCCCCGGATATTGGCTAAAAATTGATTACCCCGCCCTTTTCCCTGACTGGCGCCTTTTACCAAGCCCGCAATATCGACAATTTCGACCGTCGCGGGAACCAGCTTTTGCGGGGGGATACATTCGGCAATCTTTTTAAGACGGATGTCAGGAACATCGACAATACCGACGTTCGGATCAATTGTCGCAAACGCATAGTTTGCAATTAGCGCCTCACTTCTCGTCAAGGCCGAAAAAATCGTGGATTTGCCGACATTTGGCAACCCAACAATACCGCAGTTTAAACCCATGGGCGTGAGTTTAGCGGAATTCGCAAGTTGTGGTCAAGAAAGAATTTGATTGAGCACTTCGCGCGTAATGGCGTAGAGCGGCGGAACACCTTCCCACGGTGACAAGGGCTGTGACAGCTGTTGACCGGCCTCAAGCGGCACGTCCGAGACGTAGTAGTAGTACCGTGCCGGGCTGTCTGGTGCCAGGACGCCTAGTTGCCGTGCCTCGGTCACCGCTCGGGCATAGTGAACGCCTTCCATCTCGAGGCCAATACACTTCCAAATATTTCGGTAAAAATTCAGCAAGGCACGATTTTGTAACAAGGTGCCCTCGACGGTGAGGAGGGGGCCCTGAACGATTCGGCTGGCAGGAGCATACTGACGAAGCCGTTCTTCGCTGACCGGGTTATTTAAAGGGTAAAAGCTGTCGTCGGCTTGCAGAATAAAAGCGTTGGGAATCAACAAATCCCCTCTCTGCCCTGACAACGAACCTGCTTTTCCGAGCACATTGATACTGGACACGCGATTCGGAAAGATCGAGATCAGGCTACGAATGATTTCTTCGGCTTGAACGCCAAAAGCATAGTCAATATTCACAAGCAGTTGGCAAGGTTTGATCTTTTCTAACTTGTCGTCAACAAGAGGCGATAGGCGGGAGGAATCGATCAGCTGAACGGCAATACCGGTCGAGGCTTCGTCTTCGAGCCGCAAAAGACCCCAGGACCGTTCCTGAGTTCGCGTGGGATTTCGTTGAGGATCAGCTTTTACCCAAGCGGCCGAAAGCACATACAGCAAGTCCTGTTCGTCGGCCCAAGCCTCGTTGACCAGTTGATGAGCTTCTGCCCAAGCTAAGATTTCATCTAGATGAAGGCGGGGAAAGGGTGACAAACAATTGGTAACCGAATGGGTGTTGCTCGAAATCAGGTGAACCTTCCATTCGGCTGGCAAATCCCAGGGGTCACTCCCCGTCAACTCGCGCACCGCCGTCGCCACCAAATTCGTCCATTTTTCTGTCCGCCGGCTATTGTAGTTATTCACCTGCCTTTCTACGACCAATTGCCAATCTTCGTGATGAAGCACCAGTTCGTACAGACGGCTAAGAGTTTTTTCACCCCAGAGGTTCACCAAGCCCGACCGTTCTTCGGCCGTGAGAGGAAACTCAGCAAGCGCCTCCGGACCGTCACAAAGGCCCTGAGTCTCGGCACCTCGACACGCCGAAAGCCGTAACAAGAGCGCAGGGTCATAAAAGCGGCGTCGAATCTTGTGGGATTCCAAAGAAAAGACGCAGAGGCACGTTAAGAAGTCGAGGATGTCCGAAAGGCCAGTCCTGAGCAGAACCATATTTTTTCCCGGCAACATTTCCCAGACACTACGGCGGCGAGCCGCTGTGGTCATGACGGGAAAGAGGCGGGAGGGCTCGGCGTACAGAGCAGGAATGTCGTCGGTAAAAAACCACGCCAGAGTGCGTGTGACGTTTTCGGGCAGGCGGCGTACCACATAAGCCAGAGCGTCCACGTCGATGCGATGAGGGTCGTTGAGGTGAACATGCATGGCGGGAGCCAAGTCGCGGTACATTTCGACTAAACGATCCATCCGAAAGTAGCCCTGATCTAAACTGCGCGCCACTTCGTGCGAAAAGTTTTCTAGTGGCAGAAAAACGCCATGCTTATCGCGAAGAATGGAGCCAAAGGCCTGCGCGAACACCGGGAAGTCGGCAATAAGAGCCAAAAATTTTTCAGCAGAAAGGAACCAAGCCCGGCTGGCGGCAACCGCCCTCGCGCCATGGGTTCGGACTTGCTTTAACAAAGCGGCGCGTTCCCCAAAGTAGTGACCAGGCCGAACCAGGTTGGCTGGTCGAATATAGGACCTCTCTGCATAAGTTAACTCGACCTGGCCATCCTCTAAAAGCCAAATTTCCTGAGAGGTCTCACCGGCCGAAAAAATCACTTCAAAAGGGCCCAGAGTTCGCTCCTGCCATTCGTTTGCTAAACGATCTTTTCGGTCAGGGGGTAAAAATCGAAACGGTATCACCATATCAAGCAAACGACGAATCTTTGTCAGACCATGAGCGTCCATGGAGCTATTGTAATGGAATCAGCCACTGAGGGGCTACAGGGCTTTGGGGAATTCCTCTAAGCCATCGGTAGGAACGGCGAACGAATATACTAGCCTTAAGAGGGGGTCACGCTCGGCAAGAAGCTCCGACCAGGTGAGGGGCTTGTCCAAAACGCTAGAAAACCCAGGAACTTCTTGCGGGGTCAGGCCGCTCAAATTGCGAAAAGCCATAGTACAGGACGAAAACCTTCGGCAAAGCCGGGCCCCTTGGACAATGACTTCGCAGTTCTTATGCCGAGGATCGTGGGTGATTTTTTCATAGAGTTCCTGAAGGACCTCCTGCCGACCCTCAAGGACCTGCACAAAGGTACGAGGCAAATACAAAAGAATTCCGGTAATACCTTGAGCAGCGTTAAACCTCCGGGCTTCTTCCAGAAGAGCTAAGAGTTCCTCTTCTGAAAAATCCCGGACGGCCGTACTGGCATAAACCAGAAAATAGGACGGGTTCATGCCATCAGTTTAGCTCAAACGAGGCAGTAAATCCATCAGTTCCAAAACAGTCATGGCCGCGTCCCAACCTTTATTACCCGCTTTCAGTCCCGCGCGTTCCAAGGCTTGTTCGATCGTGTCGGTGGTCAGCACCCCAAAGGCGATGGGCACCCCGCTGGCGAGGCTTTCATGGGCGATTCCCTTCGAGACCTCGGCGGCGACATAATCAAAGTGCGGGGTTGAACCGCGAATGACCGCCCCCAAAGCGATAACGGCGTCATAGCGGCCGCTTCGTGCCAGCTTTCCCGCCACAAGCGGAATCTCAAACGCGCCAGGAACCTTGACCAAGGTCAAATCATCATCGGCAACCCCATGCCGCACGAGGGCATCTTGCGCACCTTCGACAAGGTGCCCCGTGACCAGATCGTTAAAACGGCTGGCAACGATAGCCACTTTGCGGCCCTTGCCCTCATACTTCCCTTCAAAAACTTTCATGCTTTCTCCTTCGCGGCGCCTGGTTCCAACCAGTGCCCGAACCGCTCTTTTTTGGTTTGCAAATACGCTTGGTTCTTACTATTGGCCCCGACAGCAATGGGCACCACTTCAACTTCTAAGCCATGTCGGCGTAAAGCCTCAACCTTTAACGGGTTGTTGGTCAGCAACCGAATACTCGTCCAGCCCCAAGAGCGCAAGATAGCGGCGGCGGCGTCGTAAGTACGAGCGTCCGCCGGGAGCCCCTGAGAGGTGTTAGCCTCGTAGGTGTCCAGGCCTTGATCTTGAAGGGCATAGGCTTTGACCTTGGCCTCAAGACCGATACCTCGCCCCTCCTGCCGTAAGTAAATCACAGCCCCATGCTTTTCATCGGCGATACGTTCTAAGGCTTTGTCCAGTTGCGGACCACAGTCGCAACGAAGACTACCAAAGGCCTCGCCGGTCAAGCATTCCGAATGTAGACGAACCAGAGGTTTGACCTTGGGTAGGGCGTCAGCCAAAGGCCCGGGCGTCAGAGTCAAAACTTCGCCATCGGTGGTGGCAAAGTAATGCAGGGTAAAGTCTCCCCATTTGGTCGGTAAAAGGGCCCGGGAAGTTTCTCGGGCCTGGGCTTCATGAAGGCGCCTATACTGGGCCAGTTGTTCGACAGTAATGAGGGGAAAGCCGTGCCGCTGGGCAATCTTTTCTAGCTCAGGTCTACGGGCCATGCTACCATCGGGGTTCATGATCTCACACAAGACACCCACGGGCTGTAAACCGGCCAACCGGCACAAGTCAACCGTTGCCTCAGTGTGGCCTCGACGCTCCAAAACCCCGGCGGGCTTGGCAATCAGCGGAAACACATGACCCGGGCGTGCCAAATCGTCAGGCTTGGTTAACGGTGAGGCCAAGGCTTGAATCGTTTCACAACGGTCCGAGGCCGAGATTCCCGTGCCGGGGAGAGCCGCTAAATCGACACTCTCGGTAAATCCGGTTCCGTGCAGGGCGTTAGCCCGTTGAGGGATCGACAAATCCAGAGCGCGTGCGCGATCCGGCGGCAGGGCAACGCAAATTAAGCCCCGCCCCTCGGCGGCAAGAAAGTTGATGGTCTGCGGTGTCGCCAATTCTGCCGACAAAATAAAGTCGCCTTCGTTTTCGCGGTCGTCATCGTCCGAGACGATGATGATGCCGCCCCGTCGGAGCTGGTCAAGCGCCTCGGGAATGGTGGCGTTGTTCATGAATACCCCCAAGAATTTAAGTCGTCCCAGGTCAAGCCCGAAGGTTCGCTAGCCGCAAAGGCGGCTCTGACAGCCCCATCGGTTTCAACATTAACCCGGCTCGCCGGTTTCAGATTTTTTAACGTCGTTTCAGCACGAGTATGGGGAATCACCGATACGGTTACCCCCAAGGGTGTAACCCCGGCAATGGTCAGGCTCACCCCGTCCAAAGCAATGCTCCCTTCGCTCAGAGCGTAACGCCGTAGCTCACGAGGCAGTTCTACCTCAAGAAGCCACGCGTCACCCACGGGATTAAAGCGTTTTACGGTTCCCACTCCTTGAACATGCCCGGCTACCAGGTGACCGTCGAGGCGCTGATCCGCCCGTAACGCCCGTTCCAAATTCAGGCTAGCGCCCACCCCTAGGTTGCCCAGGGTCGTTTTTGCCAGAGTAGCCCCCACAGCATCGACTTCAAACCAATCCTGGCCAAGGGCAACCACGGTTTGGCAAGCGCCCTGTACCGAGATTGAGGCACCCAGGGTTGTTCCCGAGGCAAGTCGCGGAGCGGTGATTCGTAACCGAACCCCCTGAGCCAAGGCCCGGCGTGCGGCCACGCGCCCCACTTCTTCAATCAGTCCCGTGAACATCGTTCCCCTCCCCTTGTCTTTCTAGCTCCCACAACAGGTCAAAGCCTAAACGGGAGACTTGCCTCACCCTTAGCTCACGAGCGTCCGCCATCGACACAGCGGTACCCACCAGGGCTTTTTGACCGGAACCCAACAGCTTGGGTGCCTGAAAGACAGCCAAAGAATCCCAAACCCCTTGCGAAAAAAAGGCTGTAAGAATTTTGGGGCCCCCTTCGACCAGGACAGAACCCAGACCCACTTCATAAAGGACCCGCACAACCTCGGCAGGCGTCGCTGCGGCTAAACGACGACCAGGCGTTAACCTTGTGGCTTGATCCCAGGCAGTCGTTCCCGGCTGAGCCAAAACCCACGTTCGGTCGCGCCACTCATCGGTAAACACCTGGGCGGTTTCGGGTAAAGGCTGTTGTCCAGCCCAAATCAAACGGGCAGGTTGCTGACCCTCTACATGGCGAACCGTTAGCGACGGGTTATCGCGTCGTAGGGTTCCGGCCCCCACCAACACCGCCTGACAACGGGCACGCAGGCGGTGGGCCTCGGTACGGGCCTCAAGCCCCGTAATCCATTGGGAACTTCCGTCAGGTGCCGCCGCGTAACCATCCAAAGTTTGGGCCCATTTCAAAGTAACCCAACTGCGGTGCTCTAAAATACCCACCTGGAATTCACGAATTAAATCTTGATAGGGGGCCTGGTCGGGTGCCCAGTGCACGGCTATTCCTGCTTGCAACAGCTGGGCTGCCCCTTGACCGGCCACTTCGGGGTTAGGGTCGGCACAGCCGATCCAAACCTCTTTGATTCCCTCGCTAATTAAGCGAGGAACGCAGGGAGGGGTGCGTTTTCCCGGGCTGGTATGACAGCAAGGTTCGAGGGTGCAGAACAAAACAGCGCCGCGCACGTCTATCCCTCGACGCTTGGCCTCTTCGAGGGCGACAATTTCGGCGTGAGGTTGACCAGGTCCACGGTGCGCACCCGAGGCTAAAATACGCCCCTCTTTCACCAAAACGGCCCCTACGGGAGGGTTCGGCAAGGTGGAAGCGGGAACTTCTCGGGCAAGACGCCAGGCTTCATGAAATAATTCTTGTGAGTTCATCGGAAGCCCCGGGGCGGGTTCCGTCGGGAAAAGGGCACAGGAGAACCCTGTGCGGCTCTGCCAACTGCGAGCACGGCGCGGATTTTACCGGCCATAAACCGGTGATCTTTTCCCATCCGGACTTTACCGTCGGCACCGGAATTACACCGGTTCAATCGGCTTCCGCAAGCCGAGTAGCGGGCTGTACCGCCGGTGGGGAATTCTCAAAAGCAAGCTTTTTAGTCACCCCGCCCCAAAGATCAATTCAAAAAATATTGATATTTTTGGCTTCCGTCAAGTGAGCAATTTACTCAACAAATTTGCCGAGCCCCTCAATCGCGCTTATTATTTGTAACATGTCGTGTTCCCAGTGCGAACTTTGCCCCTCGGTTCCTTCGGGACCGGGAACTGTTTTTCTCCAGGCGCCTCGGCCCCTGCTCAAGGCCAAGGTTGAACAAGCACTGGGGGCGACCCACGCTGAGGTTACCTCGATTGACCAGGCTTTTTCGATAACCTCCTTTGGCGAGTTTTTAGACGAGCTTTTGAAGTTCGCGGCCTGGACCAAACTCGAAAAGCAAGACACGATGCTCCTGTTTACCCCAGGTTCAAGTTTTGCTCTTAGTCCCGAGGTCGAAATTCGAACCCTCGCGAGTTGGGAAGCTTTGACCGAGGCGAGGTTTCTAACCGATATTCTGACCCACAACCGACTGGTAAGTCATTTTCACCCCATTTGGGATTTGTCACAGCAGACGCTGTTCGGCTATGAGTGCCTGATTCACGGGCAAGATGAACACGGGGCGTTGATTCCCCCTTCGCGACTGTTCGGTGCCGCCCAAGAAAACCGGTTGTTGTTCAATTTAGACCGTCAAGCCCGCCAAAGCGCCTTAAAAACCGCCGCTGGGTTCCCTTCACAAACCAAGCTTTTTATCAACTTCGTTCCTACCGCCATCTACGACCCGGTTTTTTGTCTGGAAAGTACCGTAGGTCTGGCACGTCAGCTGGGCATTACTCCTGAGCGTGTGGTTTTTGAGGTGATCGAAACTGAAGAGGTGGATGACTGGAATCACCTGGAGAAAATCCTCACCTTTTATCGAAAAAACGGCTTTCAGATTGCCCTCGACGACGTGGGGAGCGGGTATTCCTCGCTCAACCGCCTGGTACAAATTCGACCTGACATCATCAAGATCGACCTAGAAATTATTCGCCACATCGAGCGCGACCCCGTCAAACAGTCGGTCTTTCGGGCGTTAGCCACCATTGCGCATGAGAACGGCATCCAGCTCTTGGCAGAAGGGGTAGAAACGCCCGAGGAGCTGGCCTTTGTCACCCAAGAGGGTGCCGCTTTGGCCCAGGGATATTTGTGGGGACCCCCTTCGGCCGAACTTGGCTCGCCCCGCTTTCAGGTTTGGGCTTAAGAAGAAATAAGGTATTTAGGAACCAAGGAGGTTAACATGGAAGTCCTAAGCTTTGAGTCTAACGATCTGGCCAACGTGCTGTCGAAGATGGGTAATGCCGATGTCGACAAGCTGGCCTTCGGGGCCGTCAAAGTCGACGCTAACGGCACCATTTTGCAGTACAATGCGGTTGAGGGGGCCATTACGGGACGCGACCCCAAGGCCGTTTTGGGCAAGAACTTCTTTAAAGAGGTGGCCCCCTGCACCAACCGCCCCGAGTTCTTTGGAAAGTTTCAAGATGGGGTAAAATCGGGCAAGCTCGACACCCTTTTTGAATACACGTTTGACTACAACATGAAACCAACCAAGGTCAAGGTTCACATGATGAAAGCCGTTGCTGGCTCTGATTTCTTTATCTTTGTCAAACGGATCTAAAATGTCGGGGGCGCTGAGGTACGCCAGGGATTTTTTACTCACAGAGCTCAAACGTCTGCGGCACGGTTGGGTTGAACCGACGTGGGACCCAGAAGCTTCCTTTGAAAAAGCGCCCCTGTTCTTAGACTCTTTAGAGCTTGTCGAGCTAGCCGGTCTGCTGGCCGACCGTTTTCACCTGCGAGACGCCGGGTTAGAGGAGCTTTTATTAGCTTACCGGTCACTCGAGGGTTGGGCAAGGATTCTTGAGCAGGCTCGGCAGACGGTGACAAAGGTCAGCTTTTTAACCTCGGGGACAACGGGAACTCCCAAAAAAACAACTCACCGCTGGAGCTGGTTGACCAAAGAAGCCGAGTTTTTTGCCTCGCAACTTTTTGCTTTGCAAATTTTCGATACGAGCCTGGGGCAAAGCCGTTTGATAAAAGCCGTACCTTCGCACCATATCTACGGTTTGATCTGGACGTGGTTGGTCAGCGAAGCCGCCTCGGCCGAGGTGCTTGAGCTAGACTTAGGGGCGCCACGTTGGCAGGCGGGCGACGTGGTGGTGACAACCCCGTTTTTACTTCACTTATGGCTAACTCGGGGCCTCCCTGTGACGGGTACCAAGTTTATCTTGTCCTCAGCGCCGTTTCCCGACGAGGACGCCGAGCTTTTGACCGTCCAAGGCGCAACTTTTCTTGAAGTGTTTGGTTCGTCCGAAACGGCGGGGATCGGTTGGCGAACCCAGCCTGGCGAGGGGTTTCGTCTTTTACCGTGGTGGTCGTGGAAAAATGACCAGCTGAGCCGAACCGAGCAAGGGCAAGGGAGCTTTGAACTTCAAGAACATTTTGAGCTTCCCGACATGGTGACGTTTGTTTCGGCTGACACCCTGCTACCTCATGGACGCAAAGACTTTGTCGTCTCGATCGGTGGCGTCAATGTCAACCCGAACCAAGTTCAGCAGGCGCTCTTGCGTTGTCCGCTCGTGGCGAAGGCCGCTGTACGAGTAGGATCGCACGGTCGGCTCAAAGCCTTTATTGTGCCCACGGGACAAACAGGCCCCGACCTCGAGACCCAGCTACGGTCTTGGGCCAGCCAGAACTTATCGTCGCCCGAACGGCCCGCCAGCTATACCTGGGGCTCTGAGCTTCCGGTGTCTGCTTTAGGCAAGCCTTGTGACTGGACAGAAAGGACAGAACGGGCACAAGGCAACTTAAGGTAGAACGAGGTTCCGCGACCCGGGTCAGAAGTAAACCAAACTTTTGCCTGTAAAAAGCCTTCGGCCCACAACCGCAACGAATACGTCCCCCAGCCACGACCGGCTTCACCCTTGGTGCTAAAAGACTTTTCAAAAACATGGACGGCGACATCGGCAGGAATCACGCCTTCGTTATGGACGATAAAAATGCCACCGTCTTCAGGTTCCAGACTCAAGACGACGGTTTGACCCTCCGTCGACGCTTCAAAGGCATTTTTGAGCAGGTTTACCAAAATGCGGGTCAAGACACCTGGGTCCGAGAGAACCACCTCAAGTCCGGTAACAACCGGACACAACGTTTTACCAGTGGCACAGGGGTGTTCGGCAAAGATGCTTTCCAGGTCAGCCAACAGGTCGCTCACTAAGATCGGCTTAAGATCAACCGAAAAATCGCCGTTCTCAGCACGCCTGAGCAGGTTCTGGGCATCAAGCTCGCGGTTTAACAGCCGCGAAAGCCTCACCATCAACCCGGCAGTTTCATCACCGTTTTTGAGTGTCAACAGCTCCCCTAACCCACTCAGGCCGCCTAACAGGTTGCGCACGTCATGCAGAAAAACCTGCTCCATCGACTCGCGCCGTTTGTTTTGGCTAATGTCCCAAAAGATCAAGGCTGTGAAGGTTTCGTTGCCCACCGGGAGCGGGCTGGCCTTTAACCGGTAATCTAACGTCCGGTGAACCCCCTGCTCGAAGCGGCAGATTCGACACTCCGAGGTAACAGAACTGCTGGTTGACATTGACTCGAGGGTAGCCAAAAGCGCGCCACAGTTGGCACAGCCCGGCGAGGTTCCGCACCCACCCGGCATCAGGTCAGAGTTTTGGCAACGAAGAAGCTCCCCAAACCTTTGGCCCGGAAAGGCAGCGAGGCTTGACAGGCCCAGCAAGCGTAAAAAATCGACGTTGGCAGCCACCGCTTGACGCTGGGGGTTGAGGATGACCAGGTACCCGCCCACCGAAGACAAGAGGATTTGTACCAACGCATTTTCGGTCATAAGGTGAGTTTGTTCTGACCATTCGTCGTTGGATAGCCGCTCGGACGGCGCAAACCACGTCTCCACTTTTTGTCCCCCCCCCGCTAGAGTCTCTAGAGAATTTTAACGCAAGTAGGATAGTTTTAAAAGATTATTTTAGAGAAATTCTTGCGCTCGACACCCTCAAAATCAATCGTGATTGTATCAAAAGAGTTTGACGTCACGTAACGCCGAAGATGTAATCACAAAGTTCGTCGAATATAGACACAAAGTTGTTAAGATACAGTCACAAACTTTTCAGCTTGCAAGCTTAAGCAGGCGCGTACCTTTGATTGCCCAAAATTCTTGTTTTCGCTATGATCGCCTTTATGAAGAAACGGCGCCTTGTTACCTCTGCCCTGCCCTACGTCAACAATATTCCTCACCTGGGCAACCTGATTCAGGTTCTTTCGGCCGATGTGTTTGCGCGGTACTGCCGCTCGGCCGGGTACGAAACCCTCTACGTCTGCGGCACCGACGAATACGGTACCGCCACCGAAACCCGCGCCCTCGAAGAAGGAATTACCCCCCGAGAGTTATGCGACCGTTTTCATGCCATTCACCGCGATATCTACCAATGGTTCGGCATTGCCTTTGACACCTTTGGGCGCACCAGCGCTCCCGAACAAACTGAAGTGACCCAAAGTATTTTTTTAGATTTAGAAGCCAACGGCTACATTCTTGAGCAAACCATCGAACAGCTGTATTTAGCCTCGAAAAGCCTGTTTTTGGCCGATCGCTTTGTTCGTGGCACGTGTCCCAGCTGTGGTTACCACGAAGCCCGGGGCGACCAGTGCGAAAACTGCGGCAAGCTTTTAGACCCCACCGACCTTCTTGAACCCTGGACCCCCCTGGCCCCCGGCGAAAAGCTTGAAATTCGCCCGACCAAACACTTGTACATCGATTTACCCCAGCTTAAAGACAAGCTCGAAACCTGGCTGGCCAAGGCTCAGGCCCCCTGGGCTCGTAATGCCGTCAAAATGACCGAAGCGTGGATCCGCGATGGGCTAAAACCCCGGGCCATCACCCGCGACCTCAAATGGGGTATTCCTGTCCCCAAGGATGGGTTTCGTGACAAGGTGTTTTATGTGTGGTTCGATGCCCCGATTGGCTATATCTCGATGACCGCTGGTTTGACACCCGACTGGAAAGCCTGGTGGCAAAACCCCGACCAGGTCGAGTTGTACCAATTTATCGGGAAGGACAATATACCCTTTCATACGGTGGTCTTTCCCTCGTCATTGTTGGGGTCAGGCCGCCCTTGGACCATGCTGCATACCATGAGTTCCACCGAATACCTCAACTACGAAGCGGGGAAGTTTTCAAAATCGGCCGGCGTAGGAGTTTTCGGTACCGATGCCGTCGAGACGGGAATTCCGGCCGATGTCTGGCGCTTTTACCTGTTCTACAACCGCCCCGAAAAAAGCGACACCCTGTTCACCTGGAAGGATTTTCAAGAACGAGTAAACTCTGATCTTATTGGCAACTTTGCCAATCTCGTTAACCGCACCCTGACCTTTAGCCGCAAAATCTGGGGCGCTGAAGTTCCCGCAGGCTCCGGCGAATCAGCCTTGCGGCAACAAGCTCAAGAGGCCCTGGCGGCCATCCGTGAGCACTTTGAAAAGGCCGAATTGCGCGACGCCCTCAAAGGCATTCTGGAACTTTCGGACCTAGGGAACAAGACCTTTCAAGACGCCGAGCCCTGGAAGCTCGTCAAAACCGACCCCACGCGAGCAGCGGCCCTCCTTCATGACTTGCTCTACCTGGTGCGCGATTTAGCCTTTTTGGTTCAGCCGTTTCTGCCCGCGACCAGTGCCCGGGTGGCCCGCTTTCTTGGCCTAGACCCCGTACCCGCTTGGGACTGGGACCGTGTTGCCGTGTGGGAGGGTTTAACAAAAATCGAAGCACCCGAAATTTTGTTCCAAAAGTTAGAAGATGACGATATTAAACGTTGGCAGGCCAAGTTTGCCGGTAGTCAAAAAGAGCGTGCGGCCCAGGCCGCCCAGGAGCCAAAAGTGGAAGCAAAGATAGAACCAAAAGTGGAAACCCCCGAAACCTTATTTCGTGAAAGAATTGATCTACGAGTTGCCAAAATCCTCGAAGTCAAACAACACCCTGGTGCTGACAAACTTTACATTGAGCAAATTGAAACCTCGCCTGGCGTCACCACGCAAATTGTCTCGGGTTTGGCACCCTTCTATCAGCCACAAGAGCTTCAAGGTCGCCATGTCCTTTTGGCCGCCAACCTCAAACCGGCCAAACTACGGGGTGAAGTCTCGAATGGCATGCTTTTGGCTGCTAGCCGCGAAGGTGAAACCGAAACCGTCGAAGTGATTTTTGCCGACGAGCTCCCGGTGGGAACACCGCTCGACCTTGAAGGTGACCCCTTGCGCTCCCCCGAAGCCGTTCTTAAACCCCAGATCAAAATTGACAGCTTTTTTGAAGTCCCCTTACGAGTGCAAGCGGGCGTGCTCATGACAGGGAACACCGCGCTGACCGGTGCGGGTCAACGCTTAAAAACCCACACCGTGACGGATGGCTCTGTCGGTTGAGCCCGTGGAGGAGGATCAGGAGTACCTGACCAAGCAGTTGATTACCTGCTTGGGCAACAAGCGAAACCTGTTGCCTTTGATAGGTCAGGGTCTCGATTTTGTCCGCCAGGATTTAGGCCGGGCCCAGCTTAAGCTGTTTGACGTTTTTTCTGGCTCGGGTATCGTTGCACGGTTTTTTAAGCGTTACGCCTCTTGGCTTCTGGTCAACGATTTAGAGCACTATTCGCAGGTTCTGAACTCTTGCTATTTAACGAACGCGTCACAGGTGCCCCCTTTAGAGGCGGCGCGGGCCGAGGTGCTCGAAGCGGCCAACCAGGGCACTTGGGGGTTTATTTCAGAACTGTATGCCCCCGAGGATGATCAACACATTCAACCTGGGGAGCGGGTCTTTTATACAACGCGAAACGCCCGTTTTCTTGACGCCGCGTGTCAGGCCATCGCTTTCCAGCCGAGCGAGCTTCGGCCTTACCTGCTTGCCCCGCTCTTAACCGAGGCCTCCATCCACGCCAACACCTCGGGAGTTTTTAAAGGCTTTCATCGGGATGCGCAAACCGGTGTCGGAGCGTTCGGCGGAAAAGGCCGCAACGCTTTGGGGCGCATCTTAGGCGAAATCACTCTTCCGGAACCACTTTTTAGCCGTTTTGACGTTCCCTTTGAGGTCCTGGAAACCGAGGCTGGTGAAGCCGCCAGGCTAGCCCCGCCGGTCGATGTGGCCTACCTCGACCCGCCTTACAACCAGCACCCCTATGGCTCAAACTATTTTATGTTGAATTTACTCGCAAGGTACGAACGCCCCACCGACATCTCGACCGTTTCAGGAATTCCCCGCCAATGGAATCGCTCGGCGTATAACCGCCCCCAAGAAATTCGCACCGCTCTTGCCGACCTTATCGAAAACCTCAAGGCGGAGTATATTTTGGTCTCGTTTAGCTCGGAGGGGTTTCTCAGCCGGTCGGAACTTGAAGCGTTGTTGCAGAATTTTGGAACCTTGACGGTTTTAGAACAACGTTACCCGGCCTTTCGTGGCAGTCGAAACCTGGCTCAGCGTGAACTTCATGTTAAAGAATACTTGTTTATCCTGCATAAAACCCACCCAGGAGCCCCCTTATGACCGTAAACGTTGCGTTGCCCCGTGTCACTCCTTGCCCCCTCGAAAGCCTCACCACCCCTACGTTTTTGCAATCGGGCCTGTGGGGAACCTTCAAGTCGCGCTTTGGTTGGCAAGCCCACGGCTTTGACGTGGATGGCCACTCGCTTTTGGTGCTGACACGGGCTTTGCGCCCTGGTGTGGTGCTAGCCTATCTTCCCCATGGCCCCTGGTGGCCTGAAATGCTCGAGCGCGAGGGTCTCGAAGAGCGGCTGAAAAATTTGGGCCTGGCGTTAGCTCAACATTTACCCCGCGGGGTGTTTGCCCTGCGTTTTGACCTTTTGGCAGGTACTCAAATCCCGTTGGGGGAAGCCTCCGACGAGGAGTCAGAGTCAGAGTCAGAGTCAGGGGCTGCGCGCTTTTTGCCGCCGCTTGCGAGGCCGTGGCGTAAGCCTCCAGATGTTCAACCTCCCGACACTGTGATTGTCCCGATCGGCACCGAAGAAGAGATGCTGGCTCGGATGAAAAAAAAGACGCGGTACAACATTCGACTTGCCGAAAAAAAAGGCGTCCGAGTCCGCCGAGCCAGCTTGAACGAGCTTGACGCCTGGTACGCGCTATACCGCGAAACGGGGGAACGCGATAAAATAGCCCTCCACCCCGAGACCTACTACCGCACCCTGCTGGAGCTAGCCGCCACTACCCCAGGGCCTAAAGGAGATTCTCAAGTTGCGCCTCAAGTCCACCTTTTGTTCGCCGAAGCGGATCTACCCGAGGGCACGAAGCTTTTAGCCGGAAATTTTGTCGTCACCTACGGCCAACAAGCCCTTTATCTTTACGGAGCCAGCTCGAATGAACACCGCAACCTTATGGCCCCGTATGCCCTTCAGTGGGAAGGTCTCAAGCTGGCGCGCAACGAAGGGTGTACCGAGTACGACCTTTTTGGGGTGCCCCCCACCAACGACCCCAACCACCCGATGCATGGGCTTTTTCAGTTTAAAACCGGCTTCGGAGGCCGCCTGGAGCACCGCCTGGGGGCATGGGACTTGGTGTTGAGGCCAGCACTTTGGAACGCTATTACGCTGGTCGACCGTTTGCGGGTCTGGTATTTTAAAGTTTGGAAAAAGCGATGAACCGCAAAGCTCGGCGGGCCAAGGCGCGAAGAAGTCTTCACCACAGTCCTGCCGCACAGCCGCCAGCGAAAAAAAAGCCCGGCCTGGGTAGAGTCCTCTTGGTGGGGCTTTTGGTTTTTGTGGTGGTGATAGCGTTTTTATGGCATCGAGCTCCGCACCTGTGGCGCTAGACGAAGCGTTGACCTTGTGACAAGCTACAGGCATGCACCTGAGTATCTTCGAAGCACTTATGCTGTTGTGTTTTGGTATTTCGTGGCCCTTCTCGCTGTGGAAGTCCTGGAAATCCCGTCAAAACGGTTCTAAAAGCCTCGTCTTTTTAGTGTTGGTCTTTGTGGGGTATTTGGCCGGAATCACCAACAAAATCCTTAACCACCCTGACTGGGTTCTGACCCTCTATATTCTTAACGCTCTTATGGTAGCCGCCGATTTAATTCTCTTTTTTCGCAACCGCGCACTAGCGAAGAGCCTGCACTAAGTCTGCTTCGAGGTCTTCGACATGCTCGATGCCCACCGACAGGCGCATTAAAGTGTCATCGACACCAAGCCGCCGACGAAGGTCTTCGGGGATTGAGGCATGCGTCTGAGCCTGAGGAAAGGTCAATAACGTTTCTACCCCTCCCAAACTTTCGGCAAAGATGATAAGTCGAATCTTTTCAAGAACTTGCCCGACTAAGGCTGGGTGATCCACACGAAAGGACACCATGGCGCCCGGACCGCTGGCTTGGCTTCGGTGAATGGTGTGGCCCTCGTGAGTCTCGAGGCCCGGAAAGTAAACTTCGCGAACCCGGGGATGGACGGTTAAAAAATTTGCCAAGCGGACGGCGTTTCGCTGCTGTCGTTCTAAGCGGATATCGAGTGTTTTTAAACCCCTCAACACCAGCCAGCTATCGAAAGGCGAAAGCACCGCGCCACTCGTTTTAGCAATGAGCGTGAGGCGTTCTGCTAGCTCGTGATTTGCCGTTACCACAAAACCGGCCAGAACATCGTTGTGCCCGGCAAGGTACTTGGTTCCTGAATGCACCACCAGATCAGCCCCCAAATCCAGTGGTTTTTGTACCAGGGGAGTCAAGAAGGTATTGTCCACGGCAAGCAGGATTTGACGGTCATGACACAAACGGGCCAACGAGCGCAAATCACTGATACGCATCATGGGGTTTGACGGCGTTTCGACAAACAACAGACGAGTCCGTTCGGTCAGAGCCGCTTCGACCTGACTTACACTTCTGGTATCGGCGAAGTGGCAGGCGAGGCCGTGCCGTGAGGCCAGCTCCACGGCAAAGCGGTAGGTTCCCCCGTACAAATCTTCGCTAAAGACCACTTCATCACCGGCAGTCAAAAGATCGAGGATGGCCGCTACTGCGGACATTCCTGTGGTAAAGGCAAACCCGGCGGTCCCGTTTTCGAGGGCGGCCACGGTAAGTTCCAGCTCGCGGCGCGTGGGGTTTCCTTGGCGGGAATAATCCCACCCTGTCGTTTGCCCTAAGGAGGGATGGCGAAACGTAGCACTGAGGTACAAGGGTGTACTGACGGCACCCGTTGTGTCGTCCCACCCCAAGGTACCCCGAACTGCTTTGGTACTGTCGTGCACAGGAAAGCCGCGAAATTCCATCCGATTCCTCCGCCCCTACCTTACGCCGGTAACTCACCATTGTCAATCAAGTAGGTTTATAGCTATGAATATTTAAAATATCGGCAAAAAGCGGGGATTTTTGTCAGTTTCTTGTTTATACTCTGATTCTTGTTTATACTCTGAACTGACTTTTCGATTGAGAGGCGATCATGCATAGTCCCTTTTCCCAACTTCGCACCAAGCCACGCTTTCCCCTTCAGGATCCTGAAGATCCTGAATTGTACCGCGAGCAGTTCCCCTATACCAGCGTCCCGCGAATCCTCTTTGATGGGCACGACGTGATCCCCCACAAAGCTCCCGAAATTTGGATCACCGACACGACCTTTCGGGATGGACAGCAATCTCGGCCCCCTTATACCCCCGATCAAATCTCAACAATTTTTGACTTCTTGCACCGTTTAGGGGGCCCCCAAGGGGTTATCCGCCAAACGGAGTTTTTTTTGTATTCGACTCGCGACCGCGAAGCCCTGGAATTGTGCCAAGCCAAGAACTACCGCTTTCCTGAAATTACCGGCTGGATTCGCGCTGACGCCGACGACCTCAAGCTAGTCAAAGACCTGGGGCTGACTGAGACCGGAATTTTGACGTCGGTATCGGACTACCACATCTTTCTCAAGCTCAAAAAGACTCGGGCGAAAATTCTTGACCAGTACTTAGGGATTGTCAAAGAAGCCCTCAGCCACGGCATTGTCCCTCGTTGCCACTTTGAAGACGTGACGCGAGCGGATTTGTATGGTTTTGTCCTGCCCTTTGCCGAGCGACTCTTAGACTTAGCGAAAGAAGCTCAGCAGCCCGTTAAAGTACGGCTGTGCGATACCATGGGCTTTGGCGTTACCTACCCGGGCGCTGCTCCACCCCGAAGTATTCCTCGTTTAGTTCATGCGTTTTCGCAGGAGCTAGGCTACCCCTCGGAATGGTTAGAATGGCACGGGCACAATGACTTTCATAAAGTCCACGTCAACGCCGTCACAGCCTGGCTCTACGGCTGTTCAAGCTTGAATGCCAGCCTCTTGGGGTTTGGTGAACGGACAGGCAACCCTCCCCTTGAGGGCGCAATCATGGAATACCTCGCTTTAAAAGGCGATTCTTTGGGGATTGATACCACGGTCATCACCGAAATAGGCGACTACTTCCGCGACGAGATCCAGGCGCCGATTCCGGCCAATTACCCCTTTGTAGGCGCCGAATTTAACACTACCCGCGCAGGGATCCATGCCGATGGCATTCTCAAAAACCCCGAAATCTACAATATTTTTGATACAGACACCTTGTTAAAACGTCCCCTGCGGATTCAAGTCACCGACAAATCAGGGGTGGCAGGGATAGCGCAGTGGATCAATGACAACATTCCCGAGATCTTGGAGGGACACAAAGAGCCGGTTCACAAGCGGCACGGCGGGATCAAACATATCTACACCTGGGTGATGGACGAATATCAAAACGGCCGGACCACCTCGATTTCACCCGAAGAAATGCTGGCTCAAACCAAGCGCTTTCTTCCCAGCCTCTTTGTTTCAGAGTTTGAAAAGGTAAAAGAAGAAGCCAAACGAAAGGCACAGGCCTTGGCCAAGAGTATTTCGCAAAGCCCCGATATCCGCAGTCTCAGCTCTGATCGCATGGAAGATTTTCTTCATGAAGTCGTTACCCGCGAGGGCTCAATTCAATTGCTCGCCATTACCAACCTCGAAGGCCGCCGTATCACGCAAGTTCACGTCCAACGTGGCGAAAAAGGGCTTTTTCGCAACTTGATGAATAAAGACTTTCGCAAGCATGAGTGGTTTGTTCGCGTCCTTGAAAGTCAGGAATCGTACGACTCTGACCTGTATTTTTCGAAGTACACGGGACGGCTCATCCTGACCTCGGCACGCCCTTTGTTTGATGAGCAAGGAAAAATGTTCGGGGTAATGGACATTGACTTCATCTTTGACGAACTCGTCAAGCTGATCACTCCCATTCCTGACGAAATCTTGCGCTAGGCTGGTACGGCTTAATCGGTAATGGCAAAGGACGTGAGTCCTTCGTCTGGGCTCACGGCAAAAATGGCAACCTCTGACACGCGAGAGCCGGTCGGACCTTGGCGTAAACCGGCCTCCCAACTTTCCCAATCACCTTGCTCTGCCTGTGCCCAGACCTCAACCCGGCCATCGGGCAGGTTACGAACCCAACCCTGCATCCGGGTTCTCCGTGAAAGCTTTTGAGTAAACCAACGAAAGCCCACCCCTTGAACCACCCCCGCGATCAAGTAGCGTCGCGCTCTCATGCTTGAAGCAGGGCTCGCACACGCTCAGCGAGCACCTCGTACGAATAGGGTTTGGCCAGGGTTTCAAATTCAAGGTCGTGAGCGGTGTCTAAAAACCCTGAGGTGATCAAGACTTTGATTTCAGGACAAAAACGGCGCAAGAATCGCACCCAATAATCGCCCCCCAGGGTATCCATCCGGTAATCGGTAACGATCACCTTAACGGGATAATCCAAAAGGTGCTTGATAGCCCCCACCCCATCCGAGGCTAAAAGCACAGAAAGTCCTACGTGAGTAAAATATTCTTTGAGAGCCAGGCGAATCAGGTCGTCGTCTTCAACAACCAGGACATAGTCTTGTGTGGCCACCTGTTTCTCCTCGATTTTCACCACCCAAACCGTATGCGCAAAGTTTCAACCAAAATCTCGGTCCGAAACGGTTTGAGATAAAAGGCGTCGGCGCCGGCTTTACGAGAATCAATTTCTGCTTGGGGATTATCACCCGCTGTCACCACAGCGACAAAAGGGTTATGAAAATCTTCTTGGGTTTTGAGTCGACGGCATATTTCATACCCATCGACACCGGGCAAGTTCAGATCCAAGACAACAGCTTTGGGTCGGCAAGCCGTTAGCAGGCTCCCTGCTTCAAAACCGTCAAAAGCCTGTCGAATTTTCAAGTTAGGGAAGGCACGCCCCAGCTGAACGGTCATGAGGTTGTTTAACACCTTGTCGTCTTCAACGACCACCAACTCTTCGTTGTTTAAAAGCTCCCAAAGCTCTTCCGGCACCCGCATCTTGTTCCCAACAAGAAAATCGCGCAAATCATCGGGATAGACACGAAATTGACCGCCGGGAGTCATGGATGCCTTCAGGTGGTCAGCCCGAATCCAATTGATGACGGTCTGATTAACCACACCGCAAATCTTTGCTACTTCTAACGCAGAAAAGACTCGGCGTTTTTTCTGAATGGCCATGTAATTCCGAACTCCTCTAGCTAGGATAGTAGTTAGCTGGTCACCTGTCAATGAAAGAAATTTCGCAAAAAAAAAGCCGCGTGACGCGGCTTCTTTGAAAGGCAATCGACTTAGCGTTTAGAGAACTGGAAGCGGCGGCGAGCTTTGCGCTGACCGAACTTCTTTCGTTCCACCATGCGGGAGTCACGAGACAAGAAGCCGTTTGCTTTGAGTACGGGGCGATTGGTTTCATCAAGGACACCAAAAGCGCGGGAAATTCCATGGCGAATCGCTTCAGCCTGAGCATTGAAGCCCCCGCCTTGAACGTTGATCAAAACGTCGTACTTGCCCTCAACATCAAGCACAGCCAACGGTTGCTTCACCGTTACTTGTTGGATGGGATAGGGAAAGTACTGGTCCAAGGGACGCTCATTGATCACAATAGAGCCCTTTCCGCTTTTCAGATACACGCGTGCGACAGCGGTTTTACGGCGTCCCACGGCATTGGTAAGATAGGTCTTGTCTTTAGATACTTTATCTTTCTCTGCCATTATCTCAACTCCTAGAGTTCCAGCACTTGAGGCTGTTGCGCCGCGTGCGGATGACGGTCATCGCCGTAAATCTTAACATTATTGAAGAGCTTGTATCCTAACCGAGTATGAGGAAGCATACCCTTGATGGCAATCTCGAGAGGGCGGTTGGGGCGTCGTTTAAGCAAAGAGTGATAGGCCTCACCCTTGATGCCACCAATATGCCCGGTATGGTGATAGTAAATCTTCTTGTATTCTTTACCCCCGGAAACTTTAACTTTTCCGGCATTCACGACGATGACGTAATCACCGACTTCTTGGTGAGGGGTATACACCGCTTTATTCTTTCCGCGAAGAATAGACACAACTTCAGCGGCAACTCGGCCAAGAACTTTGTCTTTAGCGTCAATAAGGAACCAGCGGCGCTCAACTTCAGCGGGCTTCGTAAAAATCGTCTTCATTTCATCTTCCTAAAAGTACAAGTACGTAACGGGGTGAGATAATATGGCACGCCCGCCCGCTGAACGTCAAGAGCCGTTAAGATATCAAGCCCCAAGACCTATTCTTTTTTTTCGGCTGTAGCTTCAGAAGCGGCTTTAGCCTTTTCGGCGGCTTCTTCTTTCTTGGCTTCGGCCCGGTCCTTCAAATCGGCAATGCCGATAAAAATTGCGATGAGACCGACGAACACCGCGAGAATCGGCAGGCCGCCAACAATGAAGTTAATAACTTGCTGACCCCAGCCCAACCCTAAGGGGAAGGCAAACGGCAACACAGCCCAAACGGCCAGCGCCAATAAAATAATCCCGATTACAATGGCCATAAATCCTCCTGAACCGTCTTAAGAATACCGTAAGAAACGCTCTTGTCAAGTTAAGCTAGGTTTAAACTTAGTGCGCCCCGGCATTCAGCCCTGAAGGCTGAGTTGCCAAGACCGCTAAAGAACGGCCTGGCAGGATAACCATCCCGCGCGAGGGTTCGCCAAAAGGCTCGGCACCCGCCCGGTGAGCGTCAGCTAAAAACGCCCAACTCCCCGCAGGCAAATACACCTCACGCGCGCGCGGCTGGGCGTTGACCGCCAAAAACAACTGTTCGCTGGGGTCTCCGCCCGCCCAGGAACGGAGCATCCAGGCGACAACTCCTGGGTCAAGGGTCTCTAAAAACACTAAGTGCTGACGAATTTGATCGTTACTGCGAAGGCGAAGGGCCGGTCTAGAACGGCGTAAGGCGATAAGCCCCCGGATATACTCGTAAAACTCTCGGTAGCGGGCTTTTGCTGACCAGTCTAGGCCATTAATGGCATCAGGACTGCGATAGCTGTTTTCTTCGCCTTTTTTTGTCCGTAGGAATTCTTCCCCGGCATGCAAAAAGGGTATCCCCTGGCTCAGAAAGACGATGCCATGGGCTAACTTCGCCATTTTGACCCGCTCCGTTTCAGGATCTAATGGGTTAGTATGGGCGAGTTTGTCCCACAGCGTGTGGTTGTCGTGGGCCGCAATGTAGTTGATGGTTTGATGGGGCCCTTGTGACCAAGGTTCATGGTAGCCGTTCAAGTTTTGCCAACGAACCTGAGGATGAGCCGAACAGCCCGCCAGGGCATAACGAACATTTTCGTCCCAACCAGGCGAACCGTTGGCAAACCCCGCTTTTCCAGCATCAAAAACAGGACCTTTCAAGGCATCGCGGGTATCATCGCTAAAAAAACCCACTTCACGGACCTTTCCAGCGTTTCGTTTGATCGCTTTTCGGTCATCGGGCAAGGTCGAGAGCCCCCCCGTCCACCCCTCACCATACAACAGAAAATTCGGGTCATCCCGGCGCAAAATTCGTGACGCCTCGTTCATTGTTTCAACATCGTAGAGACCCATAAGATCAAAGCGAAAGCCGTCCAAGTGATATTCTGATTTCCAATAGGCCAACGAATCTAAAATATAACGACTGACCATGGGGCGCTCGGTTGCCAACTCATTACCACAACCGGAACCGTTCGAAAAATGCGCCCCATAAAGCCGATAATAGTAGCGGGGAAACACCTTGTTCAAAGAAGAATCGTCGATGGAATAGGTGTGATTATAGACGACATCCAGAACAACCCTAAGACCTCGGCGATGCAGGGCCATCACGGCTTTTTTTAAATCGAGCACCGCTTGTAAGGGGTTTTGGGGGTCACTGGAGTAGGCATTTTTGGGCGCGTTGAAATTTCTGGGGTTGTAGCCCCAGTTGTACTGCTCGGGGTCATAATGTAAATCATCCAGCTCATCAAAATCAAAAACGGGCAGCAGGTGAACATGAGTCACGCCCAACTCCGCCAAATGATCTAGCCCTGTCGAAAGGCCTTCGGGACTCTTTGTGCACTCTTCAGAAAGCCCCAAAAAGCGACCTCGGGCTTGAACGCCACTCGACGGCAAACTTGACAAATCGCGAACGTGTAATTCGTAGATGACGGTATCGGTAAGGTGGGCCAACAGGGGGCGTGTGTCTTGGTCCCAGCCCTCCGGTTGGGCCCGCGAAGGATCAAAAATATAGCCTCGGCGACCCTGAGGCCCTACGGCTTTAGCGTAAGGGTCGACAGCTTCTTCACCACGGATTCCTAAGGTAGTTACCTGGTAGGTGTAAAAGATTCCCGAGCCTGAGTTTGTCACAGCTATTTCCCAGACCCCCCGCTCTTTTCGTTCTAAAGCTCGCGAGGTAAGGGGAACGCTCGAATCCCAGGTTTCATATAGATAGAGAGTGACTTGATCAGCGAGGGGGGCCCAAAGCCGAAAGACGATGCTTTGAGGATGCCATTCTGGCCCTAAGGGGCCGTCATAACGGAACTGGCGGTCAAAGTCATCTGATAGAAAATCCATGCTCATCAGTTTAGTCACGGAATGGACTCGGGGCAAGGTTTGACGCTTAACCGACGGCCAGTGTAAGCTCAGGCATGCGTCAAACTGTCAACCCAGCCCGCCTTAAGGGTGAAGTTTCCATTCCCGCTTCAAAGTCCCACACCATTCGCGCCCTGTTGTTGGCTTCGCTGGCTCCGGGACGCAGTGTGATTTCTAACCCCCTCCACTCTGCCGATGCCGAAGCTTGTGTCCAAGCCTGCCGTACGCTGGGGGCAACCGTGGACACTTCGGGGGCAGACTGGCTGGTCGACGGAGTGACAAGCCTCCGTCCGGCTGACAATATCGTTGATACGTTAAACTCGGGGACAACCCTCTACCTTACGGCCTCTTTAGCCGCCCTGGCCGACGGCTGGACGTTTTTTACCGGTGATCACCAGATTCGCAGGCGCCCGGCAGCCAAGCTTTTAACGGCGTTAGAGGGGTTGGGCGCACAAGCTTTTTCAGCAAAAGGGAACGGTTGCGCGCCTTTTGCCATTCGTGGCCCCTGGAAAGGCGGACGGATCAGTATAGAATGCCCCACCAGCCAATACCTTTCGAGTTTGCTTATCGCCGCCCCTTTGGCAGCCCCAGGGGTCATTACCGAAATCGATGTTCCCCTGTTAAACGAAGTACCCTATGCCGAAATGACCTTAAAATGGCTGGATGACCAAAAGATTTCGTACGAAAGACGACAGATGAGCTGGTTTCGCGTTCCGGGTGGACAAGCCTATCATCCATTCTCGCGCCCCGTTCCGGGCGATTGGTCTAGTGCCACATTCTTTTTAGTTGCCGCAGGGGTGTGTCGCTCGCGCCTGGTGTTACGGGGACTTGACTACGCCGACACCCAGGGCGATAAAGCGGTAGTTGACATGTTGCGAAGCATGGGAGCCCGCATGGACATCACCCCCGACCCCCGAGGCGGCCATGTGATCGCCATCGAAGTTGAACAGCTCAAGGGAGCGGAACTCGATCTGAACTTCACCCCCGATGCGCTCCCTGCTTTAGCGGTAGCTGCCTGTTATGCCGAAGGGGAAACCCGTTTAGTCAACGTTGAACACGCCCGCCTGAAAGAAACTGACCGAATTGCCGTGATGGCAACGGAACTGTCTAAGATGGGGGCCAGAATCGAAGAACGCCGTGATGGTCTGGTGATTCAAGGCGGATCGCCCCTCAAGGGTACACTGGTCAATGGGCACCATGACCACCGCGTGGTTATGTCGCTGGCCTTGGCCGCCCTTGGGGCGACCGGGGAGACACAAATTGAAACAGCGGAAGCCGCTGCGGTTACCTTTCCGGAATTCTTTACCCTTGTGGAGCAACTGAAACAGTAACGGCTGGAAAATCGATGGGCGGCTTTTCTAGCGAAAACCGTCCCAGCTTTCCGGTTCGAAACTGAGCCAAGAGGTTTTGTGCCAACCGTTCTTCGTCAACCTCGCCGCCATGTTTGAGCATACCGTGTCGCCGACCCCACGCCTCCAGATATACCCAAGGGTCAGCCCCCTCAACAACAGCCCCAAAGTGCCGTTCTGCCGCTTTGGGGTAGTCCCGAGCCAAAAAGCGGTACAACTGGGCGGCTAGATCCAGCGACGACAAAATTTCGTCCTTAATAGAGCCTAACAGCGCCAGCCGGATGCCCACTTCGGGGTCTTCAAACTTATGCCACAGAATTCCTGGGGTGTCGACCAAATCGAAAGCCTCGGAATTGATACGCTGAAGGCCCTTTGTGTGGCCAGGTTTTGGTGCCGTCGACGCTTTGTGGCCCCCGCTGAGACTATTGATCAGAGTGGATTTGCCGACATTCGGAACCCCCACAATCATGGCTCGAACTCGACGAAGGCCAAACCATTTTTTGTGCCGACAAGCCTTTTCGGCGGCTTGTCTCAGAGCGGGAAGGTTTTTTCGCTCTTTACACGAAATGGGAACAGACAAAGTCTCGGGACGAGCATCCCACCATTGCCGCCACAAGGCCAGAATATGCGAATCGCACAAATCAATTTTATTTAAGAGAACGACACGGGGCTTTCCCTGAATCAGCTTTTCTAATAAAGGGTTAGAAGTCGCCAAAGGAGCGCGGGAATCTACCACTTCTAAAAAGACGTCGACTTTGCCAAGGTTTTCTTGAATCAGCCGCTGGGTCTTAAGCATGTGTCCAGGGAACCATTGAATATCCATGGTTTAACGGCTCCTCAGCGAAGTCATAAGCAACTGCCAGGCAACAACCAGCAGACCAGCAAAAAAAACGCTATACAAAAAACCCAAGCGGCGCCGGGGTTGAAGCACTTGCTTCACGCGGCTACGAAAGGTTTTGAAAAACCGGCGAGCCAGGGCTCGGTCGGCCTTTCCCTTTAAATGACGAAAACGAAGCAGACCAGCACCCGTTGTAGGGTTATAGCTGTACGAGAGGTCAAAGTCGCGGCCCAAAAGCTCTATTCTGCCAATTTGTTCCGAAAAAGCGGCTCCCTCGGCTTCGAGGACCTGACGAAGCACCCGAGAGAACTCAACCTCGGGAATGCCATAAAACAGAACACCACGCAGAAGCGAGGCATAAAACCCAACCAGAGCAACGTAGAGTATCGGCCCCGTGATGCTCAACCAGGTAACAGCAACGTCCCTTTCCCACAAGAGGTACACTAGTGCCACAAAGGGCAAGCCCAAAACTGCCAAACAGACAGCCAAGCTCCACCAAGACTGAACAAGCGGCCGCGAAGTGACCAAAAGACGCCACGCAACTCTGCCATAATAAAGCGCAAGGGCCACTAAGGCGACCGCAAAAAAATCATAGAGCATAGAGTGATCCTTGGCGCCTTGTCCTAAAACTTCTGAACAAAACTTAACCCTGCTGAAATTTGTGCACTGGACTTAAAAAAGGACGATTTATTCACAAACGCGTCCAGAAGCCCGGCATAGGCAGCGGCCCCAACGGTGGCGGCTAGTTTCGCATCTCGGCTAAAGAGGAACTGCGCTTTGGCATCGACCCTGATACCGAGGTGGGTCAGGTAGTAGGGTTGTGCATTGCTCCCCAGAAAATTCGAGGTATCCACCATGATATACGCCCCCCCAACGGCCAAGGCGGCACTGGTGGCAAGTTCAAAGCGACCGAGACGGAAGGGATAAAACTCAGCCCCGGCATACGCATAAAAAGGCAACCAGAGAACGTTAGTTATATCGAGAATGAGGGGAACCTCAAAACCCACCATGGGTTTGACTAGCCAAAAGCCGCGACTGACAACACCCTTCACACCCAGGGCAACATGATAGGCCGTTCCTGCATCCGTAAAGCGTTCCACCAAATTGGCATACGGCTCCAAGTCAATGCCGAGTCGGGGAATTTCATGCACCGACTGCCCCACAAAAGGATCCCCATAGGCAATAAAGAGACGAGAAGTTTTCGGGTTAACCTTATCGACAATGGCCAGACCAGTTTCTTCGGTCTGAGGCACCCCATCCTTGGTGACAACCTTTTGTAAGGCATACTCATCACCAAGCATGATTCCCATGTTCTGACCCAGCTCCATCGAGGCCGAATCAAAACCGACATCAACCAAGCCCGAAGAGATTTGAAACTGGGGAACTTTTCGTACTTCGAAGGTCAGCAGGGGGACAATTCCTGCTAGGGCCTGCTCAAGGGCCTGCTGGCGACTCTGATCTTGTCCTTGAGATTTTACGGTGAAAAAGCCCCCCGTTACGGGCGTTAGGTCAGAGCCTTTTAAAATGGTAAAGCTGGTTTCAATCGTGGCTTTGCGAACATTGTTGGCCAGCCGAGAAAAATGAACCCCGTCGACGCGGGGGATAACGACCAAAAAGGACCCTGCGATTTTGTTATATTCGTCGAGGGTTAAGAAGGTTTCACCAAATTGAATCGCCTTATCGGGAGGCGTAGTTTGCTCTTTTAAGAGGCGCAACCGTGCGACAAAGGTTTGGAGGTTTAAACCATCCAGGCGAAAGTTGAGCCCTAGGACTGTAAAGCGCCCTAAGTCGACGAAAACCTTTTGAATTTGGCTATCTACCCCTTGCATCAAGCCCATGGGGATATTGTGCTCAGCAGAAGAGAGCTGAAAGATCGCCACATCCTGTTTACTGGAGGCAACTTGAGCGTTAGCGACGACGGCTATAACGCTGAACATCAAAAAAGTTACGACTTTCTTCATAGAGTCTCCTTAAACGCGGCCATTCTAGCAGGGTTTTGCCGCTAAACCAAGCATCCTGGGCCTTTGGCCGTAGATAAATAGGCCCAAAAGTGCTATAGTCAACCTTATGCCGGATGAACGAACCATTCTCCCTAACAGCAATCGCCGCGCACCTCGAAAAAAAGTAGACATTGAAGGGTGGTACAATTACTCGGATACTTGGTATCCCTGCAAGATTTACGACCTTTCTGTTAGCGGCGCAGGGTTGAAAATCAACCAGTTTTTTATAGCGGGTGATGTTATTCGCCTGAAATTTGGTGTTCGTGAAGATTTTCGCATTGTTGAAGCCATCGTTGTTAACGCCAATGGCACCAGAATTGGGGTCCGCTTTGACGTTGACCCGGCCATGAAAGATTTCATCGAAGACGTCATGGCAAGTTATCATAAAGCTCCCCCTATCCGGAGGCCCTAATGAGTACCCCTGTTTTGCCGGCCATCGGCATCATTGGTTTTGGCAACATGGGTGAGGCTTTGGCTGCTGGGCTTATAAAAACCGCGCCTTCCACAGCGATCCACGTCTTTGAACACCAAGCAGAAGCTAAAGCGAAAGCCTTGGTTCAATACAAGCTGCCCGTAGCGGCCTCGTTAACAGAGCTTTTGCAAAAGTCTGAAATTCTTATTGTTGCGGTTAAACCACAAGATCTTGGTCCCGTCGTTAAAAAGCTCGCGGAGGACGGGTTTGCTCGGGAGAAAAAATCCTTGATTTCGTTAGCGGCCGGAGTGAAAACCTCCTGGTTTACACAACAACTCGGGTCAAGTCGCGTCGTACGCTTTATGCCCAACTTGGCCGCTAAAGTTGGAGCCTCGTTGGTGGGCGTTTCGCCCGCAGAGGGTTGTCCGGACGAGGTTTCTGCGCAGGCTGTGCAGATAGCAAAAGCGGCCGGTGAAGCAGCCGTTGTTCCTGAAAAACTCTTGGGCGTGGTCACAGGGCTTTCCGGCTCTGGAATTGCCTTTGTTTTTCGGTTTTTGCACGCCATGGCTATGGGTGGCGTACGCGAAGGTATGCCCTACACTCAGGCTTTAGCTTTTGCCCTCGCGGCTGCCGACGGCGCCGTTAAGCTTCTGCGTGAAACCTCAGAACATCCCATTGCTTTTGAAAGCAAAGTTTGCTCGCCGTCGGGCACAACGGTAGAGGGAGTTCGCGTCCTCGAAGAAGCGGCTGTCAGTGCCGCTGTCATGGACGCTGTTTCTGCGGCGACCCGACGTGCCGTTGAACTCGAGAACTAATGGATCTTTGGGACGAACTATCGTTACGACCACAGGATAACCTCGACAAAAGTCTAGTCGCGCTTAGTTCGGCCCTGGACAGGCAGGATTTTCACGCCCAAGCTGAGGCTCTGGCACAGGCTGGCTGGTGTTACTTCTTTTTGTCTCAACAAGCCGACGCCCTAGAAAAATTTAACTCTTTGCTCGAAATGGCGGCAAGCCAAAGTAACCTGCTTTGGAAGCAATGGGCGTTTTTGGGACTAGGAGCCGCCTACCAACAGCTTTCTCGTTATGATTTAGCCTTGGAACACCTCCTTCAAGCGATGGAGCAGGCTCAAGAAAACCATAGTATCTCCGGCCAAATTGAAACGGGTCGTCGGCTAGGTGAAGTTTATCTGACGCTCGAGAAGCCCCTAGAAGGGCTAGAATACTTGCTGAAAGCCGAACGACTGGCCGAGAAACACGCCGGCAGCGCCACCTTAGCCGATATTTTACTTTGCTTGGGCGAGAGTTATCTAACCTTGCATAGGAATGATCAAGCCCTTGAGTACCTTTCGCATGCGTTGGTTCTTACCAAAGAAAACGCCCATCGCTCCGGAGAGGCAAGGGCTTTAACACTTATCGGTTTGATCTACCGCGATATTGGCGAGCTAGATATTAGCGAAGAGTACCATTTAGAAAGTCTAAAACTCTGCCAAGTTGGTAATAACGCATGGGGACTCTTAGAAGCGCACCTTAACCTTGGCAACCTGCACCTTCTGCGTAGTAAATATGAAACGGCCATTCTGCACTTTGAAAAAGTCATTGTCCTTGCTACGCAGATCGACTCACGCCTTCACCTCGCCAAAGCCTACGCCTCGCTGTCTTCCGCCTGGGAAAAAGCCGGGGATTTTCAAAAAGCACTCGGCTACGAGCGTCAAGCCAATTCTCTTGAGCGTGATTTGAGGGCGGACGAAATAGCCCAAAAAACTCGCAACCTGATGATTCAACAGGAGTTTGAGCAAAACCGAGCTCAAACCGAAATCTTACGCTTAAAATCCGAACGTCTAGAAAAGAAAACGAACGAGCTGGCCGGGTCGCTAGATTCGTTAAGGATGCTCTCGGATTGGGGACGCCAAATTGCGGGAGCCCTCACCCCCGATGATCTTTTCAGCCGTATTTACGAGAGTCTTTCGCACCTCGTAACGTTCCGCACATTCGGGCTAGCCCTTTTTCACGCAAAAACAAGAACCCTGCACTTTCCCTATATCATGAAAGACCGGGAGCGCCTCGACAGCCCCTTTGCCCCCCTTACCGTTCATCACCTTGACAAAATCACACCCAACGACGCAGTTTCGGCACTCCTGTTAAACGACATCTCACAGGTTCAATCAACCTGGTTGGATGCCGAAGCCATTGCCCCCGTTGCGGCACTCCTTAGCGCTCAAAGCGGCATTATTTTGCCCCTGATGGAGGGCGACAAGCTCCGTGGGTTGTTATTTGTCGCTCATAGCGAACCCCAAGCCTACCGTCAGCAAGATGCTAACACCTTAGGAGCCCTGGGTGGCTTTATCGCGGTGGCACTCAAAAACACCCTGAACCACCGTAAAGTTCGCCGCCTCAACCAAGCCTTACGAAAAGAGGCTCAAGAGCTCGAGCAAGCCAATCGACAAATTCAGCATTTAGCCCAGCACGATCTTTTGACCGGCTTAGCAAACCGCCGCCTTCTTACCGAGTTTTTAGCGAAAACTATCCCCTTTTGCCAGCGCACCAAGCGCGGCTTTGCCCTCTACTTTTTGGACCTCGATGGCTTTAAGCCCGTTAACGACCGCTGGGGGCATGATGCCGGCGATTGGGTCTTGACGCAATTGGGCAAAAAGCTCAAAGACCTTTTACGCGACTCAGACCTTGTTGCCCGTGTCGGCGGTGACGAGTTTGTGGCCATTGCTCTGGAAGTCGAACAGGCCGAACAAGCGGTTACCGTCGCTCAAAAGCTTACCGCAATCATTCAAGAACCAATCCTTTGGGAAAACACCCCCCTCAAACTTGGGGTATCGATTGGCATCAGTTTGTTTCCTACTGACGGTTCTACGGCCGAAGAGCTAATCAATCAGGCAGATAATGCGATGTACCGCGTCAAAAACCATGGCAAGCACGGTTGGGCGTTCGCGACCGAAACCAGCAACTAGCCTTTATCGACCCTTTTCCCACCACCAACTTTCGTATACCATAGTGTAACCTTGTTCATCAAAGGAGACACCCATGTTGAACTTTGTCGACACCCGAAAGGTCAAAATTGTTTGCACCTTGGGTCCCGCGACCGATACCTACGACAGAATCCTGCGCCTTGCCCGCGCCGGTATGGATGTCGCCAGGTTCAATTTTAGCCATGGTACGTACGAAGACCACCAAAAACGTTTGGAATGGGTTCGAAAAGCCTCGGCTGAAACGAAAAAGCCCATCGCCATCCTCCAAGACCTTCAAGGTCCAAAAATTCGTGTTCGAAAATTTGAAAAGGATCAAATCGAACTCAAGCCAGGGGCTCGATTTACCCTGACGGTGAGAAATATTCTGGGAAATGACCACGAAGCCTCCGTTTCGTACCCCACCTTTAATAAAGACGTTTCTGCGGGCTCTACCGTGCTCTTAGACGACGGGAACCTTTCGCTTAAGGTTGTCGAGGTCCAAGGGGAAGACGTCCATTGCGAAGTCATTTTCGGTGGCATTCTTAAGAACAACAAGGGGGTCAACTTGCCGGGGAGCATACTTTCGGTCGAGGCTCTCACCGAAAAAGATAAGGAGGACTTGAAGTTCGGGCTCGGCATTGGCGTCGATTATATCGCGCTGTCGTTTGTTCAGCGGCCAGAAGATGTTAAGGCCATCAAAGAACTTATCTATTTTAACGGCAAAGATACCCCAGTGATTGCCAAAATTGAAAAACCTCAGGCGGTTGACCGCATCGATGAAATTATTGAATTAGCCGATGGAATCATGATTGCCCGGGGGGATATGGGTGTTGAAATGAATGTGTGGGAGGTTCCCCCCATTCAAAAGGATATTATTTCACGCTGTAATCGGCAGGGTAAGCCGGTCATCACGGCAACACAAATGCTCGAGTCTATGATTCAGAACCCCCGTCCCACACGCGCCGAGGCAACCGACGTGGCGAACGCCGTGTTAGACGGAACCGACGCCGTGATGCTTTCGGCCGAAACCGCTTCTGGGGCCTACCCTTTCGAAGCCGTAGAACACATGCACAAAATTATTTCGACGATTGAAGCGCGCCGGACGATTCCCTGGAAGGACCGAAAAATGGTACTCGACGAATCGTACACATTCGCCAACGCCGTAGGCGAATCGGCAGGTCTTGCCGCCGCAGCGGTGAACGCCGCTAAAATCGTGTGCCTAACCGACATGGGCTACACTGCGAAAGTGGTCAGTCACTTTCGCCCCACCCAGCCTATCTTGGCCGTAAGCCCCAGCGAAAAAGCCTTGCGTCAGCTTGCTTTGTTTTGGGGTGTCTGGGGCATTCCCATCAGCACCTTTGGCGACAACATCGACGAAGCAGTCAGGTCGGTTACCAACCTTTTAAAAAACCTCGAATTGGTCCAAAAGGAGGAGCGAGTGGTGTTTACCGCGGCACTGCCTTTTACAGCGCACCGCGACACCAACATGCTCCGTATCGAAACCGTCTCTTAAGGCTGCTTAGCCGCTTCAGCCGGCGCCGCGTGCGGTGCCGTGCTGCTGGCCGTTGAGACCGCTGGGGACACTTCGGCCCCCCCTGATACGATTTCGAAGGTCCGCTCCACTTTCCCGTTCACCGAATAGGTGATAGTGTTCCCCACCTTCACGATCGTGTGGAGGTTTCCATTTCGGTCCAAGAAAGCACAGCCATCGCTTGTCAGCTCATATTGGATGGGGGCTGAATTGCTGAGCATTCCCGGGTGCTGGATAAAAAGAACATCGCCTTTTTTTTCAACAATAAAACGGGCACCGTAATCGGCCCGGTCTGGCCTTTTTACGTAGTAGTTAAAGCTACCCAGTAGAGCGGGGACGGTCACAAAGTTTTCCTTCTCCTGTTTGAGTCTCAGCTGACCGGCATTCATCAGGCCGTGGCCATCGTAAGTCACACCGTTGTCAATAAAAATGGAAGGTTGAGTTGAGGCATCAGGAAAGTTAAGATCGATTTCGCCGTCATTAAAGACCGCTTTGGCATCAGGAAGCGATGTTCCGCCACCAGCCCGCTGAAAGTCTCGACCGGAACGTTCAAAACGAACTTCATAGGGAACTAAGGCGTTCACCTTTTCGAGGATTTGGAATTGATCGGCCAAATGGTACAGGCTGACTAAATTGACGGCAAGATTGCCGTTGGAATCCAAAAACAACCCGTTCCCCATATTGACTCCGACCCAGGAATATTGCGAAGGATCGATCGATGGGGCCGTCGAAACGGCTGACTTTAAATCATTGGCTAACTGGTCTTGGCCAGGAGGAATCCGGTCGACATCGATACGCAGTCCATAGACCTCTGGCACCGCCTGAGCTTGAAGCGGTCCCAGTGGTGTACGGGCCGTCGGTAAAGGAAGTTGCGGTTGCGAAGCGCAACCCCACAATAGAAACAAGAACAAACTTGCTACGAAGCTGATTTTCATAAAACCCCCAGTGGAAACGTTTAAGGCCAAAAGTTGTTACAGAATACAAAAAAGCCCCCTCGGTTGGCGAGGGGGCTTAGTCACAATTTCTCAGGGAAAGCGTATCCTTAAGAAATCTTAAAGCTTAGAACCAGTATTCAACCTTGATAGGAACAGCCCATTCCGCATTGTTATCGGCAGAGTAGTTACCAGGATAAGTCGTGGCGACAAAGCCCAGCTTGCTGTACTGGAAGCCAATACCGATCGAACCGTTGCTAAAGCCCTTTGAGGCAGCCAACATAAAGGACATAGGAGCGTCGCCATTGCTATTGGTGGCCCAGTACTTGTTACCAATCTGGAAATCACCGGTCAGGCCTACACCCGAACCCATATCGTAGTCAGCGCCGACCGCCACGTCATAAGCTCCGTTAGCGCCCGAAGACGAGTGGGAATTGTACGATTTGTAGTTGAAGCCCAAATGCACGGTGGCCTTGTCCACCTTATAGTTGGCATAGAAAGGAATCTGGAAGTCATAGCCGGCAATATCTGCCGCCGTAGTCGTTCCCGCCGTATTCACGCCAGCAACATTGGTAGGAATCCAAATACCGATATCGGCATAAAGATTTTGAACACCAGTCAAACGGAACGCGGCTTGCAATTGGCCTACAGATGTAGAACCGTTATCGGCGAAACCAATGTTCTGAACACGCAGTTGACCAACGTTGGCAATGGTATACCCCGCACCATAAGAGGCATTTGCCAGGCCGCCATTCGCCGAGGCGTCAGAGTAGGTCGTTAAAGAAGTAGGACCTGCACCTTGTTCTGCTTGTTCCCAAAAGAGGAACAAACCGCTGTTGCTGTACGAAACGATAGCATTCTGGGGACCAGGAGCGCCACCGGCAAGACCACCAATGCGTTTAAACACGGCGTCGTCACCTTGATACATACCTACGGTACGAATCCAGTTCCAAGAGCCAAAGGAACCTTCACCCCGTAACGTATCATTGAAAGCGCGGCCTATTTGAAACTCTAACCCATCGAACGGCTTAATCCAAATCTGGGTGTCGTCCGTAATGGAGAACTGGTTATTATCTACACCAATATGTGCTAAAAACCCGACGTACTGCGAATCACCATGAATCGTGAAACCGATACGGGGGGAATTCCCCCACGATGTGCCAATACCGGCTGTCACCCCTGAAGGGGAACCGGAATTGTTGGATGCCAGGGGGGCGTATATGCCACGCCCCCAAGCACCGATACCTACACTTGCCGCTGGAGCCGCCGCCTGAGCGAACGCACCGCCAACAAACAAGGCAAAGGCAACGAAGGAAAGTGCAACTTTCTTCATTGTGGACTCCTTATTGTCTTGATGTTTAACATCTTTTCTTTCCCCTACACGAGGGGAGGGTAAGACGCCTCTACGAGGCTTATATCAGAAATCTACCCTAGAACTATTGGAACACGGTCTTGAAGTTTTGGCAAGCTCTTTTTTAACAGACGTTGACAGGTCAACGGCGGGCGATCATGATACCTATATGCAACCCAAGGATCACCGTCTGGCTGCCGTGATGTTTACCGATATTGTTGGTTTCAGCCGAATGATGGAACAGGACGAGAAAGGTACCTTAAGTACGCTGGATTTTCACAACCAACTGATTCGCAACCTCATTGGCGCTAACCGGGGTACCGAGATAAAAACAATCGGTGATGCTTTTTTGGTGCAATTTCCCACCACCTTGGATGCGGTGCAGTGTGCGCTCGGCATACAAGAAGGGATTCGGCAGTACAACACCTCTTCTCCGCCCAAACCGTTGCAGCTCAGGATTGGGGTCCATGTTGGTGACATCTACTTTTATGAAAATGACGCCTTAGGGGAAGGCATCAACATTGCCAGCCGCCTGCAATCGCTTTCCAAACCTGGCCACATTACCATTAGCCGGGAAGTCTATACTCAGGTTTCGGGAAAAATCCCCATGCGGGTCGAAAGTCTGGGGCAAGTTCAGCTCAAGAACATCAGCCGTGAAATTCACGCCTATGAAATTCTTCCCGAAGCAGCTGAAAACTCCGTGCCTAACCAGCCACTTTCTGCCCCCCAGCCCCCTAGCACACCAGCTTCAGACCACAAAAGCGAAGCAGGCCCAGCGCCTTCAAAACCTTCAGATTCTTCAAAACCGTCTGAACCGTACCGAGATTTTAAAGATGTAATCAAAGACGCCATCTTGCAAGAGGTTCAACGGAGTCTTAAAGGAAAGGAATCCTGGAAGGCTTCGCGACGCGAATACCGCGAACGTTTTCATGAAATTCGACGTCAGTATCGTAATCAGGTTGAGGCGACCGAAGGCTCCTACAGTGAGACTCTGCAAAAAAAAGTTTCGTCGGGGGCTACCGGTTGGCGAAGCCACGCCTCAAGTTTTCTATCCGTTAACGCCGGACTTTTCTTCATCAATATGATGACAGCCCAGCCTTTTGACTGGTCAAGAGGCTGGTTCTGGTTCCCCTTGCTGGGGTGGGGCATCGGCTTTCTCAGCCACACGGCAACCTGGCTGTCTGTACGAAAAAACGCGAAAGAAGCTCAGAAACTGGCGACGCTTCAGGGAGAGTCCCTGGCTGCTCTTAAACGGTTCCATAAAGATCGTGAGGGTTTTTCGGCGCACTTTTGGTCGAACGCAGGTGTTAGCATTTTTCTTTTATGGATATGGTACTTTTCCGGCGGCGGATTTTTATGGCCAATGATCCCCATTGCGGCCATGGGAGTGGGGGTTCTCGGCCATCTGAGCTCGTTCTTACATGCGAGAAAAGCATGGAAAAAACGCCGCAATTCGGTGTCGGAGCCTGGCCCCGTAAAGGCCTCTAGCTCGCTTTCTTCGTCCTCGGACTCCCCTGTGACTCTTAAAGCTGAAAACCTCAAACAGGCCATCTTGGTACAAATTCAAACCTGGAAAGGCGCAAACCCTCTGGGAGATGACACCGCTGAAACGTTAGAAAACTATGTTCGGCAAATTCGTGAACTCTCGGCCATCGAACACGATTTAAGCGCCGTCATCGATACAATACGGATCGATGACTTAGAAGCTGAACGGGTGGAGTTGCAGGCAAAAGCTGACAAAACAACTTCGACCGCGTTAAAAGAAGAGTATGCTCGTTCACTTGAAGAAATTTCAAAGCAGAAACGCTCGGCCTTGGATCTGGGGGAGCAACAAGAAATTCTGAATCTTCGGATCGGCTCTGCGTTAAAAAGCCTTCAACAAATGCAGATCGATTTGGCCCGTATCAAGTCCTTGTCCGACGGACAGAAACAGACCTACACCTCGGCGCTCAAAGCTCAAAGCGAAGAGTTGTCCCGGTATTTGGAAGACTACCGTTCAGGTCTAGAAGAATCGGGTCTAGAAGAATTTGACACTGCCTCGTTAGCGACTGCGCCGCAAAAAGTTTGAATTGCCGAAAGGGAACTAAATGGAACTGAAGATATTTTCAAGTTTCTCGTGACAATTGAAACTTTTCACCTTATACTTCATGTGTGCGTACCGCTGACAGTGCTGCCGAGTTTCAGACGGCCGCCCAGTGGCAGTCGTGGCTCAGCCAAGGACCAACTTTTCCGGTGTTTCAACCGGTTCTCTCCCTCGAAACTCAAACCGTTTTCGGCTATGAATGCTTTGGGCGTCTTGATTTGGCCGAGAACGTCGCAAGCTTAGGGGCTTTTTTTCGCGTATCCGATCAAACCCTCAATAATTTACAGCAAGAAGTAGGCTTCACATTAGCCCAGCAAGTGGCACAGGCTTTTTCACCGGTGGAGCAAGCTCGGTTAATTGTTAATGAGTTACCGTCACGACTGACAGCGTTGGCTCCCTTAGAGTTGCCCCCTACCCTTGCGGCTTTGCAACAGGCAAAGATTCCCTTGAATCGTGTGGTTCTTGACGTTCTTTTGGAGCCAGGCTTTCAAAACTTGTTGAGTTTAAAAACGGTAATGGAACGTTGCCGCTCTTTAGGCTGTCAAGTCGCGCTGGGCAACCTCGGCTCAGAGAATAGCCAGCTCGACCTCATCCCGTATTTAAAACCCGATTTCATCAAAATAAGCCTCTCGCTGTTTCATCGTTCCTTCCGAGACCGGCAGTTTCGACGAACCCTCGAACAACTCGGGCGCCTTGCGGAAAATAGTGGAACTGCGCTCTTAATTGAGGGCATCGAAACCGCCGAGGAGCTTCAACAAGCCTTACAGCTTGGCGCAAGGTATGTGCAGGGGTATTATTTTTCAGCCCCGGTACGAATTCCGGCACCTTTGCCCGATTTTCAAAAAAAAATTCATGAAGCGCTAGAAAACTTTCGGATGATTCGTACGAAACGCATTCAGCGCCAGGTAGCTTGGGAAAACGAGATGCTCCTGCGCCTGGTGGATATTTCGTTCGCTCTGTTTGAAGCCGATGGGTTGTTACGGCTCAACGAAACCGACCTTGAAGGGCTAGCAGGGTTTATTCATAGGCTCTACTTCAGCGATGTCAATGGTTTTCAGATTTCTGGGGACTATCTTTTGTCCGAGGCGGGCTGTCAGGTTGATTACCGGGACGTGGGACGAAACCTGAGCCTAAGGCCATATTTCTTTGATCATGTGTACAAACTTCATGGGCGCCCCGGGGGCTGGAGCCTTTCGGATGTGTATTCCGATGAAAACTCACACTGTCTGATGCGTACCTTTAGCCGCTACGTCACCCCTCAAGCGATCCTTTACTTAGACGTCCTTTGGGCCAACTTTGCCGATCTTTAACGAAACTCACGGGAATCCGCCACATTCAATTGAATTCGAGGCTCCTAGCCAGTAAACTACCCGTGAGGAGCCCTTATGTCGGTTTGGAATCAGATTCTTGAATGGACTCGCCCTACCCCAGAGCAAAAAGCCCATGGCGAGGCTCTCGCAGCGGAGTACCAAAAGTCTTCAGCCTTGAGATTGTCGCAGAAGGCGCTTTTGGCTTTACCAGACCCAGTGATTGCTGTGTTTTACTCTCTTTTGATGCAGGACAAGATTCCCGTTAGTCCGGTTGCCGACAACTCCGATTCTGGCTGGCTGGCAGCTTCGTCGGCGTGTTTTGTCAACGTAAGGGCTACCGGTCTTAACGGCCAGTTGGGCAATTTTATTCAGGCTTCAAAACTTTTACCGGGTCTTCGCGTGAAGGCGATTCACTTAGCACCCTTTACAGAGTACGAGTTTGGGACAACCTATGCCATTCGAAGTCTAAAAACAATCGCCCCTCAGGTCGTCCATCAAGACTTAGAAACCTCCGGAATCCGGCCAGCGGCCCAGTTAGAGGCGTTTATTCAGGCCGCCCATGCCTTGGGTAAAGCGGTAGGGTTTGATTTGGAACCCCACACTGCTCAGTATGCCATTCCTGCCCTAGAAGTTCCCGAGGCCTTTCGTTGGATTAAACTGTACCCTGAAGACCGTCAGTGGCTCGATTATATGCTTCAACCCGATCAAGTTTACACGAAAGAGGTTCAAGAACGTCTGGCCTCGGAAGTGCGAACTTTGATTCAAGCCTTCTTGAGACAAAAATCCTTACACACCTTTGATGAAGAGGAAACTGACACCGCCGTACGTGTCAGTGAAAAACGACAAGCCTATCAAGAGGCCGTGCAACTGCTTATTGCGCAAGGCTATTGGACGGTACCGGTTCACTCCTGGGATTCCGAAGGGCTCCCCCGTTTTGCGGGCTATCATACCCAGGACCAATACCCCCTCTTTCAATACCTTAACAAAGAAGGCCGTGATTCCAGCTCCTGGGCTTACCACGTCGTCACTCCGTTTCAGTTTTATCACAACGTTCCTCTGCAAGGCACGGTTCTGCGGCAACGTCCCGAACCCAACCCTGCCGCCCTTGACCTGTTTTGTAGCATTTTTTTGTATTGGCGGGACCGTTTTCATTTCGATTTTGTTCGTCACGACAGCGTCGACCATGTTTTCGATTCGCTGTTTGATGGCGACGGGAACTGGCCACTTTCAGACCGACCGACCCCCGCGGTTCTTGCCGAATTGATCCGACGCTCAAAACTCCCGGGAAAGCCCTATATTGCCCACCTGGCTGAACGTATGGGGAACGAGTGTGAAGACTACCAGGCGATCGGTTACGATGCTCTTTTGGGTAGCGACATGATGGAAACCGTCGGACAAGAACATCTTGAAAAATCGTTTAGACTGCAAAGCGAGCTCGAAGAACTGAACCGTCGGCGCAAAACTCCTTTTTCGGTAGCGTACGCTGTCGATACGCATGACACAGGGAATCCCTTTCTTTGGGGAATGTCGCTTTCTGAAAAAGTTGGCCGCGAGGGGATGAAGCTTCGGTGCTTTCTGAGCCGTTTTTTAGGCTGGGGCAAAGGTCGGCGGCCTAAGTACGAGGTCATGGGCCTTTCTGATCTTTCTTCGGGCCTATTTTCGGCCAATGTTAGTGAAAAATCGCTGAACTGGGTAGGCGACGAGGAATTTACCGCCTTCTACCATCAGCTTGAAGACGTCTATGAACATCTGCGGCCAGAGCTGGCCGAGGCTCGGTTGGTAGAATCCTACGCAGGAATGAGTTATGCCTGGTGGATGCTTGCTGGCAAAAACCATCTTTTGGTGTTGGCCTTGTGGTACGAGCAAATTGCCGCTTATTCTGAAACGGGTCTTGAGCATTCTGAAATCGAAGAACGCTATAGTGCCAAGCCCGGCGAGTTCCCCTTTCCCCAGCGCTCTTTAGCGGGAAAAGCCGGTCACCAGTGGAATATCCGTGCGTTGAGTACGCTTGAACTTTCCCCCAACCTAAAAATTTGGATTATCCCGGCAAAGTGAGGTATCTCGATGATTGATGAATCCCCCCATAAGGGTGAATCCCTCCATAAGACGGTTTTGATCACAGGGGCTTCTAGCGGCATTGGCGCGGCCTGTGCTGAAAAATTTGCGACCCAAGGCTGGAACCTTTTGCTTACCGCAAGGCGTCAAGATCGCCTCGCAACCTTGAGCGCTCATCTGTCGGCAACCTACGGCGTTACCGTTGGCTGGCAAACTTTGGACGTTCGGCACCGACTTGATGTCGAAAAGGCGGTAACCGCTTGGCAAGAAAGACAGATTGACGTTCTGATCAATAACGCCGGGTTGGCCTTGGGGTGGGGCAAGCTCCCCGATAACGACCCCGATGACTGGGAAACCATGATCGATACCAACATCAAAGGTCTGTTATGGATGTCAAGAAGCGTGGTTCGTCGCATGATTGCCACGGGTCAAGCGGGACAAATTGTTAACATCGGTTCCATTGCCGGAATCCAGGCCTACCCCAACGGCGCGGTCTATTGTGCTAGTAAAGCGGCAGTTCGGTTTATCTCGGACGGTCTTAGGCAAGATGTGGTAGAACACCCCATTCGTGTGACCAATATCCAGCCTGGGTTCGTCGAAACAGAATTCTCAGAGGTTCGTTTTCACGGCGATACGAACCGGGCAAAGGCTGTGTACCAAGGACTCAAGCCGCTCACAGGCCAAGATATTGCCGATGCAGTCTGGTACGCCGTCTCTGCCCCGCCCCATGTTCAGGTGGCAGAAATAACCCTAACGGCCACCCATCAAGCTAACGCCACGGTCGTACACCGGGCGTAGCCAGCCGCCAAAGGTCTTAATGTCCGGCTTCTTCCTCCTCTGACAGGAAGCGCTCGGCTTCGAGTGCCGCCATGCAGCCTGAACCAGCGGCTGTAATCGCCTGCCGGTAGACTTTATCCTGCACGTCACCGGCGGCAAAAACGCCAAGGACGTTGGTTTTCGCGGTACCAGGAACCGTTTTAATATAGCCTGTTTCGTCAAGGCTCACTTGGCTCTGCAAAAACTCGGTGTTCGGTACGTGACCGATCGCATAAAATAACCCGCCCGCTTCAAGAATCTGCTCAGAAGCGTTCCCTTTCGTTACCAAACGAACACCTGTCATCTTTTTTCCATCCCCAAGAATTTCTGTGGCCTCGGTGTTCCAATGTATTTGGATCTTGGGGTTTTCGGCTACACGTTTCTGCATGGCTTTACTGGCCCGTAAAACATCACGACGAACAAACAAATGTACCATAGAAGCAAACTTGGTCAGGTAGGTAGCCTCTTCGCACGCCGTATCCCCCCCGCCAATAACAACTAAGGGTCGGTTTCTAAAGAACGGCAAAGCCCCGTCGCAAACCGCACAGGCCGAGATACCTCGCTGCCAATAGACCTCCTCGCCGGGGAGGTTAAGGCGTTTTGCGGTAGCCCCCGTGGCCAGGATCAGACTTTTGGCAAAAAAAGTCCCCGAGTCCGTTGTCACCGCAAAGGGGCGCTTTGATAAATCTACCGAGTTTACCGTTTCGGTTTCGATGCGGGCGCCGCACCTTAGTGATTGAGCCCGCATCCGGTCCATCAATTCGGGGCCTGGTAACCCTTCGGGAAACCCCGGAAAGTTTTCAATTTCGGTAGTGGTTGTGAGCTGTCCACCCGCCGCAACACCACCAGCCAAAAAGCCCTCAAAGAGCAAAGGATTCAAATTGGCCCGCCCCGTGTAGATAGCTGCCGTATGCGCTGCAGGGCCCGAGCCGATAATCAGAATGTTTTCAATTTTGTTTTCCATAGTAAAAGCAATATATAGCTATCAGAAGCAAAAATAAAGTCTTTACTTGCTTTCTTATTTTGGATAAAATCTGAATTTGCCACTTCAGAGGAGGCAATCTTGGCTTTTACCCTTAGTATTTACCCCTGGGTTTTTTATTCACGTTCGGATGGAAACGGCGGCTGGCAGGATACCTATGTTGAAAAACCGCACAAAACTCCAGCCGAAGAGGCGGCGTTGAGCCCCGCTCAGTGGCAAGCTCTTCTAGATCAGCGCAATTCTTTCCCAGAGCTTCCTTTGGTAAATTACACAACACAATATGGCTTAGGTTGTTTTGAAGGGCTCAAAGCTTTTCCCCAACCTGACGGTAGCCTTAAACTTTTTCGACCGGATCGAAACGGCGCCCGGATGGAACGCTCCATGATCGGCCTCAAAATGCCAGGCTTTCCTATGGCCCGCTTTGTTGAAGCAAACCGGCAAGTGGTAGCCAAGAACGCTTCGTTGGGCTTTCGCCCTCAGTTCCAGAAAGACTGGGAGAAAGACAACTTTCAAAACGCCGAAGCGATCTACCTCAGGCCCTTCAGCTACTCGGAACCCGCCATTGGTTTGGGCTTATCGACCCACCCCTGGGTGGTTGTCGTAGCGACACCTGTTAGCTCCTATTTCAAAGAAGGCTCCACGGCGGCGGTTACTACCGATAAAATTCGAGCCACCCCCAAAGGTACCGGTTGGATTAAATGCGACGCGAACTATGTTATTCCCACTTTGGCTAAAAAAGAAGCCGAGCAACAAGGCTATATGGAAGCCATCTTCCTCGACGCCAAGACGGGACAATACATTGAAGAAGGGTCCTCGTGCAACTTTTTTGCGTTTCTGAAAAGTGGCAGTTTGGTTACCCCGGAACTTGGGGACACGATCCTTCCCGGAATTACCAGAGAAAGCATTTTGACCATTGCCGCTGACCTGGGTATTAAGACCGAAGTACGAAAACTCAGCGTTGATGAAGTTTTAGCTGAGGCTACCGAAGTTTTTGTGACAGGTACAGCTGCAGGGGTTTCGCCCCTCGAGTCGTTAACTCACCAAGGGCGAAAAGCCGCCTTTTCGGGGGGCAACCACGGCGAAGTCAGCATGGCCCTTTTGAAAGCACTTAAGGGCATTCAATACGGAGTTGCCGAGGACAAACACGGCTGGATGGTAAACGTCTCGTAAGTTTGCCTAACGCCGGTAGCCTGGCGCTCTCTGCGTCACTATAAAGCTAAAATTGCCGCCAAGGCTGTTCGTAATTCCTTGGCGGTAAACGGTTTTGACAAACTCCTAACCTTACCGTGTTTAACAAAGTCACCCAAGTCGCTTTCGGTATAGCCAGTTGTCACAAGGACGGGCTGAGCGGGGTGAATTTCTTGAATCTTAGCCAGAGTTTGAGCGCCGTTCATGCCCGGCATATTCATATCAAGAATAATTACTTCTGGTTCGTACCCCGCTCCCAGGAGGTTGAGAGCTTCTTGCCCCCCGGCGGCGGCCGCGGGACGATGCCCCAAGAGCTCTAACAGCTCGATCAGGGAATCGCGGATCAACGGGTCATCGTCTACCAAAAGGACTTTGAGGGACAAATCCTCCAGGATTTCTGCCTCTTCTAAGGGCACCTCAAAACACTGTCCGTCTTGCTCCAAGACCCGCGACGTTGGAAAATGCATCGTCGCCGTTGTGCCTTGTCCCGGAAAACTTTCTAAGGTCAGTAGACCCTCATGAGCCCGCATGGTACCGAAAACTTGAGGAAGGCCTAGCCCGGTCCCCTTGCCCGGTTCTTTTGTGGTAAAAAAAGGGTCCATCGCGCGCGACAAAACCTCAGAACTCATTCCCACCCCTGTGTCTTGAACGCTCAAGTCAACCCCGTTGAACTGACGGGTGGTGATGGAAATCGTCCCGCCTTCGGGCATGGCGTCGACGGCATTAACACAAAGGTTCATCAGGGCATGCGTCAGCGCGGCAGGGTCCGCCTGCAAACAAGGTAGATTCCCCAGGTCAAGGCTAAAGTTTATTTTTTGCAACGTGGTGTGTTTGAGTAAGTCCACCACCTCGTTCACCAGGTCATTGAGGTTCACAGCCACTTCGTGTTGAAGTCCCTTTTGAGCAAAGTACAAAAGGTGCTGAACCACACTGCGGCCTCGTAAACACGCCTGTGTCACGGTCGTTAGAGCTTGCTCCAAATGGCTACCCGCTGATACAGGGCGTAAGGTAGCCACAGTGTTTAAGATAGCCCCCAGCACATTATTCATGTCATGGGCCACCCCACCGGCCAAACTGCCAAGGCTTTCTAGACGTTCAACCTGCGCCAAGCGCGTTTCAAGAGCCCGGCGTTCCTCGTCGGTTCGCCGTTGAGCGGCCGCCAACTCCCAGCGGTCCAACGTCAAGGCGATATCCGCCGAGACTTCTTCTAGCAACGAAACCTCTTCGACACCAAAATAATTTGCGGAGGTGGCGTAGACATTGAGCGTAGCCGCCACCTTACCGCCCCTCAAAACTGGCAAGTTGGCACTAGATTGAAACTGGTGGGCTCGGGCCCTAGAGGTCCAAGGTTGAAAATTTGCCAGATTTTCCAGATTGTTGGCGATCACAGGACGTTTTTCACGAATGACCTCTCCAGACGGGCCCCGCCCCCATGGCGAAGAGTCAGTCCGAATGTCGATCCCTCGCAGGTATTCGGTGTCGCCATAGGCGGCTTCTGGCAAAATCCTCTGAGTTTGAGGGTCTTCTCGACCAATCCACGCTAAACGAAATTTTGCCGAAATGACGAGAATCCGACAAATGTGCTCAAGGTACTCTCGTTCACCAACAGCCTGAAGCGACACTTGTTTGACTTGCGATAAAGCCTCGTAGAGGCGCGTCATTCTTTCTAAGGCGGCCTCGTGCTGTTTCTGCTCGGTGATATCTTGTATAGCACCAAGGAGGGCACTCCCCAGGGGTTTACCGTCATCAGAAACAATATCTTGCAGGCGCCCTTTGCCATGAATCCAACGGTGCTCTTGAGTATCGGACCGTACGATTTGATACTCGTAATCAAAATCCCATAACCCTTTCATTACTCCTTCAACATGAAGCCGCAGGGAGTCTCGAAAGCTTTCATCAACCAAATTGAGCCAACCTAAAAGATTTCGCGGGTAAGTTGGGCCGATGCCAAACAGACGGTCAAGAACCGGACTCGACTGCCATCGGTCTTGCTGAAGAAACCAACAGTAAGTTCCCACATCGGCAGCCTCTTCGGCTTCTTTGAGAAACTGATGACTAAAGCTTGAAAAAAACCGACGTTCGGCCACTTCGCGAGTTTTAGCAAAATAAAGAGTAGCCCAGATCCGATCGCGTCGAGTATTTTTTTTTCGCGAATGGCTCATATCTTTATGATAAGCAATCCTCCCGAGCTTTTCCACCAAATTTGGTTGCCAGAGCCAGGGATTCCCCTCATAATAGCCCCATGCAAGTGGCCCCCCTTCCCGCCGATGAAGAGGAACGACTAAACGCACTAAAGTCCTATGAAATCCTCGATACGGATTTCGAAAAGGATTACGATGACCTATGCCGCATGGCATCGCTCGTTTGTGGTTGTCCTATCACGCTGATTTCATTAATTGACCAAGAACGTCAGTGGTTTAAAGCAATTGAAGGCCTGGAGGTTCGTGAGACCCCTCGCGACATTGCCTTCTGCTCGCATGCGATTTTGCAAAACCAGCTTTTTGTTGTTCCCGACGCGCTGAATGACCCCCGCTTTGCTGACAACCCTCTTGTGACCCAAGACCCCAAGATTCGCTTCTACGCCGGACAGCCGTTAATTACGTCGGATGGCTATGCCCTAGGTACCTTGTGCGCCATCGACCGGGTGCCCCGCCAACTCACCGAGGATCAAAAAGAAGCCCTGCGCATTTTGGCAAAGCAAGTAACAACTAACCTGGAACTCCGCTTAGCCAATCAACGATGGCGGCAACTCAACGAAGAAAAAGATCATTTGCTGACAGTGGTCGCCCACGATTTGCGTTCACCGTTTTCAGGTATTCTTGGCCTTTTGAGCCTCTTGGCGGCAGACATTTCTCAATTTAGCCGCAGTGACCTACAAAGTACCTTACAGTCGGTTTCCCGTTCCGCACACCAAGTGTATCACCTAGTCGAAAGCCTTCTGGAATGGGCGCTGATCAAAGGCGGCTCCATCAGTTTTACCCCCGAAACCCTCAACCTCGAGGCGTTAGCCCGTGAAGCATCGGCCCCGCTCGAGGCGGCGATTCAGGCCAAGGGGCAAAACATGGTGTTCGACCTACCGCCCCTGACTTTGGTGGGTGACCGACGAATGCTTTTGGCTGCCATTCGCAACTTACTTTCGAATGCGGCAAAGTTTACTCCCACGGGAGGGCGCATTCTGATCGGGGGTAGTCAATTGGCTTCGGGTGTGTGCCTTTTTGTCAAAGATGAGGGTAAGGGGTTTTCCCCCTCAGTTTTGGTGGAACTCAACCAAACCAGCCAACGAAAATTGGTTTCAAGCCACCAAGGGACCAATGGCGAAAGCGGCTCGGGTCTAGGGTTAACCCTGGTCCGAGAATACGCTACCCGCCACGGGGGTCGGCTAGAAGTAACCAATAACCCCGAGGGCGGCAGCACAGTATCATTGTTCCTCGCGAACAGCCATTAGATGTGAATCGCCCAGCCCTCGACCCCACGAGCCGCTTCCATCACGCTTTCAGAAATTGTCGGATGCGCGTGAACCATAGTAGCGATATCTTCGGGGAGGAGTTCCGCCTTCTTCGCTAAAAGCAATTCGTGAAGAATTTCTGTGGCGTTGTAACCAGCAACGTGAGCGCCAAGGATCTCGTGCGTCTTGGGGTCAAACAGAACCTTTACCAAGCCATCGGGCCGCTCAATGGCACTCGCCTTTCCATTCCCATTGTACGGAAAGCTGTAAGCTTTGTAGGCAAGGCCCTTTTCTTTGGCTTTATCCTCGGCCCAACCAAAGCTGGCGATTTGCGGTTCGCAGTAGGTAGCTCCGGGAATGAGATTGGCGTCAAGCTTTTTCTCGTGAGGAGCTTTCCCTTTGCCCATAAGGCTGGCAATGTATTCAACAGCAATTTCGCCTTCTTTGCTGGCGACATGGGCCAAAAGGGGGCTGGGGACAATGTCTCCAATCGCAAACACCGACGGTATTGAGGTCTGGTAGAAATCTTTCACCGTAACAAAACCCCGATCAAGAGCCACCCCTAGCTTATCGAGCCCCAGGTTGTCAGTATTAGGAACGCGTCCCACCGCCACTAGTAGCTTTTCAGCTTTGAGTGTTTCTTTTTTTCCGGCACGTTCGACTTCTACCTCCACGCCTGTGGCCGAAGTTTTTAACGTTAAGGCTTTGGTAGCCGTCAAAAACTTCACACCGCGTTTCACAAAAGCTTTTTCGACGACAGCGGCGGTGTCAGGGTCTTCAACAGGAAGAATCCTGGGCAACATTTCGACGACGGTGACTTCGACTCCGAACGTGCTCATCACAAAGGCAAACTCCATCCCAATCGCCCCTGAGCCCAAAATCAAAAGACTTTTCGGCAGGTTTTGCAGGCTCAGAATGCCGGTACTCGAAAGGACCGTCTTTTCATCAAACTCAAAACCAGGGATCTGTCGGGGACGCGATCCGGTCGCTAAAACAACATAAGCCGCTGTCACTTTTTTTCCGTCAACGGTCGCTTCATGAGGCCCGGTTAAGGTGGCGGTTCCAGAAATCACTTCCACCTTGTTTTTTTTCATAAGGAACTGGACGCCCTTACCCGATCGCTCTGCCGCTTCTCGCGACTTTTGATAGGCTTTGGCGTAGTCTAAACCCGAGGCGTCCACTTTAATGCCTAAGTTCTGCAAAGCGGGGATAGCGTGGAAATATTCGGCTTGATTGATCAGTGCCTTTGAAGGAATACACCCCCAATTGCCACAAACACCCCCAAGCTTATCTTTTTCGACAACCGCGACTTTTAAACCCAGCTGGGACGCCCGTACAGCCGCCACATAGCCCCCGGGCCCGCCACCAATAATAACAACGTCATAGGCATATTCCGCCATTTTTATCTCCTCGTAAAACTTCCCCAGGCATAACAGCTTACAGCCGGCCTATAAAAGAACCCGATAAGGGTCTTCGACCATTCCTTTAAACTCAGTTAAAAAGGCCGCACCGACAGCACCATCAATAACGCGGTGGTCACAGGACAAGGTAACTTTCATGATCTTTTTGATTACGATGCTATCATCATCCGCAACCACTGGTGTCTTTACCGTAGCGCCTAAAGCCAAAATGGCGGCACCGGGGGGGTTGATAATCGCTGTAAACTCTTCGATGCCAAAGCTACCCAGGTTGCTGATCGTAAAGGTCGCACCAGAGTAATCATCCGGTTTGAGCTGATTATTGCGAGCGCGGTCGATCAAATCGCGCAGCTCGGTTTCGATTTGTAAAACGCCCTTGGACCCACAATCGCGGACAACAGGGGTAATCAGACCGTCAGGTTGGGCCACGGCTATCGCGATGTCTACTGACGCATGGTTCTGAATATAATCACCTTCCCAACTGGCATTCAAAGCTTGATGCCGTTTTAAAGCTTCAGCTAAGAATTTGATCAGGAACGCGTTCAAGCCCAGCTTATCCTTGCGCTTTTCATTGAGCTTTTCGCGTGCTGTCAAAAGTCCATCCATCTCAATGCCCAGAGTCAAGAAAAAGTGCGGAGCGGTAAACAAGCTTTCACTAAGGCGTTTGGCTATCGTTCCTCTCTTACGGCTTACCGGGATACGATCGTTGTTTAACGGCGATGAAGCAGGAACACTCGATTTGACCGTGGTAGCTGGCGTATAGCCTTCAACATCAGCCTTGACCACGCGTCCTCCTGGACCACTGCCCGGGATTTCGGCAACATTCAGACCTTTTTCGGCCGCAATCCGGCGAGCCAACGGCGAACTTTTCGTTCGACCGCTTGTCGCCGTATCGGCTATCGATGTGGACGGGGTTGAGGCGGGAGCAGTGGCCGGGGTTGCGGTAGAGGCAGTGGATGGCGCTGGCGCCGCCTTCGGCGTACTGGGAGCTGACTCGGCGATCAACGGTGTAGGGTCTTCTCCCGCTTCGCCAATGACGGCAATCGTATCACCAACTTTCGCACTCGCACCGACTTCTTTAACAATCGCTAAAATAACACCTTCTTGCGACGAAACGTACTCCATACTGGCTTTGTCAGTTTCGACATCGCAGAGAATGTCATCCATTTTTACTGCGTCACCGACTTTTTTTCGCCATTTCAGAATCGCGCCTTCCTCCATAGTTGGACTCAAGGCTATCATAAAAACTTTCTCGGCCATCAGTTAACTCCGGTACAGCGCTCGTTTGACAGCGCTGGAAATTTTGGCAACCGTGGGCTGAACGTCGAGTTCGAGCTTGTGGTTGTAAGGCATGGGAACATCCTCGCCGGCCACCAGCTCGACGGGTGCGTCCAGATCGTCAAAACAATCTTTTTGTATAATCGATTGAACCCAGCTTCCTACCGAACACTGGGGCCAGGCTTCATCAACCACCACACAGCGGTTGGTTTTGCGTACACTGGCGTAAATCGTCTCGTGGTCTAAAGGTCTCAGGGAACGAAGGTCAACAACTTCGGCGTCAATGCCTTCTTTGGCCAAGGCCTCGGCCGCATCAAGACACATCAAGACAGGCTTGGAAAAGCTAATAATAGTGACGTCTTTTCCCGGACGCTTGACGTCTGCACTACCAAACGGAACGAGGTATTCTTCGTCGGGGACCTCACCTTTATGGCCATAGGTCATTTCACTTTCTAAAAAAATGACGGGATTGTTGTCACGAATCGCCGACTTCAGCAACCCCTTGGCGTCGTACGGAGTGGCGGGGGCGACGACTTTAAAACCGGGTACGTGCACAAAATACGACGCAAAGCTCTGACTGTGCTGACTCGACAGGTACTCGGCGGGGCCATTGGGTCCCCGAATAACCAAAGGAACCTGGAACTGGCCGCCTGACATGTAGCGGTACTTTGTGGCATTGTTAATCAGCTGGTCAATGGCCAAAAGGCCGAACTGAATCGTCATCCACTCGACCACGGGACGAATGCCGCCGAAAGCAGCACCAACTCCCAAACCGGTAAAGCCCAGTTCGGTAATCGGGGTATCAAGCACTCGATCCGGACCGTACTTATCCAGCAGTCCTTTTGTAACTTTGTAGGCGCCGTCATACTGCGCTACTTCTTCACCCATAATGACTACGTTCGGGTCTCGTGCCATTTCTTCGTCGAGAGCCTGCCGGAGCGCCTCTCGTATGGTAATTATGGCCATGTTTTCTCCTTGCTTATGAGGTGTCGCGGGTTAGGCGTAAAGATCTGCGTAAATTTCGTCCTTAGGCGGTTCCGGACTGTTTTCGGCAAACTCTACCGCCTGGGCCACGATCTCTTTGGCCTTTTTGTCAATTTCTTTGTATTCCTCGTCAGTAAGGAAACCCGCTTCTTCCATACGTTTTTTAAGCAGGAGGATAGGGTCCTGTTGGAGGTAGGCCTCGGTTTCTTCTTTGGTCCGGTACTTCGCCGGGTCAGACATCGAATGGCCTTTGTACCGATAAGTTTTGATTTCTAAAAAGGACGGCTGATTTTGGGTGCGCGCCAGCTCCATCGCAGCCTTAACCTCTTCATAAACGGCAATCACATCCATGCCGTCCACCATTTTTGAGGGAATTCCGTAGGCCTGTCCTTTCACGTACAGGTCTTGGACAGAGCTCGCACGACCCACTGCAGTCCCCATGCCGTATTGATTGTTTTCGCAGATAAAGACCACCGGAAGTTTCCATAGGGCCGCAAGGTTCATCGCTTCGTGAAAGGCACCCTGATGAATAGCCCCGTCCCCAAAGTAACAAACCGTCGCGCCACCAGTTTTCTTGTACTTTTGTGCAAACGCCGCGCCGGTCGCTAAAGGAATTTGTCCGCCAACAATGCCGTTCCCCCCCCACATGCCTTTTTCATAATCAAACATGTGCATGGAGCCGCCTTTTCCCTTAGAAACACCGGTAGCCTTGCCATACAACTCAGCCATAATCCGGTTGGGTTCCATACCCAGCGAAAGCGCATGGCCGTGGTCACGATAGCCGGTCAAAAGAACATCTGTTCCGCGGATCATGGCGCGAGCCGCACCGGAACAAACCGCTTCTTGACCGTTGTAGAGGTGACAAAAACCTCCGATTTTTTTAAGACCGTACATTTGACCGGCCTTTTCCTCGAAACGGCGTATGAGCACCATCTCTTCGAGCATAGGGCGCAAAAACGCCTTGTCGTATGATTTCAGGGGTCGCACAATGCCTCCTAAGATGCGAAAGAAACCTGTGATTTTTCTGCGGTTTTGGGGTTAAAGTATTCAGCCGATTCCAAAACGGTTTCCAGGCAAACCAGCAGAGAAGGGTCTTCGTTGAGTTTCCAAAAGGTCTCAAGGCCCTTTCCCAGTTGTTCCAGGATCTCGCTCTTGAAGCGGGGATTATCAATCACGCGAATCAAGCCGCGCAGCGAGTAGACTTCACGAGTTCTTGCTGACGTAAACAGCCAACTTACCCGAGAGTTTTTCGCTATGTCGGTGACTTTAGGAAAATGCTGTGCTGTTACCGCATACAGCAGGCCGTCCTTACCCGGCACCAGAGTGGGCGTCATATAGCGCAAGTTGGGGTACCCTTCAGGATCGGTCGTCGCTAAGATTCCCGACTGTGTATCCTCAAGCATTAGACGAAATTTTTCCATAAATTCATGGGCTGTCATGGCACCTCCTGGCCTTTCTTGGTGAATTCTGAGCTTCTCTTGGGAAGATACTCAAAAAAATCCCCAGAGAAAAAGAATTTTCCTTCATCTTTTGGCGTCGGCCCTTCTCGAACAAGGCCATCTTCCACCCGAAATGAACCTGAGCCCCCTTTGACACGACCTTGCCAACGAAAGGGGGGAGTGATGTCCCAGGTCCATTCAGGACTGCTCAACCTGTCACGAAAATGGCGTTTTTTTTCATGCCATTCTGCTTCAGAGATTCCAAGAGCTTCCCAGGGGGTCACAGACACGGCCTTTTCGCGCTTAACAAACGCTTCGATCAAGCTCTGAGTAGCTTCAGCAGGCTCCCAACCCAGATTAGCGACTGGCATTGGCCGAGAGGCTGTTCCCACCCAGTCTACAAGTTCACCGGTTGTCCCCAAAACCGATCGCAGATCATCCAAACGAGCTTGGCAGAGCAGAGTGGCATGATGCAGCACCCTTCCGCCACGAAAAGCATAGGCATGCCCCGAAATCTTGCGTAGAGTCGTCCAGTTCGCCTCGTTAGGCCCATCCGTCCCGTTCGTCACTTCTAATAAGAGGTCACCCTTTTCACCCACAACAACGGGAAAGCCTCGTGAGCGTAGAGTTTCTGCAACAAAATTCTGCAAAGCTTCTCGGCGGTAGGTAGACTGCCCCCACAGAAACGAAAAGTTGAGGTTCCCTTCGTCATGCCAAACGGTCCCGCCACCTGTCGAGCGGCGTAAAAGAGGAAACCCACGGCGACCGACTTCCTCCCAACGGACTTCGCGCCAAGGGTTCTGATGGCGGCCCAAAATCAGTGATGGTGCGTTGCGGTATAACACCAGGGCAATCCCTTTCAGCTCCTGCCACAAAAGCTCTTCGGCGGCCAGGTTTTCCCAGGGATCGGTACCTGTGAGAGTGATTACCACATTTGGAGCGGCCATATTACTGATTATTTTAATCGGAAACGAAACTTCTAAGCAACCCGCCGACAAAACCGCAACCTCATTGCCGGTTCGGATATTTCTCTCAGTAGCGGCTCAAAACCGCCGAAAGAGAAAATGGTATGAAAGTTCTTCTTTTGTCACGCCCCGGTGATTTCGGCATCCTTGAAGAGGTTTGGGAAGAGCATCCTTTAACCCTTCCCGTTTGGGGAACCCCGTTACTTGACTGGTTCGACCAGTATTTTTGCAGTTTAGGGGTCACGGGTAAGCGGCTCGTTTGCATTGAAGGGCCAAGCCTGGGCCAAAAGTCCAAAAACCTCACCCGTCAATTGACAGAAAAACGCTGGGCGGACTGGTCGATCCGTAGCATTTCCCCCGGTCCAATCACCGAAATCCTGGCCCAGCAACGACTGTTTTGGCAAGGGGAAGAAACTTTGATTTGGTCGGCGGCCACTCTACCCCTTGAAGCCATTCTAGGCTCACGTCCCCCCGCAGGTTTTCCTGAGCCGCCCCACAGCTTGCTACCATGGCTTTTAGATACCAGCCAACGGTTAGCGCCTTGGACAGCCTCGGCGACCGCATCACTGGCAGGTCCCCGCGATTTTTTTCAGACCCATATGCGTTTACTGACCGTTGCCCCTCCCCGGTCATCTTCTCTTAGTGGTGTCGACGCCAAAGCGATTCTTACGCCCCCCCTTGCTTTGTCGGGTGAGATTCACGCCAAAGCGACAAGCCGGGTTGGTCCTCATGCCCTTTTATGTCCAGGAGTTCGCCTGGAGCCACAAACAAACCTCAGCCACGTTGTCGTTCTTCAGCCAGTAAGAATCGGAAAAGGGTTTCAGCTTGACGGGCAAATCATCATCGGAAACACGCTCATTGGGCCCGAAGGCTCGCTCACCGTCATCACCGATCAGCATCTGCTCAAATCGTTGTCCCGCTAGCCGCCGGCACGGGGCCTGGATGATTTTACCCCTGTTTGTGTCGCCACAACACGACCCGGGCAGGAGCCGCTTTAAAAACCTGGGGACGTTGATTTTCGGGCCACGCGGATACCAGGTCTTGTAGCTCAGTGACGCTAAAGCCCCGTCTAATCGAAAGACGTCCGTCGTAGAACGCTAGACTCCCGTGAATAAAAAGGCCCGTAAAAATAGTATAGCCGGCATAGGCCCAGGCAGAACGCCTCAAGTCATTGAGCAGGTAGCCAGAGGTAGCAACCGCTTCGGCTTCGCGAATCACTTGCAAAACGTCGGGGTAATCCAAATGGTGCAGCATGTGGTTCGAGAGCACCCAATCGGGTCTGTCCGATACCCGGCCAACCAAGGCCGATAACTCCAGGGCTGACCCTTTCACCACGTCAATTTCGGGGTAGTCTCGAGATTTGTCTCGTGCCCACGGCAAAATGCGCTCATCAATGTCCAAAGCAAAAAAACGCACCTTAAGACCCTGACGACGACAAAGCCTCACCAGAGCTCGGTCAATATCCGCTCCGCCCGCTCCCAGATCCCAAAACGTCCAAACACGCCGGGGGTCACGCTGTAACTCTGGCAGAATGTGCCGCTTAAAAAGGCTGACCGCCGAGGAAAAAAGGTGATTTAACAGGTCAAACTGATCGATGGTCCGCTGAAGTTTCTTTAACGAAACATCGGCACGGTCCATCAGCTCTTCGGTATACAACCGTTCACGGACATCAGGAAAAAAAAACTCCTTAACCGGACGTAGAACCGTCATGAAGGTACCACCGCCATCAAGGCCGATTCGACCGTAAGTCCTGGACCAAACGCGCAGGCAAACACAGGACCTAGCTGACCTTTTTCTAACAAGGCTTTCAGCACGAAAAAAATAGTTGCCGAGCTCATATTGCCGTACGCTGCCAAGACTTTGTAACTAACCTCGAGAGCTTGCACAGGCAAGCCCAGGACAGAAGCCGTTTTATCTAGGATTGCCCGTCCGCCAGGGTGGACTGCCCACATTAAGTCTTCATTTTTGGTCCATCCTGCTTGAGTAAACAAATCGTCTAAAATCGTCTGAATATTGTTTTCAATAAGACGCGGCACATAGCTGGATAACTTCATGTCAAAGCCGTGTTCCCCAATAATCCACGCCATTTCTTTTTCGCTTCCGGGGATGAGTCGGCTGGCAAAATCTGACAGTTGCAAACGAGGCCCGCCCTCCTCCGTTACCAACGTCGGGTCATCGGTGACCAGAACTGCGGCGGCCCCGTCGGCAAACAGTGCGTTGGCCACGACGGTATCGGGTTCAAACGTCTTTTGAAAATGTAAGGTACACAGCTCGACATCGACTATCAGCACTTTGGCCCCCGGCTGAGAGACACACAAAGACTGGGCCAGCTTAAGCGCAGGAAAAGCGGCGAAACACCCCATGAACCCCAAGTGAAACCGATGAACCCCCGGCTCCAACCCCAGCTCTTTCACCAGATGGTAATCAAAGCCGGGTGCCGAGAATCCTGTACAACTGACCGTAATGAGGTGGGTAATTTCGCTCTTTTTTAAAGCGGGGATTCGCAACAAAAGCCGTTCAGCCGCCAAGGCCGCTAGGTTGTTCGACTCTACGCAGAAAACCGCATTGCGTTGGGCGGTAGTAGGTTCGGGTTCTAAGTCCTTTGTCCGAGGAAAAAATGTTCGTTCTTCTAAAGGAAGAATAAAATCGGGAAGAACCGAATGTCGGCGTTCGATCGCGGAACCGGCATAAACTTTTTGCAAAAAGGAACGCTTGCGTTCGGTATCGCCCTGAACGTCGATCATAAAATCGCGAATTGTATTTTGAGGGCAAGCAAATTCGGGCACTGCCGTTTCGATACCCACAAGATAAATAGGGCGCACAGAGGAAAAACTCACAAAAACTCCTTCAGACGAGATACCAGGGGCGAAGCCGCCGCTGTTTCCAGGCTACGGCCAGGAATCGTTCTCATGGCAAAACGTGGCGCAACAATGCCACGCAGGGGGCCGTTGAGGAACCACGCTAAAACAGCATCCCGGGCCGAGGCACCCAGACCGGTTACCGTCCCTAGCTTCATCGACAAGGCCGCCCTCGAGGCGGCTACCTTTGCCGCCCGCTTGCGAACACGGGTATATTCGCGCGACAGCACGGCAAACTCAGATTCGGTAAGAGCATCGGCAAGACGCGCGGACAAGAGGCTGGCCAAGAACTCGGCATCGGCAAACCCGGTATTCATACCCTGCCCTCCGATGGGCGACATCTGATGGGCACTGTCACCAGCCAAAAAGACCCGCCCAAAATCGTAACGGGGAGCCACCCAGCGGTGTACCCCAAAAGGGCTCTGCCAACCCTTGCGGGCTGGGTCCAGCGCATAACCAGCACGCTGAAGCACGAGGTTCTCAAGGAGCGTTCCCGGTTCTTCGACAGCAGTAGGGGTCTGGACAATCCAACGGCGCCAACCTGGCGCATGCGGAAACGATTCAACAGCACCGTCGGGAGTAAAAAATAACCGAGCCGAGTTCCACCCCGTCTCATCTGGGTAATCGGCCATTAAAAACGAGGCCGGGTACCACCTCGACCGTCGAGATAGCCCCAAGAGGTCTCTCACGGTACTTCTAGCCCCATCACAACCGACTAAGAAACGGGCTTCGGCTGATTGGCCTTCCTCAAACTGCAGGCTGACCCGGTCAGGGCCGGTTTGAAACGATACCAACCGATGGGATCGCAGAACCTTTACCGAAGTCTGGGTGCTCAAATACTCTTCAAGAAGCTTTTCTGTCGCCGGTTGAGGCACCGATAGGATAAACGGAAAAGGTTCCGGCAGAGCACTAAAGCTCGCAGTTCCCAAAAACTTACGCTCTTTTCCAAAAACCAAAACTTCTTTTAGCGCTGTTCCACGTGCCAGAAGTTTTTCTGCCAGGCCCAGACGGCTAAAAAGTTCAAGGCTAGGCGGGGTTACACCAATAGCGTTCGACCCCGGCGCACTCGTGCTTTTTTGTTCAAAGAGCACAACGCTACGCCCCTGCCGGGCGACAAGAGCCGCCAACAGCAGACCTACGGGACCGGCGCCAAGGACGGCTACATCTATCATTGGTCTAAAGTACAGAAATCTTTGGGCCAGCTCAAGCTCTAGAGAAAAATTTCCCGATTTCTTTGTACCGGGTTCTTTATTCCGGGTTTATGCTGGTCAAAGGAGGAAATTATGCTCACTTTGTTTTCGGGAGCCAACGCTCTTGCCTTAGGCGGCGAGGCTAGCCTTAAGGTGCCGGCGCTGACCCCCGAAGTCTCCATGGGGTTAGCCCTCGGTTTAGCGGTGTGCGTTTTGGGAATCTTATTTGGTTTGTGGGTGTTCCTAACCGAGCGGCGTCAGCCCGTCTTTCGGTCGTTGAAAGAAATCGGCTCCCTGATCTTTGCCACCTGTAAGACCTATTTGATTCAACAAGGCCGTTTTTTGGTGTTGCTAGAAGTCTTTATTGCTGTCTGCATAGGATTTTATTTCGGCTTTTTACGAGCCATGCCCCTTTCGAGCGTGCTCATCATTCTGGGCTTTTCGCTCATTGGCATCTTGGGGAGCTACTTAGTCGCCTGGTTCGGCATCCGCATGAACACCCTCGCCAATGCCCGAACTGCCTTTGCCAGCTTGGAACGAAAGCCGCTCAAAGTGCTAGGAATCCCCCTTCGCTCTGGCATGAGTATCGGCGTTCTTCTGGTCAGCGTCGAGCTCATCCTCATGCTGTCGATCTTGCTCTTTGTCCCTGGCGATTTGGCAGGCTACTGCTTTATTGGTTTTGCCATCGGCGAATCGCTGGGAGCGGCGGCTTTACGCGTCGCCGGCGGCATTTTTACGAAAATTGCCGATATCGGCAGTGACCTCATGAAAATTGTCTTTGGCATCAAAGAAGATGACCCTAGGAACCCCGGGGTGATCGCCGATTGCACGGGCGACAACGCCGGCGATAGCGTGGGTCCAACCGCCGATGGCTTTGAAACCTACGGGGTTACTGGTGTTGCCCTCATCAGCTTTATCTTGCTGGGCGTTCTGCCCCACTCCCAGTTGGCCTCGTCGTTCACGGGGCTTGGTCTTACCCGCGAAGGGCTTCAGCTCCATTTGTTGGTCTGGATTTTCACCATGCGCATTCTGATGCTTTTGACCTCGCTACTCGCCTATTTTGTCAACAACGGCGTCTCGCAACTGCTGTTTGGGCGCAAGGCTGAATTCAATACCGAACGGCCCTTGACCAACCTCATTTGGATTTCAGCGGTCTTTTCGTTGACTGTCACCTTTGTAGTCAGCTACCTGCAACTGGGCTTTTTGGGCTCTGGCCTTTGGTGGATGCTTGCGGCGATCATCAGCTGTGGAACCCTGGGTGCGGCGCTGATCCCCGAATTCACCAAGATTTTCACCAGCCCTAACGCCCATCATGTCAAAGAAATTGTTACTGCCTCCCGCGAGGGCGGCGCTAGCCTTAACATTTTATCGGGTTTGGTCAGTGGCAACTTTTCGGCCTTTTGGATAGGCTTATTGATTACAGCCCTCATGGCGGCGGCGTACTTTGTCAGTCCAGGCTTAAGCGGTATCTTGAGTTACCCCGCAGTTTTTGCCTTTGGTCTGGTTGCTTTCGGCTTTTTGGGCATGGGCCCTGTCACCATAGCCGTCGACAGCTACGGTCCCGTCACGGACAATGCACAGTCGGTATACGAGCTTTCCCTCATAGAAGAAGACCCCCTTGCCCCTGCCGAAATAGAAAAAGAGTTTGGTTTTCGCCCCGATTTCGCCAACGCGAAGCACCTCCTTGAAGTAAACGACGGTGCTGGCAATACCTTCAAGGCCACGGCGAAACCAGTTTTGATTGCTACCGCCGTCGTCGGGGCCACCACCATGATCTTTAGCTTGATACTCGTGATCAAACAAACCCTGGGAGTCGATCCCGAAGCGGTTCTCAACATTCTGAACCCCTTTACGGTGTTCGGCTTTCTGGCCGGCGGTGCTGTCATTTTTTGGTTTACCGGAGCCAGCACCCAAGCCGTCATCACGGGGTCGTACAGCGCGGTGGCCTTTATCAAGCGGAATATAAAACTGGAGCCGACTGCCGAGAAAAAAGCCTCGACGGAAAACTCAAAAGCTGTCGTCCGCATTTGCACCCAGTACGCACAAAAGGGTATGTTCAACATCTTTTTAGGGGTGTTCTTTTTCGCGTTGGCCTTTGCCTTTTTGGCCTCACCTGCGGCAGGGCCTCAGGCCGTGTCGTTTTTCGTCAGCTATTTGATCGGTATTTCGATTTTTGGGCTTTTTCAGGCCATCTTCATGGCCAATGCGGGTGGTGCGTGGGATAACGCCAAAAAAATTGTCGAAGTCGACTTGAACTTGAAAAACACACCCCTTCATGCTGCGACAGTGATCGGCGACACCGTCGGAGACCCCTTTAAAGATACCAGTTCTGTGGCGATGAACCCCATCATTAAGTTCACCACGCTGTTTGGGCTGTTGGCGATGGAAATCGCGCTGTCACCGACGTTTTTGCAGGTAGCACCCTGGGTAGGCGGTGTATTCTTGGCGTTGGCGCTAGTTTTTGTTTTGAGGTCGTTTTACGGGATGCGCCTCCCGACACTCACAGAGATCGATACCAATATTCATGGCATTAACCCGATGGACGAGAACAACTCGGCCTGTACCGACTAATAACTCAGCATGAGAACTTGACCTAGCCCAAAGGGAAAGGAAATACTTTGGGCATGGTTAAAGTGTTTGTCGTGTTCACGGTGCTTTTGTGCTTCGGTGGGGGCGGGCTGTCTGCGGCCTCCGAAACGTCCAAGCCCGCGAAGGTAGTTCTCGTGCCCTATCAGGGGCCGGTGTACAACATTTTTTTTCATCCGTTGATTTACGACGCTCGGCAAGCCTTTGAACCATCTCCTAAAAAAGTATTTATGGATGAATGGTTCATTACCGTAGATGAGTTCAAAAAAACCCTCCATTCCCTTTACCAGCGTGGCTACATCTTGGTGCGTCCCCGTCAATTCTATCGGCAAGACGCCCACGGTCATTGGTTCCAAAAGCGTGTCGACCTGCCACGCGGAAAAAAGCCGCTCATTCTTTCGGAAGATGACGTCAACTATTACCCAACCATGAGGACACACGGAGTAATCTCGCGCCTTTGGGTTGACCCCCACGGCCGCCTGGCCGGCGTGTTAGACGAACCTGATGGCACCTCCCGGGTTGTTTACCATGCCGAGGTGCCCCAAATTCTCGAAGACTTTATTCACGCCCACCCCGATTTTTCGTTTGAAGGGGCCCGGGGCATGATCAATGAAACAGGCTATTATGGAGCCTTTGGTTACCCTGACGTCGGGAAAAAGGCTTTTGACCATGACGCGAATGTCTATGAGGCAAAACGTGTCGCCGCCAAGCTCAAGCAAATGGGTTGGGAGTTTGCTTCCCATTCCTACGATCATGAATTCTTATGGCAGGAACCCGACGGCCCCTTTGAAAAGGCTGAACGAAAGTGGATGGCCGAAATCGGCCCCATCGTCGGGCCTACCCCCTACTACGTCTTTCCGTTCGGCGACCAATGGTTTAAGGACAAAAAGCGAATGGATTTCTTAAACAGTCTGGGCTTTAGGTACTATTTTTCTGTCGACAACCATGCCTCTGTTCTACACATTGACGGGGACATTGTATTGGGACGAGTCGCTGTCGATGGTCGATCCCTTAGGCTGAAGGCGCATTCCCTCAAGATTTTCTTGAATGCCAGCACCGTCTTAGACCCACAACGCAGTCGAGGCATCCATTACAGCTGGAATTAAAACCAAGGTTCGCGCCGAAAATCGAGCTACCAAAACCCGTTGTCGGCCTCCTTGTTGATACAAAGTCTCAATTACCATTGACAAACAGCTTAACCCGGACTATCTTCAAAAAAAAAGCTTGCTGGGCTTTTTTGGGAGAGCTGTTTGGAACAGACACCATCACCTCCGATTCTTGAATTTCTTAACGCCGGTATTCAGTTGGGCGGGCAGGTAATTCAAAACGGAATCACCTTTTCGCTGTATCCCGGGCAATTTGTCGCTGTGCTAGGACCTAACGGCGCGGGAAAAAGCACTTTGTTGAAACTCGTTCTGGGCTTGTTAAAACCAACATCGGGCGAAATACGACTTTTTGGCGCCCCCCCTCGAACCGGCAATCGTCGGATAGGCTATACGCCCCAATTTTCGAGTTTGGAGGCGTCTTTGACCCTTCGAGCCCGAGACATTGTCGGCTTTGGTCTCGACGGTCACCGGTGGGGAATGGCACTTCCTAATAAGATAAGAACTGCAAAGATTTCCCAAGCCCTAGAAGAAGTCGATGGTTTGCACTTGGCTGAGGCCTCCTTTAGTGAGCTATCGGGCGGCGAACGCCAGCGCCTGCTGATCGCTCAGGCCCTTTTAAGTGATCCTGAGCTTTTGCTGTTAGATGAGCCTTTGGCCAGTTTGGACCTGTCACACGCCCAAGAGATGGTGGCCTTGGTCGACCGCATTCGGCGCACCCGAGGGACAGCAGTTCTCTTTGTCACGCACGATGTGAACCCCGTTTTACCCTGCTTGGATAAGGTCTTGTACCTGGCGGGTGGCCAAAGCACCTTGGGAACAGTCCAAGACGTCATTACGACTGACAACTTGAGCCGTCTCTACGGCTCACGAGTTGAAGTCCTTCAGTCCGAAGGGCGCCTTTTTGTTTTGGGTGTCGATACCTAAGGGTTACCTATGATGACCATCTTTCACTTCGAGTTTATGCGTAATGCCTTTTTGGCCGCCACTCTAGTTGCTGCGCTGGGTGGTGTCACAGGCTTCTTTTTGATCCAGCGGGGAATGACCTTTGCCGGTCACGCCCTACCCGGAATTGGTTTTGCCGGGGCAGCGGGGGCTGTCTGGCTGGGGTTTTCACCCTTAGCCGGTCTGGTCGTCTTTACGTTAGCGGGTGCCGGGGGAATCGCCAAGTTGAAAGGGGACCCTCGCGAACGCGATTTACACATTGGCATGATCTTGGTCACGGCGTTGGCTCTAGGACTCTTGTTCTTGTCGTTGTACCCCGGGTTTGCCGAACCCGCCTATGCCATTCTTTTTGGCTCGCTTTTAGGCATCAGCCAAGGCGAAACCCAAGTCATGGCCCTCGGGAGCCTGGCCCTCGGCCTCTTTTTTGTTTTTGCGTTCCGCCCTTTGTTGTTTGCATCGTTTGACCCACAGGCAGCCGGGGCTCGAGGGGTACCTACGCGTACCTTGGGGGCGGCCTTATTAGTCGTGACCGCCCTCGTTGTTGCTTTGTGCGCCCCCATTACGGGAACACTCCTCGTCTTTACCCTTTTGGTGGCACCTGCCGCTATCGCGACCCGTTTGACCGCCAGCCCCCTCAAGGCAGTGCTTTTGAGTGTGGCCCTCGCCGAAGTCCTGGTATGGACGGCCCTGACGCTGGCGTATTTCTGGAATAGTGTTCCAGGTTTTTTTGTGGCGGCCCTAGCGTTTCTTGTCTACCTGGCGGTGAGGCTCGTCGAAGCGTATAGGCACAGGAGGGTCAAATGACCAGCTTTTGGACTTCAGCACTTTTTTGGAACGCCGTGGCTGGTGCAACGGCAGCAGCCCTTGCAGCAGGAGCCGCTGGGTTCTTTCTTTCGCTACGCGCACTGGCCTTTACCGGCGAGGCACTGACCGACATCGGGTTCGCGGGGGCTTCCGGGGCCGCATTAGCCGGTGTTAACCCCCTGGCCGGTATGGCCGGATTTTCGCTTTTGGCCGTGTTGGGCCTAGGCTCCCTCAACGACCGCCTGAAAGGGCGGGACATTGAAACCGGCATAGTGTTGTCCTTTGCGTTGGGGCTAGGGGTGCTTTTTTTAAACCTTTCGACACAATCGGGAGCCTCGCACGCCAGTTGGGGTCTGGGTCTGCTCTTTGGCTCGTTGGCCAGTATCACCACCGGCAGTGTGATTTTGGCTGGGGTATTCTGCGTTGTCTCGCTGACGGTATTGGCCCTTCTGTTCAGACCACTCCTTTTCGCCTCGATGGACCCCATTTTAGCCCAAAGTCGGGGTGTTCCTGTCAAAGCCTTAGCTCTGGGCTTTTTGCTGATTTTGGCCCTTGCCGCTTCAGTAACCCTACTGGTCGTAGGAGCCCTGTTAACCTCAGCGCTGCTGATTGCCCCGGCCACAGCCGCCCTAAACTTTTTCAGACGCCCCTACCAGGCCCTGGCAGCCAGCCTGCTGTTTGCCGTGGGGATCGCCTGGGTAGGCCTAGCGGCGGCCTTTTTTGTTCCCATGGGACATATTCCCGCCAGCTTTTTTATGGCGATTTTGTCAGCGGGCTTGTACTTTGCTTCTTTACCGGCCCGAAGCCAGCGCCGACGGGACACCGTTCGGTGTCAACACAGCCGTGAAGTCACCCCTCAGGAATAAAGGAGATTACTCAAATCATGAAAAACCCTGTTTTGCGCCTAGCCCTCAGCTCAATCGTTGTAAGCTTGTCTTTCGCCGTTTTAACGTCTTGTGCCCCACAACACCCGGTTTCGGGGACAAAACTGCTGGTCGTTGCCGCAGAAAACTTTTGGGGCGACATTGCTAAGCAAGTCGGCGGCGACCAGGTGCGTGTGGTCAGCTTGATGAACAACCCGAACCTTGACCCCCACGAGTACGAGGCCAACATCGCCGACGCCAAAGACGTGGCCGAGGCCCACCTCGTGATAAAGAACGGCGGCGGGTACGACACCTGGATGAACAAACTGCTGGCCGCCTCCCCCTCTTCGAAGCGAGTGGTGCTGACGGCTTGGGATCTTGCGCCCGAAAAACTCCCCGAGAACGAGCATATTTGGTATGGCGTCACCAACGACGTGGCACTGACACGTGCGCTAGCTGCCGCTTTAACCCAGCTAGACCCCTCTCACGCGGCGTACTTTGCCGCCAATGCCGCTAAACTGCTCACAGAGTGGCAAAACCTTCGCCAACAGATGGCTCAGCTCAAACTCAAGCTGAACCACACCCCGATTGGACTGACTGAAACTATCTTTTTGTATCAGACAGGCGATTTAGGCCTCAACGTGTTGACACCCTTCGCGTTTATGAAGGCGGTGGCCGAGGGTACCGACCCCTCGCTTCAAGATACTTATAAAGTTGAACAGCAAATTCGGTCGCATGCCATCAAAGTTCTGGTGATCAATGAGCAAACCCTGAGCCCGCTGGTCGATAAGCTTCAAAAACTCGCGGCCTCGGCGGGTATACCTGTAGTCCCCATCACCGAAACGATGAGTCACGGCCCTATGCCAGCGTGGCTGGGGGGTCAGCTGAACCGCTTGGCGGCGGCTCTGGGACACCAGGCGGCATTGGGCCATCCTGTGACACCGTAGGCTGCGAGCTCGGCTGACAACTTTCGCATACCCCATACAAGGTTAACGAGTGGGCTTGAACGTGAAAGTGATTGTCACGGCTTACCGCTTCGAGCTGGTCTTGGGGTAAGCAAAAGCTAAACTCGCGAATGGAGTGACAGCTGAGGCAAGCCAGGTGATGGTGATGCCCCAAGGCGTTGAGCACCTCACCGCAAACCCGGTAAAGCTTGGTTCCGTCAAGAAAATCGATCAGGTCGACGACCTGGACCTCGACCAGCCGTCTCACGGTGCGAAAGACGGTGGCTCGGCCCAAGGTGGGGTTGTCGCCACGCAAAGACTGCCACAACTCATCGGCGGTAAAGCCCTGTCCACTAGCCGCAAGAAAGCCCAGGCGCTCGGCCATCAAGTGCCGGGGCCGGGTTCGTCGTTCCCCCAGCTGATCAAGAGCCGCCTCGATTTTCTGAACATAAAAGCCTTGGTCTTCGCTCATGGCCTGCGCCCTTAAAACGCCCTCTGATACTGTGGCGGAACCTTGTTGAAGCTGGCTGGTAGATGCCTGAGCAACCAATAGGGGTCGCGGAGCAGTTGACGACCCAACAAGATGAGGTCAGCTTGCCCCTGAGCTACCACGTCCGAGATCTGTTGCCAGTCGTGCAATAGGCCCACCGCCGCTGTGGGAATGGTGGCCTCGGCACGAACTTGAGCGGCAAAAGGCACCTGGTAACCAGGCCCCAGGGGAATCTTTACCCCGGGAACCACGCCGCCTGACGAGACGTCCACCAAGTCAACTCCTTCGGCTTTCCACAAGCGGGCCAGCTTGACGGTTTCGTCGGGTGTCCAACCGCCCTGAGTCCAATCGGTAGCGGAAACCCGCGCCAAGAGTGGCTTTTCGGCCGGCCACACAGAACGCAGAGCCCGAGCGGTTTCGATGGCCAACCGGGCGCGCCCGTCAAAGCTCCCCCCCCAGGCATCAGAGCGCTGATTGGCCAGAGGTGAAAGAAACTGATGCAAAAGGTAGCCGTGAGCAGAGTGCAATTCAATCACGTCAAACCCTGCCTGATGGGCCCGGCGAGCACCTGCGGCAAAGGCCTCAAGCACCTGAGCAATTTCGTCACTCGACAGAGCCGACGGCACCGGGTCTCCTTCGGCAAAGGGCACGGCACTAGGGGCGCGAACCGTCCACCCCCCCTGGTGGGGCGCAAGGGCTTTGCCAGATTTCCAGGGTGCCGCGACCGAGGCTTTACGCCCGGCGTGGGCTAACTGGACCCCAACGGCTACTCCCAGATCATGAAGCTGATCAACCAGCTTTGCCAAAGCTTGGGCATGCTCATCGTCCCAAATTCCCAAGTCGTCCGGCGAGATGCGACCCTCGGGACGAACAGCGGTGGCTTCTAAAATGACCAACGAAGCCCCACCCACGGCGCGTTCGGCGTAGTGACGAAAGTGCCAGGCCGTCGGGAAGCCATTCTCGGCAGAGTACTGGCACATAGGTGACATTGCGACCCGATGGGGCAAGGTAAGCCCCCGTAAGGTCAGCGGTTGAAGAATTGGTTCAAGGTTTTGTTCACTCATGCTTTCAGTATACTCATACCAGGGGGGAGAGGAAAATTACCGCCGTCACTGTGGTGTGACGCTTATTGTTGCCGTGGGCACGGATTCCCCGGCAGGGTTCACTGCAGTTACCTCATAGTAATACGTCGTTGATGCTGACGCATTCGGATCGGTATAAACCGTATTACTGAACCCAAATGAGGTAATTTTTATTCCCTGCTCACCATTAACTTTCGATCGGTAAACGTTATAACCCGACGCACCAGACTGCGTGTTCCAGCTCAAGACGGCACTACCGGAGCCTGCGATAACAGATAAACCACTAGGAGCGGCAAGCAACGCCAGTGGTGTTGCCACTTGCTGAGCTGACGGTGCCGATTCGACACTGCTAACAGCGGTTACTTCATAATAATAAGTTTGACCATTTGAAAGACCTGTATCGTCGAAACTGGTTCCGGTGACACTAGAGGAATTAATTTTAATACCCTGCTGACCAGGTACTGTCGAACGATACACATTATACGCCACTGCTCCCGTAACAGGTAACCAACTTAGGACGACGGTCTGATCACCGGCAGCAGCAGACAATTGGGTTGGAGCTCCACTGCCTGGCGTTTGCGGCGTACCGCTTTGTACCGCTGTAGCCGCCGATTCTCCATAGCTATTAATTGCTGTGACTTCGTAATAGGACGTGACACCGTTTGGTCTAGTAGCTTGGTAATTCGTTGTTGCTAATAACGTTTTTAAAAGAGTAAACGGCCCACTCGGTTCTGGTGAGTAGTACACATTGTATCCTGTCGCGTTGGGCACAGGGTTCCAGCTTAGGTTCACTTGATAGTTACCAGCCATGACAACAAGCCCAGTCGGTGCAAGGGTTTCAGCAAGATTTGTTGGTATTACGAGCACGGTAGTTGTCAGGGATGAAGTTGTTGAATTTGCCAAAGTTAACAACAAGCTGGTCGCATTGACAGGGATACTATTGATCTCCGTTGTGTCCACATCTGAGTTTAGGGGCACAACAGTTAAAGGACTTCCGTCGGGAGTTTGAGCAAACGCCGTCAGACCAGTGGGCACACAAAGAAGTACCGAGTTTACTGACCCTGCTGGTTGCAAGGGTAAACTGAAGGACGAACTTCCGTGCGCAGGAATCGTCTCTTGATTCGGTGTGTTGAGTGTAAGTGACAGCGTTTGAGTCGGCAAAAGCAACAAAGTTACAGAACTGTTCGTCTGTTCCACCGAAAGCACAGCACTAGCCTGCAAAATGAGTGTACTGTTCGCGTCAAACGCTTGAGCATTTAAGGTGTAGCTGACACCCGGAAGAAGGTTTAAGGAAAATAGAACTGAAGACGTACCGGTAACAAACGGTTGTGCTTGTGCCTGTGTATGTCCTTGGGCATCAATAGCTGTCAAACTTATCGAGGTGATGGCGGGCAAAAGAAGGCGAGAAAACGAAGCAGTGTTCGGTAACTGAACCGAGACTCGTGCAGTTGCGGCTGGAGCTACCCTTACAGGCAATTGGCACGAAAGCCCTAAAACAACTAAAAAGACCGTCAACGTCGTCAAACGGAATTTTTCAAGGATTATTCTAATTGCAGTCATTGTGCACCTTACGATTGTCGAAAAATCATCGCCTATTCTAGAGATTTTTGTATAATGTAGTATAGTACAGGAAGAAATTCAGAACTAGAGGAAGCCGTGAAAAGAACTTTTGCTATCATCTTGTTCCTACTTTACCCCTTTGCCTGCGGAGCCCAAACCCCGGCATTTTTGGACAAGCTCTTAACTTCTCCCACAATAACTTGGGGGCAGGCCTCCTATCTGGTTTTAGTAGGGACAAACAACATTTCGTCTGAGGCCTCTCCCCAACAATGCTTTGACCGCGCCAAGCAATTGGGCTGGGCCGTCTCAGACGCCCCTGAAAGGAACCTCAACTATTCGCAGTACTCGTTCTTGCTTATGAAAGCTTTTGGACTACACGGTGGCATGTGGTATACACTGTTTCCTTGTCCCCGCTACGCTTTTCAAGACCTTCGCTTTAAAAATGTTCTTCCACCTCAAGCTGATCCGGATGAAAGCCTAACCGGAGCCGAAGCGGTAAGAATTTTTGATCGCCTTAGCGAGAACCAACCACTTTCACAGGAAAGACACTCATGAAGCGAATTCTCAATGTGCCGCGAACCACGTTTATCTTGGTCTTATTCTGGCTTTTTACGGTACCGACTTCTGTTTTTAGCTGGAATTGGGGCTTTGATACTCAGGATGTCTCCGCCGTCACACATTCTGGAGCTACAGACTGGAATGCCTTACAATTCAACCAAGTTCTTCTGCACGCATCAACGCCCTTAGGCCCACAAGCCTCTTTTCAGGCCGTGCTAGGCACTTCTTTACTTTCCACCGAACATAATCCTTATCTCCCCCCCACTTTACCAGACCCCTATATCACCGGAGATGTGCTTCAATTCTCTTTTCAAGGAGTCATCCCCTTACCCCAGGCCGGCGTAATTGACTGGTTTGCAGGGAGGCGGTTAAAACAAGACCTTACGGGCAAGATTCTCAATTCGCGCCTTGATGGCGTGGGTCTGGGTTGGTATACCGGAAGGCAACATTTTTCGCTTCAAGGATACTACACAGGACTCGTTGGAATTCCAAACAGTCAAATTACGATGTCTTCGCAAGATTATCTCAACGAGATGATCTATTATACCTTTGGTAACCCCTTTCTCTTTCAACCAACATCACAAAGACTCATCGGTCTCTTAGACTATTCAGTATCGCAGATTTTTCTGCATCAAAATTTTTCAGCCGAACTTCTGGGCCAATATGATCTTGGTGGCGCAGGGACTCTTCACACGACCTACCTGACTTTGGAGTTAACTGGTCCTGTCGATCGACTCACCTATAGGTTTTATGTCACAGGTTCTGCTCTCATAGGACCACTCAGTACTTCTTTGTCGGCATTGGCAGGTTTTCATGCTTCGTGGCAATTTCCATCACAGTGGCAACTTTTTACAGACGGTATTTATACCACTCGGCTCACGCCGGGTGCAGGTGATGGATTTTTGCCCATCACACTGTCGGGGCCTTCCGATGTACTGACTTCTCTGACCTTGTGGAACATAGCGAAGGTCAGCTTAGGGATTTCTAGCCAGCCTTTGACCCATATGAGCTGTGGGGTTAAACTTGGTGCCTTGTTCCAAACTACCGAACAAAACCAAAACTCTAGCAGTGCGGTTTCTGATGCTATCTATCAACCTTACGTACCCTATCTGAACGCAGCCTATATGCAGCCGTACTTAGGAAGTGAAGCCTCACTGTTTGGTTCCTGGAACCCCACGAGCGAATGGAGCTTTGCTACCAACTTGGCAGGATTTCTTCCTTATAGTTTAGCCTTCACAGATTCTCATTGGGAGTGGCTTGCAGCCCTTTCAGTCAATCTTAAGATTTGAGGACATAAAAAATGAAACTTCTTCTTTTCATTGTTTGCACGTTCCTTGTCGGCGTTACTTCTCTCGCGGCGAACGAGGTTTCGCTTAAATTGCTTGGCGGTGATGTGGAGTACAGGTTGTCTGGCCAAAATTGGACGCGGGCTACTCAGGGTGGTTCCTTACCTGCTGGGGCGGTAGTTTCAACGGGATTCCATTCCCGTGCAGAAATCACCTTTTCAGGATCAGTTGTAAAACTTCAGCCTTTAACCCAACTGACCATACAAGAAATTGATACCCAAAAAAACAGTGTGAACATTGAGCTTTTTTTGTCCGGGGGAAACATTCATGCCGAAGTTAAACCGAATCAACAACTTGGCAACACTTTGATTGTCTCCAGTCCCACGGCTACGGTGACAGCTCATAACTCTGCCTATGTCTTTGATGGAAGCAATCTTTTCGTTGAGCACGGTCAAGCGGATTTATCAAATGGTCTGGGGATGTCGCAGGAAGTATCCCAAGGCGAGTTTTCTTCGGCCAGTCAGAGTCTTACAGTATCTCAACCGTCCGTCGTTTCTTCTTCGGAAAGCAGAGACCGGTCCCCGGAGGAAACCTCGGAACTTAGTCAATTCATCAAATCAGGGCTAGCTGCGCCTATTTTTACACTTAAAATTCAGGTGCAGTAGACTCCCATCTTTTTTTACACTGTTAGCGTCCACAACTCCCCTGGCGCTCGGACAAACGGAAAGCGCAGGGGAAAGAACGCGTATACGCTCTGATCGATCAAAAGCGAGAGGTCCTCTCGTTCTGCTAATTGCTGGAGTAGCGATGCACGGTGTACAGGTCGGCCCACGAGGGTGTATTCGAGTCGGTGAACACTCCCTAAAGTTGCTGAAAAGACATCACCCCAGGCTAGACCAATGGCCAAACTGAGGCCTTTTGGCAAAAAGTCCGGGCGCACATCGTTAAAGGTTTGCCGATACCCCAACAGCTCACGAGCACATTCGACCGCACGCTCTAAATCGTTTTCGTCAGAAAGTGGACATCCAAAACTAACCAGGAGGGTATCGCCCAGAATTTTATTAACGCTTCCTTTGTGCCCGTAGACCAAGTCCATAAGGTCGGTCAGTAACTCGTTGAGAAATTCACCGTAGGCTGCCGCACCCAAACTCAACCAAAGGTTCTGAATTCCAAGAACTTTGATTTGGAGGATCGCCGCCTTGCCTGTGGTTTCTCTCAGTCGTGAGTTGCCTGTTTGTAGAAGCTGAGCCAACAGGTCACCAGAAAAGTACCGTGACAGAATAGCCTTGTCTTTCGTTAGGGTTTCAAGAACTTTCATGTGAGCAGTGATATTGGTCAAAGACCCTGCCAAGGCAAAACACTTACCGTTATCGTCAAAATCACCAACCGCTCGAACCATCATCCACAAGAATTCTTCCGATCGGTTTTTCATGCGGAAGTAGGTCGAAAGTACAGGACTTTGCCCTGAAATACAGCTTTGGATTCCCTGCTTAAGCTGGTTCATATCTTCGGGATGCACGCGATCAAACCACTCAAAAATACTGTTGCTCAGCTCATAGCTAGAATACCCTAACAAGGCTTTCCAGCGTGCAGAAAAAAGGACTTCGCCTCGTTTGAGATCCCAGTGCCATACCCCATCATGCGACCCTCGCAAGGCTAGAGCAAAGTGCTGGGCTTCGGCTTCGTCAACACTGAGGTTCTGTGGCTTCAATAGCCTGACCATGCCAATGTACCCATCAACCGCGCCTTCAAAGTCCCGCAAAACAACGGCGCTAAGGGAGCACGAAATTTCATTCCCTCGTTTGTCTTTGAGTTTGATGCGAAATGCTGTTACAGCCCCTGTGGAATCAATCTCACTGCGAAACCGACGCCGCTCCATGGGCAGAGCCAGAATGTCATCGACATGGCGACGCAAGAGTTCCAGCTTCGTAAAAGAAAGCATCTGACAAAAGCTGGGGTTGGCATCAATGAAATATCCCTCTTTCGTGGTGATGTACATACCTTCTTTTGATGTATCGAAAAAAACTTTGTAGTGGTCACGGTAAAGATACATGCGTCACCTTTGATCCGGAAGTGTCAGGACAAACTCTAAATACTTCCCTTTTTGAAAGCTCAAAGCGATGGTTCCCCCGCGTTCGGTGACAGCGGTACTGACAAACGACAATCCTACCCCCCGGCCGGCATCTTCGGTAACCCGTGCCGCCGTACTGACACCGTCAGTGAACAAAAACCGAACGACATCCGAGCGCGACCAGTGGGCGATCGTGGTTTGGTCGTAGCCTTTTTCCAGGGCTTTTTGCCGCAGAGCCAAGAGATTCAAACCTTGGCCATCGTCGCGAACCTTGACGATCAGTCGGTTGCTTTGCCGTTCTGCAGTCACAAAAATCCGGCCCACTTCGGGTTTACCAAATCGCTGGCGTTCCTGTGAGGTTTCTAAACCATGAATCACGGCGTTCTTGACTAATTGCGCTAAAATCTTTTGCCAAAAAGTCAGGTCGTCCTGCGAAAGGTTTTTGTCAAAGTCCAGCGAGGTCTCTAGTACTACCTTTTTAGAAACTTGCTGGGCTGTGCGCAAAACCAGGTTCTTTAACGCTCCCGACAACCCACGCTCGGCAGTCAAGTCGGCTTGTACGAAGTGAGTTTGAAAATTTCGAAGTTTTTGTACCAGCCTGTTGAGTTCACGACCTGTTTCTTGAAAACGTCCGAGCTTCAACGCCAGAGTCAAAAAGTCGGCATTCTGCAAATCAGCCTTGCGTTCCAAGCTTTGAATCTCGGTCTCGAGGTCGTGGATCGCCGTGACCAAAAAAGGAAGATCTAGCAACGACGCTTCCCCCTTGAGGCCATGCAACAGCCGGAACGTGAGCTTCAGGACATCGAGCGGGGTGTGCTGACCCGCCTCCATCAGCAAGTTGATCTGCCGTGATTTTTCATCAAACTCGGCCAAGAACTGGGCCAACAGGTCGGGGGCTATATGAAGAATCCTGTAAAATAATTCCATTTCACTTTCGCGTTCTTGCCTTTGAGTATTCAAACTCTTTTGTAGTTCGATTTCGGAACTGACATCGCGAATAATTCCCATGACCCGTACGACTTGACCTTGTTCAATAATCCGTCGGAACTGGAAACGTACATGACGGTTTTGAGCTTTATCGGGAGAGGCTAAGGGGACAAGTTCAATTTCTCGAAGCGGGTTAAGACGTGCTAGTGCTTGTTCCTCAACCTGTGTCTGAAATAGCACCTCTAGGAAATCAGACCACGATTCCAAAACCGCAGGTTGAACCAAAGGCGCTAAGACCTGCTGGAACGAGGCCCCCGCCAACGCACGGACACCTAAAAGCTCCTCTAAAACTGCCGAGTAGAACGGACCCAGCCGGCCCTCAGGGTCCAGAAGAAAAAGACCCTCGTGCACGTTATTGAGAATAGATAGGTAATCGGCCTTGGCAACAAGATTTTCTTGCAGGCGATCCATGACCTTGTTGTACTGGGAGGCAATTTGCCCCACCTCGGTAAAGGGCTCTACAGGGGCACGAAGGTTCAAATCTCCCGAACGGCTTTGTTGCTCTAAGGTACGAAACAAATCGTAGAGTTCTGTCGAGGCCTTATGCTCAATGACATTAAGCCCGGCCTCCTCATCGCTGGGAGCTACCCGGATGGGGCGGATACGGTTGAGGACAACGACCACTAACCAGGCGACACCAAAGGCCCAACCGCCACAGGCCACAATACCTAAAGCTTGTACCGAGAGTTGTTGAGGTGTGGTTAAACCCGTCTGAAGTAAGGCGGGGTCGCCGAACAAACCAACAGCAAGAGTGCCCCAGATCCCCGCCCCTAAGTGGACGGGGATGGCCGTAACAGCGTCGTCAATCCGAAAGCGGTCTAAAAGATGTTCCACTAAGAGCATGACAACGGCGGCTATAGCACCAACAGCAACCGACGCGGGCGCACTGATCCAAGGGGCTGAGGCGGTCGCACCCACCAAACCGGCCAGGGCTCCGTTGATCAGAACACTGACGTCGGGGTAGCCGCGAACCTTCCACCCCACCAGCAAGGCCGTAATCATTCCCGCCGCTCCCGAAAGCGAAGTTTTGAGGATAATGGCAGGAACTTGATCGTTAAGGGCCAGGGTCGAACCGCCATTGAAACCAAACCAGCCAAACCACAACAGCAACGTTCCAAAGATCGAGGTCTGAAGACCTGCCCCTGTGACCCGGTTGACCGAGCCGTCTTGATTGTAATGACCTTGGCGAGGCCCTAAAACGAGGAGCACCGCCAACGAAACCCAGCCCCCAGTGGAGTGTACAACCGTAGAACCCGCAAAGTCCCGGAACCCCAGCCGTGCCAACCAACCGTCATTAGTATTTGTCAAAGCACCGCCCCACACCCAATGACCTAACACCGGGTAGATCACAGCGGCAAAGAGAAGCGTTACCCACAAATATGAAGAAAAGCGAATACGCTCGGCCACGGCACCCGAAACGATAGTCGCCCCCGTTGAGGCAAACATGGCGTGGAAAAGAAAAAACAAAGCGGTCCAAAGGCTGCCAAAATCCACAAGAAAGTCGGTTGTTCCGCTTAGGCCCTGCCACGAGCGGCCAAACATCAGACCAAAGCCGATTACCCAGAAAGCAAGTAAGGCGACCCCAAGATCGGTCAAAACTTTGGCCGACACGTTGATCGAGTTCTTAGAACGAACAAGGCCAGATTCGAGCATGGCAAAGCCAACCCGCATGACAAAGACTAACGCTGAAGCAATAAGAATCCACAAAATGTCGGCGGGGGTGTGGTGCATGGGTTACTCCAGCCCTACCGCAAGAAACGCTTTGTCTTTTCGCCACAGGATGGGAACGATAAACACCGGCGGTTTGAGTCGCATCAGAATGTCAGTGGGCCGTCCCTTAATGAGCATGGGAACTGAAATCAGAAAATCAGAACCAAAACTTTTGCGAACATTACCAGCAATAGTGTTTGTCAGCTCGCCGACCATATCCAGAAGCGAATCGTCGTCAGGGTCGGCTAAATCGAGAATCTCTTGTGTGAGGGTCGTTAGTAACCCCGACTCCGCTGTGAAATAGATGGCTCCTTTTCGAGGCCCTGAAATACCAATAAGCCCTGTAAATGACAAAACTGCGGGTTCGTCGCTTTTAATATAAGGGATACCCATAACCGCACTTTCGCCGGTCACTTGTTCAAAGTAATCGGTGACTACCTCGATAAAAAACTTCAGCTCATTCTCGGTCATTTTTGAACCCCCGCAACGCGCTGGATTTCATTGACCAACTGTGCCTCGGTGAACGGCTTGGGCAAAAAAGACTGCGCGCCGAGTTTGAGTGCCTTAAGGCCCGTTTGCGAATCGCTCAGAGCCGAGATCACCAAAACGCGAACACGTGGATTCAGATCTTTCAAGGCCTGCAGGCAGGCCAGACCATCCATCTGGGGCATCGTAATGTCGAGCGTCACCAGATCGGCAGGGTTTTCTTGATAAAGCTGAAGAGCATCCTGCCCGTTTGAGGCAGTTCCCACCACCTCGTAGCCCAAAGGAGCAAGGTATTTGGTAATGGCGCGACGCATGATACTGGAATCATCGACAATCATGATTTTCATACCAGATGCTTAGCAATTATCATGCCATTTTTCTATCTTCTTGTACGTAAAACAAATAAGTATGAGGCCTTTACAAACACAGATTTAACATACTTGTACTTTAATTGAGATTGTACTTACATATTTGTATTTTTTAAGATGTCATTCCCGAGAAGAAAGTCTCGCAGATTTCGGTGGAGGATTCCGTTCCGACTGCGGTCAAACTCATCGAGGGAGAGAACAAACTTGGGATAATTGTCAGGAATGCCCTCAAGAACGCCAAATTCACGCTCAAGAGTTTCGTCGCTGGCCAGCAGATAGCAAACTTGAAGATAAACTATCGTGTTGTTTTTGCTGGCGCAAAAGTCAACCTCAGCATTTTTTGCTTTTCCCACCGAAACCGTGTAGCCCCGGCGCAAAAGTTCCATCCAAGTCCTGTCGTTGAACCAAGTGCAAAAGGCAAGCAGAACGGCAATATTCGATGTAGTTGTAGATAGTTTCGGTAGACGTATTGCCTATCTTGGCCATGAAGTACAAAACTAATTGTCGTAGCTGAGCCAAATCGCGAACGTTGTTCCGCTGAGGTACTGCTGGCTGTCGGCGTCAGAAAAAGGGTAATTGTAAATGAACGGAAACCCTCCCCTTACCAAGTAAGGTAATTTCAACATAACGCCCGGCCAAGTAGGTTGCCAGTTCCCACGAAAGCAAATGAGCGTTCGAGCGCGATTCTGCCTTTTGCTTGTCGACGGCGGCCAGAACGGCTTCACGGGACCGTACCCGAACATCAGCGACCGATTCAAAATTCAACGACAGGAGCTGGGCTTCTAGCAACCCCTGTTGGCGGAGTTCCCCTTGAATGAGCCCAAGTAAGACAGATTTGCCACAGCGACGCACACCCGTTAAAACTTTTACTTCTAATTCAGATAGGTCGAAAATCTATCAATTCACCATCCTCAGGTACGAGAATGCGCGTACCTAACGAGTTTTCTTGTAGCCAATCCCTCAGATACGACCGGCTTGTGTGACAGTGATTGATTGCGTCCATATGAGCTGCCACTAGAAAAGCGCTAGGGGCCAGCCGCGCAATTTCAGCAAGATCGCTCGGTGTAAGAGTAATGGGCGTCCCCCACCGAAACTGTGCTGACCCGGCATTGGCAAGGATTCCGTCGGGTTGGCAAACTTGAATAGTGGCACGCAACCGGTCGTCAAGGACGGCGTCACCGGTCAAAAGTACGGTCTTGCCGTCGGCTTCAATGGCAAAAGACGACGATGAACCTAAAAGCCACCGCCACAAAATGTTCTGGGCGTGATGCGCCGCAAACCGACGAAAACGAAGCGAATGCCACTGCAATTCCCTGTCGATCGGCCGAACATCACTAAACCCTTGCTTGTGAAACCAGCGTGCATCTGCAACAGAGCAAAACAAAGGCACCTTCTTGGGAAGAATCGCGGGCTTAGAGTCGGCAAAATGATCAAAATGTCGGTGGGTTACGAGAATGGCGGTCACCGATTGAACCACCTCGTGTACACTACAAGGCAACCCAACCAAGGGGTTCCGCTTTTGAGGGAAAGTGAATGGAACGCTGGCAAGTGACCCCTGATCAGACAAAAACGGGTCGACCAATAAGGTTTCTCCACCTACCTCCAATTTAAGTGTCGCATGTCTGATGAAACGGAACCGTGGTGCCAGTATCGAATTTTCTTTGATCATCATCGTTATTTCACCTTTCGGAACACTAACCTGAAATAACAATGCCACAAAAAAAGAGGTAATACCTTCACATTTGTGAAACGGAACAAACTTGTGCCCAGATTCGACTCAACGAAGGTGCGGCAATACCCAAATAAGAAGCAAGATGTTCTTTCGTCACCCGTGCGATCAACTGGGGATAGTTGGCAACAAAGTGTTTAAGCCGCTGGGTAGCATTCAAAGACAGGAGTTCGGCTTGGCGCTTTTGAATTGCGGTAGTGACGGCCGCTTGCCAGACACTCATCTGCGCCAAAGTTTGCGGATCATTTACCTGGAGATCGTCCCAGAGTTGTAAAGGCAGTTCTAAAATATGGCTGGTCTCGAGGGCCTGAACAAATTCAACGGTTTCTTGGTGCAGTAGCGCCGAACAAAACCCGGCTACAGCTCCTTGTTCCAGAAAGCACTGCGTCCATTCGTGACCAGAATCATCAATCCTGTAACTACGGAACAACCCCGATACGACCATAAAAACGGACTGACTAATTTGGCCCGCCCTTACAGCATAGGAGCGTGGTTCGCATCGCCTAAGACGCACTATGCGACGTATCTTATTCAGAGTTGAAACTTCCAAAGGTACCCCAGTATGACGCCGGTACTCCTCACTTAAAACAGACAATCCTTGATCGAGCATCACTATTGTAACCTCACCCAAAAGTTTAAGGCATTTTTTTATAGGATTCTAAGTCAGCATCAATGGTGATGTTCACAAATTCGATTCCTTGCAAAGTCGTTGGCCAATCCTTCCACGGAGGATCGAACCTGTTCCCACCACCACCCGTTCGACGAGCCACCGACGGTTCTTTTCCGGGTCCACAGCGTCGCGCCATACGTCCCAAAAAAGATCGGGCGAAAACTCGTTGAGCCACTGAGTCTTCGCTTTCATTTTTGACTCCCCGCTAAGTATAACCCGTGGTACGCTCCGGCATCCAGTTCATTCCGGAGGCCGCTAAGGACTACAAAGAACTTGACGGCAGTCTCAAGAAGTTGGTTAACAAGAAAATCGAGAAAAATCCGATTCTTGGCGAGAAACTTGGAAATAAGTTCAACATTGACCTTACGGGATTTCTCAAGACCTATATAGCTTCAAAGAAAAATCGAATTGTGTATCGAGTACTTTCTCCTAAGAAGGTTGAAATTGTCGTAATTTGGGGAATTGGAAAAAGGGCGAAGGAAGAAATCTACAGAACTCTTGCGAAGAGATTGGGGCCGTTCCCCTTATAGCTCGTCCGTCTTAAATTCGCTATACCCCTCGTAAAAATAACTCACATCAATGCCCTTCATAAACAACGCCCTGTCATCTATTTTATCTGTGAGGGCCAGCCCCAACAGGTACTTGATTTCTAAATCCTTGACCACACTGCGTTCCATGGCAGACAAATACTCTTCTTTGTCGACAAAGTTCCAATCCACAACTTTGCGGATTTCTTTTTTCAACATCAGGTCAAGCCAGATCCGCATGGAGCGACCATTACCCTCGCGAAAAGGGTGCGCAATGTTCATTTCTACGTATTTTTCAATGATTTGATCAAAGGTTTTTTGTGGCATCAAATCGATATTCTTTAGAGCAACCTCTAGGTACAGTAGCGGCGCGAATCTAAAATTTCCTTTAGCAATATTTACATCGCGAAGCACACCAGCAAAGTGGTAAATTGCACCAAATAAATACGCGTGAATAGCAGACAGGCCTGCGAAAGTACCAACCTCAATCTTGGCAATCTCACCGGAATCAAACAATTGCCTAGCCTTTTGCTTGCTGAGCTTTTCTTCAACCTTGGCCAATTCGATCTGGTCTGTGATGCCTAATTTATTCTCAAGGATCATGCTGACCTTCCTGAGCTTTTTATCGCTAGACTATACCTTTTACCAACGCCAAGCGTCAAACTGACCCCTCGACTCTGGGTTTGAGAATAAAGTAACAACAGTTTCTACATCTCGAATCACATCGACGACGTGGTATGGCGAACTCTTACGTGGCAGGGCATCACTGGTCCGATGCCCGCTGGCGCAAACTGCCGCTCAGATAGCTGTGGCCATGTTGGTCTTGCCCACACCCAAGCGCTCTTCAACCTGGCGGTCCTTTGCCGGAGAAACACCGAAGCACCGTTTGTACTCTCTGCTGAACTGGGAAACACTTTGATACCCGACCAGGCTTGCAGCCTCATAGGCCTTTTCGCCGTTCTGTTGGATCAATTCCTTGGCTCGGTGAAGTCTGACTGTCTTGATGTATTGAAGAGGTGAACAGTTAGTTAAGGTCCGAAAGTTACTGTGGAAGGCAGATATGCTCATGCCTGCTTCTTTTGCTAAAGTCTGCATGTCCAAGGGCTGGGCATACCTTTCATGAATCATGCTGACCACACGAGAAATCTGATATTGATTCCTGTTGCTGAAGGCAAGCTCTTTCAAGACATCCCCGCGTTCGCCGGTGATGACCTTAAAAAGAATCTCCCGTACGCACATCGGTCCGAGGACCAACGATTCACTTTCCGATTTCAGCGCCTTGAGGAGGCGAATACAAGCGTCAATGATGTCAGTTGGCAGGGAGGCTTGGTACAAGCCATGGCCGACTTGTTGTCCCATGGGCGGAGGACAGCGCATCTCGGAAAGAATTTCGGCAATCACCTGCGGATCAAGTTTGATCGCAATTCCCAACAACGGTTCACCAGGTTTGATGAAGGCTTCACAGATTACCGGAAGCGGAACTGTCAGCACAAAATAGTTCTGGGCATCGTAGGTATAGGTGTGTTCACCCAGACTTACTTTCTTGCGGCCTTGGGCAACGATGATGAGCTCAGGATCATACAATAAGGGTTTCGGCTGGTAGGCTTTTTCACGCCGGACGAGATGGACGCCTTTGATCCTTGTCTCCAGGTTCATGTCACCAGGAAGGAACTCCATAAGCAGGCTCTTCATTGTCTCAATTCCAGCGTCCACCACTTGCTCCTTTCTTTGAAGGATATCGATATTAGGCAATAAACGCCACCTTCAAAGCCGGATATGGCAATCGGATAGTAGAATCAGGCATCATTTTTGGTCGAGTAGGCATTTTTCTGGCCGGGTACCAGCTGTAACTTTTTGTCAGCAAGTGCTGAGGACGTCTGACGAGGCTCTGGGAGAACAAAACGTCGGCCAGATTGTCTTCAAAAAAGGAGACGAATTGAAAACACGAGTTCTGGGAAAGAGGGGCCTTGAAGTTTCCGCTATGGGATTGGGCTGCATGCGGATGAGTTTTGGTGATGCTCCCATCGGTTCCAAAGAGGAAATGGTCCAGTTCGTTCACCAAGCGGTGGAGAGAGGTGTCACCTTCTTTGATACCGCCGAAGTGTATGGTCCGTTCACCAATGAGGAATTGTTGGGAGAGGCGCTGGAACCCTACAAGAATCGGGTGATCATCGCCACTAAGTTCGGCTTTCAACTGAAACAAGATGGAAGTCCTGGGTGGACGGGGTTGGACAGTAGCCCTAAGAGGATTAAACAGGTCGCGGAGGAATCACTTAAACGCCTTCGGGTCGATGCCATAGATCTGTTTTACCAGCACCGTCCTGATTCGAGAAGGCAAAGTGAAGCATTTTGGCCTGTCGGAATCGACAGCTGACCAGCTTCGCCGAATCGGACATCAGGGCGAAGAATCCTCGCTTTACTGCCGAAGCGATCCAGGCAAACCAAGTTGTGATCAATCTCCTGCAAGAAATCACTTTGGCTTGGCTCTTGGCGCAGAAGCCATGGATTGTCCCCATCCCAGGTAGCCGGAAGCTGGAGCGGCTGGATGAGAACCTGGGAGCCGTGGACTTTGTGCTGAACGATACTGAACTTGCCCGCCTACGGACGGCGGTGGAAGCCATGACCATCATGGGCGATCGCTACTGAGCGCCCGAGAAACAAAAAATAGAGGAGGATCATCCATGGAATATGTTACCTTGAACAACGGCCGCCGCATGCCCTTGCTGGGCTATGGCGTGTACCAAGTGCCAGCCGACGAATGCGAACGTTGTGTGTCGGACGCACTATCCATCGGCTATCGGCTCATCGACACCGCGCAAGCCTACTTCAATGAAGCTGGCGTCGGTAAAGCCATCGCCACGAGCGGTATCCCGCGGGATGAATTGTTTGTCACCACCAAGGTGTGGGTGGACAACTACGGTCAGGAAAAGGCCCGTGCCTCGGTTCTCCAATCTTTGGAAAAGCTGCAACTGGAATATGTGGATCTGGTGCTCCTTCACCAACCATTCTCGGATTATTACGGCGCATATCGGGCTCTGGAGCAACTCTACCGGGAGGGTGTGGTCAAGTCCATTGAAGTCAGCAATTTCTACCCCGACCGGCTGTCGGACATTTGCGCCTTCAACACCGTCGTCCCCCAGGTGAACCAAGTCGAGACCAATCCGCTGAACCAGCAGCTGGATGCTCAGGAAAACATGAAAAAGCATGGTGTCCAGATCGAGGCCTGGGCTCCCTTTGGCGAAGGCCGGAATGACATGTTCACCAATCCGATTCTTCGGGAAATCGCTGAGCGCAACGGCAAGTCCGTCGCCCAGGTCATCCTTCGCTGGTTAGTTCAGAGGGGCGTGGTGGCGTTGGCGAAGTCTGTCCGGGCCGACCGCATGAAAGAGAACTTCGAAATCTTCGACTTTGTCCTTTCACCTCAGGATATGGAACAGATACGGCTTCTTGACACAAGGAAAAGTCTATTCTTCTCACACCAGGAAGCGGCGACTGTCGATTTCTTTGTGGAACTGATCAAGAAAAGGCGCCAATCGTAGGGCCCAAAAAACAAAAGGAAACCAAAAGGAGAAGAGTATGAAAGCTGCGATATTTCAAGGAAAAGGGAAGGTCACCCCTGAAAATAGGCCAAAGCCGGGCATCAACCAAAGCACCGAAGCCATCGTCCGGGTGGTTCGTTCCTGTGTCTGCGGATCAGACCTATGGTATTTCCGTGGCGAAAGTGAACACAGGGTTGGAGCCATTGGCCACGAGTTCATCGGCGTCGTAGACGAAGTCGGCTCCGAAGTTCTGAAGATCAAAAAGGGTGATTTTGTCATTGCTCCCTTTGCTTTCAGCGACAATACCTGTCCCCATTGTGAGGCGGGATACCATACCTCGTGTGTCCATGGGGGATTTTTTGGCGGAGGAAACGACGCCGACGGTGGACAGGCGGAATTTGTGCGTGTACCCCAAGCTGACGGCACCCTCGAAATTGTACCGCCAGGCAAGTACGACGATGCTATGTTGGCTTCACTCCTGTCGCTCTCGGACGTGATGGGAACTGGGTATCACGCAGCGATTAGTGCGGAAGTACACGAGGGAGATACCGTAGCGGTCGTTGGTGATGGGGCGGTCGGCCTTTGTGGAATCATTGCCGCCAAGCTTTTGGGAGCGAAACATATTATCGCCTTGAGCCGGAATCCAGCTCGTCAGGCCCTAGCCCGTGAGTTCGGCGCAAGCACGATCGTAGAAGAGCGAGGGGCCAGCGCCATCGAAAAAGTGCGCAGTCTTACCGGAGGCATAGGCGTCGATGCTGTCCTAGAGTGCGTCGGTACTGATGAGGCCAACCAAACCGCCTTTGCCATTGCAAGGCCAGGAGCCATCGTTGGTCGAGTAGGATTACCGCATCAGGTCGAAATCTCGGCCATGGGTACCTTCTTCCGAAATATTGGAATGAGAGGCGGGCCGGCTCCTGTAAAAGCTTACATGGAGGTCTTGCTCCCCGCTGTTCTTGAGGGGCGGATCAATCCGGGAAAGGTATTCGACATGGTCACCGATTTGGATCACATCCAGGAAGCTTACCAGGCGATGGACCAAAGGCGAGCTGTAAAGGTTCTCCTCAAAGTCAGCGACTTGGAGGCTAAGTGACCCGGTAAGGCAGTTCCCCTCGTAGGAAAAGTACGTTCTACAGCGTCAAAAGCCCCAAGCGCCAACCTTCTCGGACAGCCTCGGTACGTCGGTTCACCCCCAGTTTGCGAAAAAGCATTTCAAGGTGAAACTTGACGGTACTGAGACTCAGCGATAACCGATCAGCTATTTCAGAACTACTCCAACCGTCGGCGAGGAATTCGAGAATCTCGCGCTCCCGGGGCGTGAGTTGCTTCTCTGTCGGAGGCGGCAAAGGGAGGTCCTGGGGAGGCAGAGCAAAAGGCGCCTCCCCCGGCCCCTCCCAGCGTACAACGTAATTCGGTTCCCCAAGGGGAGGCTCTTCAGAGGATGCTTTCACGAGAAGGTGGCTACCAGTTCGCCACTGGCCCGCTTACCTCCGACAAAACCGCTCCAGGCCAAGACCTCGTGGCGAAACCTTGCCCCCAAAAGGTTCCACAAATCTGAAGGGTGCTCAAGATCTTTTCCCGCCAGCTGAAACAGCTAGGCGTACAACGTGGTCGGCCCCCAGGAACCAGCTGGAATTGCCTTTTCGCGAGGCAGCTTGCCAGCCCGCCCATTCCCCGTCAGCGTTCCAAGCCACGGCCCCCCAAAAGCCCGGAAAGTCGGGGGTGTCTGTCTGAAAAACAGCCTCTTCGGAACGACCAGCAAACCGGACAATCCCCAACGAGGCTTCTACGCCCTGGTCTGAGGGGTAGGCCGTTACTAGCCAAAGGGCCCCAGTGGCGGCACGGGGAGCGACGACTGGCTCGCGCTCTTCGACCCCACCTTGCATTTCGAGAACCGTCAAACCCGTTTCTTGATCCCAGGCCCTCACCTGGGCCGGGACCCGGGTACCTGAAAAAAGCAAGCTGACGGTTTCACCTTCTTGAGCTTCGCGCGCAGGTGCCAGCACGAGGCGCTGTTTCCAGACCAGGGCTGTTCGTAACCCCAGGTGGTGCCCCCCGATATGAGCCAGCCTTGGTGCGGCTGTGCGAACGCGCTCTTCGCACAAACTAGAGAGTTGTTTTAAAAGATCCATATTTCCCCCTGGACCAAACAAATCAGATGGCGCTTGACCTTAAGGTACGTCGAGATTCTGTGTTTGACACTGGCCGAACGACCATTCCAGCTTAACGATAATTCCTTATGCTCTCCAATTACTTGACTCTGCAAGTAATTCTTCGGACGTTGAGGTAGGAGGGTACCATGCTTCGTCAAATTAAGGCCAAGAACCTGGGCACTAGCAACCTTGGTTGGCTTCAGAGCCGTTTTCATTTTTCCTTTGCCGAGTACCACAACCCTAAGGCAATCCAGTTCGGGGTGTTGAGGGTCATTAACGACGATCTGGTCCAGCCAGGTACCGGGTTCGACCTCCACCCACACCGCGACATGGAGATCATTTCGTACGTCGTCGACGGAGAGTTGACCCACGCCGACAATATGGGTAACCGTCAGACCCTGACCAGGGGGCAAGTGCAGTACATGAGCGCTGGGACAGGGGTTTACCACAGCGAGCACAACCTGGGAACCGGTGTCGCCAGGTTTCTCCAAATCTGGATCTTTCCCGACAAGAGGCGCCTGGAACCCAACTATGGGGACTACCGCTTCCGGTGGGACGACAGGAGGGACCGGTGGCTTCAGCTGGTTTCGGGCCAGGATGGGAACGCCCCGGTCAAGATCCACCAGGACGTTAACCTTTCGGCCCTTGAACTGGAAGCCGGGAAGGAGATCGCTCTCACCGTCGGCCCTGGTCGCCAGGCCTACCTTGTCCAGATCGAAGGGAGCTCGGAACTAGGCTCTGTCACACTAGAACCCCGGGACGGGCTAGAGATTGTCGAGGAAGACCTTGTCCTCAAGGCCAAAACAGCCAGTCACGTGCTGGTCATCGAAATGGCAAAGACAGAAGTTACATAACGTTCAGAGGCGGTTCTGTCCGGCACTTCTCGTCCTGGAATTTTGGTCATCAGAAAATCAAAGTCTCTTATGACGTATTCTCGCTTCTTCCCTTTCAGATACTTCTTAAAGGCATAGAGTGCAAATTGATTGATCGAGACACCTTGAAGGCTTGCCGTTTTTTCAATTCGTTCCTTGAGTTCCTCTGGCACCCGAATTGTCATAACATTTGCTTTTCCCATTTTAGCTTCTCCATCTTCGAAGGAAGTCGTGTGGAGTCACGACTTCAAAACTATCAAGGATCAACTCCGGTTTACAAATAGTTCGCCTGACCGAAGGGCACGGCTTTTATTTCTTCAACCCCAACGCCCACCAGTAAGCTTCAAAACTCTGTTCCACGACTTCAGAAATCAGCTTGAAGAAAGGTTCGTAGTCGGCGTTGACATGGGCCTGATCTAGGGTTTCGTAGTACTCCAAACGTCTGCTCACCGGCAACACTGCCGCAGGGATGCCGGCTTTCATCAGCTCTAAGTTCATCAACAGCCGTGAGGTGCGGCCATTCCCATCAATAAAAGGATGGATCTTCACAAAATCCGCATGCACCCGGGCGGCTCGTTCCACGGGATGGAGAGTCTGGGCTGTGGTCTGGCACCAGGCGACAAAGGCTTCCATCTCCTGGGCGACTTTGATGAAGTGCGGGGGTTTGTGCTCGGCACCAGCGATGATGACATTCACATTCCTGTACCGGCCAGCGTTTTCGTGGTCGATGTTCTTCAAAACCAGCTTGTGGATGCTCTTAATATTCCACTCCGTCAGCGGGCTGGGTTTCTGCACCAAGCCTTCCACGAACAGAATGGCCTCCCGATGGTTAATCACCTCAAAATGTTCCCGGAGGGTCTTTCCGCCAATGGTGATCCCCTCCAGAGCGACCTTGGTCTCTTTTAGGGTCAGGGTATTCCCCTCAATGGCGTTGGAGTTGTAAGTCCATTGAAGCACCAGCTCCTGGTGTAGGTTTTCCACCACGGCACTGGGCAAGGGGCGGTATTCATCCAATTTGGTTTTTAGGTTGTCGAGGTGTTGAAAAGTAATTCTTTGGCCTCCTTGCTGGGGAATCCGCCCTACAACCCTTTAGTGCTGGGAACCACACGACGTGTCGACGAGGACTTTCACACATGAGTTATAACAAATACGCCGCCATTTTGAAAGACAATTGTTGAGTTGAAGCCCAGGGAAGTAGGTACTGGTATTTAAAGTAGGTAAAGAAGTAGGTAAGACCACGGGCTGTGTCCACTCTTACAGTTGAAAAGTCAAGTCATTCGTATAATGTTTTAACTAATTTTATGAGAACTTATGAGAACTTATCAGCTGAAGGGGGACCGACAGCACCGCCGGCGACTACGACGAAGCAGTCACATAAAGACCTTTTTCAGTTAAGGTGGTCCATTTGTTGAAAACCATTGTTTTGTATACCATTTTGGTATATTCTATTTTAGAACAGCATGAAGATTAGTTTCGCCTCGGACCATCTTAAAAAGGTTTGTCTGGAACAAAAAACCGCAGTGCGCGAACTTGGTAGCGACTCCGCCAGAAAACTTCGGGGTAGATATTCCGATTTGCTTGCCCATTCTTGCGTTCAGGAAGTCCATGCGGGAAGGCCTCACCCGCTCAAGGGTGAACGGACGGGGCAGTTTGCTGTCGATTTGGCCGGGGGCCATCGGTTGGTTTTCAAACCTACGATAACGCCTCCCCCTGTATTGGCCGATGGCAGTACCGATTGGTCAATGGTGATGGAGATCACCATCGTTTTTATAGGAGATTATCATGACTGAACTGGAGCACATTCCAGACTGGATTTCCCCACCAGGAGAAACTATTCTCGACATCCTGGATGAAAAGGGATGGACTCAAACTGAATTAGCTGAGAGAACCGATTTTACGAGAAAGCACATAAACCAGCTTGTTAAGGGGAAGGCCCCCATCAATCAGGAAACTGCGCTTAAATTGGAACGAGTATTGGGAAGTTCAGTGGGTTTCTGGCTCAGCAGGGAAGCTCAATATAGGGAAATCCTTGCACGGCAATCAGAACTCAACGATCTAAAGCCCTATATCGGATGGCTTAGTGAACTCCCTGTCAACGAGATGATCCGATTTGGGTGGCTAAAAAAATATGACGAAAAGGTCCGCCAAGTGGCTGAATGCTTACGTTATTTTGGCGTAGCCTCCATCAAAGCATGGCAAGAAAAATATGAGAATGTTGTGCTTGCTTATCGTTCTTCGGAGAAACTGGAAAAACAACAAGGTTCTGTAACCGCCTGGTTGAGACACGGCGAAATTAAAGCTGAAACCATAGGAACAAAAGCGTTTAACAAAACGGTTTTGGAGTCAAATTTGGCTGAGATGCGGAACCTGACCCAGGAATCTAACCCCAGCATTTTCTTGCCCCGTCTCGAAGAGCTATGTGCTGAGTCAGGGGTGGCACTTGTCGTATCCCCAGCTCCAAAAGGATGCCCGGCTTCAGGCGTTACCCGATGGCTTACTCCCGAAAAGGCACTAATCATGCTCAGCCTTAGATATAAGACAAATGATCACTTTTGGTTCACGTTTTTCCACGAGATTGCACACCTCCTTATCCATGGAAAGAAAATGCTCTACCTGGAACTGGCGGGGGAGCCCTTAGATGACGTGGCGGAGACAGAGGCTGACCTCTGGGCAAGTAGCTTTCTTATTCCCAAGACCTACGAAAAACAACTGAAAGCACTGGCGTGCAATTCAGAGGTAATTTCTACGTTTGCTAAAAATCTGGGGATAGCACCGGGGATAGTACTAGGACGGCTACAAAAAGAGGGAATTGTTCCCTGGGGCACCAATATAAATCAATTGAAAATCAGATACGCATGGCAGGGATGAGACCATTGGGGGTATTGAGAAGAAGGCCGGGAGGATATTGAAGTGGCTACACTAGAATTGGTTCATTGGTTCAACACCAAACGTTTATTATCATGAATCGGTTCGTTGAGTCCGGACTCAAATAAAAAACGCTCCGCTCATTCCGGGGGCGATTCAGTTCCGGAAATCATCGGTTTCCAAGTTCCGCTTTTGACATGAAAAGGTCGGCCCTTACCGTTGACAATCGAAGTCATTCACATAATATTTGTGGAGCGGACCCGCCGCGCCTCTGCTCTGCATGCGTAATCCGGCGGGTGTTTTTTTATCTGGGGGTTTCCCTGCTGAAGTACGAAAAGCCCTTTAAGACTTTTTAAGAACAAGCTGTTCTGCTCCTCAACAGTATGAATCCCGATTCGGATTCATTTGTTGTAATTTCCAAGCGTTGAATCACAACCCGATCCCGGCCCCATTCTCTGCAAGCCACCTCTTTCTTTCCTGGTAGTCCGGGAGCAGGGATGAAAGAATGCGCCAGAATTCCGGGCTGTGATTCATCTCGCGGAGGTGGGACGTCTCATGAGCCACCAGATATTCGACAATCGATAGAGGAAGCATTAGTGTTTTCCAGTGGAAGTACAAATAGCGATCCTTGCCACAGCTGGCCCAGCGATAGCCAAGTTCTTGGATTTTGTACCCTGCTGGTTTTTCCCCCAACCGAGATGAATACCGGCGGATGAGTGCTGGAATGTGTTTCTTTCCTTGCTGGGTGTACCACTGAATAAAAAGTTCTTTGGCTGAGGAAATACAATTTTTGTCGAGGAAAAAACGTCCTCTGTCGAATACCAAGGGAGCATCTCCAGCATCCACCAGTGAAAGGCGATAGGATCTGCCCAGATAAGAGAAACCTTCACCCTCTACATATTCCTTCTCCGACTTGGGCTTGAGGAGCTTGCCTTTTTGAGCGAGCTTCATGTAAATGGAAAGGCGTTTGGATTCAATCAGCCGTATCAGATCGTCCTGGGTTTCCTGAGGACTAGAGCGAACTTGAAGGCTACCATCCCGATCGACCACCACAGCGGGGTGCTTCCGTTTGTCACTGACCAGCCATTCAAACTCCAGGTCTCCGACGATCAGTTTTGCCATAGGGTATGATTGCTCTTAACGGCGTCCAGGATCTCTCTCGCCATTCTTTCTCTCTCGGCAAAGTGGAAATACTCATACTCGACGAATTGTTCATAGATCTCCCCTTCCAAATCCTTGAGGTTCTGAGCGGAGGACCAGAGGTTGGGGATCTTGGTTTTCTGTTTGATCAGAACACCAAGGTGGTGAATGAAATCGACCCAATCCGCTTCCGTTCCCTTTGGCTTCGCTCGTTCAAAAAGATTGAAAAGGGGAATCTCCGCCGGGGAAAGACCGAGGGATTTCTCCCGGGCTTGTTCAGTGGCATCCTCGTAGAGTTGATTCATGAGGTCCAGTTGTTTCTGCCAGTCCTCGGAATACTTCTTCAGGATCTCTTCCAATCTTTGGGCAAAGGCCTTGGCCCCAGCTGGGTTGGTCTTATCCATGAGCTGAAGGAAGTGCCTCAGGGCGTGTTCCATATCCTGGGCTTTGGACTTTGGATCTCTCGTTCCGTTGATGTGATCTTGGAAACCTTTGTCGGTGATACGCTTAGGCGGGATCTTGATGTCGATGCCCTTACTCAGCAAGTGATCATCCAGGAGCTTTCTGATTCGGGCTCCTGTGGAGGGATCAATGACAGGGCGGTCTTTTTGGAATATCTGCCGAACTTCCGCCAGGATTTCACCAACCTGTTTCGCATCGGCCAAAAAGGGTTTTGCCTCTGGCCTGGGCATGATCAAATCTAAAGTAGAAAAGAAGTTCTGAGCCATAGTCCAAAACTCTGCCAAGGCCTGCAGATTGTCACTTTCTTCCCGGAAGTAGTTCACGCAGGCCTTCACATCTTCCAGTCCATGGAGTCCCCGGGTTTGGAAGAATCCAACGACCTCAGCATGCTGTTCCTCTAAGAGTTTAAGCTTGTCCAAAATCTTGGTCATAGCTCCGTAAATATCTTCCTGGGAGTAGGCCTTGAGGGCATCGTGGAGCCTGGCTGAGAGGCCAAAGTAATCCACCACCAGCCCGAATTCTTTCCCAGGATAGGTTCGGTTGACCCGGGCGATGGTTTGGAGGAGTTCTGCTTCCTTCAAAGGACGGTCCAGGTAGAGGACGCCCTCGATGGGAGCATCAAAACCGGTGAGGAGCATGTTCTTGACTATGAGGAATCCCAGGGGACTGGCCTTTGTAGGATCGCTGTGAATATAGGGTTTCTTAAACTGGGCGATACGGGTATCGGTTGCAGTGGGGTCGGTCCAGGTCTCGTATTCCTTTGGATCGTTGTGATTGCCCGACATGACCGCAGCAAATTCCATGGCATCGAAAATATCCCGGTATTGATGAGCATACCAGGCGGACTGAAAGACCTCCGGTTGATCTATGATTCCTTCGGAGGTAAAATCGAAGAGGCCCCGATACTTTGTGTCTCTTTCCTGTTGGATCGTTTTCTTGGCTTCTAAAAAAGCCTGCTGGTATCTTACACAGGCTCGACGGCTATAGGCCACAACCTGGGCTTTCAAACCATTAGGTAAGACGTTGATGACGTAATGCCTGAGCATATCCAAGGCCTTGGCTTTCACCAATTCCTGGGACTCCAGAATGTCTCCCTTGTTCCCAAACTTCTGCATGGCGTACTGGGCCAGATCAGTCTGATTCTCAGCCCCATGAAAGAACGCTGTAAACAGTTCATCCAGAGCTTTTTCATCCTTCACTATTCCCTTAACCGTCCGTCCTTCGTAAAGGATGGGCACAATCGCCCCATCGGCTTCAGCTTCTTTCAAACGGTACTTGTCGATGAAGTCACCAAAGATCTCCGTGGTCTTCTTTTTTTTACCCATGATGATAGGTGTCCCGGTGAAGGCAATGCGGGCGGAGTTGGGAAGGGCTTGAAGAAGGTTCAGGTGGAATTCCCCCGCCTGTCCCCGGTGTCCTTCATCCACCATGACCAGAATGGAGTCGCTGGAATTGAGGCTCATCGAATCGAGATAGGAATCCTTGACGGTGGATTCTGCCACTTCTTCAGCATCCCAGATGGAAGACTGGTATTTCTGAATCATGGCAAAAACAATCTCGGGTCCATCCACAGCCAGCCGGGCCCGGAGTTTCACAATGGTCTCAGGGGTGTAGATATTTTGCCCCGAAGAATCCAGGGCTTCCATGAGTTGTTTTTGAAGATCTCGGCGGTCGGTGACGATGACAACCTTGAACTTCCTCAGTTCGGGAATCAGACGGAGTCTGCGGACCAGAAAGGTCATGGTCAGACTCTTTCCGGAGCCTTGGGTGTGCCAAATGATTCCCCCCCGGCGATCTTGTCTGTCCGGATCTTCCAGGCGTTTCTTTCCGGTGAGGAGCCGAGTCATGGCGTTCTCTACAGCCCGGAATTGTTGGTACCGGGGAAGGACCTTTCGCAGGGCTCCTTTTTCAGAACTGAAAATCACATAGCTTCGCAGAACCTTCAGCAGATTCTCAGGGGATAGTAGACCTTCCGTCAAAACTTCCAGGGAGTTCAGTTTCTGCTTGCCCAGTCTTTTCTCCACTTCTTCCCGGGACCGGGGGAAGGTTTCCTTCCATTCATTCCAGAAGGTTCCTTCCAGTCCCAAGGGGCCGTAGAGGGACTTTCCTCCGTCGGTGGCGATGAGGATCTGATTGGTGTAGAACAGGGGCTCGTGGCCCTCATCGAAGTCGGTAAAAGCCCGCTGGTTGGAATACCGAGCCAACTGGTCCAGGGCATCGGGCAACTTGTCGTGATTGGTTGTCGGGGCCTTGCATTCGATCACCACCAAAGGGAGACCGTTCACAAAAAGGATCACATCAGGGTAGATGTGCTCAGAGGTTTTTCCAGAAGCGAGTTTGATCTTGAACTGGTTGATGACCCGGAAGATATTTCTCTCGGGGTGGTCCCAGTCCACAAGACGCAAAGTGGTGCCTTTGCCTTGATGTTCTTTGGCCAACCCGTCTACGGTCACACCGGACAAGAGGTGCTTAGTGACGGCCTGGTTCTTTTCTAGCAGGCCATGACCCGGATGGACGATCAGTTCCCGCAGGACTTGATTGACCCGGGCATCGTCCACCCATTGGCGACCATCATCCAAAAGGTTCAAGGTTTTCAGGGCGTCGGTGAAATCGGATTTCAAAACCACTTCGGAGAATTCAGAGCGGTTGGTTTGAGCTGGATCTGTACCTTCGTCAGTGGTCCATTTCCAACCTAAAGACTCTAGGTGGCGACAGAGAGGGAGTTCAACCTCATCCCGTTCAGGAGAGCTCATACGGCCTCCTGTTTGAGGAGTTCGGTTACTCGGACTTTACCGGTGAGAAGGTCGTTCATGAGACCTTGTTTTTGAAGTCGGAGTTTATCTAAAATTCTGGCCTCTGTGTTTATTGCTAATGAAGCTGTTTTTACTTCCAAACCTATCTTTGTTTGCTCACATCCTTCTGCAATAACAACTAAGAGCGAGGAAAATGTTGTCTTGTTCACAATCGGAACAGCCTGCAGACCGGCTACCTTTTCTAGGTTAGATGAAAATTTCCGCAATACTTGGAAAGCATATTGTTTATCGATGCCTGCCGAAGGAATAAGTGCATTGATCTGTTGATTTGTGCAGAGTGGATTTTCCGAAAAAGCAACTTTACCGATGGTCGAACCAATACAAACACATAGAACTGATCCAGGCGGTAGCAACCTTACATACTTTAGACCAAGTTTTGTTACTTTTCTTTTACTTTCGGATAATTCACCCGAATCTGATATTTCTGCCGGTGTGACAAAATCTATACCATCACCCCACAACACAGAGTTTTCTGTCGGTGGAGTAAATCCAGTTACTACTTCCCCTAGCCATCTGACATCCCTCACCTCCCACTCCTTCGGTATCTTCCCCAAAGGAGAATCCTTGTAGAGATGAGGAGCGTCTTCGGACCGGGGACGGAGCTGTCCTGATTCATCCACACCCCGGGTGAGGAGGTCGTGGAGGAGTCCGTCCTTCACCTTCTGGAGCTTGGCGATGATGTCCTCGGTCCGGCGGATGGCGGTGTCGAGGGTGTCCAGGATTTTGGCGATGAGGCGTTGTTCGGGGAGGGGGGGAAAATTGAGTCTGATTTTTGACATTTCCCCATTCATTAGCTTGGGATTACCAATGTAGGAAACGTGATTCTTTGCATGGGTGGAAAGGAGTAGTGAAAAGTAGCGATGATCAACTTTCTCAGCATCTTTTGCTCTCAAGGTCCCGCAGACATTTGTACAATTGAATTTCCCTGAGCGGTAATAGACAGTTCCCGCATTTGCACCGTCTGTTGTCCAAGTTATCATTTCTCCTTCAAAATCATATGTATCGATGCGACCGAATTCACCTTCATTTGAGGTTTGAGATGAATAAACTGGGAACTCCCCAGGATGAGCTGTTAGTTCCTCACCAGAAATAACACGCCCACGTCCCAAAAAGAATAGTTCATGTACGGGACTTACCTTCCACTCACTCATTTCCACACTCCATGTTCTTCCCAATTTTCCGGAAATCCCATGAAGTTCCGCGGGATCTCGAGGTTCTCAGCCAGGAGAGTTTTCAATCGCTGGGGCCACTGGCTTTGGGGGGCAATTTTGTTACTGATACTGAGGGTCTGAAGATGGAGGGTATAAAAAAACCCGCCGGAATTAAGCGTGGTATCCCAGAGGCTCGGCGGGTCTGCTTTCCTCATTCTACATACATCTCCAGGGATTTCAAGAGAGCAAGGTAATGCTATATAACTGGACATTTAACAACCCAAGCTTTTTAGTTTTTCTTCGTATTTTACCTGCGTCAGGGTACAATCAATAAAGTCCATAAACTCTTGTTTTGTGAGTTTAACTTGTTTAGCCATCTGAGATAAAAGCGGATCAGAAAGTTCTTTCATCTTAGGGGTGTGACTCGTTTTAGTATAGACTGTCGTCTTCTTCCCATTGAGGTCGTGATAGGTAAAGTAATGATGATCCCCTTGAGTTTCGTGAAACCCCTTTTTTCGCAGGCTCTTTTCGACGGCATCTTTTGATCTAGGCATGGTGCTCAACCCGTATTTGGTCTCTAAGTTTTGTCCTTAGTGTTTGAGCATCCTCTGACAGTTCATCCGGCTTCGCCTCACCGTAGTTCTGCCAAAGGAATTGAATCTGGTTTTCTAGCTCCTCCACTAGAAGGTCCCTGTTCAAGGTGTAGGCAAAGATGTTCAACTCTGAGAGCTCTGCGACCATATATTGGGAGCTCTCGGTGTCCAAAGTCACTGGAATCATCAAAGCTTCTTTAAAAACCAACCTGGAACTCTCACCCAGCGGAACTTCTTGAATGTAAATTGGGGAAAGGTCTATAGCTTCAATTTTTGTGACATCACTCAAACTTTTTGGATTCCCATCATCATCCAAAACAAAGGTCCCCGTAACTTGGATGGGTCCGGTTCGATTGGTTACGATCATGTCCTCAAATTCAGGCAGATAGGAACAATCCAAAGCCTTGCCAGTGGGGGGATATTTTATGGTGACGATTCGCCTTTCAAAATCAATTTTGATCAGATCCCCAGTCACAGTCATGACCGTATTTTCGGTTGACTCTCCCTCCAGGGCCAACTTCAAGGCCCTATGGTCATGGGACGACAGTGTTAAAGGTTCTTGATTATTCCTGGTAGCGATGGTGATGCGGTGACTGTCCCCACTCTGGGGTAGCAATCGCAAAATCTCGACCAAAACCCGCTTTCGAAGTGAAGAACTTCCAAATTGGGATTCAAGAACTTCCCAACTTCGTTTTTGAACTGTTTCAAGCAATCCATAAAACACCGATGGAAAGTCATTTCTGGGTAGGAGGTCTAATTCTGGAAGAGGATTCATTCCCCAAGGAACCGCATAACTCCCTTTTTCTGGGGTTCCTAGAACCAGGGTATATTGATTCTTGAGGTCCTTTGTTGGCTTAAACCGCTGATTCAAGCTGGACTTGAGATCGTTGGCCCCTACTAAGAAAGCAATACTTTGAAGTGCGGTGATAATCGTTGCCAGGGTCTCTGCTTTGATGAGGTGGTTGTCTGCCTCTGCTCCCTCAATCTTCAGGAGTGCATCAAATTCCTTGGACAGGGATTCGATTAAATCTGACATAAGCTAAATCTCTTTCGTATAAACACAAAAACCCGTCAACTTTGGCATGGTTTCCCAGAGGCCCGACGGGTGTGTTGGTTCAATTCTACTCTTAATTCCAAAACTGTCAATTATTTACTCATTTCTCATATCCCAGGGCCGAAAGGTACTTCCAAAGAGCCGTTGAGGCCTCATCGCGGTCCTTTTCCAGCCTGGTCAAGGTCACTTGGTACTTATCCCACAAGGTCTCCAGGAAGGCCACCAAAACCTGCTGACGCTTCTGAAGAAAGCCTTGGGTCAGCCCCCAGAGCTCCTGGTTCCAGATATCCAGTACCAATTCCCGGGATTCCGCCTCGGTCAGGCTCTTCTGCCGGGCCTTCAAGGTCAGGAGAACCTTGCTCAGGAGCTCTTTCACTTCCTTCTTGGCTTGAGTCCGGCGTGACTTCTTGGCCTTAAGTTCTTCTGGGGATATGGGTTCTTCCTCTTCTTGGGCTTCTTCTTCGTCCTCACCTTTGGGTTCCAGGAGAGCATCCAGCTCGGCTACCTCGGCTTCAAGATCTCGGAGGGTCTGGATCTCCTGTTTCAACATCCGGCTGATGAGTTTGTGATCCAGGGCTTCCAGGGGCTTCATGGCGGTCTTTTTGTTGTCGTCCTCCAGACTGCTCAGAACTGTGGTCAGCCATCCGTCCACAACCCCCAGGAATCCCCGGGCCATCAAGGAACGAAGGTCGTACTGAGCCCCGTCCCAGAATTGGGCAAAGGCCCCTAGAGCCTCAAAATCTCCTAGGATACCTTGACCACCTACAGTCAAAAGGAAGGCTTCTTGAATGCCTTGCTTGAGGGTTACGAGGAAGGCTTCACTCCGGTCTCCGTTGAACTTGGGAACCGCTGAGGTCCACCACCGGTCAAAAGTGGCTTTGAGCTGGTTTTCTTTGGCCACAACTCCGGGAAAGCCTTTCGTTCTGGTTTTGATTTCTCGTTTTTCTTTCAAATCCGAGAGGAACTGAGAGTAACCAGTCTTCAAGGGAGTGAACAATGCCTTGTGGTCAAACCCCAGGGAGGTCATCAATTCTTGCTGAGAGGCAATCTCTCGGTCAGGCACGCCCCCGTAAAGGTGGGCGTGGACATCCTGGGGTTCCGGAGGGGGAGTGTTGTCCGCATACCGCCGGATGTTCAGGTTAGCCTCATTGTCCAACAGGGTTTGAACCGGAACGATGGCTGAAAACCCATCGATGGCCTGGAACTCCTGGTAGGCAGTCAGGATCTTTTCAATGTGCTGAGGATGGAGGTAATTCTGAGCCCGTCCTTCGGTGTACTCCCTATCGGCGTTGATGAAGAGGACCTTATTCTGGCGTTCGGCAGGCTTACTCTTCGCAGACCGGAGCACGAGAATACACGCAGGGATGCCGGTGCCGTAAAACAGATTGGGAGCCAATCCGATCACCGCTTCCAGCCTGTCTTCTGCCAGGATTTTCTCCCGGATCTTTCTCTCTTCACCGCCCCGGAAGAGCACACCATGGGGCATGACAGTAGCGAGAATGCCCCCTTCCTTGAGGACAGCCATCATGTGCTGGAGGAACATCAGGTCAGCTTTCTTTCCACCCTCAGGACACCAACCCCACTGGAACCGCCCCGGATGTTGCATTCCTTCCCGGGTGTAGTTCAGGGAGAAGGGAGGGTTGGTCAGGATGCGGTCGAAGAGCATCAGGTTCCCGTCATTATCAAGGTGCTGGGGCTTCATCAGGGTATCTTCGTTCTTGATGTTAGCATCAGCAATGCCATGGAGAAGCAAGTTCATCTTGCTGATGGCCCAAGTGGTTCCGTTCAATTCTTGTCCATAAACCTGTAACTCTTTTAACCGGCTGTCAGGAATCCCCTGGTCTCTCAGGTGCTCCCGCGCAAGTATGAGCATACCCCCGGAACCGGCACAGGGATCGTAAGCTATCATGCCCGGCTTGGGATCAATGAGCCGTACCATAAGCTTGACCACCGACCGGGGTGTATAGAACTCTCCGCCTTTCTTTCCGGCTGAGTCAGCAAAGTCGCGGATGAGATACTCGTAAGAGGCACCCAACAGGTCAGGGAATTCAAAATCCTCGTTCCTGAGCCTTACTTTGCTGAAATGATCGATGAGTTTCCGAAGGTTTTGATCGGATAGGGTCGTCTGTCCTACCTTTTTATTGAAGTCTATGTGCTGAAGAACTCCCGCCAAAGAAGCTGGATTGGCCTCTTCCAGGGCTCCAAGAGCCTTGTTCAGAGCATCTCCAACCGCACTATGAACCTCGTCCCGCAGGTACGCCCACCGTGCTTGCATCGGCACAAAGAAGGCCCCTTTGTACGACTTGTCGGTGTTAAGGGTATGGGCTATTTCCTCTTCCCCACGACCTTTTTCCTCGAGAGCCTTTCGGGTAGCCTCTTGCATCCCGTCAAAAACGTCGGAGGACCGTTTGAGAAAGAGCATACCGAAGATGTACTCTTTAAATTCCGAGGCATCCATCTTTCCCCTTAGGATGTCGGCGGAAGTGAATAGGTGGCGCTCAAGCTGGGGAAGTGTAAGCATAATAGTGTTCCTTAGGCAATTTTCTTTGAAACCCCGACCAAAGTCAACGAAATAAAGCCTATTCGAGAACGATCACATCGTTGGGAACACCCCTTCCCCTCCCCAAGTCACCTTCCCTACCGAGCTCGACAAAATCCGAGTCTGCCAAAAGCAAAAGGCTTTTCATTGCCTATACCTCTTGGGTCCACTCTAACACCCCTGCTGAAGCAGATTTTCAGCAAAAATTCCCAGCGTGGAAATTTTTGGTTTCCCGTCGAGGAATTTTTTGTTTCCCGAGTGGAAATTTTTGGTTTCCTGAGCGGGAAGTTTTTTTGTGTGTGGCGGGGCTTTAAAAGCACGCGGAGGGGGCTACCTGAGAGGGCTGTTGTTGATTGACACATGTAACCTGATGGGTTACAAATCCCTGACAAACATGACAGGCAGAAAACCTACGCACCCTGGAGAAGTCCTTTACGAAGACGTTCTCAAGCCGCTAAATATATCGATCACCGAAGCGGCAAAAGATCTTGAGGTATCGAGAAAGACGCTCTCGGAAATCGTTAACGGCAAATGCTCGATAACGCCAGAAATGGCTATTCGCCTAGGGTACGCAACCAACACGACTCCAGAGAGCTGGCTTAACATGCAGATCAAGTTTGATCTTTGGAGAATCCGTAACCAAAAAGACATTCATGTCGTCAAGTTTCGTGAGTTTGCTACCCCGTAATCTAGCGTTTCTGCACAACCCCGGGGCCACTCAAGCGGCTGACCCCACCCCGTAACGGCGTAACCCGAATCTGGGTGGCGATACGCTCTTTGATCTGCGCCACGTGCGAAATCACCCCTACCAACTTGCCGCCCTGGTGCAGGGCCGACAGGGTCTCGAGGGCCGTGTCGAGGGCATCTTCGTCCAGGGTTCCAAAGCCTTCATCCAAAAACAACGAATCAATTCGTACCTGACGGCTGGTCATGGCCGACAGGCCCAGGGCCAGGGCCAGGCTCACCATAAAGCTCTCGCCGCCCGAAAGGTTGCGGGTGGTTCGGGTATCGCCGCCCTGATAGTTATCGAGGACAGCCAACTCCAGGGGACCGCTCTGCACCAAAAGGTAGCGGTCCGAGAGCCTGGTCAACTGCTGGTTGGCGTGGTGCAACAACCGATCAAAGGTGAGGCCTTGGGCAAAGTTGCGAAACTTCTTACCGTCTGCCGACCCAATGAGCTCGCGTAACGCCGCCCAATCAGCAAACAACGCTTTCTGACGTTCGATTTGTTCCAAAAGGTCAGCGGCCTGGGCCGCTAAGTGGGCCTGGTCGTCCAGCTTGGCCTGGAGCGCACCAAGACTCTGCTGAGTTTGTGTTCGCTGGGCTTCAAGACGCTCACTGGCCTCTTCAAGCTCAGCCAAGGCGAGCGGGGTCACCTGCCGGGCGGCTTCTGCCGCTTGCTGGTCGGCCCAGGCCTTCTGGCGGGCAACCAGGCCCGCGCGTGAGGTCTGCAACGCGTTCCAGGCTGACTCCCATTCGGGTAGCTGATCCAGATCTGCACGACTGGCTTCAAACGCTCTTTGGTCCAAAAAGCCCGCCTCTTGCCGTCGCCGATCAAAATCTGTCTGCCGTTGGCTCACGCTGTGATGTTTGTCGGCTAGGCTTCGTGCCAGCTGAGCTTTTCGTTCTTGAACGGCCGCCATGGCCAGCTTTGCCTCGTTCAGGTTGTGCTGGCCAACGTCGGCAGCACGGCGGAGCTGGTCGAGTTGAGCCCGAAAGGCCTCTTCGGAGGGAACTTCAGTTAACCCCGCCTGGGTCAGCACCTCGCGGCGTTGCCCCTCTAAGGCTTGTAGCGCCTCTTGGGCGGCTTGTAGGTCAGCGCCACGCCGTTGCTTTTCTTCGTCCAGCCTTTGGGTATCGTTGAGGCCCTGGGCCACCGCCTGCTCGGCCTCTTGCCAGCGCTGCTGCGCCTGCCTCAGGGCCTCTTCTTGAGCCGTCAGCTGAGCCGCTTTTTGCGTTAACCGTGCCAACAAAGCTTCGCCAGGCATGACCACGCGAGGGTCCTCGTTAGCCCCCCAGGTCCAAGCGTTCCCCAGGGCAAGCCGGGCTTGTTCTAAGGTTGCTTCGGTACGCAAGCGAGCTTCGTCGGCGTCGCTCGCTACGTTTTGGGCATTTTCTAGCCGGGTCAGGGCCAGTTGCTGCTGGGACTGGGCCTTACTTAAGGAAAGCTTGGCCTGAGCCAGCCGTGCCTCGGCCAGAGTGAGCCCTTCTTCGGCCCTTGCCGTCTGCTCGGCCTGGGTTACAAGTTGTTCGTAAACCTGGCGGAGGGTCTCGGGGTTTCCCTCCTCGCCTGCCCCACCGACTCCGCGGGCCAAGGCCAGCTCTTGCTCAAGCTGGGCACAACTGTCGCTTAGGCCTTTGACTTGGGTTTCTTCTTTCGCTATCGCCACCTTGAGTTCCGTAACAGCGTTTAACAATTGCTCGGCTTTATGCTGCGAAACGGCGACCTCGTTGGTGTCGGTACGCGCCTCGGGGGGCACGTTCTGGGCCCACGGGTGCTCCAGCGAACCGCACAGCGGGCAAGGAGCCCCCTCGCTGAGGTGCGAACGGTGTTCCTCTAAACTCAAAATCTGGGCGCGAAGTGTCGCCTTTTCTTCGGCCAGGTGGACGTTAGTTTGGGCCAACGCATACAGCTCTTGCGTCTGAGCCTGGCGTTGCCGTAGCTGTGTTAACACGTTTTGCGAGCTTTCGCGCTTTTCGACCAACTCGTGAAGCGCAACCTTCAGCTGAGCCAGCCGCCATTGCTCCTTGGCCTTGGCAAGCCGGGTCTGAACATCGTTGAGCTTAACGCCCCCGGCGGCCGCAAACGCCGCTTGGCTTTCGCGAAGGGCCTGCTGGGCCCCGTCGACCTCACGTTGGGCATCGGCCAGCGCTTGTTGCACCGTCTGGAGCTCTTTTTGACGTTCCTCGACGCCGAGTTTGGCCTGCTCAGCTTTGACCATGCTAGCTTTAAGGCCCGCCTGGGCGGTAAGAACCGCTTGCGTCAAAAGCTTGAGCTCTGGCAGAACAGACGGCAAACTGCGCTGGGGGTCGGCTTCAAGGGTTTGACTAAGGTTCTGAACGGTTTGGTGAAAAAGGCGGGTCTCTTGTTGCGCTTTTTCTAGGGCCTGTTGGGCCTGCGTGAGGCGCTTTTGCCCATCTTGCGCGGCCTGCTCAGCGGCCCGCCGTACCGTTTGTTTTTCTTGTGCCAGCACATTGAGGTCGCGGAGTTGCTTCCACACGGGGGTCAGCTGGCGCTCCTGGCTTGTCCTCTGCTCGGCCTGTAAAACAGCGGCGTCGCACTCGGCCTGCCGCACAGCTAGCTTTTGTTCCCGTTGAGTTTGTTCGGCGCACGCCCCCTCGTAGTCGGTTTGTAACTGAACCGCCTCGCGGCGGCTCTGCTCAAGCTCTTGATAAAAAGTCCTCAAGGTCGCGGCCTGCCGTGCCCTTTCTAGACGCTGGCGCAAGGGCTCAAAGTCGCGTTCCTGCTGAGACAACGCTACCTCTTGCCCAGCCAACTCTTCGCCTTGCTGAGCTAATTTGGCCAAACCTCGACGCCAGTCTAGCCCCACCTGGTAGGCTTGCCACTCACTCTGCTGGGCTTGACTGGTCGTCTGGAGGGCGGCGGCCTGGGCTTGCCAGTCGGCGATTTCTTCGGAGCTGGCAGGCTTTTGGCCCTGGAGCTGAAGCTGAAGTTGATCCAAACGGGCTTTTTCTTCGTTGACCCGTTCGTGAGTCTGGCGCGAGAGCAACGAATAGATCTCGGTACCCGTAATTTGTTCCAGCAAGGGGCCTCGCTCGTCGGGGCTTGCCTGTAAGAACAAGGCAAAAGACCCCTGGGCCAACAAGAGCGAGCGCGTAAACCGTTCAAACGTCATCCCCGTAACATTTTCGATCGCCACAGCGACCTCGTTGATCGTGGCCCCCAAGGTCACCGAGGTCGTGAGGTTGGCAAGGCTCCTCATTTGGTTCTGAAGTTTGCCGTTGGGTTTGCCGTGGGCGCGCTTTTGGGCCCAAGAACAGCGGTAACGCTGGCCGCCGGTTTCAAACTCCACCTCAGCGCTACATTCCCCGGTTTGGCGCGACATCAGGTCGTTGCTAGAACTCGTGATCGAACCTAGCCGGGGGGTGCGCCCCCACAGCGCCAAGCAAATCGCATCGAGAACGGTAGATTTTCCCGCCCCGGTGGGGCCGGTGATGGCGAACAACCCATTCGTATATTCAGGGGCGGTAAAGTCGATGAACCATTCACCGCGCAAAGAGTTTAAGTTCGAAAAATGAACGTTGAGGATTCTCAAAGCGGCTCCTCAACTGTACTCAGAATTTCTTGGTACAGGCCACGCAACACCACCCGTTGCGGTTCGGGGGTCTGGTTCGCCTCAAGACAGCGTTCAAAGACCTCGGTGGGCGTCAGGTCGTCGAGCGAGATTTCGGGGCTATCTTGCAGAACCCGCTTGGTGAGCCCCAAATTGCGTACCCGTAAAATCTCGAGTGGCGAGCCTTCGGCTAGCGACCCAGCGGCACGCTCCAGGTCTTCGCGCAGGGTTCCTGTCGCCTCAAGGCCATCGTAGAGCAGTTCCAGCCACACGGCTTCACCAGTTAGCCTGAGCTCGGTCAAGGCCGTCAGTAGAGTCGGCAGGTCACCGCGTAGGGATTGTAGCTTTTGAAACGTCGGCACCACCAGCAAGCTGACCTGCGCCGACCGGCCCTCAAAGTTCACCAGGCAGACACTCTTTTGTTGGTCAGCCTCGCCAAAGCCCATAGGCAGGGGCGAGCCCGAATAGCGTACCAGGGGGCTCCCCACCTCCTGCGGCACATGCAGGTGACCCAAAGCCGTGTAGTCGGCGCCGGTAAAGATGGCCGGGCCAACGTGGCCTAGGGTTCCCACATACAACTCGCGGACCCCATCCCCCTCGGCGGTCACGCCCCCCGAGGTAAACAAATGCCCGGTCAAAATCAGGGGAATCTCGCGCTGAGATTTTTGCTCGGCGGCTAGGCGCGCCTGTTGGGCAGCACGCACCACCTGGGCATAGTGCTCGGCCACCGCCGCTTTCAGGCGTTCCTCTTTTTCGTTGATCGTTTCACCCGATTCTTGCCAACGCAGGTCGCGTTCGCGCAGGTAAGGAACGGTGCCCACCACGGCTTCGGGCACCCCTTCGGGGTCCGAAAGCACCAACACCTCGTTGGCAGGTTCCGTGTACAAGGCCGTGACATGAATGTTCAAGATTTTCAGCAAGGGGCCCGGCGCCTCTAAAAAGGCGGCCGAATCGTGGTTACCGCCCACCACCACCACATGCCGAACCGAGGTAGCCTGCAGGCCCACTAAAAACTGGTAGTACAGCTCTTGGGCCCGGTGAGGCGGGGCCGTGGTATCAAAGACATCGCCAGCGATCAACAGCACGTCGACCTGTTCGCGTTTCACCTCACCGGTCAGCCAACGTAAAAACGCCTCGTGTTCCGTGTCGCGCTTTTTCCCAAAAAGGGCTTTTCCTAAGTGCCAGTCGGCAGAGTGAAGCAGACGCATCCGTCACGCGTTACCGATCAAAATACCCGTAAAGAAGACCAATACCCCGCCCACGATGACCTGAAAGGCCGCCGAAAGGAACTTGGTGTCCATGAACTTCCACCGAATCCACGAGATGGCAATCAGCTCGACCACCACCACACCCGCCGAAAGGAAGGTTGCCACCCAAAAGTGCGGTATCAAGTACGGCAGAGCATGGCCAATTCCCCCCAGCGCTGTCATAAACCCGCTGGTAATACCGCGCAACAGCGGTGCCCCGCGCCCTGATAACGACCCATCATCGCTCAGCGCTTCGGCAAAGCCCATCGAGATGCCGGCGCCCAGGGCCGCCGCCAACCCGACCAAAAAAGTACTCCACGAGTTGTGCGTGGCAAAGGCCGCCGCGAACAAGGGTGCCAAGGTCGACACCGAGCCGTCCATCAAGCCGGCTAAGCCGGGCTGGACGTACTGAAGCACAAACATCCGGCGTGCCGTCTGGTCTTCTTCGTCCTTAACCGACGCGGTGAGGTTGGCTTCGCCAAGCTTGGCGGCCAAGTTCTCGTGGTGGTCCTCGGCTTCGGCGAGGTTGAACAACAGTTCGCGAATCGAGGCGTCCGTCGAACCTTCGGCGGCTTTGCGGTAAAAGCGTGCGGTTTCGTACTCCATGTCTGCGGCGTACTTGCGTACCTCGTCCAGCCCCAGGGGACGCACCTGCCACAGCGGCTTTTTACGCACAAAACCCGCCACATCCTGGCGGCGAATCAGGGGCAAGTGTTCGCCGAACTTTTGCCGGTACAGGGCAAAAAGTCGACCTCGGTGGCCAATCTCTTCTTGGGCCATGTCGTCAAACACCTGAGCCGAGGCGGGAAAGTTCTCGCGGAGCCCCTCGGCAAAGTCACGGTAAATGCGGCTGTCTTCTTCTTCGTTGGTAATCGAAAGCGCTAAAATTTCCTGTTCAGTCAGGTCACGAAATCGTTTCATAATGGCTTTATTGTAATCAACTAAGTGAGACCCGGCAAGGCAAAACGGGCCAGACGCCGTTCGTACAATTCGAGTACCTTCCATTCAACAATGGGAATCCGTCGAATTTCTTGGCCCGATAACACCAGCCCCCGCGCATCGGTGCGGGCCCGCACCGTGACGTTACCCTTGCCACGAAAGAACAGGCTTTCTTCGCCGCAGACGCCGCCGGGCCCCAAGGTTTCAAACACTTCGTCCTCAAACGACAAATCGAGGGCCCCGGTTTCTAGCACAAACAGAATCGGCAGACTAAAATCGACCAACTCGTCTAAAACGGTACCGGCCGGGATCTCGAGTGAGCGTGAAGTACGGGCTAGGCCCATCTGCCGAATCGACGAAAGCGATTCTCCGAACATTTCGGTCGCTTGTAAAAACAACGTTTGCCGCGAAACCCGCTTGAGTTCCTCGAGGTCGGTGTTGCGGCGGGCAAAGATCACAAAGACTTCATGCGGAATTTCAAGCACAGTCACGAAGCTTTTGGCTCGCCAGGTCAAGTGAGCGTCATGCCCCGTCAGCACCGAAAGCTCGCCGATCAACGTCCCCGCCGACAACAGCGTCTGAGCGCCCGAGGTCGCATCAACAGCCTCGGCTACCCCGGTGACTACCAAAAGCACCTGTTCAAAGGGTTCCCACTTTCGCTGAAGCACGGTTCCAAGGCTATGTTCTACCAAGTTCCCGTTCAAAAGCAGGCCAAGCTCCCAGTCAGGAGCATCGGGAAAGTAAGCCCTGAGGTAGGTTTCGGCAAGCCGAATGCGAAAATCTTGCCGCGCAGGAATCAGCACGTCGTGCACCCCAAAGGCGGCTTCGGTGCCGATCTCTTTTTCACGGGGGGTAAGCTCGCGTGCCGTATGGGCCAACACTAACTTTCCCGAGGTGTCGGTTGCAAAGTCTTCGGCGTCGCCGTGAATCATTCCACCGCCGATATCGACCTTTTTGAGGTCGGCGGGTTCAGCCAGTTTTTGCCGAAAACTTTGGTAAAGCTGACGCGAGTAGTCGTTGGCGGTGGGGTCGTCCAAGAGCATGGGTTTGAGCACCGAGTTCGCGGCAATGTCGGCCAGATGACCGTACGATTTTGAGCCGCCCTGCCAGGCCGCCCGAAAAAAGAAGAGGTTGGTTTCAACAGGATGCGGCGACCACACCGGCATCACTGAAAGGCCCTCGACATCGTTCCACTCATCAAAGCGTAGGTCATGGAACTCGAAGGTGCCGCTAAAACTGCGTTCCGAAACGCCCATCAGCGCGGCCATCTTTTTCATGATCGAGGAACGCACCAGCTTGGTCGCGTAGTATTTGATTTTGCGGTCAGTACGAGCCAACGAGGGCAGCCCCGCAAAGTGGTCATCATGACCGTGGGTCTGAAACACCCCTTCGATTTCGTTGACGCTGACACCAACCGAGGTTAAAGCCGACAGAATGTTGGGCCCGGCGTCGATGAGGTACAACCGACCCTGAAACTGCAACAGACTCCCCATACATGGCCGGTTAGTGTCCCAGCCGTCCCCCTCACCCAGGTGTACCACCGAAAAGTATTCCCGGCGGAACCGGGTAACGCCTAAGCGGACGGCAGGTTCGTACAATACTCCCGGTGCCAGGTTGAGGTCGACCGTGAGTTCCTGGTCGGCCGACACAAAGGTAAAACGGTTGACCCCATCACGGCGAATCCGCAAGCCGGGCCTGAGCTCGGCAGACTCGCCATCCAGGGGGCAAAACTCTAGCAGTTCTTCGGATTGGCGGATTTTTCCAAAGGCGAACCAGCGCTTTTCGCGCACGATTTCGGCGGCAAATTCGGGGGGAACGGAGCAGGCGTTAATCTCGTCTGAATCCGCCAGGCCGTAGGTTCCCCTAAAAAGGTACTCACTCAGCGAGTGAAGGCCCCGAGAGTGGCCAATAACCAGGGGCCGTGTGCCAGTGTTACCAGGGTGCCCCGGCAAAATCATGCCCTGACGGTAGAACATCTGCAAAAGAGGGAACTCGGCCAAATTGCAAAACTGGCCGTTTTGGGTGGCGAGGTCCGACAAGAGGATGGCGTTGGGCCCATTCTCGAACTTGACGCCATTGACCTCGACCTCGCGGATAAGGCCCCGCCGCATCAGCAATTTGGTCACGTCGGGCGGACAGCCGCACAGCACCGTCAGGTGATGTTCGGGAATAACCACGTAATAAACACCAGGCACCACGGCGATCAGTTCCATGAGCACCCTCCGTTCTTCGATTTTCAACGGTTTTTGCGAAGTATGCAACCCCGCTCGCAAAGCGACTAAAAACCGATTATACTACTTGCTATGCCAGAAGGCTCCCTACGCCCCCATTTGGATGCTGATGAACAACGCCGACTGAAAAAGATCGCCCTTGTTTCGTGGCTCAGCATCGTCGGCAATGCGCTTTTAGCGACCGCCAAAATCATTATCGGCATGACCGCCGGGTCTTGGGCCGTGGTCGGGGATGGGATTGATTCATTCGGCGACATCTTGTCGTCGATTTTAACGCTCATCACCAGCCTGATCATCGCGCGGCCCCCCGACCGACGCTTCCCCTGGGGACGGCAAAAAGCCGATACGGTGTCCACCAAGCTCTTGTCCTTTGTCATTTTCTTTTTTGGCGCTCAGTTGTCTTACTCGTCGTTTCTCAGCCTGATTCACCACGACGTTCGCCCCATCCCCGAGACGGCGGCTTTTGTCGTGACGGGCATCTCGATAGCTGGTAAAGTCTTGTTGTCCTTTTTGCTCTATCGTGCGGGCAAGACCAGCGGCTCAGCGATGCTGGTCGCCAACGCCAAGAACATGCGCAATGACGTTGTCATTTCGGTAGTGGTACTCTTGGGGTTGGCCTTTACCTGGATTTTAGGGGTGGGAACCATCGACATGATCTTTGCCTTTTTGGTGGGCTTGTGGATTATGCGAACTGCCGTCTCGGTTTTTATGGAAACCAACACCGAACTCATGGACGGTTTAGACGACAAGTCAGTCTATTACCAAGTCTTTGATGCCGTTCAGGCCGTCCCAGGAGCCCTCAACCCCCACCGGGTTCGCATTCGCAAGTTTGCGCACTATTACCTGGTTGACCTCGACATTGAGGTTGACCCCACCCTTACCATCGCTGACGCCCACCAAATCAGCCAAAAGGTCGAAGACTCCATTAAGCGCCGCCTACGCAACGTTTATGACATAATGGTTCACGTGGAACCCTTGGGGAATGTGGAGCGTAGCGAGCGTTACGGCCTGACGCGCGAACAACTCTAGAAGTGTAGAATTTTCTGGGAACCTTTACTGCGATGGTTTGAGGTCCTTGAGGCGAAAGTCGCTAAGAATCCTCTCGACCAAAACCTTAGAACGTTCGATGAGCTCTTCCTCTTTTTTTATCGTCAAAGGCGCCAAAACCCCCTGAAGGTTGTGAAAAAACGCCCCTCCCATCCACAAACAGCGGTTCTGTGCTTTGGCGATCTGCGAACCAGGAGCGTTGGCCTGGTAGAGGGTCACATACGACGCCAGTTCTTTAGGGAGCTTTTCTTGCCAGGGAACCAACGTTGTCAGCTCGTGGTCCAGCTTCGCCCAATCCTTGGGTAAGCGGGCCTTGAGCAGTTGGCTAAGTTGAGGCCACACCTGGCGCGAAAACCAATCCAAGGTCCCGTACAGCTTATCGACATCGGGACTCAGTTGGGGGTCGGCGGGCAACCCCAAGGCCGGGTAGCCCTGAATGCGTTGGCGGAGCTTTTCGATGACACGGTCGGCGTACGAAACCGTCGGTCGTGGTGGGGGGGGCGGCCCGGCCTCCTGGGCGCGTTGGGCCTCAAGAACCAACTCTTTGACCACCTGAATTTCAACCGCGATAAAGCTTTCTAGCTCTCTCCCCCGGCGTAAAGCCTCGGTCCACCGCTGTTCAAACGCCTTTTTTCGAGCAGGCGACTGAAAAAAGTGCACAATATAATGGTCATATTCCTCGCGAATCTTAGCGATAGCCTGATCAATTTCGAAGGGTTTGAGTCGTCTCATCACGAACATTATCGGGAAATTTGTTTTTTGGGGAAAGGTGTACTAGACTTTTTCGCGCAAGGAGAAAAAGTGCCCATGCGAATCCTCATCGTAGATGACTCGCGCATCATGCGAAACATCGTCAAAAATACTCTGCTTAGCTTAAAATACCCTGCTGATGTTTTTACCGAAGCCGCTGATGGCGAAGAAGCCTTTTCGATTTTAGAAAAGTCTGAAATTACGCTCTTGCTCCTCGACTGGAACATGCCCAACCTCAACGGTCTAGAATTGGTCAAACGCCTTCGGTCTCTCGAAAAGTTCCAAAATTTGCCCATTATCATGGTGACCTCAGAAGCGGCGAAGTACAATATTATCGAAGCCGTAAAAGCGGGCGTCACGGATTACTTAGTCAAACCCGTTAACGAAAAAAGTTTGCAAGAGAAAATCCGCAGTGCCTTGGAAGGGACCACCGTATGAATATTCGTTATATCACCCCATTTATAGACGCAACGCAAAATGCCTTTTTAGAGCTGTTGGGCTCCAAACCCGAGGCCCTGACACCGTTTTTAGTGCGTCGTGAAGAAGTCCTTGATTGGGACATCAGCGGCGTGATCGGCATTGCCGGCGAAGCGCGCGGCGTTGTGGTCTTGAGCTTTCCGCGTGGTCTAGCCCAAGAGGTCACCACCATTCTGACGGGTCAAATGAAGACTTCGGTTGACGACGATGTCATAGACACGGTGGGCGAGTTAGTGAACATTATTGCGGGTAATGCCAAAAAGGGCCTTGAGGAATTTAAGCTGATGATTTCGCTGCCCAGCATTGTGCAAGGGGATAGTCACCAGATTGGCTGGCCCTCGGGGTCGGTTCCCATTGTCGGCATTCCCTTTACAACCCCGCAAGGACATTTCAACCTGTCTGTTGGTCTTGAAAACATCATCACGGTGTGACCCACGTCAACCGCGTGAACCAGTTCGCCTGAAGGAGCGCTTGTGGCATCCCGCTTTCAAAAAGTTCTAACGAACATCCTTCGGAGTGGTATTCAAACCGCTCTGGAGGCCGAAGACGAAATCCGTCTCCTTTTCATCAATTCCATCATCCTGGTGGGGTTCGTCGCCCTAATGGTTTTTGCCCTAAGGGATTTTTTTGCTGGCGACCATGTTTATTCTGTGGTGACAGCGAGCTTAGCTTTCATCGTTGCCTGCTTATTCTTTTTCATCCGTTGGACCAAGTTAGTACAAGCGGGCCTGTGGTTTCTGCCTATCCTGATGGCCGCGTTCTACGGCTACCTGGCAGAGTCGGGGGGTGCAGGCACCTCGGGGGCTCTGTGGAGCTTTTCGTACCCCCTCGTGGCTATCTTTCTTTTGGGGTACCGTCGTGGGGGCCTTTTTACCCTTGGCTACTTGTTTTTTTTGGGTATTGTTCTGTTCATTCCTCACTTAACCCCGGCTTGGGATATGGAACTGGATTTCAAGATTCGGACGATCGGAACCTACGTCGTGATTTCAATCTTCGTTGTTGAGTTTGAATATATTCGGCTTCAAGCCCAGCGCGAAATCGAAAGGGGCCGCAAAGAGTTGGCCAAAACCACCGATGCCTTGCTGGCCGAAAAATCTCAAACAGACGGGATTCTTCACAACATCCGTGAAGGAATCTTTTTGGTCGATGAGAACTTGCGCATTGTGGGCCGTCACTCCGACTCGCTGACCCAAATTTTAGATCTAGAAGAAGAAACCTCCTGGGACTTCAGCACCTATTTTGACGGCAAGCTCCCCGAAAAAGAGGTCCAGTCCCTACGGGATTATCTCATGATGTATTTCAAGTCCCAGGTAAGGCCCGAGCTTTTGCAAAGCATCAACCCCCTTGAAACGATCAAAATTTCCACCCCTCTTGGCAGGCTCAAAACCTTAGCCTTTACCTTTGCGGCAATCAAACTTGAAGGCCAGCGTTTTATTCTCGCTTCTGTGCGCGATGATACGTTGACGGCAGAACTTAACCAAAAACTGCACGAAGAAGAGGACAAAGCCGCCCGCCAGATGCGGCATCTGTTTCAAATCATCCATGTTCGCCCCGAGCTCTTGGTTCAGTTTCTTGAGGACGCCACAGACGAGATTGCCGATATTAACCGCCGTCTTAAAGCTAACAGTCAGCAAGCTCAGGATGACTTAATGGAAGCCTTTTACCAGGGGGTCCACGCCGTCAAAGGGAATGCAGCCCTGATCGGCCTTACCAGTTTTAGCGAACGAGTTCATGAGTTAGAAAACCTGATCAAAGATTGGCGGGGAAGGTCGCCCGATTGGCGCGAGATTTTAACGCTTACTGTCGAACTGTCGAAGATCCAAGCAGAACTTGAGGAAATTCAGACGTTGATCCAGCGCATGAACACGTTTCAAAAAGAAATGGCCAATAATACGGTACCACAAGACCTGGTGGTTCTGACGGTAGAACGAGCCGTTCAAAAGCTTGCGGCCGAAACTGGGGTTCAAGCCACCCTCGACCTGAAGGACTTTGTGACCACCACCCTACCCTCCGGCCACCGAAAGCTTGTCAAAGATATTCTGGTTCAATTTATTCGCAATTCGTTTGTCCATGGCCTCGAACCGGCCGAAGAACGACACGCCCGAAAAAAGCCCCAGGCAGGACGGATCAAGATCATCTGCCAAGATCGAGGGCCGTTTTTGTCGCTTTCGTATCAAGATGATGGTCGAGGCCTTGACCCCGACCGCCTTCGCCAGACGGCTGTCAAAAAAGCCCTAAAAAATTGGGATACCCGTCCCGACCACGAAATCTTCGAACTAATTTTTGAAAACGGCTTTTCCACGGCGGCCGAGGTCTCAGTTCATGCCGGTCGTGGTGTCGGTCTAGGCTTGGTTAAGACTCGGATTGAAGCCAGCGGCGGCAAAGTTTCGGTTCGCTCGGCCTCCGGGCAAGGAATCGCCTTTGACATCGAGCTTCCCAAGGGCTAAGATGACAAATCTATGGACGGTTTTTCGATTGACCTTGGACAAAAACTGCAGGCCTATGCCCAGGAGCTGGAACGCACAGCGCTCCCCAATCTCAAAACCTCATTTCGTAACTTCACCAGCATCTATGTGGCCTTTTTGGATGTTCTGAAAAAGAAAGGCCTTTTAACCGAAGACCCCTACGAATACGATACCAAAATCTCTGAAATTACCCCTATAGCCAATGATCCGTTCATCGAATCGCAAAAAACCACCGTTTTGAGTATTCGCTTACACAGCTTTCGTAACCAGCTCAACTTTCTCAACGATTTTTATCAGTTCAGCCTCGATTTCTTGAGTTTATCCCGGCTAAAGTCCCTGTCGCAGTTCAACCGGTTTGTCCGTTGGGATTCGCTGACCGAAACCAACGCCGAGGCAAACACCCGTTTAGTCGCCGAAGTCTCGTCAAGAATTCGCAAGGGCGACGATGTCTCAACAGGGCTCATCAACGACATGCTGGGTCAGTTAGCCACCTACCAGACAAAAATCTTTGACGACCTAAAAAAGATCACCTTTTACAAGCGCGAAGAGTACAAGTCTCTGATTAGGACCACGTTTTGGGAAGAACTTCGCTTGAGTCCCGAAGAGTGGGCGGGAAACAGCGATAATGTGCAACTGCGCATACGAAAAGAATTCGCCAACCACGTCAAAGGTCAGCCGTTTATTCCCGAGTTAATCAAAGAGCTGTTAGATGAAGACCTCACCAGTGCGGGCGGCACCCTGAAAGAGGAGCTTTTACGCAAGCTCACCGTAACCCCAACGATCAAAGAAAAGCCAAAACAGGTGATCGACTACAAAGCCTTGGTTTTAGAAGCGGTGCGAACCCTGGCCAGCCTCAACATTCCCCTCGAAGCCGCCGTGAAAAAGCTCAAAACCAACACTCTCGTGCTCGAGGATGATCGTTTAACGATGGGTAAGCGTTTTCGGCGCTGGCTGGCCAGCCTGGTTGGTATCAAGCCCCAGCCTCGAATGTACGAGATCGAAACCTTTGATGTTTCTACAGGTTCAACCAAAACGGAAACTATCGATTTTGAAAAATTTACCGACGAGGTTATGACCCGAACCCGGATTCTTGTGAACCTTGCCAACCGTGCAAGTCCACAGTTTGGGGCAATGAGCCAAAAAGCAGAACCAGAAATTCTCGATACTTTTGATCGCTACTTTCTCGACTTAACTAAGTTTAATGAGCGTTTTGTCGGTCTTGATGTGTACTTCAAAACAGAATCACCTAAAGAAAAGCGGGCGCATATTCGGGGCATCAAGGCAGAGATCTCTCAGGTCAAAACAACCTTGGCCAACGCCAACAAGCTCAAGCACGAGTACGTTGCCGCCCGCGAAGAACAGGAACAGCTAAAAAAGCTGGGCATTTCGCTTAACCCCTAAAGTTCCCCTTTACCCCTAATCTTGAGCAGGTTTAAGGCCGGGGTACTTGCCAACCAAACGCAAGTTCAGCGAGACCTTGCCCAATTCCTCCCAGGCCGCCTCAAACTCTTTGACGTTGTCGGGCAAGGCGACATCTACGTAAAAGGAATATTCCCAGGGTCGCCCGTGAATGGGACGCGACTCGAGCTTTTTCATGTTGAGCCCGTGCTGGGCAAAAACCGCCAAGCAACGCGACAAGGCCCCAGGATGGTCGGGGGTTGAAAACAACAACGAGGCTTTGGTGGGCTTGCCGACGGGGGCAGTTCCCTGGGGGCCCAACAAAAAGAAGCGGGTAAAATTCTGGTGGTTGGTTTCGACTCCCGCCTGCAAAATGGTCATGCCCCAGACTTTTGCCGCTTCGGACGAGGCAATCGCCGCCCAATGCCTGTCGTTGGTTTGGGCAACATGCGCCACGCTACCGGCCGTGTCATAAAATGGCACCGCCTCCCAGGTTGGGTGACTTTCTAAGAACCGCCGGCTTTGAGCCAGGGCCTGAGGGTGCGAAAAGACCCGCTGGATGTCAGCAAGCGCCGTCCCAGCAAAGCCAATCAGGTTATGTTCGACCCGTACTTGAGTTTCGGCCAAAATTTCGAGCTGGGTATACTCTTGTAAAAGGTCGTAGTTATCTTGGATGGGCCCCGCTAAGGCGTTTTCAAAGGGGAGCATGGCAAAGTCAATTTGCCCCTCCTGTACGGCCTGAAAAACCTCCCGAAAGGTTTTAAAAGGAACGGCCTCGGTACGGGACGGGGGGAACAGGGTGAACACCGCCATTTCACTAAAAGCCCCCCGTTCGCCTTGGTAGCCCACTTTAAAGGCCCCTAGCTGAGAAGCAAACAAATGGGTTTCGGAATTTTTGGCGGTGGTCCCGGGGTCCACGTTGCGAAAGGTGTGGCCTTCGGGGGGTTTGGGGGCGCGCCAAAGCTCACGTCCAAGGATGCTGGCTAGGGCCTTGACGGTTTGGGCAAGGGTCTTGGCGTTGTCATTGCCGTTGTTGGCCCTGCCGGTTACGGGAACGGCTAGCAGGGTCGCGCCGGCGGCACAGGCCGCTAAGGTTAAAGGAATCAGTTCATCAGGGTCAGGATTCCCTGCGAACCAGCCCCAGGGCTTCACGCTGTGACGGTGATGGGCGGGATACGTCGACAAAGCAAAACTGGTGTCCAACAGCCAGGGGGACTCGGGAGTTTCAGCGGTTTGTACAAAACCTGGGGTCAGTTGCACAAGGATGCGGCCACGGTCAGGGTCACGCCAAGGTCCACCGGCGGGGCCTTCAAAAAGGGTTAAACCGGACTCACGCGCAGCGGGTGGCGGCGCAAACGGGATTAAAGCTACCGCATAACCAGCTTCGCGAAGGTCTCGCCACGCCGAGGCGGTCCAAGCTTGAGCAGAGGGTTCCAGACATGCCAGCAACACCACATTGGCGGTCGTGACGCGGTCCAGGGAGGTAAGGTACATGCGGTCAGCCTACCCGCGCAACGCCTTCGCGTCAAGAAAACTCTCCTTTACGAAAAAACGACAACGCGGTTGCGTCCGGTTTGTTTGGCCTGGTACAGCGCCTGGTCGGCCCGTTTGATCAGGGCGTCACAACTGCCCTCTTCCGGCAAAAATTGCGCAACACCAATGCTGAGGGTAACTTGAAAAGGAACCCCCGAATCGCTGTAAAAAACGGTATCTTGCATGGTTTGGCGCAACCGTTCTGCCGGGTAAAGTGCATGAGCAGAGTTTGTCTCGGGTAAAAGAATCACAAACTCTTCGCCGCCAAAACGCCCAATCACATCGGTTTCGCGAAACAAACCTTTTTCACGAACCAACGCCCCGAACTTACGCAGAACTTCGTCGCCCACCAAGTGGCCATAGGTGTCATTCACCTGTTTAAAATGATCAATATCCACGATAAGACACGAAAAGTTCCCCACATGCGAGGCGAGGTCACCGACGGGGGCTGAGGCAAAGGAGTTCCCCGACCTTTCTAGGCGCCACAGATTGCGATCTGTACGCCGTTTTTCTGTCTCAAAAGCTTCCAAAAGAGCCTTACGGTTCAGAAGATTGGTTAAATAATCGATTTTGCTGACCCGTTCGAGTTCGCTATTCAGGCGTTCAATTTCTTCTTTTTGTTGTTTGAGCAGAACCGAGGCCACAATATCCTGAAAAGAATCCGAAATATAGTGGTTAAGGCGCCGTACTGCCAAGCCTTCGCAGGCAACCGCCTTTAAAAACGCGCTGAGGTTTTGGGCATAATTGGCGTCTGAACGAGGGTCCCGATAAAAGATATGCCAGCCTTGGTCACAGGCCAGCTTGCGCGATTTTTCACTGAGGTCCGTCAGGCCAAGAAAAACGGTGGGCAAAGCCGTAAAGTGGGTTTCCTCTTGAGCATGATGCTCTAAAAAAGCTTGGTCCAGGACGGCAACCGTCTCGTTATGCGTCCCGTGGGCTTCATCCCAGGTTCGCCAATCACTGATCTCGGTGTTCTCGAGTGCCACCAACTCGTTTCGCAACCGCTCGTTTTCAACCGCCAGAACGCAAACCATCGAGTTCTCCTCATCACTTGAGGGCAGTATACGGCCAAATGTGCCAATCGCTCAAATGAAAAATTTGAGAAATTCTGCCCTGTGAAACGACCTACCGAGAAGCGAGCATTGTTTGCTGAGAAAAAAACAACCAAGCCATAACCCCGTGATCCAAGGCCTGCCGATCACGCAAGATGCGCTGGATATAGTCCTTGGTTGAGGCGGGAAGTCGCGGCGACTCGGCATTGGCAATGCCAGAATTGTAGTAGGCCAAGGCATCGGCGATGTTGCCTGTGCGGTCGTAGATCTTCTTGAAAAAAGCCAAACCGTGCCGGGTATTGGTTTTCAAGTCATAAACGGCTTCGCGGGAGAGTCGAAAGGTTTTAGAATTGAGCTGAAACAAGCCTCGATCAACCGAATCGGGGTTGCGGTTAAACGCCAGGGGGTTGAACTTACTTTCGTTCCAAGCCAGCGAAAAGGCAAGGCTGGGAGGCAAATTCAAGCGATCACATTCTGCCAAAATGGTTTTAGCGATCGCGCGGTTTTCTGTTAAGCGGCTAAAGTACTCCAAAACTGAGGCTTTCAGTTCCGGGGTTCGGTACAAACTCAACACGGCATCGGCCGAAGATGCTGTTCCGGCTTTTTCCGGAACGGAGCAGGCCGTCAAAAATAACGCCCCCAGCAACAAAATCAATGAACGAACTATGGACGAGACTCCTTGCGCAAATCGAGGGTTTGCCGGATTTTTTCAAGCAAATCCTTAGATTTGAAAGGTTTATGAATAAACATGACTTGATTCGCGGACACACCGTGCCGGATGATTTCGTCGTCCGTGTACCCTGACATATACAAGAAAGGGATGTCAATCCCAGTCGAGCGCAATTTTTGTTCCAATTCGGGCCCCGTCATCAACGGCATGACAATATCGGTGATCACGAGAGTTATCTGGCCATTGTCCCCTTTTAGGGCTTCTAACGCCAAATTGCCGTCCGAAAAAGCTAGGACTTGATAGCCAGAGCGTACCAAAATTCGACGGGTATACTCACGAACCATGGTTTCGTCTTCGACCAACGCGATGGTCTCTTTCGCCGCTTGGGGGAGAACCGTGGGGACCTCTAAAGGCGAGGCCAGTTCTTCGTTACGCTCCCAGGCCTCAAAAAACAACGAAAACCGCGACCCTCGCCCCGGCTCGGTATCGAGTTTCAACGAGCCGCCAGACTGTTGAACGATTCCGTAAACGGTTGCCAAACCAAGCCCCGTCCCTTTGCCCTGGGCTTTGGTGGTAAAAAACGGCTCAAAAATGCGCTTTCGAACTTCTTCATCCATGCCTACACCGGTATCACTGACTTCGAGGCAGACATAATTGCCCGGCAAAAGAAAGTCCGAGGCCGAGTCATACACCGACGACTCAATCACGACATACGAAGTCCTTACCGTCAGCGTGCCACCCTGGGGCATAGCATCCCTGGCGTTCAAGACGAGGTTGAGAACCACCTGTTCCAACTGCCCCTTATCGGCTTTAAGTAAGGCTTTCTCGGTTTCCGTCAATAGCGACAACCTAATGCGCTCGGTCATAAGCCGCTGAAGCATGCTTTCCATCTGGCGGACAACATGATTAAGATCCAACACCTGGGGCGTCAGAACCTGTCGGCGTGAAAAGGCTAACAGCTGGCGAGTCAGCTCGGCGGCTTTTAGCCCTGCATGAAGGATCTCGCCTAACTCGTTCGCCTGAGGCGCTTCAGGTTCCAAATCGGCTAGCAAGAGTTCAGCGTAACCGTTAATGACCGTCAACAGGTTATTGAAATCATGGGCCACCCCCCCCGCCAACCGCCCCAACCCCTCCATCTTTTGGGATTCTCGCAATTGCTTTTCGAGGTTTTTGCGCGGAGTATTGTCAAAAAGAAAGCCCCGAACTTGCGAGAGCTTTCCTTCTTCGCGAATCCCAACAAAGTTCGAGATGATATTCACCGGGTAACCGTCAGGACGTACTAGCTCCAGCTCGCAGTAATCCAGAGCCATCAGGCGCATAAAGTTCTCGGTCAGCGAAACTCGTTCCTCGGGGGTACGGAAGAGGAGGCGCAAATCATACCCTAATGCGTAGTCCACCGACGGGAACCCAAAGATTTTCGCGAACGTCTTGTTGCAGTCCAAAACCCGCCAATTTAAGTCCATCAAAAAATCGCCGGTAATATCCTCTTCAAAGTATTTCCGGTACCGCATTTCATTGTGCTGAAGGCGACGAATCAGCACATCTTTTTCGAGCAATTGCCCCCGAAGAAGGGCCGTTTCGCCCGCAGGGGTCAAGGCCTCGGGGGGTGTACCGGGAAGCGAGAGATACTGTAACAAGAAAGGGATCTTGGGGAGAAGTTCAACGCCACCTCGAACGGTCAACCAGGCCGCCAGAGACAACTGTGGCTCACTCAAATCGTTTAAAAGCCTAAACTTACTTTGGGCATGAAGCGCCTGAGGAGGGTCACTCCAGGGCGATAAAAACTCTTCTAACTCGCTCCAAGAATCACCTTCGGTCAGAAGCACACGCAAAAAATAGACGGGAGTGCTGTCAATGATCCCTGGGCCAGTCCAAGGCAAGTCAGCAACCCGTGGCGAAGGACCAAACAGGACAGCCGACCACTTTTCATGATGCGCCCAACCCGCCCAGTGCGAAAAAGAAACTTCTCCGACCTCATGCCTAGCCGGAAAGTAAATCACTTCAATATTGAGGCCCTGGTGGAGCAAAAACTCGATGAGCGGACGTTCACGCTCAGGTTCCAGGGCATAAGGGTCGACAAAAACGACAAAGGCTATCGTGCGAAGGCGGCTCACAACCCCTCCTCGCTAGCTTTTTCAACCAGCGGCGTTCCCAGCCAAAACGAGAAGCGCGCCCCACGCCCCGGTTCGCCCTCTGCCCAAATTTGCCCCCCATGCCGGGTAATAACCCGTTGGACCAGGGCCAGCCCTATGCCGTTTCCTGGATAGTCTGAGGCGTCATGCAGCCGTTGAAAGGCTTGAAAGAGTTTAGGAACATCCTGCATCGAAAAACCTGCTCCATTGTCGCCGACCGTAAAGATAGGGCGTGTTCCACCGGAACTCGTCAGGCGGATCTGGGCCCCAACTGTTTTTGAGGTATACTTCCAGGCATTCCCCAAAAGGTTCCTCAAGGCGGCTTTCATCAAGCCAGGGTCGACCACGGCCGTCAAGGGCCTTTCACACCAAAAGTCGACTTCGCGGGCAGGTTCGGCTTCGCGAAGCTCGGTGATAACCTGATCAGCGAGAACGGCAAGGTCAACATCTACCCGGCGCATGGGGGAACGAGTGACTCGTGACAAAGCCAACAAATCCGAAATCAGGCTCGACATACGGCTAACGCCACGTCGCAGTTTTCGCAGATACTCTTGGGCTGTGGGCGGAAGAAGGGGGGCAAAGTCTTCTTCGACAGCTGTGGCATAACCGTCAATGGCGCGCAAAGGAGCTTGAAGGTCATGCGACACCGAGTAACTGAACGCTTCTAGCTCGCGATTGGCCGCCTGAAGTTCTGCTGTGCGTTCTTGAACCAGGGCTTCGAGGTTCTCGCGGTAGGCACGCAATGAGCGCCGGGTGACCTCGAGACTGCTCCCAAGCTTGCCCAGTTCATTATGAGCAATCCAGGTAAACTCCTTGTCGAGGTCTTGGTTCGCAAGCCGGGTAGATTGTTCTTCTAACCGTTTGACGGGCAAAAGGAACTGCCTGTTGAGAAACACGTAGATAAGGACTAGGCTGAAAACAAGCTGAAGAACAAGACCGGCGACCAGGGGTAACAGTTGTTTGCCAATCGCCGCATAATCACTGGCGGGATCCATAGTCAGCCTCAACGTACCGATGACTCCCCCTTCATGGCGGATGGATCGCGCGTCGACAACGGCGAGCGAGCTAGCAGCGACAGGACTGGCCCGTTGAAGAAAAACTGTCCCGTCTGGCTCGGTGATCACCACCCGTAGGACCCTCGGGTCTGTCATTACGCTTTCAACCAATTTGACGGCGCTTTCTTGGTCAAAATTCCACAAAAGCTCTTGCGTCCCGTAGACCAGAATATTCTCAAGCCGGGCTTTGTCGCCCCAAAAGTGAGATCGAATTTCTTGATGGAGCTGAAAATACTGAATCACCCCGCTAACGACGGCCGGCGTGAACAGCCCCACAAAAACGAGGATCAAAACACTACGGCGAAGTGGCACAGGTACCTCTTACCACTATTTTAACGCATCACCAGTGGGGAAAAAAGAGTTTCCTTTCTACGCTAGCCGTAGTGCTTAGCTGAAAAAAAAACCCTATATGCGGTGTTAACCCCTTTACAACCAGAAATTTTCCGCTATATTGAGAACCAGTCTAAAACGGGAGGAGAACGATGGAAGCGTTACTAGAAGAGGTCCTGCCGACCCCACAAGCTTTAGGTCTGGAGGTTCCGGCTTTTCAAATCAAAAAAAAGGATGGGAGTCTGGAAAACCTGAACTTCGACAAGCTGGTGAAAACCCTCGCCCGCTGTGGAGCCCTCCAGGAGGGGGTTTCCCTGAAAGCCATCCTTCGTGAAACCTTTAAAAGCCTCTTTGACGGCGCAAGTACCTTGGACGTGGAATTAGCCCTCATTTTAGCCGCTTCTTCTTATATCGAACGAGACCCCGCCTACAGTCGCGTGGCGAGCCGCCTCTTTCGGCAAAAAATCGCCAAAGAAGTCACCGGTCAATCGTTGAATGGCCGATCAGATGAACAGGTTCTTCGAAACAGCTTTGTGCAGAATATTCGGCTTGGTGTCGAAAAAGGCTACCTCGACGCCGCCATGCTGGGGTTTGATTTAGAACGCTTGGCCTTAGAACTGACCTTTGAGCGCGACGTTCTTTTGGATTACATCGGAATTCAGACTCTCTACGAGCGATACTTTTTGAAAGATGGCAAACGGGTGCTTGAAACTCCTCAAGCCTTTTGGATGCGGGCCGCGATGGGGCTGGCCCTCCAAGAAAACGACAAAGAAACCTGGGCCGCCGCGTTTTATCACCAGTACTCTCAGCTCTTGTTTGTCTCTTCGACCCCTACCCTATTCCATTCGGGTCTATCGCACCCCCAACTTTCGTCTTGTTACCTGTCGACCGTCGAGGATGACCTGACCAGCATTTTTAAGGTCCTTGGCGACAATGCCCAGCTGTCTAAGTGGTCAGGCGGCATCGGCAACGACTGGACAAATATCCGTGCCACGGGTAGTGCCATTGCCTCGACCCAGGTAGAAAGCCAAGGGGTTATCCCCTTTCTAAAAATTGCCAACGACGTCACCGTTGCCATTAACCGCTCGGGAAAGCGCCGAGGAGCAACCTGTGCCTACCTCGAGACTTGGCACCTCGATATCGAGGATTTTTTAGACCTGAAACGCAACACGGGTGATGAACGCCGCCGAACGCACGACATGAACACCGCTAACTGGATTCCTGACCTGTTCATGAAACGCGTACAGGAAGAAGGCGAATGGACGCTCTTTTCGCCTTCGGACGTGCCTGACTTGCATGACCTGTACGGTAAAAAGTTCGAAGAACGTTACCTCGAATACGAGGCGATGACACGGAATGGGCAACTGACCCATTTCAAGCGGATCGAAGCCCTCAAGCTCTTTCGCAAGATGTTGACGCGGCTGTACGAAACCGGCCACCCGTGGCTGACCTTCAAAGACCCAGCGAATATTCGTTCACCGCAGGACCATGTCGGTGTCGTGCACAACTCAAACCTCTGTACCGAAATCACCCTCAACAACTCGGCGGACGAAACCGCCGTATGCAACTTAGGCTCGGTGAACTTGGCGAAATTTATTCGCGACGGTCAACTCGATGAAGCGGCGTTAGCTCATACCGTACGGGTGGCGATGCGGATGTTGGACAACGTTGTGGATATCAACTACTACCCCACGATTGAAGCCCGCCGTTCCAACCTCCGCCACCGTCCCGTGGGTCTGGGGCTGATGGGCTTTCAGGACGCACTGTTTCAACTACGTCTGCCCTTCGAGTCAGACGGCGCTTTAGAGTTTGCTGACCGCTCGATGGAACTGATTTCGTATCACGCCATTTTGGCCAGCACTGAACTTGCCGCCGAAAAGGGTGCGTATGAAAGCTTTCCCGGTTCAAAATGGGACCGGGGCATCCTCCCCCTCGATACCATTGCTTTGCTGGAAGAGGAACGGGGAGTTTCTATTCCCGGCGACCGCAGTACGACGCTGGACTGGGCTTATGTCCGCTCACAAATTCGCGCCCATGGAATGCGCAACTCGAACACCATGGCCATCGCCCCGACAGCCACCATTAGTAACATTGCCGACAGCTACCCCTGCATTGAACCGATTTACAAAAATATCTATGTCAAAGCCAACATGTCGGGCGAGTTCACGGTAGTAAACAATTACTTAGTGGCCGATTTGAAAGCTCGTGGCCTGTGGAATCCCGAAATGCTCGACAAGCTAAAGTACTACGATGGGAACCTCAGCCTGATCCCTGAAATTCCTGATGACCTGAAAGACCTTCACAAAGAAGCATTCGAGTGCGACCCGCTTCGCCTGATTCACATGACCGCGCGTCGCGGAAAATGGATTGATCAAAGTCAAAGTCACAACGTGTTCATGAAAGGCTCCAGTGGAAAACTTCTTGAACAAATTTACCTGGAAGCCTGGAAGGCTGGCCTCAAGACAACCTATTATTTAAGAAGTCTCGCGGCCACGCAAATTGAGAAATCTACGCTCGACGCGTCCAAGTTTGGTTTTACCCAAAAGCGAGTCTACAAAACTCTTGAAGGAGAAGCCGGCGTACAGAAGGAATTTCAGTTCAAACCGACCGATAGTTTTGAGTCGGATGACCTTGGTTCCGGTGCCAGCAACGTGGGTAAAGCGTGTTCGGTGCTGGACCCCTCTTGTGAAGCCTGCCAATAATCCATGAGCGTTCCGCTATCCTATCCTTCCTGGTCGTGGTTGCTTAACCGCTTTTCTGAAGCCAGTCAAGCTTTCGGACCATGGTCAGACGCCGAAATGGAAGCCATGGCCGTAAAAATCTTTACGGCCATGGAGGCTCCTCATCGGGAATACCATACGCTGAAGCACCTGACCCAATTTTCACCGGTTGACCCCACCGAAATTTTGGCTGTTCTTTTTCACGATGTTGTGTATCTCGATGTCGATGGCAAATGGCCTGAGCCTTTTGCCTCAGTTTTGGCCCAACCAACTGAGGTGCCTTTTTACCAAGAGCTGACTCGCCTGTTCGGGTTTTCTGAGGAACACGACACAGCCCCGCCTGTAGGCAAAAATGAGTTTTTTAGTGCTGTTGCTTTCGCTGGCCTTTTGGGGGAACGCTTGGGTAGAACCGTAACCCTAGAAGTCGCCGCCTGCATTGAAGCCACCATTCCGTTTCGTGGCCCATCGGCCCTGGAGGCGCTTTACCAGAGGCTCACCGACCTAGGCCTAGACGCCGAAGCAGCCGTGGCACGGGCCGTTCACCTCGCCAACCAAGATGTCGAGAGTTTTCAATTTGACGACCCTGGCACCTTTTTAGCCGGCACCTGGGATCTGTTGCCCGAATTGAACCCCGTTCTGCGCTTGTCCCCGCTCTTTAGCATTAAAAGTTATCGCCAAGCCCTTGAGCACATGGAAAAGTTTTTTGCTGGCTTAAAGGCCGATCAGCTCATGCTGTCTTGGCGGGGAGTGCCCTCTCCCAACGAGCTAGCCTCGGGACGCCAAAGAATTGAGAGTAATCTTGCCATCGCGGCTGGCTACCTTGACGCCAAGCTTTTAGCGGCTGGGCTTTTAGAGGCGCTTGCCGCTGTGTCGGGTGGCGACGTTCCCATTTCGTTGTTTATGGGGGTTGCGGGTGCAGAACCAAACGACCGACTCGAGGCAAAGCTCCCCCCGTTACCGCCGGCCACCACCGTTGACCAGCTGACGTTCCTTTTAGAATGGGGACGTTCAGCAAGTACCGGCTTCGACTTAACCAACTCGCCCCTCGCCGCTTGGTTATGGCGTCAGATGTCCCCAGAAGTTCGCCAGACACAACGGCTGCGGGCAGGCGCCTTTTTTAACGGACAAAGCACGGCGGATGAGTTTTTGCGCCACTGGCCAGAGCAACTGCGGCGTCAAGTCGCACAAGCGGTGGCAGTACTTGTTCCCACACGCCGTAATCGACTGGCCCCCTGGCTCTAGCTGGCAGAACCTGACTCGAGGCCTTTCCGATTGCCTCGAAAGGCGGGCGGCAGTATTTTTCAGTCATGAGCAACCGTATTTCTCAAGAACGATTGGCAAAAGCCCTTCATGAGGCCCTCACTTGGCCCGAGTTTGTGGCCCGGATGCAAGTCAATAAAGATCGTATCGAGGACAATTTTCGCGCCCAACAGCTTAAGGCTTCGGACCGTGCCCTTCTTTCAAGGCTACCTTGCCGTCTGACGGTGCTAGCTTTGGTCCATGACTGGTGCGGTGATGTTGCGGCAAACCTGCCGATTTTGGCCCGCTTTGAAGAAGCGGGCTATATCAAGCTGGCTATTCTCGAAAAGAATCCTCATAACACCGATTTAGGGCTTTTGTACCCCCATCGAAGCGGCGAAGTCCACATTCCTATTTATATCGCCTATGATGACCAGCTTGAAGAACGGGGCCATTTCATTGAACGCTCCTCGCACCTCGACACGCTAATGGCAAAGTGGAACGACGAGTTTTGGCAAAATAACCCCCAATTAACGCGTGCGGAGTTCTCTCAGCTGGACGAATCGACCAAATCACTACTTTTGCAGTGGTTGAACACCCGCCGCAACGAAGTTCGCGACCAGGAACGGGCAGATATGGCGGCTTGGCTCAGTGAAGGGAGTTCCAAAAAATGAACGGACGAAAGCTACCGCCCCTGGGCTTGCTCTTGCTTGTTTTGGTGGGCGCCAGTTGGGCACAAACCCCCGGCGGAGAACCTTGGTTTTCTGACTATGTTCAAGGGAACTTGTTGGACTGGAACACCCAGATCACCAATGCCAAGATTCAACTGCCGTCGCCGCCGACCCCCGACAGTCTGTACAACCTTTTAGTTGCCGAGTTTGGCGCCGCCGGTACCGATTTGAAGCACAAACACCTAGACGACGCCAAGGCGCTTCTTCAAGACGCGATGCCGAGGCTGGCGACCTTGAAAAGCCTAGAATCTTCGGCGAGAACCTGGTTTATTTCGGCGGCCCTCAATAGCATCGCGATACAAACAAACCCTTGGCAAGCTCCGTTTCTTGGACCGAAAGTTCAACAGGAGATTCAAAACGCCCAGCAAGCCGACCCCAGCCTTCCGGAGGTTTGGCTGATGAAAGGAGATATTTCGTACAACGAACCGCCGTTGTTTGGCGGTTCCACCGAAAAGGCTGTGGAATACTGGCAAAAGGCACGCCAGCTGTGGCAGGCGAGTCCGCGTGACGCAAGACACTCCTGGCTGTATTTATATGACCTAGCCAACCTGCTCAACGCCCAGAGAAAAGCCGGCCATGAAAACCAAGCTCAAGAGCTTTGGCAAGAAATGCTTGCCGAAGCGCCGGGCTTAGCGTCGCAACACGATCGTTTCTGGCGCTAAGCTCTGCCCTTTTGGCCCTAGGTTTTAACGCAACAGCTTGGCCGCTTCGACCGCGCCGTAGGTAATGATCCAGTCTGCACCGGCCCGACGGATCGCATAAAGATTCTCCATGAGGCCGTCTTGATACTCAAAGAGTCCGTGAACGGCCCCATGAACGACCATCATGTATTCTCCCGAGGTGTGATAGGCGGCTAAGGGCGCTTCGGGAAAGGCCGCTTTTACCCGCTCAATCATATCGAGATAAAAGGTGGCCGGTTTAACCATAACGGCATCGGCCCCCTCTTCTAAGTCCGCCCGAACTTCCTCTACCCCCTGAAGCCTGGTACGAAAATCCATTTGATAAGATTTGCGGTCACCATGCCCAGGGGCAGAACCTGCTGCATCGCGAAAAGGGCCGTAGAGTTTACTGGCATATTTGGCGGAATACCCCATAACCTTGGTGTGAAGGTGTTCTTGTTCCAACCGTTCCCGGATGGCTAGAACCTGACCATCCATCATTGCCGAAGGGGCCACATAATCTGCCCCTGCCCGGGCATGCGAGGCAGCCATCGCCGCTAACACAGGGAGCGTTGCGTCATTATCGACCGACTGACCGCGTAAAAGCCCACAATGGCCATGGTCGGTATACGCGCATACGCAGACATCAGTCATGACCGTAAGCCCCGATAAGCGGTTCTTGAGTTCCGCTACGGCTCGCGAGACCAGGGCGTCGTCGCTCACGGCGGCGGCGGCCTGCGGGTGCTTTTGGGAACCCTCGGGGACACCAAACAAAAGGACTTTTGTCACGCCAACGTCACGAGCGACTTTGGCCGCTTCCACCAACCGGTCGATTGACAGGTGGGATACTCCTTTTAAGGAGGTTATCGGTTCATCAACACCTTTTCCTTCAACGACAAAAAGCGGAAGGATCAAATCTTCGGGACCGAGGCGAACATCAGCGTTTTGATCACGAAGCTCTTGGGTGGCGCGTAGAGGGCGAAAGCGTCGAAAAAGATCAGCCATGGTGAACAGTTCTCCTTTTATCAAGAACGTAGGGACCCAAACGAAACGTGGGAAACAACTCTTGCAACGCCAGAGCCGTTGGTTCTCCCATTGGAGACAGTAAGAGGTGGGACGGCAACTGCCCAAAGCAGGCGGCCAGTGCTCGGGCACACGAAGGAGAGGTCACCACCACCTCGTCAATCTGAGTCCAATCGGGTTCGGGGCATGCCAACGGACGATTCCGGTAGACGGTAACACGCTGAACGGTCCAACCGCGTTCCACCAGATCAGATAAAACGTCTGAGGCGATTTCTGAGGCGGGAAACAACAAACGATTACCTTCGCTTTTTTCTTCACTTTCTCGGCTGGCCAAGGCTTCTACCAAACCGCGAGCATCTTCTCGCTCGGCGACGAGGTCGACCTTCCAGCCTTCGGCACTGAGCGCCTGGGCGGTTGCTTGTCCCACGGCGGCGATTTTCCATGAGGGCCTAGGTGACGAGGCTTGTCCGTTCCACCCCAAACGTCTCCAGGCGGCGGTCACGATTTTGACTGACGTCCTACTGGTCAAGGCCACCCACGAAAACTGTGGTGTCTGAGACAAGGACTGATCGATCTCGTCAGAAGGCAAGGGCTCCAAACTGATGAGTGGCGCGTGCCAAACGCCTCGGGGCCGCCAGAACCTACTGGGGTCTGTGCCTGCGTACCAGGTGTGCGGAGGCTGTCCAGCCTCCTGAAGTTCTGGCCAAAAAACGTGCTCGTCCTGCGAATCGGGACTTCGAACATCCAAGCCCCCCCAAAGGGCACGAACATCCCCACGCCTGGCCCGGCAGGTGACGGCTAAATAGCCTTGAAGGGGGTGAGTTTCAAACGGCAAAAGGGCGCTGATACGATGGGAGAGTCCCAATCGCTCCAGGGCACAGGCCGCGACAATCAAAGCGTCGATTTCGCCTCGATCAACCAAGGCTAGCCGCTGTTCAATCGTTCCTCGGATTGGAACAATGGTTAAATCTGGCCGGGCGGCTAACAATTCCGCTTGCCGGAGGGGAGAAGAGGTTCCAACTCGGGCGCCTGAGGGGAGTCCCTCGGGAAAATCTATATGTCCGAGCTCTTTTCGGCAAGCCAAAGCATCGGCACCAGTTTTTGGTGTGAGTAAGGCCGCCACCACAAGGCCGGCGGGAAGTGGCAAGGGCAGATCTTTCGCCGAGTGAATGGCAAAGTCTGCCTCGCCCTTTAAAAGAGCCTCGTCAAGCTCCCGAGTAAACAAGTCAGTCGGCGCCCGGCCATCTAAGAGACTAACCTCTTTGTGACGGTCCCCCCAGCTAGAAAGATACGCGATTTCGAACGAGGGTATCGCCGGTGTCCGATGCGCCCAATAGTGCTCTAACGCACTAAGGGCTTCATGCACCTGTACCCTCGCCAGGGGACTGGAGCGACTAAGGATTTTAAGAACTCCCTCCATGCTAGACCACCACCACTGAAGCCCTGTGAAAAAACTTTCGGACTTCCTCTTGAATAATGGACTCTGCCGCATTGACTTCAGAAGCTCGATCTTTAAGATTCTTTGCCGCTTCCAGTTCGAGGTCGGTGACATTGAACAAACTCACGCCTGGCAAGCTTCCAATCTGCGGATCCACGTCACGTGGCACGGCCAAATCAAAAATCCGCTTTGGACCATCGGCAGGAAAATCTTGCAACGTTACGAGAAAACCAGGCGCCGAGGTCGCACTGATGAGAACATCCTGCCCCTGCAAGAGTGGTGATAGGTGTTCAAGAGCTACCGGTGTACCGCTCCCCCATTCGCGACAAACAGCTTCGGCTTTGGCCAAAGTACGGTTCACCAAGTGAAAGCTTTGGTTCCCCCGATCATGGAGAAATCTTAAAATCCCTAAAATTTGTTTATTGACCCCTACGGCAACAACTCTGAGCCGATCAACAGGCGCGGAACTTTCTGCTAACAGACCAGCCACAATTTGGGCATGGCCAACCGCACCCCGGCTGAGGCGGGTTTCTGTCCTAACACGCTTACCCACACGAAGAGCGGCCTGAAACATCTTGTGGAGTCCGCCAGAAAGTGGGCCAGCGAGGCGGGCTTCTTCGTACGCACGTTTCACTTGGCTTTGAATTTGATTTTCACCGAGCAAGGGAGATTCTAGACCGCTCACCACTCTAAAGAGGTGCTCAAGGATGGCTGGTTCGGGCAAACCTTCGCCTTCGTAAACCTCTACTCTGTCGCAAGTCGATAAACTAACGCGCGCTAGCGGGTGATCACCCACACCTTCCTTGAGAATCTTTTCCCGCTCTTCTAACGTTGAAGAAGCGTCTACACCACGAAAGACGATCACTGTAAAACCTTCTGAAACATACCAATTCTAAAATAGCTTGGTGTTCCGTTAGGGTCAACGGTTTCCAAACGCACTGGTTTCTTCAATGGCGCGCCGCTGATCTGCCGAGGGGTCGACGAGAAATCCTCGCGAAAGCCAAACAGGGGCCTGTTCGACCACGACGGTGGCCTTATAGGGCACATGTTCGTAGAACCACCGGGCATCGGGTACGGTTAAATGAAAACAGCCATGGGAGGCTTCATGCAGAAGTGACGCAGAAACTTCAGGGAGGACATGATGGTGTTCGTCCATGGGGACACTGTGAAAAAGGTAAACACCATTTCCTAGCCACGAAACCCAATAAGCCGCGCCCTCTTTATACTGGGCCGCGTAAAACCACGTGCCCCGTTTGTGCTGGATGTGATACACCCCGAGCGGTGACTCATCCCCAGGAATACTTTCCATTCCCGAGGATGTGGCCATGATGTAAATCACCCGTGAACCATTCAAGATATAGACCAATTGTTGGCTGATACTGACATCCACCCAAAGTTTTTCTCCGGGCCTGAGGTAAGGATAGGGGCCTCCCGAAGGACGAAAGGGATTATACCGTTGAAACACACCGTCGAGCACAGAAGGTACCGGCGGCGGGGTATTATGGTCGGTCGCCCGCAAACCCCACGCTTGACCAGCCACGCTAGCTAACAAAACTATAGCACCCGCTATAGACCATATCTTCATCCTAGTCCCCCTTTTGCAAACCGTGCAGACACGCCTTGGTAACAGAACCCTTCAAGGTTTAATAGTACCTCTCCAGGTTAGTAACAAATTTAACTTGACTTTTCCAGACATATCGTCGATCATGACTATGGTTCTTAGAAAAAAGTGAGAACTTTCTTTTCCCGCTGTTCGGTTCGGTTCCTGGAGACGCAAGTTCGCTTCGTTCGCTAAGCCCCGAGAAATGGAAAAGGGCTTATCGTCGATAAGCGATATTCTGCGGTAAATCCGCATCCAAGGAGCCTATTATGGCTAAAAAAATCTACGTCGGAAACCTGAGCTACCACACCACCGATGACACCCTCCGCAATACTTTTTCGCAGTTCGGTGATGTTGTGTCTGCTAACATCATTATTGATCGTTACACCGGCAATTCAAAGGGTTTCGGCTTTGTCGAAATGTCGTCTGACCAATCCGCTTCAGCCGCCATTGCTGGTCTGAATTCCAAAGAACTCGATGGCCGCCAACTTCGTGTGAACGAAGCCAACGAAAAACCTGCCCGCGACAGCGGCCGCTGGTAAGCAGTTTTTTCTCGCTAGACGGCGGTCTTCGTATATACTGTGAGTATGTATGTTACCACGGTAGATTATGAAGTTCGTCCTGATGCCTGCCGGGAAGCCTGCAGGCTCTGGACTGAAACCGTCGTCGAAGCGGCGCGGGAGCGTCCTGGCTTTATTAAGCTAGAATTGCTATCCCGCGAAGGACACCTTTTGGCGATTGGCTCTTGGGAGCATCGCGATTTTGCTCGGTCTTTTTTCGAAACCGGGATTTTTCAAACCCTTACAGAACGTCTTAAGCCGTACCTACTGAGCGATCCGACTCCGCTAGAATGGAACCCCGAGGTTTTTCTTGAACGCTAGTCGACGCACCTTTTTTATTTTTCTGCTTTTTGTTTTAACGTTTTTTGGCTTAACTGACAGTCTTTGGGCCTTTAAGCCAACTTTTAGCTGGTCGACTGGTACGTTTTTTCAAACAGGTCAGGTTCGCGAACTCGTGTTTACCGACCCGATAACTGGCACCCTAACGAGTCGTCTTGAATGGCCGATTCCGGCGACGGCAGGCGTATGTGATTCCTTTACAGCACACTGGCTACCATGGCTGGATACGAAAGTTTCGGCTGCACTTGCCCTAGCTTCCGCCACCGGGTCCATGACCGATCAAGACTGGAATATCAGCGGCCTTATCACCGGCACAAACGTCAATGCCCTTTCTACATGGCCTCAAACGAATCTTGACGAGTCTGAACAAGTTGATCTTTCGGTCGGTTTTCCCCTAAAAAACACGCTTTTACCTCTCGAATGGCGTCCCGACCTTGGTTTCTTATACCGCCGCCAGATCTGGAGTGCCTGGGGACCTTCCCAAACCGTCGCCACGTCAGTTTCGAACCCTGCAATCACACAAACCTATCCACTCCCTTCAGGAGTCCAGGTCCGCTACACCCTTCAAAGCTTTATCCCCTATTTAGGCTTAGGCACATCGTATCGCGACTCTCAATGGACACTCGGTGGCGCGATCGATGGCTCGTTATTCCCATTTTATCAGGACCAAGATTTTCATATTCCCAATGGTTATCGCTTTGTCGACAATATTTTTGGCGGGTTTTGGCTCCGTCCCCGCGTTTACGCAGATTGGCATTCTGGGTGGGGAAATTGGCGACTGAGTGTTTCTTACGAGCTGTCACGATTCTCGCGGGGCGACACGTATCAGACTTCGCTTACCAGCTACGTGTATTATGCAATCTACCCAAACGACTCCGGCAGTGAATCGGATATTTTTACGATCGCCCTGACCTGGTCGCCAAATTCGTAGTCCAAAGAACAATTCCAGAATATACTAGCAGTACCAAAGGGGGCGACATGGCACATTACAACATAGGTTTTGATTTGGGCGGCACCAAGATGCTTGCTGGGCTCGTGGATGCCGAGCTCCGAGTCGTCGAAACGGTAAAACGAAAAAGTAAAAGCGAAGCCGGGGCTGAAGCGGTATTCCAAGATATTGTCGGAACCTTGCAGGAACTGCTAGAAAAAGCCGGAAAAAAGCCGGAAGAAATCGGCGCCATTGGCCTGTCAGTCCCCGGAATTCTCGACCGCAAAAAGGGCGTTGTGGTTCGGACACCAAACCTTGGGTTTTCGGATTTCCCCTTAGTAGCGAGGTTAAAAGAACACCTCCCCGTTCCTGTAATCCTTGAAAATGACGTTAATGCCGGCGTTTGGGGCGAGTTCGTTGCCGGCGCCGCACGAGGCTATCGTCATGTTTTGGGGGTCTTTCCGGGGACTGGAATCGGTGGTGGGCTTATTATAAACGGTGATTTGTACCTCGGCGCGGGCGGAAATGCTGGCGAAATCGGGCATATGGTGATCCAATGGGACGGCGCCCTATGCGGTTGTGGTCAACGGGGCCATATCGAGGCCTTAGCCAGCCGTGGAGCAATGGCAAAAGAGGCCGCGGGCCTGGTAGCCAATGGCACGCTCACCGGTGATTATGCCCAGCTCGGCGCAGATATTAAGGCGTTTAGTTCCAAAATTTTTGCCCAAGGGATCAAAGAAGAAAATCCCGCGATCACGGGAATAGTCGATCGCGCCGCCGAGCTTTTAGGCGTCCATATCGGTGGTTGCCTTAACCTTCTCAACCCTGAATTGGTTTTAATCGGCGGTGGTTTGATTGAGAAGCTCGGAGACTATTATTTAAAGCGGATAGAAAAAGCCATGCGTTCCTCCGCTTGGAATTTTGTGGCTCAGGATGCGCATATTAAAGCGGCCACTCTGGGGGACCATGCCGGCATCATTGGTGCCGCTGATTTAGCTCACAGGACTTCGGAAAAGAAAGGAAAAGCCTCGGTATGAGCACTCAGCCTCCTAAGCTGGCCGCCGTCATCAATGTCGGCTCATCTTCCATCCGGATGGTCATTGCTGAGATTCTTGACAAGGGCGAGATTCGCTTTGTCGAGCAAGCCATAAAGTTTCTCAGTTTAGGTCGAGAAGTCTACACCGACGGCTCCATCCATAAAAAAACGTTCGGTCAAGCCATTCAGATCTTTCTTCAGTACAAGGAATTGTTAGCCACCTACGGCATTCTTCCTGAGCAAACCCGCTGTATTGGGACAGCCGCGCTCAGGGATGCCCGCAATCAAGACAATTTTGTTGATCGCATCGAAGTGCGGACTGGGTTCCATATCAAAGTGCTCAATGGGATTGAAGAAAATCGTCTATCGTACATGGCCGTTCAATACGCCTTGCGACACCAATGGGCCCAGGTATCACGACACAACTCTATCATTGCCGAGGTTGGCGGCGGTAGCACAGAGCTGATCCTCCTCCGGAGGGGAATGATCTGCGCGGTTCACTCGCTCAGCTTTGGTACTATCCGCATCGAAGAAAGTTATCGTGGCAGTCTAGAAGGCGATATTACCCCCCGTACACTCAGGCAAAGTTTGCATAGCACCAACAAGATTCTTGATGATGAACTCAAGCTCACCTCCGTCAAGGTATTTATCGGTGTGGGTAACTACGCCCGTCAAGCCGCCGAAATTCTCAAAGCACCCGATGAGCCAGGGGCTTGGCGAGTGTCCAAAGATGCCTGGCTACAATTGTCACAACAAATTCAGAAGATGAGTCCCGACGAAATTGTTCGTCGCTACGGTTTACCCTCTTCGGCAGCCGAAGGGTTTGCTAGCGCTCTTCAAGCTTTTTATTTTATTCTTGATGAAACGGAAGCCGAAGAACTATTAATACCCAAGGTGGGCTTTTCAGAAGGCCTTCTGGTCGAAATGGGGCCAGGCGTCGACAGTGCTATTCAGAGTCGGTTTTTAAATCAGGTCCGTGCCAGTGCTCTCAGCCTAGGCAAGAAATTCCATTTTGATATCGAGCATGCCCGCCATGTTGCTGAGCTATCCCTCTCGATTTTTGATCAGATGATGAGCGACCATAGCCTTTCGCAACACGAACGCCTGCTTTTAGAGGTTGCGGCGCTTCTTCATGATATTGGGACCTACATTAAGCCCTCGGGCCATCATAAACATAGTCAGTACCTTGTCGAAAACTCTGAGCTTTTTGGTCTTTCGCCTGATGAAATTGTTATCGTTGGTAACGTGGTTCGGTACCATCGCAAATCCATGCCGTTACCCACACACCCGAGCTACATGGCCCTCCCCCGGGAGTCCCGTTTGATCGTGCTCAAGCTGGCGGCCATTCTTAGAGTGGCTGACGCCTTAGACCGCGGGCATTCCCAAAAGGTGGCAAACCCACGATTGTCGCGTCATGATGACCAAATGCGCATTACCGCCGACTATACAGCCGATGTGGCTTCGGAGCGGTTTAGTTTGGCTGAAAAAAGTGATCTTTTCGAAGAAGTTTTTGGCTGGAAGACTGTTCTGATATAGATTCTATAGGATTTCAAAATGCTTGAGGAGCAGGATCGATGAGCGACGTTGCCCCATATTTTAACCGCGAGTTAAGCTGGATTGAGTTCAATAGGCGTGTCTTAGATGAGGCACGACAAGAGTCAGTCCCCCCCTTAGAAAAAATCAAATACTTAGCCATCGTCAGTTCGAACTTTGATGAGTTTTTTATGGTGCGCGTCGCTTCGGTGCGCCGTGCCGTTAAAGGGGGTGATCGGTGGCCAACTCAGCTAGCGGAAACTCCTTCACAAACACTTAAGTTAGTTCATAACCTCTACCGGAAAACTTATGAAGAGCAGTATCAACTTTGGGATGAAATCCGCTCGCTTTTAGCTGAACGAGGTATCCGTCGTCTTGTTCCCAGTGAATTTCGGCCCGAACAGCTCAATTTTGTTCGTGAACGCTTTCAAAAAGAACTTTTCGACGTGCTTTCACCGGTGAAAATCGAAGATAATCGGCCCTTTCCCTTTACCGGCAACCTGAGGCTAAACCTGGCGTTTTTGCTCAGTGGCGGTAGCCCCGAAGTGGGCAAGATGATTATGGTCGAGGTTCCGGCCTACCTCGATCGCCTGGTGTGGTTGCCTGATGACCGGCCCGGTGCAAGCTTTGCCTTTATTGAGGATATTGTTGGGCTTTTTGTGGAACAGCTCGTTCCCGGCTACCAAATTCGTGGCCGAGTCGAGTTTCGGATCACTCGTGATGCAGACATTCCGGTCGATGAAGAAAAAGAAGAAGATTTTGTTGAAGCTATGGCGCGCATCCTGCAGAATCGAATGCATTCTCACCCCATGCGTTTGGAAGTACGGGGAAATAATGAAGAACTCATCAACCGTTTAACGGCGGCCCTCGACATCGACGCCGATGCCGTTTTTCCCATTCCCGGCCCCCTTAACCTTAAGGACCTATTCAGTTTGGCCACGGTTAGCGGCTATGACGAACTCAAGTTCCCCGTTTGGGAGTCTCGCCGCCCCCTTCCCGACGATGAGGATATTTGGGATTGGATCCGGACGGAAGACCGATTATTGTTTCTACCCTATGAATCTTTCACGCCCGTAATTCGGCTCCTTTCAGAAGCCGCCGTAGACCCCGACGTTCTCGCGATTCGCATGACGCTTTACCGTACCTCTGGCGATTCTCCGATTGTCCATGCGTTAGCTCAAGCGGCGCGCGAAGGCAAACAGGTGATGGTCCTGGTCGAGCTAAAAGCACGCTTTGATGAAGAGCAGAATATCAGCTGGGCCCGTACCCTTGAACAGTCCGGTTGCACTGTCATTTACGGTGTTGAGGGCCTAAAAGTCCACGCCAAGGCTTTACTTATCGTACGCCGAGAAAGCGATGGGATACGACGTTATGTTCATTTAGGGACCGGCAACTACAATGAGAAAACGGCTAAACTCTATGGGGATTTTGGCCTGTTCACGGCGCGTTCGGACTACACTTTTGAAGTAGCGCAGTTTTTCAACGCCATAACGGGTTACTCTTCGATTGGGCGGATGCATTACCTGGTCATGGCCCCCCACAACCTCAAGTCGAAACTTTTATCGCAACTGGAAGGCCTGACCCAGCAAGCCCGCCAAGGCGTATCGTGCCGAATACGGGCAAAAATGAACTCGTTGGCGGACGAAGATATTATCCAAGCCCTTTATAGGGCCAGTCAGGCGGGAGTAAATATTCTCCTCAACGTTCGGGGTATCTGTATGCTAGTGCCCGGAAAAGACTTCAGTGCAAACATCCACGTCATCAGCATCGTCGACCGTTACTTGGAACATGCCCGTGTCTTTATTTTTCAGGCAGGAGAAACGGAAGAAGTCTTTTTGTCTTCCGCTGACTGGATGTTTCGCAACCTGGAACGCCGTGTGGAATTGATGTTCCCTATCCTATATCCGCCACTCAAAGAGCGTATTAAAAGCGCTGTTGAGGTCTGGCTGCACGATAACGTCAAAGCACGAGTTTTAACCAGCGAGGGCAACTGGATCCGGCGCCAACCCGGTTTGACAGATGACGGGACCCTGCAGGATGAGCTGAGAGCGCAAGACGTTTTTCATCGTCAGGTAGAACAAGAACGGCGTATGGAACGTAGCGCTCCTAAACGGGATTTGATCGCGAGAAGGAAACCTAAGAATTCCTGACATTCTTTGCTATGAATTCTCGGGGTAATGCGGTAAATTATCTCCATCGCGGAGGTAATATGGAGATTTCTTCTTTGGAGGCCTTGGCGGCATCTGTGCGTTCTCTATCCATGGACGCTGTTCAGGCCGCCAATTCAGGCCACCCGGGGATGCCCCTAGGGTGTGCCGATCTGGGGGCCTTACTGTACGGTGAAGTTCTAAAACATGATCCTTCTCAGCCCCAATGGATCGATCGCGATCGTTTTATCTTGTCGGCGGGCCATGGGTCAATGTTGCTTTACTCGCTTCTACACCTTACCGGCTACGGGTTACCCCTTGAGGAGTTGAAGAAATTCCGTCAATTAGGGAGTAAGACTCCAGGCCATCCCGAGTATGGTTGGACTGTAGGCGTCGAGACAACGACAGGACCGTTAGGGGCCGGCTTCAGCAACGCTGTGGGTTTTGCCATTGCCGAAACCAAACTTGCGGCCGAATTTAATACTCCCGAACACACTGTCATTGACCATTACACCTATGCTCTTGCCGGCGATGGCTGCCTTATGGAAGGGGTCAGTGCCGAAGCTGCTTCGTTAGCCGGACACTTAGAATTGGGTAAGCTCATTGTGTTTTACGATTCCAACGGCATCACCATCGAAGGTCATACGGATATTGCGTTTACCGAAGATGTCGGCCAACGCTTTGAAGCTTACGGCTGGCAAGTGCTTAAAGGGAGTGCCCACGATATTTCACAGATGATGACCCTCATCAGCGAGGCAAAAGCCGAAAAGAAACGCCCTTCGTTGTTGATTCTCACCAGCACTATTGGCTTTGGCTCTCCCCATAAAGCGGGTACGCACGACGTCCACGGGACCCCCCTAGGTGCAGAGGAAATCAAAGCGACCAAGAAGAACTTAGGTTTACCTGAAGACGAGCAGTTTTATATTGTTCCCGAGGCGTTACGCTATACCGCACAAAAAGCCACTCCCTGGAAGGCGGCGCGTGAGACATGGGAAAAAACCTTTGCGGCCTGGGCCAAAGTCAACCCTGAGCTAAAGGCCAAGTGGGACAAATTTTTTGCTGACCCAACAACCTTAGTGGATTACGCCGAAGAACCCAGCTTTGCCTTGGGCGAGGCTGTCGCCACTCGTGTGGCTGGTGGCAAGAGCTTGAATGCGTTCGCCAAAGTCATGCCTGGTTTAACCGGAGGCTCGGCGGACCTGGCTCCTTCAAATAATACCGCTCTACCCTTTGGTGAGTATTCGGCCCAAAATCGTCTTGGTCGAACTTTCCACTTCGGGGTACGTGAACACGGTATGGGCGGCGTTGTTAATGGGATGAACCTCCATGGCGGACTTCGCGCTTTTGGGGCAACCTTCCTGGTCTTTGCGGACTATATGCGTCCGCCGCTCCGTTTGTCGGCTATCATGGGTCTCCCGTCGCTTTTCGTTTTTACTCACGACTCACTGTTTGTTGGTGAAGATGGACCGACCCACCAGCCCATTGAGCATGCAGAAGCACTTCGCGCTATTCCGCGCTTGCTTGTTCTTCGGCCCGGAGACGCGCAAGAAACCTTCCTGGCATGGAAGCTGGCATTGAAGCAAACCCACCGCCCCTCCGCTCTCTTATTAACCAGACAAAACTTGAAGGTTTATGAAAAACCGGCCAACTGGAAAGAGGATTTCGAGAAGGGGGGTTATATCGTTAAAGACACCGACAAACCTGAAACAGTCATTCTCGCGACAGGCTCTGAGGTCAACCTCGCGCTTGAAGCGGTTAAGCTCACCCAGCGCCGTGTTAGAGTTGTTTCTGTCTCGAGTCGGGAACTTTTACATGAGAACCCGAACCATTGGGCTAAACTCGTCCCCCAAGGGACCAAGGTTGTTGCGGCCGAAGCCGGAATCACTACGGGTTGGAAGGGCTTAGCTGACAACGTCTTAGGCTTGGATCGCTTTGGCGAGTCAGGACCTGGTGCCGCAGTGGCGGCTCATTTAGGTCTAACTGCCGAGAACCTGGCAAAATTGTGCTAATTACTTGTTGCTGCTAGCGAGAGTAGAATCCTGCTTCGCTAGCAAATCTGCAACAATAACTTTTCCTTCATGCCCTCCATAACCATCGTCAACGGTAAGGGGGGCGTGGGGGTCTTCTTTCCACATGCCGTTAACATAAAATTTGTAAAAGATCACACTTCGAGGAGAAAACGGGAGGGTAACACTCCACAGATCGCTTTGGGGTGCTTTCACCGGAGATAGCAGGACAACCTTAGCGGGATCCCAATGCTCAAAATCTCCCCCCAAACCTACTTCTACTGCTGAAACTTTCAAAACCCAAGTAACCCAAGCTTGTTGCCCTTCGAGGACAGCATAGACCCCCGGTGTAAGCGCCACTGTACGCTTTTGAGGAGAGTTGGACACCGGGGCTTTGACGGACAGTGTTGGTTTAACAGTCGTAGCGCACGCCCCCGAAAGGAGTACCGCTACGATGACTACAACGGTTAGCTTCATAAGTTCCCCTAAGAAGAACCAGAATCCGGCGTAAATACGATGACCAAGTCCTCGGTTTCTACCCGATGCTTGATTTTCACATACAGAGTTTTTGTCCCGGAGTTGTAGAACCAACCATCAGAGTAGTCTTGGAAATCAGGGTCTGTTCGCCACCGTATACCGTGCATCAGAATGTGATCAAACGTAGGCACACCTTGAATTAAGATGTATTCCGAGTGCCCCACGGGAAATTTAAAACTAAAAGTTGCTTGCGTAGGCGTAATTACAGCCGCTTTAACCTGTGAAGGGGCGCGTAAAAAGGCGGGGGCAGGCCACGAAGGGGCATTTAACGGATATTCCTGAAGCGCATCGGGCGAAATCTCTTCGAAGAGTTCTTCAGGCCGCACCATGCTTGAAGAGGAGCTCGCTCCTAAAATCTCAGGGAAAAGGCCCCACTTATCCGTTTGTGCCAAGACATGCGCAATGAGACTTTGCGCCAGGGGTAAATACGTCGTTTCTTTGCTCAGCGCTTCATATTTGGCCAACAAATTCCCTAGAATCATGGTTGCCTTTAGGTTTTGACCACCACCCGAGGCGGGGCAAAACACCTGCGTTTCGTCGCGCTGTAACCCACTGAGTACAGCAGAAGCCACGGCCGACGAACGAGCAAGCCACTTTCCATTGGCGTCCGATTGCGCCAAGTATAAAAGGTTAGCCCAATACCCTAGACGCCCCTCCCAGCTGGTAGGCAAAGGGTCATTCAACAGGGCTTTTTTCACTTGATCCGCAAAGCCATCAGGACCATAAAAAAGAGCATCTCGAACAAGGTTAGGGTTGGTCCAATCCAAAGAAGACTGAGAAGCCTCTAACTCTACCTTAACACGCTTTGCCTGCGTGGTGTCCATCAGATTGCCAAAATAAGGCATGGCGCGAAAGCCCCAGGTTTTAGCATCGGCAGTTGCTTTGTCGATGGCCGAGTCGTAGTCCCCTTTGAGGAAAGCTTCGCGGAGATAAGCCGCCGCCAAAACCTCTGAAAAGCGGGTATTACCATTTCCCATATCCCAATCCCCACCATGGTAACGGCCGTTGGACCACCCCGCATAGGCTTTTGCCCAATACGAACCCATGAGGCTTTTTACTCCTTGCGGAGGCGCTGTAGCCCCTACCCAACGAGCTAGCGGATCAAGTCCAGACTTGAGGGTCTCAATCCGAATCGGGTGAATGGTTCTCCCAGTTCTTAAAAAGAAGGAATTATCTTCAGTGATAAGGTCCCCGCCCCCGTCGAGCGAAACAACAGTCACCTGCGGTCCCTGCCCCAAGGTGAGCATAGGGAGGAAAGGATCTCGAACCGCTGACAAACCCTTTTCGAGGGAAAAGGGCAAGACAATTGCCGAGGCAGTTTTCAACGATTCCGGGAGGTAGGGCTGAATAACGATTTCATGGTTCGCCCCGGAGCTTTTGAGGTACTCAAGACGCATTCCATCCTGAAAGAGTACATTGACCCCTTCGGCATTGCGTGTCCACCGTACAGGACGAGTTTTTAAAGCTGTTCCATCGTTGGCAATCACTACAGCCGGTCGTGCAGCTGAAAAAGTAAACTTCATGCCTTGGCCACGAATTTGAAAATCCAACAAATCATGGGCACTTGATCCCCGTGAAGACGGTGCTCGACCACTTACTGTCCAATCGCCCCACGACTGTAAAAACGATTCGCTCTTTGAAAACTGAAGAACCATCAGCCCGAGGATCACACCAACATACAATAAGGGCAATAGAAAATATCCTACGGGACGCTTTTTTCTCATAGTCGTTATTCTACCTACCCAAGTTTAAAATGGCAACCTTGCTTAACCGCGCCAAGTTCCGATAAGATACTTGCATGAAACTTTGGCTGACCTTTTTTCCGCTGGCCCTTGTTCTTTTAATGATCACCGCCTGTGCTACCTCACCGGTGAACGCCCCCCCCGCTACTACAGCGCCCCCACCCCAAACACCCCCGGCTTCACCTTCCTCGTCTGAAAATCTGCTTGCCCCCGATTTAGCGCGGTATCACGGGCCTCAAGATGCACCTACCGTTTTGGCTGCGGCAAAACAGACTCTAAAAGACCATCATCGTTCTTTAGATAGCCTATCGCGGTCTGATTTGGTTCAATACGGGGGGCTTGAACTCGCTGTTCAGCATTTCAACAGTGCGGCTGGTGCCTTTCATATTCTTTTGGGACGCGATCCCAATGATGTTAATGCCCTTTATTCCCTTGCTCTGATCAGCACAGCCCAGGGGAATATGCCGCAAAGTGAGACTTATCTCACAACCCTCCTTCACCATGACCCCAAAAACAGCTCAGCTTTAGCCCTCAAAGGTCAAATTGCTTTGGCGCAAGGGAATTCTGCACAAGCAGAAACTGACTTTCAGAGTTCCTTGTCGAGCAAAGAAAATGGCGAAGCTCTTTTAGGCTTGGCTCAAATTCGAATTTCTGCAAAAAAGTGGAAAGAAGCCGAAGGGCTCCTGAATAGGGCGGTTAAACTCAACCCTCAAGATGATGAAGCCTATGCTTCCCGAAGCCTCGTCGATCAAAAACTCAACAACTGGGAATCGGCTCAAGAAGACATAAATCAAGCCATTTCCTTGGCACCTCAAGATCCTTGGCACTACCTCGATCGAGCCCGTATGGAGTGGCTTCACCTGTACAAACCTGATGATGCCCTAGCGGACACGGACGAAGTTCTTAAACTCGATCCGCAGAACTTTTATGGACACTGGTACAGGGCTCAAATTCTTGACAGTAAAAATGATACTGATGCAGCCTGGACGGCGTATCGCTGGATTCTCAAAAACAAGCCCAAATTCCTTTACGCCTATCCGCCCTCTACTATGCTCGCTTTTCAATACAAAGATTGGGCAACAGCGGCAGAATTAGCCCAAAAATCGGCGCTTCAATATCCTGGTGAATATGCGTTTCCTATCATTGCCGCCTTGTCCTACCGGTTTGAAGGGCAACCTTCCAAAGCCGTGTCCATTATTAACAACGCGGCAATACGGTATCCCATGGGTACCTCGATCAACGAGATGTTCCGGTTTCTCGACTCTCCCTCCGAGGCTTTTGCCCTCAATGATATGCTTTCAAAAGAAAAGAACAAAGCTACAAAAATTCGTTTAAGATTCTATCAAGGCTGTGAATATGTCTACCTTAAAGATATCAATTCCGCTCGTGCGGCCTTTCAGTCAGTAGCGGACAACCAAGCACACAATATTCCCGAGATTCGCATGGCGCGCCAATGGCTTAAGGATTTAGGTCCGTAACGTGGAGGACAATGAAAAATCTTTTGACGCCCTGGTGAGACATCTTCAGCCAGGGCGTCGAATTCTCGTTCAAACCCATGACTTTCCCGATTTTGATGCCATTGCTGCCGCTTACGGGTTGTACTGCCTTTTTGAAACTTACGGTTTAACCTCCTACATTATCTACGGAGAAGAAATTCAGGGTTTTTCCTTAGGAGAAACCATACGAACCCTGTCTATTCCTGTACATAGAATTAAAGATTTCACCCTTGAACCTCAAGACCAAATCATTCTCGTTGATAGCTGTCCCGGTAATAAAAATGTGACCGTTATTCCCGATCTGACCATCGTGGGGGTCATTGATCATCACCCCCTGCCTCCCGTGCCACTCAAAGCCCTCTATTGGGACGTTCGTAGTCACTACGGTTCCTGTTCGACACTCATTTATGAATATTTTGCTGCGTCAAGCTTTCAACCTACCAAAAATGCCGCCACCGTGCTTTTGATGGGAATTATGATGGATACCAACTACTTAACCCGCGGGGTTTCTCAAGCCGATTTAGACGCATTTTCCGCTTTGTACTTTCGCGCCGATTGGATTTCTGGCAACTATTTGCTCAATAATTCCCTCTCGGTCCACAATGTCCCCATTTTCCGCGAAGGCCTTGAACACCTTCGTGTCTACAAAGGGTTTTGCTTTACCTTCATCTCAAAAGAAACTGATGCTGATACCATTGCCGTTATGGCTGATGATTACCTCAGATTTCATGAAGTAGCCTTTAGTGTCGTCGCTGGGCTGAACCAAGGGGAAATCAAGATTTCAGTCCGTAGTGAGGACCCTGGTTTAGCGGCTAGCAAAGTTGTCAGGCGAGCTCTGCAAGGTATAGGTTACGGCGGTGGCCATAACCACATGGGCGGCGGAACAGTTTCGTTAACAAAATATTTGGGCCCGGATGATTTATACGAGCGTTTTCGGGCCGCCATTGACCACTATATTCACGAGGTAACTTTATGAGCGACACCGTAACCCGGCTTATTCTTGGAGAACGGGAATACATTATTATTGGGACAGCCCACGTGTCACAGGCCAGCATCCAAGAAGTTGCCGAGGTCATCCGCGCCGAATCACCCGACCTTGTTGCGGTAGAGCTTGATGCGGGACGTTACCGCTCGCTTGCAGAACCCCAAACTTGGGAAAAACTCGATATCTTTGATGTTCTTAAAAAGCGTCAAGGGTTTCTCCTACTGGCCAATTTGGCGCTTTCTTCGTTTCAGAAGAAAATTGGCGAAAACGTCGCGGCGAAACCCGGTCAAGAAATGTTGGCAGCTGTTCAAGTTGCTCAAGAACTAAACATTCCCTTTGAACTGATTGACCGCGAAATTCAAATTACCTTACGTCGCGCATGGAAACGTTCAAGTCTATGGGGAAAAAACAAACTTTTGGCCTTACTGCTCAGTTCTGTCTTCAGCTCTGACAAGAACTTAGAAGAACAGGATATTGAGTCTCTAAAAAAGAAAAATGAACTTGACCATATGATGGATGAATTGGCAAAAGAGCTTCCTACTGTCAAATCCGTGCTCATTGACGAGCGTGACCGGTATCTTGCTTCAAAACTGTACGAGTCTGTTGGCAAAAAAGTTGTAGTCGTGGTAGGAGCCGGGCATGTTCCTGGTATGTCCCGTGTTCTGAAAGATCTTCATTCCGGAGTATCCACAGCCGATGTGACCGACATCAACGTGATTCCACCACCGCCCTGGTGGAGTCGAATATGGCCCTTTTTAATCCCTGCCGCGATAATTGGACTAATTGTAACGGGCATTCTCGTGAAAGGAACTGCAGCGCTCCTCCCTATCCTGGCCAGTGTCGCCTTAACAACGGCAGGATTTGCGGTCCTGGGTTCACTGTTAGCGTTGGCACATCCGGTGACAATTCTCGTTGCGGCAATTACAGCTCCGGTGGCCGCTCTGTTCCACCCCTTGGTTCATGTCTTTTATTTTACCGGCACTTCCGAAGCTTCGCTGCGCAAACCACGAGTCCGTGATTTAGAAAACCTTTCCGCAGACTCTTCTTCACTCAGGGGCTTCTATCGCAATAGGGTTTTACGAATTCTGCTTGTCGTTTTGCTTTCAACAGTAGGGGCAACGATTGGCATGTACGCCACGCTACCCGTTCTGTTAAAAACTTTCTTTGGCTAATTCCAAAAGAATCAACGAAGCCCACTGCGGTTTTAGCGGACTGCGCGTTGTGGAGCTACTGTGAGGCTTTTGCTTGGTAACGTTCTCCAGCGGTTTTGTACTGGCTCGCATCTTTCTTGCCCGCTTCTTTGTAAACTCGGTAAGCCTCAAGGTAGCCCTTAGCTAGTAACGAGTAATCGTCCTGTGAAAGGTTACCTGTCGTTCCTACCAATGCTGGAATATCAAACCGTTGACCGGGATAGATCAGGTCGGGATTGTGGATCTGCGCTTTGTTGATTTCATAGATCGAAGGCCATAACACAGGGTCTTTGTACCATTTATCAGAAATCCACCATAAGGTATCCCGGGGAACGACCTGATGAACGCCCAGAATTTTCGGTTGTGTCGACGCAGGGGTCGCCTCGGGAGCTACTGGCTGAGGGGTCGCTTGAACCGCTACTGGAGTTGGTGCAGGGGCCTTTTTCACAGGTGTTGCAAAAAAAGCAAAGTACAAAGCAATTCCCAAACCAAGGAGGACGACAATAACCAGCGCAACAACCAAGGGCGCGTTGTTTTTTGACTGCGGGGGGTTCGACATGGTTTTTCTCCTTTCACTATAGATACTATCTCATTATCGCCCAAAAATCGAGAAAACTTAAGTAGTTGATCATGAAAGCGTCCTGGGCCTTTAAATGGCTCAGCCCTTAAAACCTGGTCTATCTTGTTAAAACCTGGTTTATCTTATGGGTATCGGGCGAACCGAATCACGAATAATCAAATTAGGATTGATCAAATGGATAGGCGAAGGCGCCCCGCCCTTTAGCTTGTCGAACAAATACTGAACCGCAGACGCCCCCATTTCAATGGGATTTTGCCCGATTGTCGTCAAGCCGGGGTCAGAGTACTCTCCAGCTAAAACGTTATCATAGCCAATGATACTGACATCAGAAGGAATCTTGTACCCTTGCTCCTTGAGTGCTTTCACTGCCCCCAAGGCCATGTAGTCATTTGCTGACAGCACAGCAGTAGGAAGATTGCCTTGACGAATCATTTCTTGCGTTCGACGGTACCCGCTGTCCTTGGTAAAGTCACCTCGGAGGATTTTGATTTTGCTTTCTAACCCGTGTGCCGTCATATATCGGCGGTAAGCATCCTCGCGAATCATCGCCACGGGAGATACCTCTGGTCCACTCAAATGGGCTATTGACCGATGACCATTTTGCCATAAATGATCCAAGGCCAGCCGGATACCTTGGTCATTATCCGAACTGATAAATCCCACGTTATCGCCTTTCAGTTCAAAGTCTATAATGCAAACAGGGATTTGCGAAGCGGCGATTTCGGCAAGATGAGGGTCATCTGACGTCATGCCTATAAAAATAACACCTTCAACATGTTTTTCTTGGCATAAGCGAATATATGACTTCTGATTAGACAGGTCCCTTGTCATGGTAAACATGAGAAGATCATAGCCATTATTTGACGACGCCGTCGCAATTCCATCAAGAAATTGTGTACCAAAGTTTTCCATAAAATTAATTTCTGCACGACTAAGAAAGAAAACACCCAGGGTATTGCTTTTTTTTGTCACTAAACGCCGGGCAAAGGTATTGGGCGCATAACCTAGCTCAGCTGCTAATTTTTTAATTTTTTCTTTTGTTTCTGTAGCAACGAGTGGACTATCATTTAAACTTCGTGAGACTGTTGAATGCGTGACCCCTGCCAAGCGAGCAATATCTTTTATCGTCATAACCAAGTCGCTCCTCATGTAGCCACCCAGATGCTACCAAACGAAATCATCATGAGACTAAACGGATTTTCTGACAAACGTCAAGAAAAAATCTTAACCGAGCATTCCCGCGCGCCCCGGGCCACTCACCTCCCCGTATTTTCTTGTATTTAACTCTTGACAACCGTCCATACGGGGTTACAATGAGGTTACTCTTATTGCACACGTGTGTATGTCAGTGGGAGTAAATCACCAAAAGGAGGAATCGCATGAAGAGCTTCTCAAAAGCACTTTTTACGATGTCCACAGTGGCCCTTCTGGGCCTCGGAGTTGCGGCGTGTTCGAAACCCGCCCCCAAAACCATCACTCTTCGGTTAAGCCTGTACAAGCAGGAAATCGCGAAGCAGTTCAAAGACCTCACGGATGCTTTTACAGCAGCCAACCCCGGGATCGTCATCAATACGGAAATTACCCCCAATGATGGTGGCGCCGCCCAGGCTGCCGCCGCTGCGGCCGGTAAACTGCCCGACATTATTCAATCGCCCGCTTACGCAGCAGACTTCCAGTTGGCAAAACAAGGTTACGCGGTAGATTTGACCAATCTGCCGGTCATCAAGGATGTTAACCCGGATCTTCTCGATGGTGTGACTTACCAGGGCAAAATCATTGCCCTTCCCACTGATGTTGGAACCCTGGGTATTCTCTACAACAAGGCAATTTTCGCCAAATATAACCTCAAGGTACCCACCACTTACCTCGAACTGCAACAAGTAGCGCAGACTTTGAAGAAAAACAAGATTATTCCGTTTGCTGGCCTGTTGAAAGAAAACTGGTCGATTGGTCACTTCATGGAACTTCTGCATGGTTCAATGCTGGGTGCTAAGGGCTATGACGGCCTCAAAGGCTCTGCAGCAATTGCGAAATTTGCCGAAGACATGAATCAAGGTAAAGCAGACTGGGGTAAAGTTGTTGACCTGAAAGCCATGTTCCGCATCATGGATTGGTACCACTCCAACATGAGCAAGAATGCCCTCAATAATGCTTGGAATGAAGAAGTTGCTGAGTTTGCTTCAGGCAAAGCAGCCATGGTTGTCCAAGGTCAATGGTTCATCAACCCCACAATTGCCGCTGAAAAAGCCGCCAACACCAATTTTGATATCGGGTTCTTCCCCTTCACTTGGTCAAACAATCCGGCTGACAACAAGTTCTTTTCTTCGGCCGACTCTACTTTCGTCTTGTCGACTCAGTCTTCCCCCGAGAAACAAGCTGCTGCTGAAAAGTTCCTCAACTTCTTGGCTACTCCCGAAGCCATCAAGATTTGGACTGGCGAATTCAAGCTCGTCCCGGCTTTCAAAGATGCCGACCTGAGCAGTATGCCCCCTGCCTTTGGCGACATCGCTGCCAGCGAAAGCAAATTGGGCAGTTACTCCTGGGAATTCTCGTTGGCTCCTGACCCCACCTGGGAAAATGCCATGAAAAATGGGGCTCTCGGTTATGTTCTGGGCAAAATGACTCCCGATCAAATCGCCGCCAGCATCAATAAGTCCTGGAAAGAAAACTACAAAAACTAAGTGATCTTTACGATATAAGCTATAGAAGGAAGGCTTCGGCCTTCCTTCGCCTTCCTTCTTTTTCGCCGAAACATTGAGGAAGCGATTTCTGGGCTTCCCTTGGCATACACTCAACGAGGTGCTCTATGGTTATTAATAAGTGGAAATCCAGGTCGAACTTTATACTCTTTTTGTTGCCGGCATTGGCGTTCTATTTTTTCTTTGCGATTCTTCCTCTTTTACAAGGATTTTGGCTGTCAACAACAAACTGGGACGGAACAGCTCCTTGGACCCCGGCACAAATTAGTATTCCGGTGTTCGAAAAGAAGGTCCTTGATCAGACCCCAAACCCATCAGACCGGGCATTGTTGCTCAAGTACTATACAAAAAACACTGTGGCTGGAATGTATCAACGCCATGATCTTTATGGCTTGGACCGCTACCGCCTATTAATGATTTTTTCTGCCCGGGGCATAGTGAACCCGGATTTTCAAAATATAGGATTAAAAAACTATTCTGACATTTTCACCGGCAACATCGACCCAAAGTTTTTTCCACAGAATTACCACCAAGCGAAATTTCAAGAAGGGGACCCCCTCGATAATATCCGTTTAATTCCAATCAACGAATGGCAAAGGCGTTTTACCAACCATATTCATGATCAAGCCGATTTGGCTTTCCTTGGCCAGGCTTACACGCTTACCCCCAAAGGTTATGAACTCAACAAGTCTTTTATTCCCCTGTCGTCAACGGACATTCAAGTAGCTTTAGCTGCCATTCCTGGGGTAGGTGATGCTTATAATGATTTCTATGGTGATGTCACTGATGCTGGAGCGCAGTTAAAAGCACCGGGTATCGTCAATGACTTAATCCAGAAACTAGGCCCTGTCAAAGCCCATAAAATCGCGCCCGCCGGATTGGCGCAACTACAAACCTTAGGAAATTATGCCTATAAAGAGGCCTATTTAAAACACCTCGTCGCACACTATTGGTATACTGCTAAGATCCGCATGGGCGTTTTGGTATTCACGATCTTTTTCACAGTCTTCAACGTCCTCTTTGTCAACATTCTCGCATTGCTGTTAGCGTTTGCGCTTGATACCAAAATCAAATCTCGCAACATCCTTCGATCAGTTTTCTTTATCCCCAACGTTCTTTCTTTAATTATTGTTGCCTTTATCTGGCAGTTAATTTTCACTCAAATGCTTCCAAAGTTAACAGGGTATTCCGATTGGATCATGAACCCCGACATAGCCCCCTGGTTGACCGTTCTTGTTGCAACCTGGCAAGGGGTCGGCTACTACACCATCATTTACCTCGCTGGCTTACAAAACGTCCCCCAAGAGTTGCTAGAGGCTTCTTCGATCGATGGCGCACGCGCCTGGACAAATTTCAGAAAGGTTATCTTGCCAATGATCTTTCCTGCGATCACCATCTGTCTCTTTTTAAGTACGGCAGGGGCGTTGAAAACTTTTGACATCATTTTTGCCTTGTATCCCTCCAACTCGACGGCGGTAGGTGTGGATAACGTCGTCATTAACATCTTCTACGACGCGTTCCGTGATAAGCATGCCGGGGCGGCGACAGCAAAAGCCGTGCTATTGATGGCTGTTATTCTCATAATCAGCGGCATTCAGATCACTCTCACTAAAAAGAAGGAAGTTGAGCTATGAGTTCAGAAAATTCTATCCTTTCCCAACCTACCAAAAAAATTCAGGTTGGCTGGATCATTTTTGAAATTGTCATGATCCTCTTAGCACTGATTTTTGTTTACCCAACAATCTATATTCTCATTAACTCGTTTAAAGGGACACAAGAGATCGTTGTTAACCCCATTGGGCTCCCACCTCACCCCTCATTTGCCAATTTTATTAATGTTTTACAGCAAGTGGGCGCGGGCGGCTATACTTTTCTTCAATCCCTGTTAAACACGCTTCTGATTACCGTCATTAGTGTTTCAGGAGTTATCTTGATCAGCTCTATGGCGGCCTACGTTTTAGCGCGAACAAAATCGAAGGCAAGCTGGGTAATCTTTTCTATCTTCGCTTTCTTTACCGTCATTCCTTTTCAGCTCATCATGGTACCGCTGGTCGTATTGGCGACCGATCTACAATTTCAAAATATTTGGGGCTTGTCGTTGATGTATTGGGGTCTAGGCGCTCCAGCCGCTGTCTTCATGTATCATGGCTTTATCAAATCCATTCCCTATTCGCTTGAAGAATCGGCTTCGATGGATGGGGCTAGTCACACACGACTGTTTTTTCAAATTGTCCTCCCCCTGCTCACCCCCATTACCGCCACCATTACGATTCTTGACATCCTGTGGGTTTGGAATGACTTCCTGTTACCCTATATTATTCTGAAGCAAGGGACTCTGGTTCTCTTTCAGTTCAATTTCTTTGGCCAGTTTACTCAAGACTTTGGAGCCTTGACAGCATCGCTAGTGATGTCGGCAACGCCGATTATTATCCTGTATTTTGCGATGCAGAAATTTATTATCAAGGGAATCTCGGCGGGGGCAGTCAAGGGCTAATCACGGGTTCATCGTCAATCACAAGAAAGCTACGGAATTGAAATAAGAAAGGGGGCTGCCAGCCCCCTTCGTTTTGCCTACACTCTTTTTGCCTACACGCCTTGTATTATCTACTCTTCTGCTTTTCTTTTTGTGCTTTTCTTTGTCTTAGGTGTTGCAGACGGCCCCACTTTAGAATCTGCCTCAGAGTCAGTTAAAAGGGTTTCAAGAAGGAACCCTCCGTTTTCCGCCTTGAGCTTCCAATCTTCCATGAGCTGGTAGAGAATTTTAATCGCGTCGCCGGCAACGTGAAGGTCTTTATTATCGGCTAAAGTCTCTGCAACGGCCGAGGCAAAGAACCACCAAAGCACATAATCAAACCCTTCTTTGTTGAACCATACCTTTCCATCAAAGTCATGAACTCCCATGGCTTGCCGAACTTCCAGCAGGGAAACCAGTCGTGTCAGGACTTCGCCTTCTTTTCGCGAAGACAGATCTAAATCCTTGGCCCATCCACGAGTTTCAATGAGAATTTTCAGCCATTGCACAGCGTTATGAGCGTCAACCCAAGGTACGCCTAAATCAAGAAGCAAGCGGAGCACTTTGCGGTCTAGGTACCAACTTTCGAAGATTGCCTTGGAATTTGGCCCCGACCCCGCAACCGAGGTGACTTCAGATATTCTCGCTAGCACAGCTTTCGCAAGGAAAATATAAATTAGCGTCGAAGGTTCCCGTAAGCGAGTATCCAAGAGCCCAGCGGCCTTTGTTAAGGTTTTTTGATCCTGGAATAAGCTGGCCACCCTACCAAGGCTGAAACAACCTTCGATATCGGCCAAGACTGAGTGAATCACAGCAGAAGGATCAATCATAGTGCCCGTGAAATCTCGTACCCTCCAAAAGAAAAAGGACAGTTTGGCTTGAATATCGTTTCGGAAGGCTTCGTCAAGCGGCCGTTTGGCCAAGGCGACATCGGCTAAAGCACGAAAAACAGCGGGCTGAAAGACTTCATAGAACCCCTGGTAAACTGTACGATGCGTCATGTCGTGCAGGGCTTCAGAAATATCATAGACTCCACTACCGTTCAGTTCATCGCAGAGTCGTCGAATCGGGTAAGTCGCCGAATCTTGGACTTCTTGAATATTCCAGAAAACCTGACGTTGATACCCATTCAATTCAACGTAAAGACCAGAGCTTGTAACCGATGAACTTGCGCGAATGTACCAAAGGCCCGAGGTTTGCTCTTGCAAAAGAACAAACCAGGAATCGTCGGGGTGAAGACGCAAAGCGTCACCGAGTTCGGTTTGTTTCATGCTTTTTGAGCCGTCTTGATTTTTTACCGCATAGCCAGCCGAAGTTTTAATCCAACCCACGGCTTTTTCATAGGAGTTGTTGTACAAAACAAGGGCTCGTTCAAACTCATTGCCATTGGAATAGGCAAAGACATTTTCATTCACCGTCCCCTGAGGAGTCCAAAAATCATAAAGGTAAAAGTTCCTGACTTCTGCAAATAAATACCGTTTGTGCATCAGGGGAAAGATTTCACGTTCGTGGCGCTCGATAAGACCCTGATCTGGCTTCTCATCCCAATAGGCCCTCCGATATTCCATGCCGTACTTCTCTCGGAAGCCTTCAACCTGCCCATGACCAAACATAGGCGTTCCCGGCATCGTAACCATCATCGTGGCCACACCAAAATACTTGTCGCCTGTACCAAATTGAACCGCAGCGGTTTCCTCATCCGGATTGTTCATAAAGTTCACAAACCGTTTAAGAATGTCGGGGTCAAACTCCAGCGTATTCTTGATAGTGTAACGATACTTTTCGTTTTCTTCTTTTTTGAACATGTGCATAAAGGCCGAGTTGTAGACGCGATGCATTCCCAAGGTTCGCACAAAGTACCCTTCCATCATCCAAAAGGCTTCGGCAAGCAGTAAGGTGTCGGGAACTTCTGCAGCAACTCGATCAACGACTTCTCGCCAAAATTCTATGGGCATAGCTTTGTCAAAAGCGTCGCGAGTCAAGCCGTGTTCAGCCCTGGTGGCAATATCGCCCCCTGAACCCGGCTGTGGAAACCACAACCGCTGAATGTGTTTCTTTGCCAGAGTCATCGCAGCGTCAAAACGAATAATGGGAAAGTTCCTGGCGACATGTAAAACCACTTGAATAATGGCCTCGCGCAACTCGGCATTCAAATAGTTCAGCTGAGCTGTGTCGTTCCAGGGCATTGAGGTGCCATCATTGCCATGGTAAATGAAACGCACCCGTCCACTTCGCTTGTCACGGTGCAGAAAGACAACAGCGGCATCCGAGCGTTCATAGTAGTGGTCCTCGAGTTTCACCTCGAGCGAAGGGTCTTGGCTAAGGTCCGCTCCGCCGAAGGTGTAATTGGGAAACGGGCACTGGTCAAGCTGAAGAAACCAATCCGGGTGTTCCGAAATCCACCGACTGTCCATGGCCGTGTGATTCGGAACCATGTCGCTGGCCAGGCGGATCCCACGTTTGCGGCATTTCTCGCGCAAAACACCCACGGCATCCCAACCGCCAAGCTCCCCGGCGATGTCATAATCAAATAACGAATAGGCCGAGGCTTCCGCTTCGGGGTTTCCGCACATTTGCTTGATTCTCTTCGAGGCTTTTGAGCGTTCCCACAAACCTATCAGCCACAGAGCGTTAAACCCTCTTCGCGCAATCAGATCAATTTCCTCGTCAGGAACTTGATCTAAGGTGCGAATTTCACGCCCATAGTGTTTTGATAACTGATCTAACCAAACAAGGGTGCTCTTGGCCAGCAAAATAACGCGGGGCATCCACTCTTTGTCCATGCTAAACCGTTCTGGCTCGTCATCTAGGCCACCATAGCTGAGCGACGAATCGTAGCCTTCAGATTTTAAACCCCCGCCCTTCCAAAAGAGGCGCTCTTCCTCTTTCATAAAGTCAAGCGACCCCAAAAGCTTCATGAGAAACTTTCCTAAAAGCAGACCCCAGCGCTCTCGTATGTACTGGAGCTGGCCATAGAGTGAAAAAGGAACAGCAACTGCGGGGCTCCGAAGCATTTCCACTAAAGTTTGGTGGTCTGGACCAAAAGCCGGAAGGCTTGAAAAGAAGGTCTTGAGCGCCTCAAGGAACGCGGCATACTTGGTCGAAGAGCGCAAATCGCGATCATCAAAAAGCTCTAAATAAGGACCAAAGGCAGGATTCGCATTGGCCAGCCACAGCATAAGGATTTCTTCGAGAATCATTTCCCGATGACTGACCGAACCAGACTTTCCCGCCAAAAACTCACTTTCAGAAATCTTGCCTTGATAAACTTCGACATTCGGGAACAGGTGTACAAACCGAGCCAGAACTTCGTCCGTGGCTTCGCGCCCCAAGGACAAGGTTATCGCATCCAAACACCTCACAAAAACGTCCTGCCCCAGTTCCTCGCGGTAAAGCTCGGCAACGTAGTGAAGAATCTCATCGATGAGGCCCATCGCATTCAGCTGGCCGGGAAGAATGGCCTTCTCGGGACTGCGTGCCAAGTCTTTTTTGTCATTCATTGACTTGGCAAAAACTCGTGTCGCTAAGTAGTTAGGAAACACAACGTTCCCGGTCAAAGAAAACAAACTCTGATCGAAGTTGTAGAGTTCACGAGCCTGACGTGAAATGTGAAACTCCATGGTAACGTTACGTCCATGAGAACGCGGCGCCTTCTGGCCTCCAGTCAAACTCTTCTCGCCTGAGGTCAAACTCTTCTCAAGGGTGGTCAAACGGATCGTAAACGGCATAGAGCCTCCTTAGATATCATGCTTTCGAGCCTTGAGCAGACCCTGCATCGCGGTGATAAATTGTTGAGATGACAGCAAGTCCTCTAAGGAGGGCTTCATTCGGTAAGACCAGTTATGGGCTGATACAGTTCCCGGCACATTAATTCGCTCTTGGGCGGGGTCCTCTTCAAGAAAGGACGCTTCCAACAAAAACCAATCTTGGAGCGGTACAATGCACAAACGGGACTGCGTGGTGAGCAGGCCGGCGAAAAACCGACGAGCCATGTCTGGAGTCATTGCCCCCTCGAGGTGGTCAATACCAAGTGCCGCACAGGCGCCGTGCTCGGGTTCTTCTGACCACCATTGCCGCAACGTCGAGGTATCATGCACCGACGGAGTTGTCACCGATAAGTCCGGGTAAGATTGTACGGAATAATATGGTTGCCCCGGAGCGTCCCAGTTTCTGGCCCACCGTAACACTCGTAAGCTCAGAATTCCCAGATCGCGTAAGGCACCGGGGACGCTGGGAGGAATGCTCCCTAAATCTTCGGCACAAACCAACATGTCCGTAGCCTGACGCAAAACCGTCAACAACTTGCGACCTTCGGCATCCCAAAGCTTGAACGATGCTTCACGAGCCTCATGAATCAAACGTTCAAAATTCCAACGTTCTTCGGTGGACAAACTTTCATACGCTCTGGTCGAGTAGTAATAGGGGGTCGGATAAAACCCATCGTCAATTTTTAAAAGCGTGCGGTTGCGGTACCAGCTGTAGAGCATAGCTTTTGCATGCTCAGAAACCGACAGGCCTGCAATCGCTTTTTCACCCCCCAGGGTACTTTTGAACCGATACAGGTCCTCATCGCCGACCTGACGTAAAGCTAAGGAGACGACGGTTTCCGCTTCGACACCCAAGCGTTCTCGGATCTCTATCCCAAAGATATGCGGTTCAGACAACCAAACCAGACGCCCCTCGTCAAACCCAAGGTTACGCAGTTGTTCACGGCGCAGGGGCTGACTGGGGCGAAAGTAGCCCAGGTGACCGGTAAAGTTCTGTTGCGACGAAACCCACAAGCGAAAGAAGCCCAACACGTGGTCAATGCGATAGGCGTGATAGAATTTCGCGGCATGGGTCAAGCGTTCTCGCCACCAAGCATAAGAATCCCGGCTCATGACGTCCCAATTGAAGGACGGAAAGCCCCAACTTTGACCGTCGGGGTTTTCGCCGTCAGGCGGAGAACCGGCTCGCCACGTCAAATCAAAAAGTTCAGGATGCGACCACACGTCAGCACTGTCTTCGTTGAGAAGAATCGGAATATCGCCTTTTACCGCCACCCCCTCGAGGTGACAGGCCTGGGTTGCCGCCTGAAATTGTCGTTCAGCGTGTATTTGCAACCACACATAAAACCCGGCTTCGTCGCTATTCTCTTGAAATAATCGTTCAAGGTTTCCTGCCGGCTCACGGTTCTCGGGCCAGCTCTGCCAACCCGCATACAGATAACGCGCCCTCAAAGCGCTAAAAACAACATACGCCAAACCCCAGGGGCGTTCGGCAAGCCAAGCCTCTTTTTCTTTCGTCCAGGATTTCTTTGCCTTGGCCATCTCATACAATTGCCGCAAAACCGGAAGCTTCTTTCCCCACACGACATCGAGCTGTGCTCGTGGCAAAGGTTCCAAATCCTCTCGGAGTTGTTGAACTGAGGCTTTCACCTTATCAGCTTCGGGAAGATCGGCCAGCCTGAGGTATACCGGGTGCAGGGCAAACGCACTTAACGCATTATAGGGTGAGGTAGAAAACCCCGTATCGTTCACCGGAAGAAGTTGGATCACCTCGAGGCCCGTTTGAGCGGCAACTTGGGCTAAAAGCGCTAAATCGGGGAACTCGCCAATCCCCGTACTCTGCCGAGAACGCAAAGCCGCTAAAGGTACGCTAACGCCTGTTAAATAAGCGGACTCGTGGAAAAACTTCATGAATCAACAACCTCCGATCAACCGTTATCCCGTGCTTCTCGACGGCGGATCTCATCGCGAACGCGAGCCGCTTCCTCGTAATTTTCTTGCGCGACCAGTGCTTCCAGCTGTTCTTTAAGCCGCACCAGAATCTGTTCCGCTTCAGGAGCCTCTTCGTCCGAAAGCGTTGCTCCCCGTTCAACAGGCTCGTCAAGCTCATCTGTTTCGCCGGCCGGGGGTGCGGCTTGTTGAAGCTGATCAATGTCAATTCCCGCTTCTTCAACCAAAGCCGACTCGATCCAAATCGAACACGACGCTCGCACCGCCAAAGCCAAACCATCCGAAGGACGTGCATCGATTTCGACCAGCTTGCCGTCTTGTTCCAGAACCAGATTGGCGTAGTAAGTACCCTCAGATAGGGTATGAATCACGACACGAACTAGGCTCGTCTTGAGCTCTCTGAGCATATGAAGCATCAAGTCATGGGTGAGCGGCCGGGGAATTTCCACTTCACCCAGCCCCAGCAAGATGTTTTGCGCTTCTAGCGGGCCGATAAAAATGGGAACTGCTTTTTCTTCCGTCAAGGGCTTTACCAACACGGCATTCCCCTGATCGGTTTTAGCCACTGTCCATATTTTGGCTTCAACCAACATTACAACTCCCTTTTCGCCGAGTTCTGCAGGTAGTGAATCAGAGTATCAAAATCCACGTACCCTTTTGCTAGGGCGATTTCTCCAAACAGGCGTTTGTCACCCGATTTCTGCAAGCTGAGAACTTCTTGACACTGTCCAGACGACAGAACACCGAGGCGAACCAATCCCTCGCCAATTTTTTCTTGATAATGGTTAGCAGGCATCTCTTTCACCTCCCGGTGCCTATTGATATTCTTGGAACGTGCCAGCATGGCTTGAATCTTGCGGACAAGATCGGCGCGTGATAAGTCGAGTTGAGCTACCCCAGATTTCTGGGCGGCCTGCGCCACTGCCAAAGCAACAGCAAAAACAAGGGAGGGGTGAAAAGGCCGAGGCACCACGACACCCTGAGCCCGCTCTTCGGGCGGAACTAAATCGGCAATAGCCCGCGCCGCCGCTAATTTCATTTCTTGATTGACCTCGGTGGCGCGCACATCCAAAGCACCGCGAAAAATCCCCGGAAAAGCCAAAACGTTGTTGATTTGATTAGGAAAATCCGAGCGACCGGTGGCCACGACCTTCGCTCCGGCTTTGAGAGCCTCCTCGGGGAGAATTTCGGGGTCGGGATTAGCCAGAGCGAACACTACAGGCTGACTGGCCATGAACCTAATCCATTCGGGGCGAAGCGCACGAGGGGCGCTCACGCCGATAAACACATCGGCCCCGTTTAAGGCCTCGGGCAACGCCCCTCTAAGGCGACGGGGGTTAGAAACCAACGCCAGCTCGCGCATCGCCGAACTGAGGCTTTCGTTAGAATCTTGAATGATACCGTCTCGATCACAAACAACAACGTCAGTTACCCCAGCGTTGAGAATCATCCGCGAAATGGCCGTCCCGGCCGCACCCGCACCGTTGACCACAACCCGCAAGGACGCCAGTGGTTTTCCTACCGCGCTAGCTGCATTCATAAGGGCCGCCAACACCACCACGGCCGTCCCATGCTGATCATCATGAAAAACAGGAATCGAAAGCGAGTCTTGTAAAGCCTTTTCGACGTAAAAGCAACGAGGTGCTGAGATATCTTCGAGGTTAATCCCCCCAAACGAAGGCGCCAAGGCTCGGACAACTTGAATGATTTCGTCGGGGTCTTGCGTCGACAGAACCAAGGGAATGCTATCGATGCCAGCAAAATCTTTAAACAAGAGCGACTTGCCCTCCATGACTGGCAAACCGGCTTCGGGACCGATATTCCCCAACCCCAGCACGGCACTTCCGTCACTAATAACCGCCACCAAGTTGCTTTTTCCCGTGTAGCGGTAAACATCCTCGGGGTTTCGTGCGATGGCGCGACAGGGAGCAGCAACACCTGGCGTATACAACAACGCCAAATCGTCAGAGCTGGACGCATGACGTTTGGGTACCGTCTCGAGTTTGCCTCCTAACTTTTCATGGAGCTCTAACGACGCTTGATCAATATCCTGCATAAGGACAGTTTAGGAGAAAATTCGGCAAACTACAAGCTGAAAATCTTTTGGTTTGGCTCTCAGGCCGTCTGTCTTAGTCGGCTAAACTAACACGGTTACGACCAGCCTCTTTGGAGCGGTACATGGCCTGGTCAACGCGTTCAATAAAAGGTTGCGATGAGAGGTCTTTGGTCGGTTGAAACTCGGCAACTCCCAAAGAAACGGTCACCGAAAGGCGGTGGTCATTAAAGCGAACCTCTATGCTTTCGATAGCTTGACGGATACGCTCGGCCACCTCGGTTGCCTGTTCTAAGGCCGTTTCAGGAACTAAAATAATAAACTCTTCACCACCGTAACGCGCGGCCAAATCAATATTGCGAACATTATCGAGTACTGTTCGTGCTACAGCCTTGAGCACTTCATCGCCAGCCAAATGCCCGTAGGTATCATTAAGCCGCTTAAAGTGGTCGATATCAAGCATGATAAGGCAAAAGGTCGGGCGGCCTTTTTCCCACCGTTGAACTCGCTCTTGCAGGGTATTGGAAAAGACATGCTTCAGCTTGAGCTTCGTCATCATGTCGGTGGTGGTCATATCGTACAAAAAAGCATTGTACATGGCGATGGCGGCAAAACTGCCAATATTCAGCAGGTAAGATTTGTCGCGTTCGTCAAAGCCCGTACCCCCGATTTTTTCACCCAAGATTAAAAGGCCGTTGATTGCGCCCTTGGCTCTGAGTGGGACAATAATCGTGGGGTCAATACTGCGCAGAACCTCAATTTCCGGACTTGGCGGCAAGACTTTTTCAAGCTCTTGCAGGGTATGACACTGAAAATGCGTATTCATGTATTCGATCAAACCGCTTTTTTCGGGTATTGAGTAGTCGCGCTCATGGTCGATCTCGAACCCCAAAAAGCCCCGGTGCAAAGAATAATCCACCGAATCTATGCTTTTCTTTGAAAAGAACGCGGCCTTCATGACCGTTAAGGCGCCTAAACAGGTGTAGAGGATAGAATCGTTCAGAAAATTGTAGTCAAGGGTGGAGGTGAGGCTCTTACTGATCTCAAGCAAATTCTTCAGATCAAAGATTTCTTTTTCGAGATCTTGCTTCGTAACCTTTCGCCCTTCCACGCTTTTCATGCCATTTTTATCCACTATTTCAAATAGTCGACAGCATTTTCAAAAACTTTAAGCCCTAAGGGGCCTACTTCGCGACGCCTACGCCATAGAGGGTGAAGAAAGCGTGACGTGAAGGCTTCGGGATGAGGCATTAGGCCAAAAACTCGGCCCGTTGGGTCAGTTATCCCCGCAATATTGTCTTGGGACCCGTTAGGGTTTTCGTTTTCATAAGTCAACGCGATCAACTGCCGCTCTTTCAAGTCTTTCCTCACCTGCTCATTTAAGGTCACAAAACGGCCCTCGCCGTGCCGGATGGGCAAGTCCGCTTCTTGCAAACCTCGAAGCCAAGGGCTCACACTTTTGTCATTATATCGTACTTTTACCCACTTATCCTGAAAAAGTCCGTGGTCGTTGGTGATCAAACTCACGGTTGGTGTCCAGTTTCCTTCGATGTTCGGTAAAAGGCCCATTTTGACTAGCGTCTGAAACCCGTTACAGATGCCCAACACCAGGCCTCCGCGAGCAATCAAGGCATCAACTTCGTCTTTCAGTCGGCTTTTTACCATTTGTCCAAAAACTCGGCCAGAACCAAGGTGATCGCCAAAGCTAAACCCTCCGGGAAAGGCCAAGACCTGCACCCCCGCTAAGGCGCGAGCGTCTTCGATCAACGACGTGAGCGGTAAAAACTGAGGGATGGCCCCCGCCATCTCGAAGGCTTGTCCTAGCTCAAGGTCCGCATTGATGCCAAAGCCGGTTAGAATACCTACGTTTATCATGTTTTTCCTCATACCAAAGTGGCCAGCGCATTCCAGGCCGTTAAAAGTTCGTCGAGCTCAGCCTCGACGAGCCGCTTACCACGGCTTTCAACGACTAACCGAGGGGAACTCGTGACCACGCCAATCACCGACAGCGGTGCCCCGCTAAAGAGCTTTTGGACTTCTTCCCAGTGCCCGGGAGCCACGCTGAGCAAAAAGCGTGACGGGCTTTCGCTGAACAGAAGTTCGGCATCGCTGGCCTGGTGCCAAAAATATCCAGGAATCTCATCCAACGTCACCTGGGCGCCGCAACGGCCGCCGATCATCGATTCGGCCAACGCCACTGCCAGACCACCATCCGAAAGGTCGTGGGAACTGCGAATCAAACCGCGACGAAGGGCCTGAGCCAACGTCTTGTAATAGGCCAACGCTCGCCGAGGGCGCACGGTGGGGGTACCTGGCAGTTGACGTCCCAGTACTTTCTCGACAATAGAACCCGCCAACTCGGGTCGGGTTTCACCCAACAAGAGAATCAAATCGCCGGCCTCTAAAAAGTCGGTGGTGCAGGCCCGCGAAATGTCAGGAATCGCCCCCATCAGCGAGACGAGTAGAGTCGGGCGAATCGAGACTTTTTTGCCATTCATGACGGCGTCATTTTTCATCGAGTCTTTTCCTGAAATCAGGGGCAAACCATAGGCCAAGCAGGCATCGCGAAGCCCTCGGCAGGCTCTAACCAACTGGGCCAACTTATACGGCCCATCAGGCGTTTGGGCGGACTCGACGGGGTCCGGCCAGCAAAAGTTATCCAAGACACTGGCCCGTTCGGGGTCGCCACCCACCGAAATATGGGCTCGAAAGGCCTCATCTACGGCATTCATGGCCATCGCGTACGTGTCGGTATCTCCATAGCGGGGACAAACGCCGTGCGTGACCGTCAGGCCCTTGGGCGACCAGGGGTACATCCGCAGAACCGCACCATCGGTGGGACCATCTGCTTTTTCGCCGCAAAACGGTTTAACGACCGAGCGGGCCTGAACCTCATGGTCATACTGACGAACAAGGCTCTCTTTGCTGGCAACGACCGGGTCCGCCAGGACTTTTAAAAGGAGCTCTTTAAGGTTGGCCGGGTTCCCCAGGGGCGTTTCGTGACGAACAGGGGGTTCCCACACGGCCCGCAGCTGCATCCGAGGCAAACCGCCGTGCAAAAACTCTAGGGCAATTTTGGCGACAAGAGTCTTGTGGTAGTAGGCTTCGACAAAACCCGAAGCGGTGAACTGCCCCACGACCGCCCCCTCAACGTCCCGTTGGTGAGCAAGCTTGAGAAACGCCTCGATTTTGTCGGGCGCCACTGCCAAGCTCATACGTTCCTGGCTTTCTGAGACAAGAATTTCCCACGGCGCTAAGCCGGCATACTTTAAGGGGCACAGGTCCAAATCTAAGCGGATGCCGTTCGACGCCTCGGCCATTTCGCCAAACGACGACGACAGCCCCCCGGCTCCGTTGTCAGTGATTCCTTTGTACAGACCAAGGTCACGCGCTTCAAGTAAAAAGTCTGACATTTTGCGCTGAGTGATGGGGTCCCCGATCTGAACCGCACTGGTGGGGCTGGCCTCATCCAAGGCGAGGGACGAAAAGGTCGCTCCATGGATGCCGTCCTTACCAACACGGCCCCCCAGCATGACAGCTAGGTCACCAGGTTCAATGTGCTTTACGGTAGAATCTTCACCCTGGACTTTTGCGGGCAGAACCCCGCCGGTTCCACAAAACACCAGGGGTTTACCCAAGTAGCTTTCGTCAAAAAGGAACCCACCTGCTACCGTGGGAATTCCTGAATGGTTACCGCCTTCAATAATACCCCGATGCACTCCTTCGAGCACTTTTTTGGGGGGTAGGAGGCCTGAGGGAATTTGTTCAGCCGGGGTCCTGGGGTCACCGAAGCACAGAAAGTTGGTATTGAAGATGGGTTTGGCCCCCTTCCCCGTCCCCAAGATATCGCGATTGACCCCCACGATCCCAGTTATCGCGCCGCCAAAGGGGTCGAGGGCACTGGGGCTATTGTGGGTTTCTACTTTGAAACAAACTAAGGTTGAATCATCAAATTCCACAACACCGGAATTGTCATGAAACACTGACCTCAGCCAGGGACGTTCAGGCGTCAAGTCACGGGTGGTTTGCTTGATAAAGGTGGAGTACAGCGAGGTGATCTGAGTAGCCTCGCCAGTGACCTTATCATGATAAGCAATTTCGGCTTGAAAGATTTTATGTTTGCAGTGTTCGCTCCAGGTTTGAGCCAACATTTCTAACTCGACATCTGTCGGTTCGACCGAAAGGCCAGCCTCACGACGGGCTTTTTGAACTTTGGGGTCAAGATAATACCCTTGCAGGGCCCGCATTTCTTCTTTGGTCAACGCCAGCAGTCGGTCTTTTGAGAGTTTTAGCAACGCGGTCTCGTCTAACCCGGTAAGGGGTACGGTTTCAGCCCGTCCTTCCGAGGTAATCTTAACCACGGGGTAAAGTTCAGGAAACCGGCGACCTTGGGCCCATTCAGAGCGTTTCAAGACAATGGCTTGTTGTATCAAAGGGTTATGCAGTCTGGCTGTCAGTTGTGCAATTTCGTCGGGCGTTGCCTCGGTCGACAGGTCAAACAGATACAAAACCGCCGTTTGTACGACAGCCTCTTCGAGCCAAGGTTTTTGTAGGCGAAACCCCAGCGCTTCACGTGCCGTAATAGCAACTGGGTCGGTGACACCGGCCTTAAAACTCACTTCGATGGCAAGGGTCCAAGCGGGCAAGGGGCTGACGCTGGGGCCCGTGCCGTCACAGCGGCCTTGCTGAACCACGGGGTCCGCAAAAACCCCGACCAAAGCAGCTTCGGTTAGGCCGCAGGTTTGGTCTAAAAGGATAACATCTAAGGTTTCAACAGCCTTTAAGGTCGGGATTTGCCCCGACGCCTGTATGTTTTTCAGCAGTTTGGCGCCACGACCGTCGAGTTGAGGTCGCGCATAGCAGATTTCCACTCTCATTATGGCCCTACTGTAGCAAAATCCAGCAAGACCGTCGAGAACACGTCAAGAATTCCACCAAGATTGTAGGGTTTTGATCACAGCCACTTCATCCGGCCGAGCCGCTCCCTGTTGAAGAGCTAGCTCCCAAAGCAAAGCCAGAATTAAACGTCGGGTCTCTTCATGAAAAATATTCTCGGCAAGCACGCGAAACCCCTCTTCACGGCGCGCTTCTTGCTCGAACTGCTCAAGGCAGCTGTCAAAATCGTCAAACTTGAGTTTGGTGACAATCTGATCCAGCTCCTCGAGTTCTGCTTCTTCAATCTTGCCATCGGCCAGGATGAGGGCCTTAATCGCCCCCGCCAGAAACACCCTCTCTTGTCGACTGAGTTTGTGCAAATCGTGCATACCAACCTCCTTGGCTAAAATTGGACGCCCCAACCTAATTATAGTATATTCCCAGAATATCTGACTGTAAAAGGAGAGTATTATGCCTTTCACGCTTCCTAAGCTTCCCTACGACTTCAACGCTCTAGAGCCGGCAATTGACGCTCAAACGATGGAAATTCACTGGGGAAAGCACCACCAAGCCTACATTAACAATGCGAACGCCGCCCTCGAGAACACGGATTTTGCTTCTTGGTCGGTTGAAGAAGTGCTTCGCGGTTTGGCCAAGCTTCCTACCGACAAACAAACCGTCCTTCGCAACAACGCCGGTGGGCATATCAACCACAGCTTTTTTTGGGAGATTTTAACCCCCGCCGCCAAGTCCGGAAAACCCGCCGGCAAGCTGAACGCCGGAATCGAAAGCCTGGGGGGCTTTGACAAGTTCAAAGCTGACTTTAGCAAAGCCGCCGTGAGCCGCTTTGGTTCGGGTTGGGCCTGGCTAGCCCTCAAGGCCGATAAGACCCTTCAAGTGTATAGCACGGCCAACCAAGACAGCCCCCTGTTGGATGGTCTGAAACCCATTATTGGTTTGGATGTTTGGGAACACGCCTACTATTTAAAGTATCAAAACCGCCGTGCCGAATACATCGAGGCCTTTTTCTCGGTAATCAACTGGGGTAAGGTCAACGAAATTTACGAAGAAGCCCTAAAATAAGAACGTAAGCTCGCTTGTGCGGTCGCTCCTTGGCGAGTGGCCGCTCCAGGGCGAGTGCTGGTGTTCCTTCTGCCCCTTCCCTCTCAAGCTTTAGCTAAAGTCGATTTCTAACAACGAAAAGTCATCTTCGAAATGGTCCTGACCGGCAAGTCCTTGAATCTGGTCATAGACGGCCTTCACGGTTGTACCCTTTTCAGCATCCAGACTCTGGTAGCTGAGTAAATCGACAAACTCTCGAAAGACGAGCATCTTGCCATTGTCCTTACGGATTTCATAAACCCCGTCCGAAAACAGGTAGAGCCGTGCGCCCTCGGGAACATGGACCTCGCGGTTTTCGTAGGTGTAATCGGTTTCAACCCCGATAATCAGGTCCATGGTTGCCAGCTCGGTGCACGCCGAACCTGAGCTGACCAGAATAGCTGGCGGGGCCCCCGCACTGGCATAGGTGAGCTGACGAGTTTTTTGGTTCCACACCCCATACCAGATGGTAAAATACATGTTGTTTTGGTTTTCCATCTGAAAATTAAGGTTGAGTGCCCCTAAAACCGCCGAAGGGTCGTGAAAGACAGCACGGGGAAGGCTTTGAGCCCGCAGCACATTCATGACCGATACAGACAAAAGGGCGGCGCCGATACCGTGTCCGGACACATCCAGCAAATACATGGCAAAGCGATCCTCGTCCAGCCAGTGATAGTCAAAACAGTCGCCGCCCAGCTTGGCAGAGGGTTGAAAAATCCATTGGGCCGTCAACTCCGGTTTTGCTAACGGCGGCGGTAAAAGCCCTCGGACGTATTCTGCTGCTTCAGCTAGTTCCTTTTCGAGCTGGGTTTGGGTTTCCATCAGGGCTTGGATGTATTTTTGTTCCTGCTCGCGGTACTGGCGTTTTACCATGATGGCGCTGATGCGGGCTTTGAGGAGAATGGGGTCAAACGATTTCGGCAGATAGTCTTCGGCCCCCAAGCTAATGCAGTGTGCCACCGAGTCCATTTCGTCGAGCGCAGAAATCATGATAACCGGAAGCTCGCGAAGCCTCGCGTCAGCCTTGAGCTTTTCAAGCACCTGATACCCGTTCAGGCCCGGCATCATGATGTCTAACAACACCAAATCAAACTGCTGTTCGCTTAAAACCTGCAAACAGCGGGACCCGTTTTCGACGGCAACGACCTGGTGACCCTGGCGCTCGAGGTGCCTAATTAAAATATCGCGGTTCATTTCGTTGTCATCGACCACGAGAATACGGCCCAGATTTTGGTCTTTTAGCGCCATGGGCGTGACGCCCTGCGCCGTGCCGCCCATAAAGCTGGTATCTTCTTGGGGAAAGCGCGGGTTAGACTCCCAGGTACGAATCTCTTGGTCGATCAGCTCGAGGATTTTTCGCGCCGAGTCTAGAACCTTCAGAACGTCTTCAAGCAGGTAATCGGTCCCCTGCTCCTGGCAGAGCTTTTTAAGGCGCTGGGCCATACCAATGATCATGTACAAGGGTCCAAAAAGGTTGCGCTTAAATAGGGCGGTGTCCAGCTGATCCCTAGGCCGGGAATCGCGGTAAAACGAGCGATGAAACACGGTTTGAAGGTTCAACGCCTCTTCGCGGATTTTTTCAATGTCGGGCAAAAGTGTCGACGAGGCCGCCTCTTTTAAGTCGTCGATGAGAATTTCGCTATAGCCGAGGATGTGATTCAAATACCCGCGAAGCTCATGGCGAAGGTACTTCAAAGAGTCACTGGTCATTCTTCTACCTTAAGCCCTGCCGGCCTGAAAATCAACGCGGTGATCAAGTTCAAAAAGCGAGCGCACCAGAGGCAGACGGCGGCCGATACCAAACGAGACTGGCGACACCTTGAGCACCGGTGGTGCCTGCCACCGCTTGTACTCGGCCAGGGCGGTTAGCTTGAGCACGCGCTCGGCGAGGCCGGGGTCTTCACCGTGTTGAACCAGGTCACTCACGCTTTCGTGCTTAACAATATACCCCTGCAAAAGGCGGTCTAAAGCGTCATACGGCGGTAGGCTGTCTTGATCGGTTTGATCGGGCCTCAGCTCGGCCGAGGGCGGCTTGGTTAAGGTTGCGGTCGGAATCAGCTCCCCCTCAGCGTTCATCTCGCGGGCCAAGGCATAGACTTCGGTTTTTAAGAGGTCGCCAATGGCCCCCAGCCCTCCGGCCATATCCCCGTAAAGGGTACAGTAGCCCACCGAAAGCTCACTTTTGTTGCCGGTCGTCAACAACAACGACGAAAACTTGTTGCTGTAGGCCATCAGGTACGTTCCCCGAATTCTCGCCTGCAGGTTTTCTTCGGCGACGCCGGGGGTGGTACCCTGAAACACCGGGGCCAGGGCCTCTAAAAACGCCGCAAACGGCCCCTCGATAGGAATCAGTTGAAACGAAACCCCCAAGTTGCGCGCCAGAGTCTCGGCATCGGCAACGCTTCCGCTCGACGAATAGCGACTCGGCATGCCAAAGCAAGTAACCTTGTCGGCGCCTAGGGCATCGACCGCCAAAACGGCGACCACCGCCGAATCGATGCCCCCTGAAAGCCCCAAGTGAAGGTGGGTAAACCCGCTTTTTTGGGCATAATCACGTATCCCCAAAGCTAAAGCCTGACGCAATTCCCGCCACGGCGAGACGGTACGCAAGGGTAAGGGTTTGACCGGGGCCGTTGTTTCCCAGAGCACCAGGTCCGGGGCAAAAGCGGCTCCTTGAGCTACCAGGCGGCCCTGAGCATCGGTTACCAGGCTATTGCCGTCAAAAATGAGGCTGTCGTTGCCACCAACTTGGTTGACGTAGGCCACAGATACCTGAAATTTCTCGGCGATACTCTGCAGAATATTGTGACGCAGGGGAGCTTTGCCGACATGGTAGGGCGAGGCTGACGGCGACAGGATAAGATCTACCCCGGCGTGTACAAGGTCTTCGACCGGATTATGGGCATACGGGGTACCTAAATCACGCGAAACTTCCCACCAAAGGTCTTCGCAAATCGCGATACCGAGCTTTAGGCCGTCCAACTCGAAGGGAACGCTGGCGTGACCGGGCGCAAAATACCGACGTTCGTCAAAAACATCGTAGGTTGGTAAAAGGCGTTTGGCCTGCTGAAAAACGATTTGACCATCCAAGAGAACAAAGGCGACGTTCATCAACGTTTTTTCACTGCCCTGAGGGGAGCGCGCCACACTGCCCACAACAGCCGCTAACCCTGGGGGGAGGTTCTGCGCCACGTGGCTCAAGGCCTTTTCGGACTCCCTAAGAAAGGCCGGAAAGGATAAAAGGTCGAGAGGCGGGTAGCCGCAAAGGGACATTTCAGGAAAAACAACCAAGCGCGCCCCCTGTTGCGCGGCGTTTTGCGCCACCGCCAAGAGCTGGGCTGAGTTACCTGAAAAATCCCCGACCTTGGGGTTAAACTGGGCTAAGGCAATTTTCATAGACAATTTCCGGGCCTTAGTATACTATCGCCCCCATGGAAAAAACAATCTTGGTGACAGGAAAGGACACCTACCTGGGGAATGAAATTGCCCGGTTTTTCCTGGACCAAGGGGCTCGTGTAGGGGCATCGGTAACGCCCCGGCAACGCGAAGCCACGCTGTCGCTTGAGCAAGATGAGCGCCTTCTCACGGTTCCCTGGTATAGAAATTCTGCGGTTTCTGCCAAAAACCTGGTCTGGCAAACTGCCAACAAGCTTGGCCCGCTTAACGAAGTGTGGGTTATTCTTACCCTCGAAAAAGATGGGATTTTTTTAGAGTCCCCCCCCGCCCTTTTAGAAGAATCTCTGGATACGGGACTCAAGGGCCTGACCTTCCTCACCCGTGAACTCCTCAGTCTGCAAGCTAACAATCCTGCCTTACGGGTCATTTTCGTTTTATTTGAAGAAGACCGGAACGAACTCCCGCCCCCGCTTGCCTTGATCTACCAAGGGGCCAAGGGGTTTATCACGTCAGTTTTAGCCGCCGCGCGTCGCAAAAACCTCCCCATTTGGGCCTATGAATCCGCCCTACCACAGGCCGAAGCGTATACGCAGTTCTTGCTAGCGCACCCACGCGGTGAGACAAAAGTGGCACCCCCAGGCCGTTGGACGGTCTTTGAAGAAAAGAAAACTCTTCTCGCCAGCTTATTTCCTAAAAGGAATGACACATGAAAGTTTGGGTCAAGTTGCTTATCAGTTCGGCCGTGGGCCTGCTTCTGGGAATCTTTTTGCCATTTTTTGGCAAGGAGGTGCCGGCGGTTCTTCTTCAGGTCGGTGATTTTATCCTCAGCTTGGGCCGTTATGCCTTGTTCCCCCTGATTTTCTTTTCGGCAGCCATGGCCATCGACGAACTGCGCCGCGAAAAGCGTCTGTGGCGTCTGGTCGTCCGCAGTGTCAGTTACATGATGATCATTTCTTTGGCGCTGGTCCTGTTGGGAGCCCTGCTGATTCTGCTCTTTAACCCCGAAGCCATTCCCTTGGCCTCGCGCCACGAGTCGGCCCTCATTTTTAAGAGCTGGAATGAAACCCTGATCAAGCTGGTGCCCAAGAACGCTTTCGAGATTCTTACCGGGGGCTCGGACTTCTTATTACCCATTTACGCCCTGTCGTTCTTTTTAGGCCTGCACTTTCACTTTGACCGTGCCATCACCCAACCGACGGTTAGCCTGTTTAATTCGCTGTCCCGCATCTTTTACCACATGAACACCTTCTTGGTAGAAATTCTCAGTTGGGGCGTTCTGATTTTGTCGGCCGCCTGGCTGACTCAGCTCCGTCTGGTGCAGAACATTCAGCTGTATACCCAGGTTTTTGTCGTCCTTACTTTGGCGACTGCGGTGACCATTTTGGGCGTGATTCCGCTCATTCTGTACTTCTTTGGCGGTAAGGTGAACCCCTATAAGTGGGTTTTTGCCATGCTGAGCGCGGGGCTAGCCGGATTCTTTTCAGGGGACAGCTTCTTTTCGCTCAGCTTTGTGACCCGCATGACACATGAGAACTTGGGGGTTCCCCGCAAGGTAGGGGGCATGAACCTGCCCCTGTTTGCCATGTTTGGCCGTGCGGGTACCGCCATGACTTCGACCATCGCGTTCTTTGTCATCTTGAAGTCATACACCTCGTACGAAATTACCATAGATCAGATTGTTTGGACGGTGGCATTCGCGTTTTTGTTGTCATTTGCCCTACCTTCGGTTCCGAGCCTCGGGGCGTATATCAACCTTTCGTTACTCTGCGCCTCGTATGGCAAAGCCCTCGACACCGGCTATATCAACCTTCAACCCATTCTGCCCGTGCTGGTCAGCTTTGCGGCCCTCGTGGATGTTTATACCGCAGGGTTAACCTCGTTTTTGGTAGCCAAGCACGAAGGGATGGTGAGAGACGTCTCACCCAAAGCCTATCAGTAGGGTTCCGACTTAAAGAATATTCTCGATCCTGAGCTTACCGGGAAGACGATAGATGTCAAAGTCAGAGTCAAGAGATACTATTTTCTTAATTCCTGTTCTTTCCGCCGCGACAACTAACGTCGCGTCTGTAAAATCCATGGGCCAGTCGCTATACTTTTTTGTCAATTCCACGATTCTCGAGATGTCTTGGAAAACAATCTCATGAATTATAACACCCTCCGTAAGGATCCATTGAAAAAACTCAATCTGGGTCTCAACGCTGAAATCGAGTAGATGAGTTACTTCCGTGATCACCGCTGTCGTTGTCACAAACTTGAAGCGACCAGACTGAAGAAACGACAAAACTTTCCTGTGGTAGAAATCGCTCTGGTCAAATAAAGCGACTAGCGGACCGGTATCAGCGAGAACTGTATTTAGCACGGATTTTTTCCTTCAACTCTTTCTTATAGTCCCGCGGACCCGTAATACCGCTTCCTCTTCTGCCAAATAGATCTTTTCCTAATTCGTAAGAGTCCTTCTCTTCAAAATCAGCTTCAAAGAACTTTTCCAGCGCTTCCTTGATGATATCCGATTTCGACTTATGTCTCGCTTGGGAAATAAGTTCCAATTTCTGCTCAATTTCGGAAGGCAAGCGAACACTGGTCATCATGCACCTCGTAGTACGAACAGTACTACATTTTTGACCATCAATCAAATCCTTTTGAATCGCTACGGGTTTGCCTTCGGTGAAGGACCAAACGCCTAGGACGGAGCCCTTTTACCTGGGTAGGAAAAAGCGATTTAGTTTCACCTTCCGAAACACGGAACCAATACCTATCAGCACTTCTTTTGGCCGATAATAGGGACATTGGCCCGTTGTTGCTGTTTGCCAGAACCTAGACAAAAAGTACAGGCATCGCGGTTGGTTTTGCCTTGACTGGCCGTAGCACCCGGCCCTGACGGACCCTCCGTTCGGGGTGGAGTTTATAATGGTATGCACAGTTTTTACTGCAGGTGGCCTTTCGCTCGGGAATTTGTTCGCAGGCTCGGCACAGAAACCCTTCCTCGCCACACCTTATGCAGGTGTGTTTCAAGTCACCGGGGTTGCCACAGTGGGGACACAGGCCGTACCGAACCGAGGGCTGAAGCTTTTGGTCGACGGAGACTCGGTGATCAAAAACGAAACATTCCCCCTGAAATTCTTGGTCGGGATATTCTTCTAGGTATTTGAGGATGCCCCCTTTTAGTTGGAACACCTGGCTGTAGCCCCGGCTTTGAAGTTCGTGGATCCCTTTGTGGCAGCGAATGCCACCGGTACAGAAAATTAAAATCTTTTTGTCCTTGGGGAGGTCCAGCTTATCCACCTGGTCAAAAAAGTCTGAAAATTTGTCGGTTTGGGGGTTCAACGCCCCGCGAAAGGTGCCCATCTCGTATTCATACCAGTTCCGGGTGTCAATCAACACCGCCTCTGGCTCGTCTTTGAGAACGCGATTCCACTCGGACGGTTCAAGGTGGTTATTGTCCTCGTGTTCCCGAAGGAGGTGTCCCCTGCGAGTGGTGCAGATTTCCTGGCGAATCTTTACCGAAAACCGCCGAAAGGGTGCGGCTTCAGAAACTGAATGTTTCGCCTCCAAGGGAATGTCAAAATACGTTCGCAGGAACTCTTCCCACTCTGTGCGGACTTCGGCACTGGGGGCGGCACAGGTGGAATTGATCCCTTCGGGACCAAGAATGAAGATCCCTTTCACACCCTTTGCCTTGGCTGCAGAAAGAAGGTTCAAACGAGTTTCTTCCAGATGCTCTACCGGGAAAAAGTGATAAAGAGCCGTGATGAAATGTGACATAGACGGTAAGGTATCATTGCGCCCCAGCCTGGTCAATTCAAGAGTCGTCTGTACGGCAACCGTCCACCTCAAAAAATCTCCCGCTCAGGAAACCAAAAATTCCTCGTCGGGAAACCAAAAATTTCCACTCGGGAATCTAAAAATTCCTAGCGCGGAAATTTTCGCCGCCTACACCCCCTTAAAACGTAAAGCGCACCCCCACCGAAGCCTCGAGAGTCAGCTCATCGTCCCAGGGCAGTTGGTTCCACAGGTTAAAGATGGGGTAAAACACCTGACCCCGGAGCATCAGGGCTAACAGGGGTGAAAACTGCCAACTGAGCCCGCCCCCCAGGTCGGGGTACAAAAACCGGCCGTCGGCAAACCAAGCCGTAATCGGCCCGGCCATGCTCCCTGCGGTAACGCCATTTAAAAAAACAGGTAAGCGGAATAAAAGGCCAAGGCCGCCTTCGGCATAGGTTCGCAAGTACGGCGACAGTCGCCACTCCGCTCCAAAAGTGGGGTTCAACAACAAGCCCATCATCGAGACCGAGTCAAACATCGACTCGATGGGGATCGCCCTCCCATTCTGGTACCCGTAGGTCTGAAAAAACATCTGAACTTCGGGGCGAAAGATCCAAAAGTTTTGAATACGGAAGGGCACCGACACCTCAAAGGTGTTGCAGATCGGGTCGGGGGCACTGTTTTCTACCGTGTTACGAATCCACATGAGCCCCGTGCCGACTTCAAGACCATTGATCTCGGCGCCCCAGAGCGATAACGCCATGGCACCCTGCCCCAAAACCAGCATGACCGCCAGCACGAAAAGTCGTCTCATGATAGTTGAATATACCACATTCAGAACTATACCACAGGCCCGGTCGCTGGGCCGATGTTGTTAGTGAAGAAACCGCGAAAGGGGAAGGTAAAGGAGGCCCGCCGGCCCGGTATACGAGCGGTAAAAGGTATCCCACGACAAAAGCACCCCATGTTTTAACGCGACGGCGCCGGTATAGCGGCCCGCCACACCAAGGGGATACAAGTGAAACAGCTTGAGTCCCGACCGGGGGCTGTCGAAAGCCACCACGCCATCTTCGGTCACTGCGAGGCGCGAGCCATCGGACCAAGCGGTCGCCGAGACGACCCCAGGCTTTCGGGGTGCCCCCGGAGCGGGGCTCCACTGGTAGGTTTGTGTCGCCTGCCCCGGCAACCGAATCTGCGCCGTCGAGCCCAAAGACGGGTCACGCTGGGCGAGTTGCACCCACAAACGATGCCACGCTTCGGGTAATGCCAGCACGGCGGCGGGTGCTGGCCAGCCTGGAGTAACCCCCTCTTCCTGACCGTTTTTCAAGGCCAGCTCACTTTGAGTCCATGACCAATGGTCGTTCTGCCATTCCTTCCACACCAGGTGGAGCACCCCTTGCGAGGCATCCCATTCCGCCTTTACGGCTTGGGCTTCGGGGTGAGCCACTTGGTAGGGTACGGGGTAAAACACCAGTTGTGAGCGCGAATCCAGCCAGGCCAAGGTGATGGGGAGGCCTGCTTTCCTAAAGGCATGCGGTTCTTGGTAGAGGGTCACAAAGACCCGTGCTTCAAAGGGGAATACCAGCCCTGTTCTCAGGTGGCGGAGGTTGCGTCGGGACGAGGCCTCTCCTACCCGGGGAACACCGTCCGGGTCGCTGGCTTTAACCAGTCCCGCGCCCGAGGCCGCCGCATAGGCGGTAAGGCCATCCGAGTACAAATCGGTGACCCTAAGAGCGGTTTCATAAGGTTGCCAATGACCATCCCAGGGGGCTTGCGGCGAAAAGACTTTTTGAAGTTGATGGGCGCCAAAGCGATACCAGGACGCCTGCGAAGAGGCAAACCGGGCATTGATCTGCTCGGCATCTGAACAGCCAAAAAGCACCAGCGCTGTGACAAGCGCCATCACGCCGCGCATAGGTTAGTACGATTTGGCCCAAATCGCCCAGTGACGAGCCTCGTGACCGCAGTACAAGCACCCCCCCTCTACAGGGAGGTCTTTGAAGGCGTTCGGAAGGTTTCGAATCGTGGCCTTGGTATCTTCTTTGACGTGGGCTTCGCACTCGCGGCTACCGCACCAGGGTGCTTGCACGAAACCGCCATCCCCTTCCATCAGCTGGCGAAACTCATTGTACGAGCCCACCCGCACGGTGTTTTTGGTTCGGTAGTCCAGCGCCCGTTGGAAAAGCTGGGTTTGAATCTCTTGCAACAGTTCACGAATTTTCACCGTAACGGCGCCACGATCCACAAAGAGTTTTTCACCGGTGTCGCGTCGCACCAAAACCACTTGGTTTTTTTCGATATCTTTGGGCCCGACCTCAACGCGGACGGGTACGCCCACCATCTCCCATTCGGCAAACTTCCAGCCCGGTGACGCGCTGTCATCTAAGTCGAGTTCAACGCGCAATCCCGCTTGGCGCAAGTCGGCCCCCAGTTGGCGGGCATAGGCCAAAACCCCTTCGACGTTGTCTTTGCGAAAAACAGGAATTACCACAGCCTCGGTGGGAGCCAAACGCGGAGGAATCACCAGACCTTTGTCATCCGAGTGAGCCATGATCAGGGCCCCAATCAGACGAGTCGAAACCCCCCAGCTCGTGGCCCAAACATGCTCAAGTCCACCCTCTTTAGTTTGAAACGTGACCTCGAACGCTTTGGCAAAGTTCTGCCCCAAAAAGTGACTGGTCCCCGCTTGAAGGGCCTTTTTGTCTTGCATCATCGCTTCGATCGAGTAGGTCTTAACAGCGCCAGCAAACTTCTCACTTTCGGACTTTTCACCTTCGTAGACCGGCAGCGCCATCCATTCTTCGGCAAAGCGTTTATAAACCGCCAACATTTTTAAGGTTTCTTCTTGGGCTTCTTCGGCAGTGGCGTGGGCCGTATGCCCCTCTTGCCACAAAAACTCGGTGGTGCGTAAAAACAGCCTGGTTCGTTTTTCCCAGCGCACTACATTGGCCCATTGGTTGATCAACAGGGGTAGGTCCCGGTAGCTTTGAATCCACTTTTGATACATCGACCAGATGATGGTCTCGGAGGTCGGACGAACCACCAGGGGTTCTTCGAGCTTCTCGCCACCGGCGTAGGTCACGACGGCCAATTCTGGTGAAAAACCCTCAACATGTTCCGCTTCTTTTTTAAGAAAACTTTCGGGAATAAGCATAGGAAAGTAGGCGTTAACGTGCCCGGTTTCTTTAAATAGCCCATCCAGCACCTTCTGGATCGCTTCCCACAGTGCATACCCCCGGGGACGAATCACCATACAGCCTTTGACGGGTGAATAATCCGCCAACTTTGCTTGGGTGACAATATCGATATACCACTGAGAATAGTCGGTGGAACGGGGGGTAATTTTATCGGCCATGGCCCGAAGAATAGGCGACAGCGGCCCCCCTCGTCAAGGAAATGCAGGGCTTACTATAGAACCAACGTCTCGACCATATTCCTCATATTCACGGTTTTTCCCGAGATTTCCTCGCGTTCAATCACAAAAATCAACGACCGATTGTTAGGCGACAAAAGAATCCGGTTGATGATGTAATTCGCCACACCTGGCCGGATAAAGTTCGGGTGCCCGGCCTGCAAGTGACGCACCTGCCCTGCTTTATCGGTGAGGGTTAAACTGATAAAGAATTTCGATTGCACCTTTCCCGCCGAGGTCGTTTCGATGGTCTTGTGCATACTGACCTGGTACCGATCACCAGTGGCGTAGTCTGAGAACTCAAAATTATCGTAGTTTGCTTGGGTATCTTCGGACAAGACTCGTAAAAAAATCGTTCGGCCCTGTTTCAGCGGGTCAATTCGCCAGTGACGGCGCTCAAGCGCAGTGCGGTCGTAAACCGCAAGCAAGGCTTCAAAGCCGTCGTCCCCCACCGAAGGAGTTACGGGGTACACTTCTCGCACCGAAGTCCCAGGAACAAACTCGTTGCTAATCACATCCACAATGTGCGTTTCGGCATAAGGAAAGCCGGACGGGTTATCGATACCGTAGGAGGCGAAGTCCATATACCGGCCATCGGGCGAAAAGCCTAAGATGCGAAATTGCGCCACATCCCCGGCCCAGGCCAGCGAAGCGACTCCCCATATCACGATCAAACTCAAGATGCGCCGCATGGCAACCCCCTCCTTATGAGTATATCGAGGCCTTTTCAATCTGACTGAAATGTTTTTTAATGCGTTTATGACGCTTTCATTCCGCAATGGACTTCTGACCCTGTTGTTGGTCTTAGCCGGGGTTGCCGGGGTTTTCTTGACCTATTCAGCGTTTATTGCCGGTAGTGACTTTGGGTGGAAGAGTACTTTTCCTGCACAAGAGGCGGTGTCCTTTTGGTTTTTGCGGCGTCCAGCGACCGAAATTCCCCTGGCGCCCCTGTTGTGGCAACTCTTAGTGCTTTTGCCGCTGGTGTTTGTCTCGCTCTTTTATTTAAGACTTTTATACCGCAAAACCAACTCTCCTGAACTCTTCTTTCTGTCATTTTTTGTCTTTAGCCTCATGGGCGAAGGTCTGCGGGTTCTTCAGCTTTTTTATCTGCTCAACGACCAATCGTTCTTCTGGAGCTTGGTCTTGACCCGAGTGGTTTGGATCTTTCGCCTCTTTGGGCTTTTTATGGCCTTTTCTGCCAGCCTCTTTGGCCTGGAGTTCACCTATCAAAAGCTAGGGAACTTTGTCGGGATGTCTTTGGGTCTGGCGGTCTTTTTGGGGGCCAACCTGACCTTTCAAACTACGGTCCTCGACTCAACAGGTCTGTACGCCCCTGGCGATGAACGGGGCTTGCTTCTCATCTTTTTATTTCTGAGTTTGCTGACCTTGGCCAACTTCGTCTTTTCAGCAGTGGTTAAAAAGCGTCCCCACAGCCTGGGGCAAATGGGGTCGGTAATTTTACTTTTGGCGGCTAGTCAAGCGGCCTACTTTGGCGCGGTATGGGCAGGGCTCCTCTTAATTCCTGGGGCCGCACTCTTAGGGCGCAAGGTTCAAGACGCCTATTTTTGACCCTTTTCAAGACGCTTATTTTCGTTAGACGGTTTAGTGAAGCGTGGGGAACAACGGTTGTACCCAAAGAAAGAACATTCCGGTACCCAAGGGAATAAGTAAGTTATCCAGGTCTTTGATGGGCAAGGCTTCTAAAACGGTGGCCACCAAGGCCGTCGCAAACGCCAGGCCAGGCTGACGAGTTAGGGCAAACACTATCACGAAGACGGCAAAAAAAGCGGCAAGGCTACCTTCGAGGGTTTTTCCCCCTGTCAGGGGAAGTTTAACCCGACCAAAAAGCTTTCCTGCTAAGCTTGAAAGGCCATCGCCGAACGCCAGGGCATAAATACCCACAGCCGAAGCGGGTTGAGGGTACAGCATCAAACACACCAGCGCACCCAGCCCCAAGGTCACGGGGCCTAAGACGGCTTTGTTGCGGTCGCGTTCACGCGAGGCCATACGGGTAAGGAGCGAAATCACCGCCACTTCACGCCCCTGCAACCTCAAAGATTCCGCCAAGCAATAAACCACAAGTCCGCTAGAAAGCAAAACAACCGTCATCACAAAATTGGCTTGCGCCAAGGTCGGCGTCAAGGCAATGAGCACGTGAAGTCCCTTGCGAAGAACTTCGGTTCTTATCTCACGCTCTTTACGACTGTGTCCCACCATGCGAACTTGTTCCATGACGTTTCACCTCTTTTGACCTAGATAGATGCAAATCTCGTACCAATTCATAACCATTTTGGAAATGCTCAGCGTAAGCTATGAACTATTAACAAGTTACTACCGTCAGCCCCCCACAGGAGTCCCCCTAAGCTCTCGGGCTACCCTACCTCTAGTGTCTTTATTATCATACAGCAACCACGCAGAATTGTACAAAAGGTCAGTTTGCTTTTTCCAAGGACCGAGGTTAGAATCCCAGAGGAAAGAGCCATGAAACTGCACAACCTTCTGAACGAAGCCTGGATTCTCTTAGACCGCCCCATCGCCAGCAAAGAAGAAGGCCTTAGCCTCTTGATAAAGACTTTTCTGGCCCAGAAGCCCTTTCGCCGGACTTCGCAAGACTTAGAAGCCCTCTTAAGTGAGCGCGAAGCGTTGGGCGGAACGACCTTTCCCACCGGCATCGCCGTTCCCCACGCCCGGCTCGAAGAACTCGATGACGTCATCATTTTGATTCTTCGCCCTAGTCAGCCCCTCCCTGACCCGGTAGCGCCTATTCGCCTGATCACCCTCATGCTCGTCTCCCAGGGAAAGCCAGGCCGTTACCTCAATGCTCTAGCAGGGTTCCTAAAACTTTCACAAAAAGCCGAGGTTTTTGACTCTCTCTTAGCGGCCCCTACCGCGGGCGAGTTTTTGAAAATCCTGACCGAGTATGATTATTCTCTCGAAAAAATAACGACGGTTGAAGAAATTCTTCCCGCCGAATCGCCGTCTATTTTACCCGACGCGACCATTCACGATCTTATCGACCTGTTTTATAAATTCAACGCCAGCTATGCCCCTGTGGTCGACGAAGAAGGTCATGTCGTCGGCGAGATTTCGCTGGCAGATGTTTTGCAGGCAGCTTTTCCCGGAGACACCTCGTCGTGGGGAAATTTAAAATTTCTGCGGTCGTTCGAGCCCCTTGAACGCCTAGCCGAACAAGAGGAGGCCATTCACGTACGCGACCTGATGAAACCGGTGACCTTTAGCTGTTCGCCCACTACCCCAGTAGGCGAGGTAACCTTCGAGTTTCTGCAAAAACAGCGGCGGCATTGCTCCGTGGTGCGTGGACGGCAACTGGTGGGGGTGTTGAGCATCATGGATATTCTTAACAAGGTGATCAGAGGATGAACCCCCTGTTGGGCCCCACTGGGTCCTTGGCGGCGCTCCTTATATTTTTAGCCGTGGGGGTTTTCAGTGCCCAGTCACGCCGTGAACTCCTCCCCCTTGCGTTAGGCACCTTGTTCTTGCTGGTCTATACGGCTTTTGAGCCCCACTCTTGGCTACAGGATATCGACCTCAATTTGCTATTGACGGTGCCGGCCTTAGCGGTCTTTGCGGTCTTATTGCAACGCACGGGCCTAGCAGGGTTTCTTGCAGTCAAAGCAGTCAAGCTTACGCAGGCCCAACCCCTACCCCTTCTGTTTTTGACAGCGCTAGGACCCTTTGTTTTGGCTATGTTTCTCGGCTCAGGTGCGGCTTTGGCGCTGGGCCTTCCGGTAACGTTTTTTCTTGCCGCCGAACTCGGCATCCCTGTGGCGCCCTTTTTGACTTCACAGCTGATGGCCGCCAGTGTGGGTTCGCTGTTTTCGGCCGTCGGTTCTTCGGCGGGCCTGATTGTCTCCTCCGGCTTGGGAATTTCTTACACAACCTACCTTAGCGTTCTATGGCCCTACGCGACGGCCGTCCTTTTGGTCTCGTTGGCACTTTTTCCGCTCCTTTGGGGCCGATCTTTTCGGGTCTCGAATGAACGTAAAGCTCGAGTTCTCGATTACGACACTCACCTCGTCCTCTCCGAGCCCCTCGTTTTATGGCGTGCCTTAACGGCTTTAGCCAGCGTGACTGTGCTCTTTTTTCTCAGCTCGGTGTTTTCGTGGGGCTTAGCCTTACCGGCTTGGCTTGGTGCTGCCGTTTTACTGTTGGTAACTCCGGCGTCCGCACGCCCCCAGCCAGGATTCGCCACCGAAGTGATGACTCAAGCAAGGCTCCCCTTTTTGGTAGGGCTCGTCCTTTTAGCCGAAGTCCTTAACCTGAGTGGGGTTGCACGGTCCATCGGTGGGGTTTGGGCGCATAGCACTCACGGCCCCGGCGGAACTTGGCTCACGCTGCTGCTTTCGGCAATTCTAGCGGCGTTTACCGACCCCACTCCCCTTTTGGTTGCGGCCATTCCGGCCCTCAAAGCCGCCTTTGCCTCATTGGCTCTACCTTCTGCCAAAGGGGCACTTGCGCCCCAGGCGCTGGGGCTCTGGTTGCCGTTGGTTCTTGGCACTACCCTTGGTTCTGGGGCCCTGTTAGGCGGTTTTTTTTCGCGTACCCTGACTCGCCAGGCTCAGTTAAGCAAAGTCGACTTACCCCGCAAAGCTCTGGTAATGCCCAGCCTTTTGGTGACAGGACTCCAGTTGGTCACCGTAGGGATTCTTTTGCCCCTTTTAGGGCCGGGTAGGTGAGGTAAATCATCCATGACGCTCGAAAGCCTCCTGAACCCCCATTTGATTTTTTTGCAGACTCCGTTGCGCTCAAAAGAGGAAGCCATTCAATTTTTGCTTGACCAGGTGGTCCGCTATCACCGGTTGCAGAGCCGACGCGGCGAGCTAGAACGGTTGCTTCAAGAACGTGAAACCCTAGGCGGTACCACCTTCCCCTCAAAATTGTGTGTCCCGCATGCTCGGATTCCGCAGTTTGCTGACATGATCGTCGCCGTTGCCGTTCCCACCAAGGGGTTTTTAGCCGAGGGTATGGAGGTACGTCTGGTGGTGCTTCTCTTGACCGCCGAAGATAACCCTAAGATTTACTTAAATACCCTTTCGTCGGTCGCAAAAATCTCGATGAAAAAAGAGGTCATGGCGGCCCTTTTAGCCTGTCGTTCTCCGCAAGCATTTCTCAGGTTGGTGGGCCAACAACGCTTGCTGGTTCAAAGCGAACCCCTAACCGGGGATCTGGCGCGTGCCCTTGCACCCGTTGCCCCCACCCTGTTACTGACCGAAGCCGCCCAGCTTTTGGCCGACGACCACACCCCTGTGCTGGTGGTAACCGACGCTGAACAACGGCCGTTGGGTGGCCTTTCGGCACAAGATATCCTAAATCTAGCCTTGCCTTCGCTCGAGGGTACCAACCTTCAACCCGAGTTTCTTCATCAACCCGCCTTCTATGACAATTGGCAACCACCCCCCGAGCCGCTGGGAAACTTTTTAAGGCCCATACCCACGGTGCTGGACCAAACGCCTCTTAGCCTGCTCGCCTTAGCTTTTCAGCGATCCTCTGAGCCCCACCTTGTCGTCAATGCCCAAGGACAGCTCGTGGGCGTTGTCGAAAGCCGGGATGTGCTCAAAAAGATTCTCTGGGACTGAGCGCCACAATTCATGCCCCGAGTGCAAATACTTTCGTTCATGGGCAGAGGCCGGGGTCTGGGGGTGCCAAGGTTCGACGCTTGCCTTCAGCCCCGTCGCCAACTGATACACAAGGGCCCATTCCTGGGCGTACACCAACCAGTTCGTACGCAGCTCGATAGCCAACCCGCAAGCCAAAAGGCTGGGCAGGATTGGGTGGCCTGGCCAACGTCGCCCCACGTGCTCTGGTTTGGGCCAAGGGTTGGGGTAGAGCAAGTACTGACGTTCAAACTTCACCCCGGCCTGAGCGGCCAAAAGCCAAAAATCCACCAAATCGGCGCGCACATAGACTAAATTGTCCGCCTTGCCCCGCGGGGTTTTCGCCAAACGGACTTCGGATTGGTCGACCCCCACCACTAAGCGGTCGGGGTAACGTTTCGCAATTGCGGCTGTGCTTTCGCCCGTTCCACACCCGGCGTCTAGATGGCACGGTTGGTTCGGCTTCCACAGCTTGGCAAACGCCTCAAAGGCTTGGCGGCTATGGTTGGCCGGGGGTTTGCGAAACGGCTGGGTTAGGTGACGGCGGGCAAGTTCCGCAAGCCGGGCGTGCGGCTGGCTCTGTCGTGACGTGACCGGCCGCGAGTTTCCCTCGGGCAAAAACCTCTGTGACGCCATCAGTGCTCCTTTGTTACGGCCTAGTTTAGGACACCTTGCGACTTTTGAACAGAATAAGCTTGACTAGATATAATATTTTTTCTATATATGAATAGGAGAGTGAACATGGCAAAGAAAATCTTGATTATTGGTGGAGTTGCCGGTGGTGCCACTGCGGCGGCTCGTCTACGGCGCTTGGATGAAACAGCGGACATTACTGTCTTGGAGCGTGGCCCGTACGTGTCGTTTGCGAACTGCGGCCTGCCGTACTTTCTTTCTGGTGACATTAAAAAGCGTTCCCAGCTTCTGCTTCAAACCCCCGAAGGCTTTTGGAGCCGCTACCGTGTTGACGTCAAAACGCAAACAGAGGCGGTCGAAATTCGGCCCACAGAGAAAGTTGTCAAAGCCCGTGGCCCCGAAGGGGACGTTGAGTACAGCTACGATGCCCTCATCCTTACACAGGGGTCGAACCCCATCGTCCCGCCCCTTCCTGGGGTCAACCAAGAGCAAGTTTTTAAACTCTGGACAATTCCCGATATGGATCGGATCCAAAAGTTCTTGACCGAAAAAGCGCCCGCTACCGCCGTTATTGCGGGCGGCGGCTTTATCGGCCTAGAAATGGCCGAGGCTTTTCATCACCGGGGTATCAAAACCACTGTTGTCGAACTTGCACCACAAATCATGGCAACCATGGATAAAGAATTTGCCGCCGCCGTGCAAAAGCAATTAGAAGCTGACGGTGTGGCTGTAAAAACCGGTGTCGGGTTGGCCTCAATTGGGCCCAAGACAGTTCAGCTGAGTGACGGCTCGGAACTTGCCGCCGATCTTGTGTTGCTTTCGGTTGGCGTCCGTTCCGAACTCACCCTGGCTAAAGCCGCCGGCCTGGCCCTTGGTGCCGCTGGTGGTCTGCAAGTTGATGAGTTCCTCAGAACGTCTGACCCCAATATCTGGGCGGCAGGCGATATGATCGAAACCGTCAACCTGATTAGCGGCAAAAAAGCCCGCATTCCCTTGGCGGGCCCTGCTAACCGTCAAGGTCGCCTTGCGGCAACGAACATCGCCTCGACCTACCTACCCGGCGTGGCCGCTCGTCGGTACCGAGGGGCGTTTGGCTCGTCCGTCGTTAAGATTTTTGACACGACGGCGGCCTCGACCGGACTGACAGAAAAAGCCGCTCGCGAAGCTGGTTTATCTGTGGGAACCTCGACGGTGCATAAAGGCCACCACGCTGGGTACTACCCCGGTGCCGAAATCCTGAGCCTCAAGCTGGTTTGGGAAAAACCCTCAGGTCGTCTTTTAGGCGCTCAAGCGTTCGGCAAACAGGGGGTCGAAAAGCGCATTGACGCGTTGGCCGTCGCCCTGTTGGGAAAATTGACGGTGCAAGACCTCGCCGAAGCGGACTTTGCCTATGCGCCACCCTATTCGTCGGCAAACGACCCCATCAACATGGCTGCTTTTTCGGCACAGAATGCCCTTGAGGGTGTGTGTGCCCTGACAGCACCCGATCAGCTGTTGGCGCGCCCCCTCACCAAGGACGAGATCCTTTTGGATGTTCGAACCCTCGGGGAACACGCCAAAGGTCACGCCGCAGGGGCTCTGCACATTCCTCTCGATGAATTGCGGGACAATTTGGCCCAAGTTCCCGCCAAAAAGGTTCACGTGTACTGCAAGGATGGCTTTCAAGGCTACCTCGCTGTCAGAATTTTGAAGCAAAACGGCATTGATGCCGACAACATTGCCGGCGGCTGGACCAGTATGGTTCGGTGCGGCTGGGAGGAGACAAAATGAATCCAATTCTGGATAAAATTAAGAACGGGGCGCTTGTCCTCGATGTTCGAACCGTTGATGAGTTCGCCGACGGATCCTACCCGGGAGCCGTCAACATTCCGGTACACATCCTAGGTGCCAAGCTGATGGATCTAGGTCCGAAAACCAGGCCCGTGGTAGTCTTCTGCGCCTCGGGGGCCCGCAGTGCCATGGCGGCCCAGATCCTCAAAAAAGCAGGTTGGGACGATGTCACCAACGCTGGCGGTCTGGACGACATGCCCGCCTAAGCGAGAAACGCTCATGGGTTGAGCCTGTTACAGGCTGAGCTTCCCTTCGCGCTGGGGCAAACTCACGCGAAGGGTTGTTCGTCCAGCCCCGGTCTGCATATCCACCTCACCTTCTAGGGCCAGCGTAAAACTCTTAATCACAAAGGTCCCCAAACCAAGTCCTTGCGGCTTTGAGGACCGCCACGCCTGAAAAAACTCTTCTCGAATATCAAACGGTACTTCGCCTTCGTTTTCTAGAACAATGTTAACAAGATCGCCTTCAAGGCTAACCCCAAGTTCAAGGGTTCCTCCCGACGGGGACGCTTCATAGGCGTTACGAAAGGCGTTATCTAAGATTCCCCATAAAAGATTTTCTTTCGTCCACAAGGTCATGAGAGGCGCACTCCCCAAGGGCAGGCCCTGCACGCGAAGGCGGGCCGAAACTCCCTTTAATTTGAGAGGCCGTTCATAGTCGTGCACAATTTGATCTAAAAGGTTGTTGATGATGAGCGGTTCGCGCTCCAGCTGAAACACGCCCCGTTGAATGCGGTCCAAATCTTGAAGGTTTTCCATGAGGGTCAACAGCTTCTGTCCCCGATCATAAATCGCCTGTGCTAGCTCGTGTAGTTCGGGAGTCCCCGGCGGCTCTAGCATCAAAAGCTGGGCTAAGCTGAGAATCCCTGAAACCGGGCTTTTCAGTTCGTTTTGCAGGACACGACTGCCGTGCTCGCCATCAAAAATCATAGACTCTCCTTTTGCCTATTGTCGATTCCCCGACGCGGTTTGACAAGGGGCTGTCCTTGAGACCCCGCAGGATTAAATTGGTGTCACAAATCTGTTTTGTACTTCCCGAGGTTCATGGGGTTCGCTAAGCTGGTACCCATCAAGGGAGTTAAATAGTCATTAAGGTACATCGTAGGTGTCTACCAGACTATAAACCCCTTAAAAAAAGGGAGTGTTTCTATGAAATCGCTCAAGTTCCTTCCCCTCCTGGCCATGGCGTTCCTCGTGTTCGCTTGCGCCCCCTCAATCCCCCAGAAGGCTGTCGACGCCGCTAACGCTGCGTTTGCCGACGCAAAGGCGGCCATGGCCGACCAATACGCGCCCGATTCTTTCAAGGCGGCTTCTGATGCTAATGATGCCCTTCAGGCTAACCTTCAAACCAAAGATTACAGCAACACCAAAGAGCTGGCTCAAGCTGTTGTCGACGCATCGGTCAAAGCTAAGGCTGATGCCGCTACCGGTTTGACCCAAGCCAAGACTGACGTTGCTCAGCTCCAAAAGGACATTGCCGCCGCAACTGTTCTGGTCAAGAAAGAACTGGCCAAGGCAAAACGCGCTGGTCGCCGTGCTTACAAGAAGCTGGATGTTAAGAAGGCAGAGGCTGACTATACCGCCGCCATTGCTACCGCCGACGATCAGGCTGATGTGACCGCCGGAAACTTTGCTGCTGCGAGAACCAAGCTAACTGCTGAAAAGGCCGCTTTGACCACTCTGCAACAGACCCTCGAAAAGGCTGGCTTCAAGGCCTAAGCGCCTGAAGGATCAGGTATCCTAAAGAAAAGAGCCCCTCTCGGGGCTCTTTTCTTATGTTTTTTACGTTACCGAGCAACACCCATTAAAAGCAAAGTCCCAATCACCACACCGGCACCGATCCGGTAAAACCCAAAAATCTTAAAATTGTGGGTGGAGATGTACTTCATTAACCACCGAATAACGCCCAGTGAGACGATAAACCCTACGGCGGCGGCTAAAAGAAAGAACGGCCAAAGGGCGTGATCTAAGGTCTTTCCTTTCACGGCTTTGAACAATTCAAAACCTGCGGCGGCGCCCAAGGTGGGAATAAACAGCAAAAAGCTAAAATTGGCTACCACTTTGCGTTCAAGGCCAACCAAAAGGCCACCAATGATGGTGGCACCCGAGCGGGAAACCCCAGGAATCAAGGCAAAGATTTGCGCGATACCAACCCAAAGAGCCTTGTGCCAAGGAATTTCTTCAAGATTGGTCACGGTAGCAGGCTGAGCTTTTCGGCTTTCGACAATTAAAAAGACAATACCGCCCAGAATCAGCGAAACGGCAACGACCCAGGGCGAAAAAAAGACTGCCTTGATTTCATGGTTAAAAAAGAACCCAAGAATAGCAATGGGAAGAAAGGCTAAGATCAAGTTGCCAAACAGTCGACGAGCCTTGGGGTCAGACGGCAACCGTCCCAAAAGCCCCATAAGGTCACGAAAATAGTAGACAATGACAGCTAACACCGCCCCGAGTTGAATGAATAACGCCAAGGCATCCCTAGCCTGCTTGATGGCCTCGGGACCCGCCAAGACCACGGTGCGGGGAAAGCCCAGAAAAGCTTCCAAAACAATGGAATGCCCTAAGGAGGAAATAGGAAGAAACTCGGTGATTCCTAAAACAACACCAAGAATTACAGCAATCAGAAAATCCATGCTGACCTCGTCATGTAAATTTGCGGCTGATCAATCAGCCGAACGTCAGCATGACGGCCAGCAAGCCCTCGGTCAAGCCTCCCCCTTAGTGGGCTTTAGTGTGCCGGAGTAAACGTCGCGAGGTGGTAATTGGGGTTCGTTAAGGTAAATTGGGCCACCGCCCCCGGTGTAAGGTAGACCTTGTGGTCTGTTGTCACAAAAATAGCCTGTGCCCCCGGCATTGACTCAATAAGCTTCATGCCCTTGTCCAAGCCCAAAATAAAGCAAGAGGTAGAAAGCCCATCCCCCAACTTAGTATCGGCGGGCATCAGCAAGGTAACTTGCATCAAGCCGCTTTGCGCGGGAGCTCCGGTACGGGGGTCCATAATGTGGTGGTAGAATTTTCCGTCTTGGACGAAGTACCGTTCATAAGGCCCACTGGTTTCGACCACAAAGTTATAGCCTTCGACGATCCCCATGATGGAATCGCGGGGAGCCCCATATTCGGGGGTTTGGAGCCCCACCCGCCACGGGACATGGCCTGGCTTGGTCCCTAACAGACAAATCGAGCTGTTCCCCATATTAAAGATGCCCACCGTGTCGCCGGCGGCTTTGGCGATGCGCACGGCCTCATCCATGGCATAGCCCTTAGCAATGCCACCAAAATCCAGACGCATACCCGGTTTTGTTAAGTAAACGGTTTTCTGCCCGGGGTTAATCACCACATCGTGCCAATTCACCAACGCTTTTGCCTGGGCAATTTGGTCCGCGCTGGGCACGTGAGGGTGTTCACCCTCGACGTTCCATAAAAAGGTTACCGGCCCAATGGTGGGGTCAAAGATCCCATCCGTGAGTTGCGACATTCGTAAGCTATTTTGAAGAACCCAGAGAGTATCAGACGAGACTTTAACAGGCGAAATCCCGGCGTGGGCCGATATTTGGCTAATCTGGCTGGTTGGCCGTTGAGCACTCATCTGTTGGTCAATCGTTTCTAGGCGTTGGAATATTTTATCAAACACGCTGTTTGAGGTGTTTTGAAACAGCGTTATGCTAACTAAAGTGCTATATACTTCTTTTTGCCGCATCACCGGTTCGGGGGTCCCACAAGACACCAGCCCGGCACCCAGGAGCACCAAGCCCCACCAATAACCTTTCATGTTGGTCAGCATTCATGCCCGGGCGACCTTGGTCAAGCGGGTGCCTAGGCTCACGCGTAGGAAAGACTGAGGCAAAGGGTTAGATATTTTTGCATGATGGGTTATACTATGGGCAGAAGGGAAAAGCTCATGACGAAAAAAAGTCTTGTACTTCTGTTTTTGCTAACCGGCTTGGGCACACTCTGGGCCCAGTCGAACGAGTTTGAAGACCACTATTTGGCCGCACCGCAAGCGGAGTTTTCGGGGTCAGTATACTTGGTGTTAGCGGCAGCGGGGCTTGTTCCCGCCGATGCCACCCCTCAAGTGGCTCTAACCAAGCTCAAAGAGCTGGGGTGGAATGTAAAGCCTTCTGCTCAAGGGATTACCTACGGTGAGTTCGCCCTTCTTGTGATGAAAGCGTTTAAAATACCCGGCGGTATTATGTACCATTTCTTTCCGACACCGCGCTACGCTGCCCATGAACTGACCTATCGAGGGGACGGGGATTCCCGCTGGGACCCTGACCATATTTTGTCTCCTGACGAAGCCCTGCGAATTTTGAACGCTGTGATGGGGTCGAAGGAGGGCCGCTCATGAAAATCTGGCTACTTTGTTTTGGCCTTGCTGTTGGTTTTTTGGGTCTAGCGGCACCACTCTCGGCCCTGGATTATGGGGTAACCGTCGAAAACCAATCCGCCGTTGTTCAACAGCTGGAAAACGCCTTTACCCAGTATGACAAAGCCGCTATTTGGTTAAGAACTGACTTAGGCCCTAACTTTCGCTTCGACGGTCAGCTGAGCGGAAACCTCTGGAGCTACACCCCGCATTTGTATGCAGACTTCGATCAGCTCACTCTTACCGGCACCTTTACCGACCTTCCCGGCCCCCGGTTGCTTCAAGTGCGGATGGGCCGTTTCTTCTACGCCGACCCATCCCAACGGATTGTGGCCCAAAATCTGGACGGTCTTCAGCTGGCACTCTCGTACCCCTGGGGAGAGTTTGAGGCCACGGCAGGCTACACCGGCTTCATCAACAAGTATTACGCCGACCCGTTAATGAGCAAAGACGATTACGCCGACTACTTAAGCAACACCGACCTTTTTGCTAGCCCCCGTCTAATCAGCGCGCTTTCGGTGCGGTTCCCCGAGCTGTTCTTACGACAGACTCCCGAGCTCACCATGATTACTCAGACTGACTTAAGGCCGCTTTTCCAGACGCTTCCCACAGAAGGCACCAATACACAGGCACCCTCGGGTCAAGGCGGTGCGGTAGACACCCAGTATTTTGGCGCTAAGATGTCTGGTCCCTTGGGGCTCGAAAATTTGTTCTACTCCGCCGCAGGCTACCTGGGAACAGGCCGCCTGTTAACTTGGGAAAACGTCTCGACCGCCGTTTCGCTTTCGGGGACAGCCTATGTTGCCGAACCGATGCTCAGCGGTATGGTTGATGGGTCGGTGATGTACTTTGCCCCGCAATGGGCTCACTCGTCTTTAACCTTGCGGTATGTTTGGGCGTCGGGCGATGACACACAAACCACCTATTTCGAGGGTAATACCTCGGGAACTGCAACCTCATTTCTGCCCATTAATGGCGAGCCCCTCGGTCTTGTCTTTGCCCCCCAGGCCAGCAACCTTTCTGCCTTTGAAGTGGCCCTAACAGCAAAACCCTTTGCTGAACAGTCTGGCCTGACAAAAACCTTGGAACCCAGCTTGAACGTTCTTTTCTACAGCAAACCCAATGCTGGCCCCGTATCAGTTCTGCAAACCAATGCCGCCTTGGCCGCCGGCTTTTTGGGAACAGAGGTCGATGCTACCCTCAATTGGCGCCCCACCTCTGACCTGGGGCTTTCTGTTCAGTACGGTTTTTTTCAAGCCCAACCAGGAGTGCTGACCACGGCGTACAACTTCTGGTACCTGGGCCAAGTACTGGCTTCGTTTAGTTTTTAGATTGCGTTGTTCGTATGAGGAGGATCTTATGAAATGGTGGCTAGTTTTTTTAGCAAGCATTGCTTTGGCGGCTCCAGTAACGGCACAAGTGGCAGTTATTGCTAGTTATTCGGGTTTTGTTGAAGCTAAAGCCCCCGGGGCAAGTTGGACGCCAGTTCATACCGGCATGGTGATTTCTGCAGGGACAATGATTTCGACGGGCTTTCATTCGCGTGCGGAGCTGAACTTAGGAACGGCAACCATCTCGCTTCAGCCGTTGACTCGGTTGAGCCTTCAAGAGCTGGTCAGGCGTGGTGGTTTTGTCCGCACCAACTTGGCCCTACGGATTGGCCGCATCCATGCCGAAGTTAAAACCGCCAAGGGTCTCAGCCAAGATTTTGAAGTCCACAGCCCCATTTCAACCGCCGCTGTTAGGGGTACAGGGTTTATCTTCGATTCTCAGACCCTGACGGTTCTGCACGGTTTGGTCGCCTTTAGCAACCGGTTAAATATGCAAACCCTCGTTGGACTAGGCGAGCACAGCACCTTGGTCGGCTTTCATTTTCCTGAAAGTTCACGCCGCGCTTTTGAGCGAGAAACTCGTACCGAGATCCGCACCAACCCCGAGCGCCACCGCTTTGGGCAACACACCCAAAGCCTTGGTCATGGCTCGCTGAGCGTTAACTTCCAGTAACATTTCGTGCCCCTAAGGAGGCCTGTTATGAAAAGACTTTTTCTTGCCGCTGTAGTTCTTGCTTTAGTGCTCAGCAGTTGCTCGTCGCCCTTTGGGGCTTCAGCAAACTCGGGTGTCACTTTTACCATCCCCACGAGTTCGCTGACCTTGCCAGCCTCCACGACGTCTGCGCGCGCGATCGCTGGGAACGAAGCACGGCTTTGGTTGTACGATGGGACAACGCCGTACCCCAATGGGCTCCAGGTCTATTGGTCTGCGCCCTTTGCCCCTGGGACCAATGCCTCGGTCACCATTAACGGTATTCCCGACGGGGCCAACTATCATCTTGTGGTTGCCGTTGGGACGCTCGCCTCAGCAGGAGGAAGCTTCACCCCCACCGCGTTTGCCAGCTCGAACCGCTTCACAATTGCTTCTGGCGCCACAACGTCGGTCAGCTTAAGCTTGAAAGACATCTCGACTAGTTATGTCTTTGCTCCCTTGTCGGGTGCCGTGAGTGTTGAAGAACTCAATGGAAGCCTGTACGCGGCGGCCAATAGCCCCTCCGGGGGCACCGTGTTCTACACGCCCACGCCCCTCACGGCTACCAACCTTACAAGTGCGGGAACCACACAGGGTGTCATTCGATCGCTCAGCGAGGGGTATGCCCTTTCAGGGACGTCTACCATAACGCCCTTTTTGTTGGTCAACACGGCACAGGGCGTATACCAGCCCAATGTCACCGCTTCTTCAACGAGCCCGCTTTCGGGCCTCGTAGCGCCAACAACGTCACCACAACCGGATGTCACCTGGTCTGGAGCGGCCAGCTGGATGGCGTCAGGGGTACCTTTCTCGGTTTACTTTTATAGCTCGTCGAGCGGACAAGCCTTTTCACTGGGTGGCTTCTTTGACAATGCGGACATCCCATACGTTTCGACCAGTCTCGCTCAATGGCAGACGGTCAATGTCAGCAACCTGACAGGTATCAACGGCAACCCGCTTCTAGACTTTGCCTTGACCACAACCGGCTCTGCGACAAGCCCAACCGTTTATGCCTTTTTTGCTACCCGCCTGGTGGGAACTGTCAGGGTTGATTCCACTTGGTTGAAAACCAAAATTCAATTAGCAGACCTCTTTGGAGGCCAGTACTTCAGCTATGTCCCGTCGGGGATCCCGTTGGTTCAAGCTCTGGCGCTTGCCCCCGACACCTTAGCAGGCACACAAACCCTGTACCTCGGGACTGCTGGTGGGGCCTACCAAATCGCTGATGCTACAGGAACAGACTTGACACCCCCCATGCTTGTTAATGGTACGCAGGGCATTGATATTCGCCGTATCGTCACCGACGCTGCCGGAGATGTAGCCTTCTATTCGCCCACCGAACTCTTTGTTCAGCCCGTCGGCAAACCACTGCTTCGCCTGCCCTTTGTGATCAATTCCGTCGGGGTGATCCATGATGTGCGCTGGAGTCCTTCGACCAGCGGTTCACTCTATATTGCGGGCCAAAATGGTGTCGCTCAGCTCGCTGTCGGTACTTTGGAGTAACTGCTTTTCTCACCGGAATTTCATCAACTTCTGACACGAGCCCCCTAGTTAGGGGGCTCGTTTCTTTGGCAAATTCTTAGCCATTATGAAGCGCCAGTTCCGAAGCAACTGCCTGATCGAAGCCCTGAAACAGGCCCAAGAAGGGATCTACGTTGTCTTTCCCTGGGAGTACCCGCGGGGTCTGCACTTCTTTTGGAAGACCCAGGGGCGTTACTATGACTTTTGTGGAAAATTGCGGGGCAACCTTTTAGCCCGCCTCTTATTTTACTTTCGCGGACATATCCGCGAGTTATCCCCTAGTCATGAGTTAGTTCGTAAAGGGCGTCGCTTGTTTTAAGACGGTTGTAAATCCCTAGAATTGAACGCGCGTCGAGAGGTCCGCCCCCCAGAAGCCTGTTGCGAGGTTGTATTGCCCCGAGATCAGCATGCGTAAAACGAACAGGTTGATGTCGAAACCGCTGGTGACTATCGGTGACCAATTCGCCAGCCGAACGCTAGCAGAGGGCAACAGCGCAGTCGAGTTGTTGTTTGTTGCTGTCACCACGGTTGCCGTCAAATTGGCGCTTGCATCGTAACTCGCGTTTTGATACCACAGGGCCGCATTGATAAACGGTGTGACAAAAAGCAAGTCTTTCGAGACGGTTACGTCCACCCCCAAGGAGTTGACAGTGGTAGCCGCCGCAAAATTGCCCGAAATAACGACGTTCTGCCCAGCCACCAGTTGTTGAAAGTTGTTGAGGGTGACCGCTAAATCGAGGTGCGAATAGCTGTAACCCACCCCCGCCGAAAGGGCCGGGGTCCAGCCCTGATCTTCGAGAAGACCTCGCCTCAGACGAACCACGAAATTACCTGCGTCTAGACTTCCCGACGCATTACTACCTTGCAAGGCGACATCCATAAGCGCCTGCCCTACGGACTGCGGCAGATAAAACCCTGCACCCAGCAGTTCCAACTTCCACGGAAGAGCCACCCCCGCAGCGAGTTTCACGGTAGGGTATGGCATGATGTTTGCCGAGAGGTCATACAGATCACGCCCTAGGCCGCTGGAGGGTACAAATGAGTTAAGCAAACTCTGGATATCGAGGGTATTCCAGTCTGTTTCGTTACGAAATTTGAGCAAGCCGTTCGAGACTACTGTGCCGGCCGTTAAGCTGATAAAAAAGTGTGATTTTCCTAGGGTAGCCTGCCCAATCCCCACCCCAGAAAGATCGTTCTGCTGGATAGTAGGGACGATTTCTTCACCTAAATTAAAGAGAACATGCGAGAAGTCGTTCTGAAGACCACTGAAGGGTTGGGACTGGGCAAACGCCGGAATCAGAGCTCCCAACAACGACCACAGCACAAAGGCTGACTTTTTCATATTCCCTCCGCTTTGTTTAATCATAGCGCAAAAACCCCAGATTTTCTATTTTGCGGTCAAGTTAAAGACGCCATCCCAGTTTTCGGCGGGTTGCTTATGTTGAAAATCCACACACCGTTTTCTAAAGAACAAAGACGGCCCATCATGAGCGTCTAGCTGAAGTACCTCTAAAAACCCCTTCTCAGCGCCAGACCAGTCTTTGGCCTCAAAACGAAGCAATGCCGCGTGAAAAAGCTCTACCTTTTGCTTTTGTACGTCGGTTGCGGCCGAGGTCTCCTCAACAATTTCATACAGGCGAACCGGATTACTGATCCCTACCACCCTCACACGGTCCAGCTGGCGCGTCAGGAACTCGCCGCCCAACTGTTGGCAGGTTGATTCTCCCGTCAAGATCCCTGTGCCGTACTGTTTATTGACACCTTCGAGCCGACTGGCTAGGTTCACCGCGTTCCCCATGATGGTGTAGTCCATCTTTTTGACCGTACCCATGTTCCCGACGACCATTTCGCCTGAGTTCACCCCTATCCTCGTCACCAAGGGTCGCGGACTCAGTTTGTCTTTCAAGATATGCTCGTTGAGGGGGCCTTCGGCACGCTTCATACGAATGGCGGCCAGGGCTGCGCGCTGGGAATGGTCGGACAGATCGACCGGTGCCCCAAAAAAGGCGATGATGGCATCTCCCTCATATTTATCAATGGTTCCTGACAAGTCTAAAACTATATCACTCATGGTAGTCAGGTATAGGTTTAACAGTTTGACCAGATCTTCGGGGTCAAGAAGTTCCGAAATCGATGAAAACCCTTGAATGTCGGTGAATAAGGCCGAAAGTTCTTTTTTCTCGCCGCCGAGTTTGAGTTTTTCGGGGTTGTCTAACAAATCGCTGATAACGGCCGACGACAAATAATGTCCAAACGCGGTTCGGTAAAAGGACTTTTCTTTTTCTATCGATAGGAACTGTGTCATTGCCAAAGCTAAAAAGGTGGCAAAAACCATCAGGACAGGCGCAAGAATGGGGATATAGAGTCCCGCCAGGATAAAGATCAGTAAGCTTACCGCAACAATCAAAACAACAACAGCAAAGCCCGAGATGACCAAGGTGCCGGGCTTACTTCGCCTCACCCGAAAGGCAAGTCCCAGCGCCAGAAAAGCACCCACCAAGACCGACAACCAGCCGGGCGACTCTGAAAGAAATTGCCCGGTTAGAATTGTATTGACGACGGCGGCATGGGTACCGACGTTCATGTATTTGTTATCGAACGGGGTTACCCCGAGGTCCGTGGTCGATGTCGCTGTATTACCGATGATGCAAAACGAACCTGAAAGGGCTTTTTGCAACGTCGCTCGCAACTCAAGGATTTTGTCTAAAATCGCCCGCGTGTCGTGAAAAATCTTGTGTGCATCTTGCCGAGCGCCTTGCATTTGTGCCGTTTGGTCGGGAGTAATGCCCGGGGTTGCCAAGGCTGCGTCGATATCGGCCATCAACCGCTGTTCTGCATTGCCTTCCAAAAAATCCTTAGCATTTTGAAAAAACTTCACCCTCGTCTCAGCATAAGTCTTCATGGCTGCGGGGTCGCCAGTCGAAAGGGCTTTTTGTCGCATGGCCTGAGCGTCTTGGTAGCCCTGCAAAAAGTTAGGGTCGGCCGCATAGGCTAAATAGCCAGCCTGTTGCATAGCTTGCAGGTTGTCCATCAGTGCCTGTTCTTGAACTTGCGGCAAAAGTAGATCATAGAACGGTAGGTGTCGAAAGGATTTATCAAAGGTTTGGTGGGGCCAGTTGATCAGCATCCGCGAGTTTGCATCCAGCGGAATGACGATATTCTTGGTCACACCATGCCAGTGTGCGTTTTTGAGCACCAGATGATGGGGGTAAGCAAGAATCTGGGGGTTTCCCAGCTCCGAGAGCAAGGCCACAAAACCCAACTGTGCAAACTCGTGGCCTTGATAGCTTTCAAGAAGGTCAATGCGACGCCTGACTCCATCACGGTCAACATGAACGCTGGGGAAGCCTGCCCCCTCTCCGTTACTCAAAATCGGCCAAATGGAAGGCCTAATGTCGACAGTGGGCCGGTAAAACCCGTTCAACGCGGTGACATTCTTTAAGCTAAAACGGTCAATCGCTTGTTGCCGCAAAGTCTCTGAGACACCAGGGTCATGATAGCCTAACGTGTTGATGGTAAAAAAGGCATGCCCAAAGACCTTGGCCGCGTGCCCCAGATAATCGTCGTTATTACGGGTTAGTGTCGTAACTCGATCCAGGATGTGGGCCTGGGTCTGCTGACTCAGGGTATCGAGCTGAGTGATGAAGGGGCCCATCTGGCTTAAGGGTAGTTGATGTTGTTTGACCGCATTTAACAAGTCGGTGGCATTGCCGCTAATCGACGAAAAGCCCGCCTTAAGTTCGTCGGGCAATTTTTGGGTCAACACATCTGCATTGACGTGCAAAGGACTCTTTTCCGTGTACTCAATATCAAAAACTGCATTTAGAGCGCCGAACTCCTTCAAGACAACTAAGGCATCGGCCATCTTGTCGCGGCTCCACGGCCAGGTACCTTCTTTGGCAATCGAAGAGTCGTCTATCTCTAAAAACAAAAGCGAGGGGTCTTGAGCCACCGACGGCTTTACCGTCAAAAACAAGTCGTACAGCCGCCGTTCAAACAACGAAAATGGCGTAAAAAGATACAGAAGTGTGACAACAGCTATAGCAATGAGGGGGGTGGCCCAAAAGGGCCAGCGCCGTGAGGCGGATTCGCGCTTTTTCATCAAAACTCCTGTCCTTTAAACTAGGTCATCTTTGTTAGTATAGGTCATCTGTTGGAAAACCCGCCAGGCCGTCTGCCGTAAAGCTTCGGCAGCAGGGCTAAGGCTAGCAGCATCCCGAAAGGCCACTAACAAAGTCCGGGACGGCGCCGGGTCAGCGATCGGCCGGTACACCAAGCCCGGGCGGCAAACCATACGGGGAACAAGACTTACCCCAAGTCCCGCTTCGACCAAAGCCTGCACCGTACCAATTTCGTCGCTTTCGTAAACGACGAGGGGTTCTACACCCTGACTTGCCAAGGCATCAAGAACAATTTGGCGAAACCCATGACCACTTTTCATCAAGATAAATGGCACCCCCGCCAAAGCTTTCAGCTCCAAGGTGCCTCGGTGCGCCAAGGCATGCCCTGGTGCAAAGGCCGCTAGCAGAGGGTCCCGAAACAGGGTCTGAGCTTCCATTCCAGATCCCAGACCGGCTTCGTCCATCAGCACAAGATCAACCTCGCCATCGCGGAGGGCCTGAGCTAAAGCCGGCGATGATCCTTCTCGTAGATGGACGGTGATATCCGGGTACTCGGCTTGAAACGCTTTCAAAAGCGGCGGCAACAGGTACGCGCCAGTGGTCGGCAAACACCCCAAAGTCACCAACCCCCGTTGGTGCCCGGCCAGTTCTTCCAGCTCTTGCCGCCCCGCTTCTAACTGCCGCAGAGCTTCGGCGGCTCGAGGACGAAACAAAACGCCCCTCTCTGTGAGACGGGCACCACGGCGCGAACGCTCAAACAACGGGCCGCCTAGCTCCTCTTCAAGTTTCGCCAACTGAGCCGACAGTGACGGTTGAGAGACGTGGCAAGCCAGAGCAGCCCCTGTGAAGGTGCCAGACTGAGCAACGGCTAAAAAGTACTTCAGCTGGTGAACTTCCATAGTTTTTTCCTATGTCTGCGATAGAAACAATATCTTTTACAAAGACACCATAACACATTATTCTCAAATTAACTTAGTAAGGAGGTCAGAGATGGCCAAGCGCACTCTGTATAACAAGGTGTGGGATGCTCACACCGTCACGACCCTGCCGACCGGGCAGACTCAGCTGTTCATAGGGCTTCACCTCATCCATGAGGTCACCAGTCCTCAGGCGTTCGATATGCTACGCGAACGCGGTCTGAAAGTCGCTTATCCCCAGCGGACCTTCGCCACCATGGATCACATAGTCCCGACCCGCAATCAAAAACGTCCCTTTACCGACAGTGAAGCAGAACAAATGATGCAGGCGATCGAAGTCAACACCAAAGAATTTGGTGTCAACTTTTTCGACTTTGCTTCGGGGCGTCAGGGCGTGGTCCACATCATCGGCCCTGAACTGGGGCTCACCCAACCAGGGCAAACCATTGCCTGCGGCGACTCGCACACCTCGACTCACGGGGCCTTCGGCACCTTGGCGTTTGGTATTGGTACCTCGCAGGTCCGCGACGTGTTAGCTACCCAATGCTTGGCCATGGATCCGATGAAGGTTCGCCGCATCGAAATCAACGGTCAACTCAAAACCGGGGTTACCCCCAAGGATGTCGCCCTTTACATTATCAACCGTTTGGGTGTCAAAGGCGGGTTGGGCTACGCCTACGAGTATGCCGGCGAAGTGTTCGACCGGATGAGTATGGAAGGCCGCATGACAGTTTGTAATATGTCCATCGAAGGCGGAGCTCGAGCCGGCTACGTGAACCCCGATCAAACCACGTTTGACTACCTCAAGGGACGTGAGTACTCTCCGCAGGGGCAGGCTTGGGAATCGGCTGTAGCTCGCTGGAAAGCCTTGGCCTCGGATGCAGATGCCGAATACGACGACGTCGTACGTTTCAACGCCCAAGATATCGAACCGATGGTAACCTGGGGCGTCACGCCCGGACAAAGTGTGGGGGTTCTTCAGCCTCTGCCCGCCCCTTCAAGCATTGCCGATGCTGGGGAACGACAGTCCTTAGAGCTGGCTTACCAGCACATGAAACTCCAACCCGGCCAAAAGCCCGGCGAAATTGCCATTAACGTGGCCTTTATCGGTAGCTGTACTAATGGCCGTATTGAAGACCTTCGGGCCGCCGCTTCGGTGGTCAAAGGTCGCCATGTGGCTAAAGGAGTCGAAGCCTTTGTCGTCCCAGGTTCGATGAAAGTCCGTGAACAGGCGATGAAAGAAGGTTTGGACAAGGTGTTTCAAGAAGCTGGCTTTGAATGGCGGTTAGCTGGTTGTTCGATGTGCTTAGCTATGAATCCTGATCAGCTCAAAGGTGACCAGATTTCGGCCTCTTCAAGCAACCGCAACTTCATTGGACGTCAGGGTAGCCCCACGGGCCGTACCCTGTTGATGTCGCCCGCCATGGTAGCGGCGGCGGCGATCGCTGGGCACGTTGTGGACGTGCGATCATTCTAAACGAGGGTAAACGTATGTCGAAAGTCGTTACAATTCAAGGTCGAGCCGTCCCCGTGGTCGGGGACGATATTGATACCGACCGCATCATTCCGGCCCGGTATCTCAAAGAAATCACCTTCAGCCGCATGGGCAATTATCCCTTTTACGACGAGCGGTTTAATGCCGACGGCTCGCTTAAGAACCATCCTTTTAACCGACCCGAATACCAGGGAGCTTCAATTCTGGTGGGCAATGTGAACTTTGGGTGTGGCTCGTCACGCGAACATGCCCCACAATCTCTGGTCCGCTGGGGGATCAAGGCTCTGGTAGCCGAGAGCTTTGCAGAAATCTTCGCACAAAACTGCGTGATGCTGGGGACTCCCGCCGTCGTCGCGTCAAAAGAGGATGTCGCTCGGTTGCAAAAACTTGCACAAGAGGCGCCGCAAACGGAGTTCACTTTGGACCTTGCCGCGATGACGGTCAAAGCAGGTTCCCTCAGCGTTCCTGTGCAATTGGCGGACACTCGTCGCAAGGCCCTTATGGAGGGAACCTGGGATAGTACGGGACTTTTGTTGGCCAATGCCGACAAGACCAAGAGCGTTGCCCAGCGGCTAGGGTACCTGAGCTAAGTTTGCCTATTGTTTTACGTTTTTCGTGAAATTCTGCTTTCTGTACTATACTGAAGAGTACGGAGACCGAAAAGGATGAAAAGCTCTGGTTCCGAGTCTGGTTCGCCGTTCTTTCATGAACGGCAGCCAGGCCTTGCCGGCTTCTTGTGGAAGCTCGATGAAAATCGTTGGGAAACCTCCTCGGAACTAACAGAGCTTTTGGGTTTAACACCAGATACTCCTCGTGACCGCTCGGGGTGGCTTTCGTTGGTCGAGCCCAGCCACCGCGAGCTAGTAGCGGGCTGTCTCGATGAGGTTCGTGAAAAAGGGTTGTCAAGCAAGGTCCCGATCGAATTAGAATACCCCGTGCGACGCCCCCGCGATGGTCGCCTTCTTTGGGTGCACTGTCAGGGTCAGGTGTCCGGTCAACCCTCACACCGGCTTTTCAACGGTCTGGTCATCGACATTACTGAACAACATCATCAAACCGAAGCGCTCCGCCGTATGACGAGGCTTTACAATGCCTTAGCCCAAGTCAATCAAAAGATGGTCCGACTAAAAGACCGCGATAAGCTTCTGGTCGATGTTTGCCAAACCATGGTCGAGGTCGGTCAATTTTCGTTGGTCTGGATTGCCTGGGGCGGCCCGGACTTACCACAACTTGAAACGATTGCCTCGTTCGGCGACACAAATGGCTTTTTAAAACGAAACCATGCCCGAAGCGACGAATCGGCGGCTAAACAGGGCGTTGTTGGTCCCGCGATCCGCACAGGGACCTCCCAAGTCATCAATGACATTGCACACGACCCTCGAGCGAATCCTTGGCGAGACGAGCTTTTAGCTTCAGGCTTTGCCTCGGTGGGGGCCTTCCCCCTGCGGTGCGGGCACGACGTTGTAGGGGCCCTGGTTGTGAAATCGGCCGAGCTGGATGCTTTTGCCAGCGAAGAAATTGCCCTTTTGACTCAAACTGCGGCCGACGTGTCGTTTGCCCTGGACCACCTTACACTGAATCAAGCTCGTGATGCCGCGTACGAAGCGCTTCGGCTCTCGGAAGAAAAATACGCCCTAGCCTTTCGCCAGAGCCCCATGGCCATCCTCATCACCCGTATCACCGATGGTCAGTACCTTGAAGTCAACGACAGTTTTGAGCGGATCCTCGGGTGGTCTCCCCAAGAAACTCTGGGGCGTTCCTCGTTACCCCATGACGTCAATATTTGGGCGTACCCCGAAGATCGCAAGCGAATGATTCACATCCTGCAAGAAAAAGGGTTTACCACCGAATTTGAAGCAGATTTTCGACATAAGGACGGTCACATCGTGAGGTGCCTTATGTCCGCTCGCCGCATTAAAATTGGCGGTGAAGACTGCCTATTATCGTTGGTCCGAGATTTCACGGAATTTCGTGCTCAACAAATTGCACTCGAGCGGATCACAAGGTTGTACCAGGCTCTGGCCGAAATTAACTATTCTGTTTCGCAAATTCGAGAGCCCCAACTGCTGTGGCAAAAACTCTGCCAAATTTTGGTGGAACTGGGGGGCTTTAAACTCGCTTGGATTGGTTGGGACCATCCCGACCATCAGTTGACCGTTGGAGCCCAGTTTGGCGATACACAGGGGTACCTAGAAGGCATCATTGTCCGAAGTGATACCTCTCCCGAAGGCCAAGGCCCCACGGGGCGTGCGCTTCGTAGCGGACACCCTGAAGTGGTCAACGACTTGTTGTATTCGTCCGGGTTTTCCGTGTGGCGAAGCCGTGCGGAGCAAAGCGGGTTTCAGTCGAGTGCGACCTTCCCCATTTGGCAAAAAGGGAAAACCGTCGGTGGCTTGATGGTGTATTCCACCGAAAAAAACTTTTTTAGTTCCGACGAAGTCCGGTTACTTGAAGAAGCCGTCAGGAATATTGTCTTTGCCCTTGACCGCAGTGAGCTGGAGCGTCAAAACCGCGCCGCCGAAGAACAACAAAGTCTCTTAAAAGAACAACTTCAACAATCACAAAAGCTTGAGGCCTTAGGCAGTTTGGCCGGTGGAGTGGCTCACGATTTGAACAATGTACTGGGAGCCATTCTGGGCGCGGCCTCGGCACTGCAGACAATCTCGGCCGAACGACCGCAAGAAAAACATACCGTCGAGACCATCATGCAGGCCTGTTTGCGCGGGCGCAGTGTTATCAAAAGCCTGTTGTACTTCGCACGCAAGGAGCTTCAAGAAGAACGCTTGGTTGATCTGAATGCCGTCTTGAGTGAGCTCGCCGAACTTTTGCGCCACACCACGCTTCAGAAAGTGCGGCTTGATCTCCAGTTGGCTGAAAACCTCCCCTTTTTAATGGGCGACGGTGGTGCCCTCAGCCAAGCCTTTATGAACCTGTGCGTCAATGCCATTGACGCCATGCCCGAGGGCGGTCAACTCAGCATTTCAACAAGATTTTGGGGAAAGATTCTTCAGGTAAAGATCAGCGATACAGGAATGGGAATGCCTGCCGAGGTGCTGGCCAAAGCCACTGACCCCTTTTTTACGACAAAACCGCAGGGCAAAGGAACTGGTCTGGGGCTGTCTCAAGTTTTCGGCACGATGCGAGCTCATGGTGGGTCGTTGCGGCTTGAGAGTTCCGTGGGGAAAGGCACGACTGCCTTTCTCGACTTTCCCGCTGAGCGACTGTCGGTGCAGCGCCCCAACGACCATTTGCCAGTCATAGACAGCCGCATCCGAAGTTTAAACATTTTGATCGCCGATGACGATGAACTTATTCGTGAAGCAATGTTGGAACTTTTGCGCCAGCTAGGCCATCAAGCCACCAGCGTTGCCGGGGGCCAAGAAGCCGTTGATCGCTTTACTCAAGGCGAAGTTTTCGACCTTTTGATTCTCGACATGAATATGCCCCAAATGAGCGGGGGGACCGCCCTCACCCTGATCCGTCAACGACAACCTCATCAAAAGGTTCTGGTCACCACCGGCTATGACTCCGAGGCTACCGTCAACCTTGTTGCCGAGGGAATCAAAACTCTCCATAAACCTTTTACGGCCGAGGAGCTCAAAGAAGCCTTGGCCGCTTTGGGCCCCTGGTAAGGACCCGTGAGAGCTACGGTCTCTGGACAGAAAATCCGCCACAGAGTACGTTGAGCCTCCCGGCGTTGCCGGTATAGGCGCAGTTCGAAACCCTCCTGCGCGTTACAAATCAAAACTAAGGATACTCTATGTCTGTTCCCGCTACTCGGTTCCGGCTCTTGGAACCTGTCATTGCCGCCTTTGTCGGTCTTTTGTTAATTTCCAACGTCATTGCCCAAAAGTTTCTGGACCTGAACCTCGGGGGTTTGAAGCTCACTACTGATGTGGGAACCATTCTTCTTTTTCCCATCACGTACATCTTTTCTGATATTTTAACCGAGGTTTATGGTTATGCGGTTTCCCGACGGATCGTCTGGTACGGCTTTGGGATGAACCTTTTGGCGGCAGTGGTGTTTAGTTTGGCAGTAGCCCTACCCCATAGCCCCGAATTTACCACTCAAGCACAGTTTGCTGCTGTGCTGGGGCAGTTCCCTGGCTTGGTGCTCGCCTCGCTGGCTGGTTACTGGTTCGGCAGTTTTACCAACGATTCTGTGATTGCGGGGATGAAAGTCTGGATGGTACGCTGGGACCCCAATCATAAGTGGCTGCCCTTGCGCACTATTGCCTCGACGATTGCCGGTGAACTGGTCGATACCGCTTTGTTTGTGGGCGTCGCGACACTCTTCAAGGTCTTTCCTGCCGACCTGTATTTTGTCCTGGTTTTATCGCAGTGGGCCGTCAAAACGGTTGTCGAAACCGTCTTAACGCCTGTTACTGTAGTAGTCGTTAGGGCTATGAAGCGCTTCGAGCGAACCGATGTTGTCGGCACCGATTCTTGGAGTCCTTTTGCTCTTAGAAAGTCCGGAGGGCATAACCTCTGGACTTCCGAAACCTCTGAGCCTTCAGCCTAAAGTTTCAAGCTAAAGCTTCAATCTAAATCTTCGCAGGTGCCGTCCAGAGGCCGCTGGTGCTGAAGCAATTGAGCCCAAGTCCCTGTGGCGACACTTTGCAACACGGCTTTAGCCAAAGCTCGCCCCTGGGAGCGCAAGTTAGCTAAGTCCGTTTCACGGGCGGCACCTTGAAATTCCACGGGGTCAAGGAATTGCCAGCCCGGTTTGTGATGGGCTAAAAGGTCATCTAACTCGTTCTGCGCACCGCCACACCAGCCGAAACTGCCAAAGCGAAAGGCCAATCTGTTGTGAACCTTCTTTTTGAAAAGCTCATCCAACGCCGCCGCTAAGGGAGGAAACATCTTGAACTCATAACTTGGCATTCCTAGAACCACACCTGTCGAGGTCCACACCGAGGCTAAAAGATCACCGATCGACGTATCCGGAACGCGGTGAGTTTTGACTTGGACCCCCATTTCACTAAGTCCCGTCACGACCGCATCCAAGGCCTTTTCGGTGTTGCCATACATGCTTCCCCAAATCACAGACACTTCAGCTTTAGCGGGATTTTTTTGATAGCTGACGTAGCGCCGGTAATCCGACAAAATCTTGGCGGGGTTCTTTCGCCAGACTATGCCATGTCCAGGCGCAATAATTTTGACCTTATCCCCTAACAGCTTCTCTACCTTGTCGATGGCCTTGCCCGTCGGTCCGCTAAAAGCGGCGACGATATTAGCATAATAACGGACAGCTTCTTTTTCAAAAAAGGCCAGCTGATCGGGTGACAGCTGGTCGTCGTAAGGAGCCTCCCCCAGGGCGCCAAAGCTGCCAAAGGCGTCACAGGGAAACAAGGTGCCACTCTGGGTATCAAAAGTGGCAATCGTTTCGGGCCAATGCACATTGGGAATCTCGGCAAACGCCAGAACTCTTCCGTTACCTAAATCGAGAGTGTCACCGTCCTTAACGGTACGGATTTGGTCCGTTACTCCAAAAAACGCCTTGAGCAAAGGAACAGAACGTGCACTGGTGAGGATGTGAAACTGAGGCCGAAGGCGACGAAACGCCTCAAGCCAACCCGAGTGATCCGGCTCCATGTGGTTGATCACGACGTAATCGATGCTCTCGAGGGGGATGTCCAGGGCCTCCAGCTGAGCGAACAGGGTTTCAGGAACCCCGTCCCAGCCGCAGACCCCGTCAATAAGAGCGGTCTTTTCGCCACGCACCACATAGCTACTCAAAGAGACGCCGTTAGGAATGGGCCAAAGCCCTTCAAATAAAAGGTCCGAGAGGTCGGCCGACAGCCGCCAAACTCCGGGACATACCGTTGTTGCTTTCATTCTTTCACCATACCTAATGCCCCCAACGCTAAGCAATCCGGGCATCGAAAAATCCCGTGACGTATGTTACAGTTTTCTTACCGATAAGGTTTCACAAAGATTAGCGCTTGCACAACAATTAGCGTTAAGGGCGGAACGTGCGCATGAATTTTGACGAAGATTTGCAACGATTGGCAGGGCTGGCGGACGCCGAAGAAAGTCTCATTGCTTTGGCTTTACATGCCCTGTGGGAGAAAATCTTGCGCCAAGCCACGGGAACGCCCTACACTACCAACAGTTCCGAAGGCCCAGTAGTCGATGCCCCCGAACTGCTTCGTCGCCTTCTTGGTCAAAACCCCAGCCTGCGACGCTACCTTGACGACCAGTTTGTCCGTGACTTTGCCCGCTCCCGAAGCTGGTCAAATGCTGTACGCCACAATTTTGTACGGATGGAAACGCGCCGTTTTCACGAGACGCTTTTGCAGTTTGAAACTTTTTGCCAACACTATCCGGCCTTTTCCTCGCGGGACCTTGTGGCGCAAACGCTCCAAAGGCTTCGACAAAGGACTTCGGCGCAAAAAGAACAGCGCGATCAAGAAATCGCCGCTTTGATAAAACGAAACACAGCCCTTCAAGAACAGTTAGCCCAAAACGAAGCCGACTTGACCAACTACTTGGACTTAGCCCAAGAACTCAACCTTCTCAATGCCGAGAGGTACCGCTTCAAGGACGAACTCGACCTCGCCGAGCTAGCCTTGGCCCGGTTATCGCGAGATAGCGCCCAGGCTCGCCAAGAGCTGGAACAGCGTATCCAAGACCTGCGCTCCCAAGTCGAGCAAGCACAACAGGCACAACAATTCGCCAGTCAACAGATGGCAGAATATCAAGTCTATCAAGAGTACATGGAGGTTGGCGAAGAGCTTTCACAGTATGCGCGAAGCGAGTCACGCACACACATCACCTTCAAACCGCTAACAGCTGAACAGGAACAGGCGCTAAACCTTTCAGCTGACCACCGAGGTGACTTTTTTCTTACAGGTCCAGCGGGGAGTGGTAAATCGCTGGTTCTTCTTGCCGCATGGTATCACCTTCAAGAAAGGTCTCCCGGTGAATATCCGTTTTTGGTTTCAACCAAACCTCTCGTCAGCTTTTTTGAGCAAATGACCCGGGCTTGGGGTGAACTACCCTCCCCGAGCCCCACCTGTGTCGAGGATTTTTTAGCCCAAGGTGAAAATTCCAGCACTTCACCTGTCTACTCGAAGATTTTCATTGATGAAGCCCAAGACCTCACCGTTGAACAGCTAGCTAGGTTGAGAGCTATGACTCGCGATGGCTTGGTGATGTCAGGTGACTTTTCTACCACCATGGAATTCCCAGAAAGCGCGGCTTCTTTTACGCTCACGCAGAGTTTTCGCTGTTCCCAAGCGATCTTGGACTATGCAGGTCAATGGTTACCTGCCGGGTGTCAGTTCCCTTCCCAAGCGGGAACTCCCCAGGCCCTGCTCCCACCGTTAATTCTCAACGTTTCGGACGAAACGGTTGTGAAAACCTGCGAGGTTCAACTGCGGACGCTTGTTGAAGGCCAGGGTTACCATCCTGACGACGTTCTTATCATTCCCTGCGACGAGCAAGGGCGCTTTGAGCAAAGACTAATTAAAGCTCTATCGAGGGAAATAAAAATTTCTTCTTGGCGCGCAACCCAAGGGCTGAGTTTTCCCGTAGTCATCGTGGTCTTAGATCAAACCCCAAGCCGCAAGTCTGCCGAGACTCGAGGAATTATCACGGCCCTGACACGCGCTTCAGAACGCTTAATCGTTCTCTCCCTTTCTTAAAACCCTTGGCTTTCTGGCAAAGTATCTCCGGGTTGAAACGTCAGCGGGAGGGTTAAAAACCGAGGTTCCGCTTGCTTTTGAAATCTTTTTTCTAAAAGTTTGACTGCTTCGTAGCCCATCTGTCCAAAGGGCTGAGCAAAGCTGGCCAGTTGCGGCCGAACCCACCGCCCTTGAGGGAGCGCGTCGAAACCAAGATACGCCACATCTTTTGGGATCTTGGTTCCCGCCTCAACGGCCGCTCTTGTAAACCCGATCGCCAACAAATCGTTGCCAAAAACCAAGCCGTCTGGGCGGTTACTTCCAAGGGTTTGCCAACGGTGAAAAAATGCCTCACCCTCGGCCTCGCCCAGGTCTTTAACCGTAAAAACACTTCTGAGCGATTCATCGGCACCTAGGCGGTTGAGTTCAGCCAAACCACCCGCCAAACGTTGATCCACATTAAAATTGTAAAGTTCTGCCTGGTCATGAACCACAAACCCAATTTTGTGCTTTCCGGCCTGGGTCAAACGTCCTACGGCTTCACGTCCCGCTTCGAAGTTCTGGGTATCAACCCACGAAAGCGAAGGGTCGTCAGGGCGTTCTGCGATGACAACACAAGGAATCTGGTCTTCTCGAATCTCGTCAATCACATGGCTTGCGATTCGTTGAAAGCCGATGAAAACCAGGCCGTCCACCTTTCGCTGGCGATAAAGTCGTAGAACATCGCTGGACTGGTTTTCACTAGCCTCCGTCGAAAGGATAAGATCCTGATGAGTGTCACGACAGCGCCGTTCAATACCATCGAGAATCGCAATCAGGTACTGTTCCCCCCAAAAATGTGAGCGGATACTGATCGGAGTCTCAACGCCCCAGGTTCCTGTTTTACCCTGGTTGAGTGCTCTTCCTAAATGGTTTGGGTGGTACCTAAGCTCTCTAATCGCTTCTTCGACACGAAGACGTGTTTCTTCTTTAACGTTATCTAGACCATTCACGACCCGAGACACGGTAATGAATGACACACCTGCCCTTTGGGCCACGTCTTTTTGAGTCGCCATACATCCACTCTAGAGGAGTTCCTTCAACTCGACAAGTAGACTTTTTCCTCGCTGTAAACCCGTGCTATAACAGAGCTAACGTCTTTGTGAAGAACGGAGGGGCCTTTGGAACGCTTACCTGCCCTGCAGATGCGTCAAATTGTCAAAACTTTCGGAGCGGTAACCGCCAACGACCACGTCGATTTCGAGGCTCTTCCCGGTGAAATCCATGCCTTACTCGGCGAAAATGGTGCGGGAAAGAGCACCCTGATGTGCCAACTTTCGGGTGTGTATAGGCCAAGCTCCGGTGAGATTCTTCTCGACGGCCAACCGGTTCGTCTCACCTCACCCCTCGAAGCCGCCAAACGGGGCATCGGCATGGTTTTTCAGAACTTTCGGTTGGTACCTACTTTAACCGCTGTCGAAAATATCCTCTTAGGAGAAAAAGGCCCTTTTTGGCACGGCCCCTCTTGGAAAAAAGCGTGCCGCTTGGAAATTGGCGCTTTTGCCCAGCGTTTAGGTCTGAGCTTTCCCCTTGATACCCCCGTAGAATTGTTAGCTGTTGGGGAGCAACAGAGGGTAGAAATCGTCAAAACGTTGTACCGAGGGGCACGGTTTGTCATCCTGGATGAGCCGACCTCGGTTCTTACTCCCAATGAAGTCGACGATCTTTTTCAAACGTTGCGGCGTCTAAAGCAAGAGGGCAAGACCATTCTGATTACCACCCACAAACTCAAAGAAGTGATGGCTGTGGCCGATCGGATTTCCGTCCTCCGCAAGGGACGAATGGTAACCACCCTACCAGCCTCCCAAACCAGCGAAAAAGAGTTAGCACAAATGATGGTGGGCGAACAGCTATCCCCACCCCGTGAACGCGTCGCCCAGCTCCCCGGCGAGGTCATTCTTTCGGTAACCGACCTTGAGGTTCATGCCGATCACGGAGGTCGCTCGCTGTCTGGATTTCACCTTGAAGTCCGCGCTGGCGAAATTGTGGGGGTCGCGGGCGTCTCGGGCAACGGACAAAAAGAGTTGGCCGAAGTTTTGACAGGCCTTCGTCCATGGAAGAAAGGTCACATCGTTTTTCAGGGCAGGGAGCTACGTTCGGCCACTGTCAGATCACTTATCGAAGCAGGTTTGGCCCATGTGCCCGAAAACCGCATGAAAAGCGGTCTAGCCGGAAGTCTCAACGTCATCGACAATTTGCTGTTCAAATCCTACCGCCTTCCGGAACGTTCCCGGTGGGGTTTTTTGCGCCTCAAGGACAACCGAATCTGGTCGCGCGAGCTGGTGGACGAATTTGCGGTCCGAACGCCCAGCCTCGATACACCTGTTCAACAGCTCTCGGGCGGCAACCAGCAAAAACTCCTCCTTGCCCGAGAGATTCGTCATAACCCCCGTCTGATGATCGCCGTTCACCCAACACAAGGCCTCGACGTGGGTGCCACCCAAGCCGTCCATGATCTGCTAGAAGATTTACGAAGCGCCGGCAAGAGTGTTTTGTTAATTTCAGAAGATTTGGATGAAGTGCTCGATATGTCTGACCGCATTCTTGTGCTGTTTAACGGCAAAGTCGCCGGTGAAGTGCCCCGCGCTCAAGCCGATCGTCACCTCATCGGCATGTGGATGGCCGGGTTGGACCATCAGGAGACACCATGAGCCTCTTTCGTTCTTCTTTTCGCTTCGAAATTGACCCTTCGGGAAAAGCAGCCCCTTGGTGGACCACCTTGGTTTCGGTTGCCCTGGCGCTTATCGTTTCAAGCTTTTTGATTTTGGCAAGCGGGGCTGATCCCGGCGCGGTATGGGTCAAGATGTTTCAAGGGGCCTTTGGCTCGTGGTTTGGCTTGACAGAAACTCTGCTCAAAACAATCCCACTTTTGCTGTGCGGTTTAGGGGTATCCATTGCCTACAAGATCGCCGTTTGGAATATCGGCGCCGAGGGCCAACTCCTGGCGGGGGCAATTGCCGCCACCGGTGTCACCATTTACTTTCCGAACCTTCCGGCCGAAGTGGCGCTCCCCCTCATGCTGGTTGCTGGTTTGGCCGCTGGCGGTGTCTGGGGCCTGTTGACGGCGCTACCCAAAGTATTTTTTCAAGTCAATGAGTTGATCACGTCGTTGATGTTGAATTATGTCGCATTTTTGGGTTTGCAGTTCTTAGTCTTTGGCCCGTGGCGTGACCCCAAGGGTCTCAACTTCCCCGGTTCTCCAGTTTTTCCTCACGCCGAAACGATCCCGCCCCTTTGGGGCCACAGCCAGCTTCATTGGGGCTTGATCCTTGCCCTCGTGTTAGTTGGTGTTTACGCCGTAGCCGTTAACATGACCCGTTGGGGTTACGAAATCCGACTCATCGGTGCCAATCCCGAGGCGGCTCTTCACGCAGGCATAAGGATTCGCCGGCATATTCTGGGGGTTTTATTTATCAGCGGTGCCTTAGCCGGTCTAGCCGGAATGATGGAAGTTTCGGGTGTGACCCACCGTCTCATGGATAGTGTGTCGCCAGGGTACGGCTACACGGCCATCATTGTCGCCTGGATAGCGCGGCTTAATCCGCTCGGGTTAATCTTGTCAGCGTTCCTCTTTGCCGGTCTGATTGTCGGCGGCTTCAATGTACAGACTCTCGGGATTCCCCCTTCGATTGCCTCCATGATTCAAGGAGCCATCCTCTTTTTTGTCATAGGGAGCAGTCTGGTCGGAAAAATCAAGCTTCGCCGTACAACGCCCGGAACAGGAGCCTAACATGGATTGGATTACTCAGCTGTTAACCGCAGGCCTGTCGGCCGGCACACCACTTCTTTTCGCCACTTTGGGCGGGATTCTTATTGAACGATCGGGGGTGATTCAACTCGGTGCCGAGGGCCTGATGCTCATGGGGGCCGTAACCGCCGCGCTGGTCTACCTTTGGACACCGAATCTGGTTCTAACGGTAGTCGCTGTCCTTGTCGTTGGGGCTCTCTTGGGTCTTCTTCATGCCTTTCTTACGGTTTCGCTTCGGGCGAACCAAATTGTCAGCGGTCTTGCGATGACTCTGTTCGGGACCGGCCTCAGTGCCACTTTGGGCCAGTCCGTTGCAGGGGCCCCCCTCGTCGGTAGTGCACCTATTGTGAACCTCAACTTTCTCGACGGCTTGCCGGTGGTGGGCCCTGTGCTAGCGCATCTCGATATTTTTACTTGGTTAAGCTTTCTTCTTGTCGTCGGGCTGACTCTGCTGTTTACACGGACAGTTGTAGGACTCAGGCTCAAGGCCGTCGGCGACAATCCTGGAACAGCAGATGTTATGGGAATTTCTGTGACCTTTTATCGGTATGCCTGCGTCACGGCCGGGTCTGCACTGATGGCTCTCGGGGGAGCCGATTTACTTTTAGTGTACTCGCCGACCTGGATTCAGGGGATGACTGCCGGAAGGGGCTGGATTGCCGTGGCGTTGATCATCTTTTCACAATGGAGCCCTTTAAGGGCACTTATAGGAACATTGTTTTTCGGGTTGCTCGATACCGTTGGCTTCCGAATCCAATTAGCGGGGAGCACCATTCCGCCCTATTTTCTTAAGATGATCCCCTACGTGGTGACCATTCTTGTGCTCATTCTCGTCGGGTGGAGGAGCCGGCACCGTCCGAGCTCGGCTCCTCGAGCGCTCGGGCTCCCCTACCTGCGAGAACAGCGGTTGTAACCGCGCTTATTGAGCGGCGGGAGCGGGAATCGTTCCCACAACACCTTTCACAAACCAATTCATCTTCAAAATATCCGCAAGAGGTAGGTTTTCTCCAGCGGGAACGGCGATCTTGCCTGCGGCATCGGTAATCGGGCCAGCAAACACGTGCAATTGGCCGGCAATGATTTTTGCCTTGGCCGCTTCAACGAGAGCTTTCACCGAAGCCGGCACGTCACTTCCCAGCGGGGCAATCGTTACCGTGCCGTCCGCCAACGACCCTTCATACGGGGTATTGGTCCAGGTTTTGTTCTCGACCGCTTCGACTACTTTGGTGTAGTAGGGCCCCCAGTTCCACACCGGGTTGGTCAAATAATACTTCGGGGCGTAACGGCTCATGTCCGAGTCATTGCCCCCGGCATAGGCGCCGCGTTCAGCGGCCGCTTGCAGGGTAGCCGGAGAATCTTGGTAAGCTTGCAAGACATCGGCCCCCTTGTCGAGCAGACTTTCGGCCGCTTGACGTTCCGTGCTGGGGTCAAACCAGGTGTTCGTCCACACAACGTAGATCTTTGCCTTGGGGTTGACGCTCTGCACCCCTAAAGCATAGGCGTTGATATTGTAGATGACCTCAGGAATGGGAAAGGCTCCCACGTAACCGATAATATTCTTCTTGGTCATCTTACCGGCGACAATGCCCGCTAAATACGAGCCCTGATAGTTCTTACCAAAATAAGTCCCCATATTGGGAGCTGTTTTGTAGCCCGAGCAGTGCATAAAGATCACTTTCGGGTAGCGCTTTGCGACAGCCAGGGTAGAATCCATATACCCAAAGCTGGTGGTAAAAACGATATCGTGGTTCTGAGCCAGGTCAGCGATGACGTGCTCTGCATCAGCACCTTCGGGAACACTCTGCACAACATCGGCTTTGATTCCCAATTGAGCTTCCATATATTTGCGACCCTGGTCGTGCTGGTAGGTATACCCACCGTCGCCCGGTGGCCCAATGTACACAAAGGCCACGCGAGGTTTACCAGGCTGTTGAGGTGCCGAGGCTTTGTTGGAACAGCTGAGGGCCAGCAAGGCTAAGACGGCAAAAAGGCCAAAAAATCCTTTTTTCATGAGATTCTCCTTGAAACGATTTATACACCGGAGGGGAGTTACTCTGGAAGAGTATAGGTCAAGCTCACCGGGCAGTGATCCGAGCCAAAAACCTGAGGGTGAATATTCGCAGCCGTCACCAAGGGTTTCAAAGCAGGCGAGGTCAAAATGTAATCAATACGCCACCCGACGTTCCTTTCCCGCGCCTTTCCAAAGTTGCTCCACCACGTATAAAAGCCGTTTCCTTGATGAAACAGACGAAAGGTGTCGACAAACCCCGCTTCAAGAAAGGCCTGAAAACCCGAGCGTTCTTCGTCTGTAAAGCCCTTTTTGCCACGGTTGGGGCCGGGGTTTGCCAAGTCAAGCTCGGTGTGAGCGACGTTGAGATCACCACAAAAGATCACAGGTTTCTTTTTTTCCAGGTCCCGGCAGAATTCCAAAAAGGCAGGGTCCCACTGCTGACGCAGAGGAATCCGCGAGAGGTCCTCTTTGGCGTTGGGTGTATAGACCGTCACGATGAAGTACTTTTCAAACTCTACCGTCAACACACGTCCCTCGGTATTGGGGTTCCCGTAAGGATCGTTGGCTATTCCATACTTTTCAATAAGCGCCGAGGGCAAGTCTTGTCGCACCTCCAGGGGTTTGGCTTTCGTCAAAACCGCGGTGCCTGAGTAGCCTTTGCGTTGTCCCGGGTTCCAAAACACGTGGTAGCCGTCTAAAGCCAACTCCACATCTTCGGGCTGGGCTTTGACTTCTTGCAAACAAACGATGTCGGGGTTTTCGGCAGCAAGAAACGGTAAAAAGACCTCTTTGCGCATCACGGATCGTATACCGTTCACATTCCAAGAATAAAGTTTCATGGTCGGAGTATCCCTGTCTCGAAAACCTCCTGTCAAGGACTGGACTTCCCGTTATACTCAACAATATGGAACCTCCCAACAGCGATCCTGCCCAAGACCGCCTGACGCGACAGATGGACTTTTTGCTCGAAATCGACAAGTTAAAATCAGTTTTACGTCGCAATAGGCTTGCCGACAACTCACGCCGCGAAAATACCGCCGAACATTCCTGGCATCTGGTGATGTTTATCTCGGTTCTGGCTGAGTATGTCCCCGGTATTCAGGACCTTTCCAAAGCCATGCTCCTGGGTGCGATCCACGACCTTGTCGAAATTGATGCCGGGGATACCTTCTTTTGGGATGCCAAAGGGTACGAGGACAAAAAAGAACGAGAAAGTGAAGCTGCCCAACGGATCTTTGGACTATTACCCACCGATCAGGCACAAACTTTTCGCGCCCTGTGGGAAGAGTTCGAAGAAGCCCAGACGCCCGAAGCCCTGCTCGCTAATGCCGCCGATCGCCTCGCCCCCGTGCTACTCAACACACATTCAGGTGGCGTGAGCTGGAAAGAAAACGGCATAACCCCGTCTATGATTCGGCAAAAAATGACCATCATCGGCAAAGCTTCACCCCAGTTGGGACATTTTCTCGAGCTGTTGATCCACGAGGCCCAACAGAGGGGTAGTCTTGATCAAGATCGTCCCGGATTGTAAATGGGCGCTCCCGAACTTCGGTACCGACTGAGGACTTCGCAGGCTTCGTCCCGCAGAATATCTTTTTCAAGGGTGATCCCGCGTTTAAGCCACTCGCCTTCCCAGTCCCGAGGGAGAGGGCCCTCATCAAAGCCCGTTAACGCCTCGACGTCACTGCCACGAGCCCCCTGAAGAACATGCTTTACACCCGACCACAGGATAGCCCCATAACACTGCACACAGGGCTGGGCGTTAGTCGCCAAGGTGAGCGCAGGCCGTCCCACTTCGGCTAAATCGTGGGTCCCCCAGGCTTGTTGCGCCATTAAAAGTGCCACGATCTCGCCATGCGCCAACGAGGTATGTCCGGGCACCACCACGTTCACACCCACTGACACCAGGGCGGAACTTGCCGTTTCCACGATCACCGATGCAAAGGGTCCCCCCGTTTTCTGTTCCACATTTTCACGTGCTAAAGCGATAGCCAGCCGTAAACGCTCTTGGCTAGAGTTTAAAGGTGCCGTCCATTGATCCAAAAAAGGTTTAACCCAAAACGGAAGCGTCAAGCTGGCTTGGGTAGTAAGGTTAGTCACGAAATTTTCCCCCTGGAGTGATTTTAACGGAAATCTTTGCAAGAAGAGAAGGTTTTGACTTGATCCGCTGGGCCTGGACGCTACATTTTCCAAAACGATACCTCTATCAAAAACAAAGGAGAATTCTTATGACGGAACAACGGCCCTATGCCCTCGTGACAGGAGCTTCGTCGGGAATCGGCACCGAAATTGCTCGCGAGTTAGCGACTTACGGTATGGATTTGCTTTTAACAGGTCGGAGTGCTGATCGGTTGGGCGAATTGGCCAACGAATTGCGTGCCAAGGGGGTAACCGTCCAGACCCTGGTCCTTGACCTCAACGCCCCCGGAGCTTTAGACCAACTCGAAACTCACTTAGCGGGCAAGGATCTCGATGTCTTGGTCAATAACGCTGGCTTTGGTTGGTCGGGGGCCTTTGCCGAAATGCCACCGGCACGAGTGCACGACATGGTGTCGCTCAATATTGAAACCTTAACCCTCCTTACCAGGCGGCTCTTGCCACAATTTCTCAAACGGGGAGCAGGCCGTATTCTAAATGTCGCAAGCACGGCGGCCTTTTCACCTTGCCCCACTTTAGCTGTCTACGCCGCGACCAAAGCCTATGTTCTGAGTTTTAGCGAAGCTCTCGCGACGGAACTACAAGGAACAGGAGTAAGTGTAACGGCCCTATGCCCTGGCGCCACAAAAACACGGTTTGCCGAGAACGCTTCAATGGATATTGCCAAGTTTTCACGCCATGCCATGACAGCCGACGAGGTTGCTCGACAAGGTGTTAAAGCCCTTCTGAAAGGCCGACGCGCCGTGGTCACAGGGGGAGGAAACGCCTTTATGGCCTTTATGACCCGCTTGATTCCCCGATCTTTTGCCGCTAATGCTGCGGGCGCCCTTTTACGTTAAGAAGCTTTTGTGCGGTGCGTTCGCCAGCGCGAAAGGCGCTAGCCAAGCCACCGGAATCAAACAGCTCACCGGTAACCGCGACACGGCCTGGTGAGCCTGGTTTGGTCAAAACAAGGGGTTTTAGACCGTCCCCGGGGGCACGGCGGGCAAACTTCCAACGATGGGCCAGCCACTTATCGGGGCTTTGCACCCAAGGGCCAGCGAGTCTGGCGGCAGACTCTAGCAGTTCCTTCGCCCACATACTTCGATCGGCGTTCAGCCTTGACTCGGACCACCCGGGGCGCGCTTGAATAACCAAGGCGCTCCCCGAGGGGAAGTGACGTTTTCTGGCTTCGTTCGAGATGAGCAAAACTTCTCGTGAGGTCTCGGGATACCACACGTCCCAGGGCAGTTCAGGGCCGCTGGCGTACCAGGCCAACAACGTAAGGCTGGGCAGGCTTGAAAACTGACGTAACAAGGCTATTGAAGAAGCAAGCTGGGGTTCTTCTGCGAGAGAATTCTCTAACACTTCTTGCGTTTGTTCGGGTGCCAAGGCAAGAACGAGGTCGCGTGCGTGAAGAATACCCTGATCGGTAACCAAGCTCACCCCCTCGGCAGTCCAACTGAGCTTTTGTGCCAAAACACCACTTTTCACCGCTAAGTCCCGCGCCAGAACCTCGGGCCAACGCCGTAGCCCCGAAATGATCGCGCGACGAAATTGGCCCTCCTCGAAGGCCTCTGGCTGACAAGGAAGCCCGACGCCTTTGACTTGTAACGGCCACGGAAGCAGATCGTCCTCACCAACAAGCTTGGTCAGAGCCCCTAATTCGTTGGCATCCCCATGCCAAAAGACAGGCCCAAAATCCCAGGGCGGCAACTCCGGGCTTACCGGTTTTGACGCACAACGCCCCCCGACAGCCGACGATCGGTCTACAAGTAGTGGCTTGAGGCCCGCTTGAGCCGCCGTACGGGCACAGGCTAAACCTGACAAGCCCGCACCGACGACAAGAAGATCTTCAATCTTTGGGTTTTCCATGCGCCGCATCCCCTCTATTTTTTTCTTTCAATTTCAGACTTTCTATTTAACCCCGTCAAAGATTTTGAAACAAGCTGTTTGAATGCCCGGCCGTTTCAGCTTATTTTTAAGAGAGAGTCGTGGCCACGCTAAGGCCTGAAAACCCAAAGGAGTCAAAATGGAACCACGAACCCTACAAGACTTGGTGGAGCTCGATAAAACCCATGAGTGCGAAGGCTTTGGCCGTGACCACATCTGTGTTCGCCTCGTTGCAACCGCTCACCTTCCGTCTCGGTTTGGTGATTTTCAGGTAGTAGGCTTTACCAACAACAAAGACGGCAAAGAACATGCCGCTTTTGTTCATGGCGATGTGGTGGGGCAAGAAGACGTGCCAATCCGGATGCACTCAGAATGTTTAACCGGCGACGCCATTGGCAGTTTACGCTGTGATTGTCGTGACCAGTTGGAGTCAGCCCTTCAGGCTCTCGGCAAAATGGAACGGGGAATTTTGCTCTACCTTCGCCAGGAAGGGCGGGGCATCGGCCTTACTAACAAAATTCGCGCCTATGCCTTGCAAGATCAAGGCCTTGATACCGTTGAAGCGAATCACGCTTTGGGCTTTGGCGACGATGAACGCGATTACAGTGTAGCCGCTCACATGATTGCCAGCCTTCGCGTTAAGTCGGTGGCCTTGATGACCAATAACCCCCGCAAGCTCCAAGGCTTAGAAAATCTGGGCATCAAAGTCTCGCGGCGCCTGGCCCATATCATGAAACCCAACGAGTTTAATGCCTTTTATCTGCAAACAAAGCAACAAAAATCGGGGCATCTGTTGCAAGAACAGGGCGAGCATCCTGAAGGCTAAAGGGAACTAGCCATGGATCCCTCTACCATGGATCCCTCTACCGAGGAGCTTTTGCGTCTGGCGTATGCAAAAATGCCTTTTGGAAAGTACGCCGGCCGCTACCTGAGCGACCTTCCCGAAGCCTATGTCTTATGGTTTAAAGGAAAGGGGTATCCAACCGGCCTGTTGGGGCAACAATTGCGAGCTATTGAAGAAATCAAAACTAACGGCCTTGAACACCTTTTGAGGGAGCTTAGGGAACAGTACCGCCTTTAAGACTCTTTTCGTCTAAACAAAAAATTCGTTTAAAGAAAAAAAGCACCGCCCGAAGGCGGTGCTTTTTTTTATCGCTGTGCTTACCAGCCGACCGAGACTACCAAACCACGGGGGTTAGGAGTCGTCATCGTCGAGCTCTGTGAGTTGACGTCATCATAGCAGAAGCCATAGGCCTTTTGATTGATGCTGTGCTCGTGCCAGAACTGGGCATAGTAGTCAAACGGTGCCGTCTGATAGTAGGCCGAGGGGGTATTCAGCGCCGAGGCGTTATCCATC
>DAIDHT010000037.1:0-30806 GCA_027451945.1 Spirochaetales bacterium
GACTAATCCCGGATTCTTTGGCTACCCCATAAATGCTACGGTTTTCGGGGGGAAGAACCTTCCGTAAAATCGAGTTCCGAAAGCCTATGCTATACTTCAAGTGTCACCTCCTCAGGTGACATCTATGTTGGCAGAGAGGGCGATACAAGGGATGTTGTCGTCCCAGTAAGTGCATCGCAGATGTTCATCAAAGGTAGATACGGTCCGATTTTCTTCTTTTTTCCGAATTTTAACTTAGGCTTTTCCATTTCTTTCTCAAAAACCAAATCATCTTAATCAAAAATAAACTTTGTGTTCGCATTTTTTAGTTTTGAAAAAAAATTACAAATAATTGGCGTATCGTGAAGACGGATTACTGCACAAATACGAAGGGGATTTTCCAGTATGCTATCTGCGTATTTCCAAATTTATTTTTCTTATATCAATTGGCCTTACCTGCATTTTTGAGTTAGGAAGTCTAATATATTGTAACATCTATAACGAATCGTAGAAAATCTAATGTTTTTTTCAGATACGAACTGTATAGTTTTCTCTTTCCCAATAAAAAGAGACATTTTGTTGAACAAATAATGGCCAGTCAATTTTATAGCTATTTTTATTTTAAAGAAACTAGTTATCAAGTCTAACAGAATATTTAACAGGCTTAAAAAAATTTAGTAATTTTTTTTAATGTAATTTTTTGGGGAAATATTATATTCTTGAGCAATATTCAATTTAATCTTAATAAAACAACCATGTTTATGTTCATTCTTTTACTCTGATTTGGGCTACATACTTTGACTAATTCTTAAAAATTAACGTCCCAATTTTTACTTCTATCCAAAAATTAATGTTAGACATTTTTTTAGTTGAAATATTATTAAAATCGCCAATTCAAAAAAAAATTTTGAGTCGTTTAATCTTAGGAACCTGTTTTTTTATACGATTTTTAATTTTTTCAATTTGATATTCAAAAAAATATTTCGTTTTTGTCTTGAATATTTTTATTTTATTGTTCAAATTTATTACTTTTCTTTCACTTTTCGTACAGAAATCCCACATGAATACTTTTAAATTTCCTACAAAATGCTGACCAAGCAAAGCGACCTTTACTCCGTTTTTAAAGCCGAAGGGAACTCCGGAAATTGATTTGAACACTTGTTTAATACCAAAATAAGGATTTCTCTTAAAACCCTCTAATTCTCCTATGTGTACTTCGAAGTATCCGTTTGTAAAAATAGAATTAAAATCTGAATATCTTTCCTTCAAGCTTAAGCTAAATAGACCTAAAAAATGCATATCACATACATTGCCACCATGCCATGGTAAATCAGAAACTTTGGATTTGAAGAAATCTTTGATCGTAGTAGTTTTGTTACTATCCTCATAGAATTCTAAAAAGAATTCTATGAATCTTTTTAATACTGATTTGTTTTTAAAATACAGAAATTGGGGACCTGTTAGACCAACGTTCGCCAAATCATATTTTTGCAGAGTAAGACCGTCAATTCTGCAATTCAAATAAGTGTCAGAATCTGTATGAACTATCGGACCCGAATATTTTGTAATATTCACATGTTCATAAATGTCTATCCACCTTTCAAGGCATTGATACTCAAATTTTTCTGAATTTGTTGACAAGTGAACATAATTTTTTTTCAATCGTTGGTTGAATTCTGTATTTTTTTTAGCAATATAATGGTTCCAAGCACCCAGTTTACTATTACTTTCATCACCTATTAAATAAATGTCTTTTTTTGAATAGTAATTCAACAGATGGTTTAGAGAGAGTTTTAAAAAAAAAGGATTGCCGGTATATGCCTGGTACAATCTCATCAAAAGAACCTATATATTTTCAGCTTTGAGTAACAACTTCATTTTTCTTTCTATCCTCTCAAATTTCGATCCTTTTTCGATTTTTGCGTCCCACTGATTATGCCAATGCCAGGAAAATGCTCCGTTGTACATATTCACAAACCATTTCTTTTTAAACCCAGGAAATGTACCTTTTAAGCCTAACCCCCATTCAGTATTGAACCAAGCGCAGGGCAAAACTAACCAATTTTGGTTCTTTTTTCTAACTTCTTCATATACCTGGCGCCCCCAGCAACTTGAGTCAGGTACAACAGGAGTAATAATCAACTGTTCGAGAAATTCACGTGCAAGTTTGCTGTGTTTTTTTAGCCTCATTATCGCTCCGTTGATCATCAGTGCTGTCTTACTCGCTTTAGATCCTGAATTTGCCCATTGATATAGAAACTCATTTTCAACCAAAGGTGACAAATCTCGCAACAGAACCATATCCATGTCCATAAATATTCCACCATATTTGTACAAACATAGCAGACGAAACAAATCACTCCCAAGCCAGCACAAAGTATCGTCAAGCTGAGAATTGATTATACCGCTGGTTGCAAATTCAGTTGTTTTTATTTCGTCTACAGGATCCCAAATTTTTAATTCTATATAAGGTAAGAGCGGTTTTATGTATTCATTTGTTTTTAAATCGACATTGGACCAGAGCCAGATTTTTGGTTTTAGTTGAGTTTGCGTCACAATTGTCGAAATTATAGGCAATATTTGCTTTCTTCCAAATTCTTTTGGAACTCTCCAATAAAAGTGAATTATAATTTCTTCGCTAATTTTTTCATTTTTTAATGCTTTTGCTACGGCTAAAGATTTTTTAATGTTTTTTCTAGGCTTGAAGGCATAGAGATCCGGATAGTTTTCAATATTTATTTCTGTTATGTCCATGGGAACCTCAAATTTTTTACGTAAGATGCTTGGAAGATGCATTTGATCGTCGTTTGTTTTGTCTAATTTTCGTTCAGCACATCAACAAATCGCGTCCAATAATCCTGAGCCGAAAACTTTTGCTCGACGGTCGTTTGATCTAACTGAGCTTTTTAAGAGTACTTTTAAAAAGCGACCCAAAAAGACAAGGGTAGGTCTTTCAGACTGCCAATTCGTTTGAATGGGAAACTGCTTGAGACTAACAACGTTGGGCAAAACCGTCAATACCCTCTTTTTAAAGAAAGCTGAAACACAAAGAATTTGATCTAAGGCGCCCACAATTTCCGTTCCCCAGGTCGTTTCTCGATTCAAGGTATCATTATGCAAATGCAAAAGATTCGTGTTTTGGGGTAGTGCTTTTGAACCGGCAGAACAAACTCCGGTCAATTTTCAATGACAATAAGGTCCGCACCGGTTCGACGGATTTTTTTCACCGCAAAGAACAGATACGGGTGATTCACAGATGCGTGTGAAAAAAACTTATGCTGAAAACGAACCCAGAAGCGTTGGAACGGTACGGGAACAACCCAATGAAAAACGGTCTTGGGATAATCGCGTGAGCGTTTTTTTGCTTCGTAGCTAAAACGTGACACGACAGAGAGGTTCACCTTGTCAGAAACAAGTTCATGGGAGTCTAACCAGTGGTTGACGAGAGTTTCAACAGCACCCCCTCGCACCGCCGGTAGCGAGTAGACTTCGGACATAAGCAGGGGCAGGTTCATAAAAACCTAAAACTTTCAATTTTCAAGACAACTGCTCTTGCATCAAGGCCTCATAGTTCCCCACAAGGCAAGCTTCTCCGTCTTTCAAACGGTAGATTTTATCACACGCCTTTAAAGTACTCAGGCGGTGCGCAACGACAATAATCGTCAACGAGCCACCTAATTTTTGAATAGCATCCATGACCGAGTTCTCGCTATCCATATCTAACGAGCTTGTCGCCTCGTCCAGAATCAAAACGGAAGGGTTTCGATAGAGGGCTCTGGCAATCCCTACACGTTGACGCTGACCTCCGCTTAACCGGACCCCGCGTTCCCCTAAAGCCGTTTTGTAACCATCAACCAAGGTTGTCTTGATCAAGCCGGTCAAATTTGCCATTTCAACAGCTCGATCCATCTGTTCCCAGTCGATATCCTCCCATGCTTCGCCGAACGCGATATTTTCTGCAATGCTAGCATCGGTTAAGAAGATGGTTTGCGGAACGTACCCGATAGCTTTTTGCCAAGCCCTAAGGTTGAGCGGTGTAAGGGGAACTCCATCAAGAAGGATGTGCTCACTCTCGGCCGGGATTAGTCCTAACAAAAGGTCTACCAAGGTCGATTTGCCTGCCCCTGAGCCCCCCACGATACCGACCGTCGTTTTGGCGACAACCTCAAACGAAACGTTGGTCAAGACCGGTTTGGGCGTATTTTCGTACGCGAACCGCAAGCCTTGAATTTTTATTTTTTGGCACAAAACCAAGGGAGTTACGTCATCATTGGGCAAAAGCTCGCCATGGGGAGGTCCATCTTGAAATGCTTCAACAACCTCGTGCAGTCGAATAAACGAAAACCGGATGCGAGCAATGTTAGAAAAGATTTGCTGAAAGTATGGCAACAGCCTATACCCCGCAAAAGCATAGAGGCCCAAAACTGGCAACAAAGACCCGATGGCCTTTCCGCTTAACAACAAGTACATAACAATTCCAACAATCCCGCCAAAAGCAATGGCCTCCATTAAGTATTTTGGCAAAGTACCAAGAATACCCAGGGAAGAGTTGTTGGACAGTTCCTTGGTAACCGCATCCGAAAAGTTTTCATATGAAGGGAGTTCTAAATGAAAAAACTTTGTTTCTTTGATTCCGCCAAAGCTCTCTAAAAGAATACGCATCCTTCTACGTACGTTAACCGTTACAACCTTTCCCATCTTAGATAGACGTCCCTTTAAAAGGACATAAAGTATCCCGTACGAACCGCCAATAAACGTTACGACAAAAAGCGCCATCAAAGGGTTAGAAACAAGAACTAAGGCAACCAAACCTAAAACAACAATAATTTTGGATATACTTTCTAGAATCGGATCCATAACGTCTCCGACTGCTTTGGGAATGTCCTCGGTAAAGCGCTTCACGAGATCTGACGAGTTGCGTCGCAAAAAGAAGGGATAGGGTTGCCCCAGATAATGCTTAAATAACCTCGTCCACAAACCAATTTGCCGATGCATACTAAACCGCGATGTCGAGTAAAAGATCGCCGCTCGAATCGCGCTGGTAAGAACCAAAAACGCAACGACGCCCAAACCCAGCACTAAAGTAAAATCATGATCAGAATGAAAGCCGAGAATTTGGTAGGCTTTGCTCAAAATTTCGTTGCGGTGAATGATCGTGGGGTCACCGACAACCGCCAGAAAAGGGATCACCGACCCCACCCCAACGATATCAAAAATGCCGTTGATCACAAGCCCTGCAAACACAACGGCCATTTTAAGGCGTTCAGGGCGGGTTAAAAGCGCCATAAAGGCGCGAATCTCTGAAAAGAATTTTCGCCAGGAAGCCAATAAGCTCATTTCAACTGTTCCGGTTTCAGGGTTTTTAATTCTTCTACAACCACTTTGACATCTTGGCTGTGCCCTCGTTTTACGATCAGAAGTGCATCGGGGGTATCTACGACAAGCAAATCTTCAACCCCCACCAACGCCACGGTTCGACCATCGGCCAAGATGAGGTTGTTTTTCGCACCGACGTTGACGGTCACGCCGTGGCCCAATCGGCGAACCCCGTTTTCTGGTTCTACTTCGTCATATAGGGCATCAAAACTCCCCAAGTCACTCCAGCCCGGGTCAAACGCCACAACCCTAACTCGGTCAGATTTTTCCATGACGGCATAATCAATACTCACAGAAGGAATGGCGCTCATCTGTTCTAAGGTAGGACTGAGGCCTTTAACCGCACGGCAGGCCTCCAGCACGTCAGGGCGGTAACGGGCTAACTCTTCAAGAAAGACCCCAGCTCGAAAAACAAACATCCCACTGTTCCAATAGAAGCGACCCGATTCCACATAGGTTTTCGCGGTAGCCAAATCGGGTTTTTCCCGAAAAGCCGTGACCGTTTCGCCATCGGCTTCGATATACCCAAAGCCCGTTTCAGGGTACGAAGGAGTAATCCCAAAGGTGACCAAATGTCCCGCCTCGGCTAACGTTTGCGCTCGGCGTACCGCTTTTTGGTACGGTGCCGCTTTTGTAATGCGGTGGTCAGAAGGTGTCACAAACACAACTTCGTCAGGCGGTAGAGCAAGGCACGCCAAAGCTATCGCCGGGGCTGTATTGCGCCCCACTGGTTCTACCAATTCTTTGACCGACCCCAGCTGACAGGCTTGAACAATTTGACGAGCCAAAGTCATCTGAGCTTCATTACTGGCCACAAAGAACTGATCGACCAACGGTTGATTGCGCAGAACGGTCTCTTCAAAAAGGGACTTGCCGTCGAACAGGGGGTAAAACTGTTTGGGCCGAGAGTTGCGGCTTAACGGCCACAGACGTGTCCCCGCCCCGCCGCATAAAATTAAGTTCGTCACTTTTTACTCCTTAATTCCGTACGCATCCAAAACCTCGCGCCGATCGTCTTGAAACGTTAAGTACAGCGCCCACAACTCAGACCTTCGTTTCTGCTCGGCCACAGGGTCAGCACAAAACAACATCCGTCCTGTGGCAAAAGCTTCTTTGGCATAGACCAGGTTAGAACCGTCTAAAAGACCGATATCGATTTCACGGCCCACCTTTAGGGCAACCTTACCCGACCACCGCACCAGGTGGGGAACATCGAGCTTCGTTCCAGGCCAGGGCATAACCGCCAAATCCAGGTCACTGTCGGGCCGTAGTTCGTTTCTGACAGCACTGCCTAGCAGGTACCACGCCAGAACACCGGGGTACTCGGCCAACAGGGCCGCCAGACCAACTTCATCGATGGTTTCACTCGCCATAATAGCTTTTATACCAGCGAACAAATTCCCCTATCCCTTGGCGAATCGAGGTTTGCGGCTTGTACCCAAAATCCCGTTCAAGGTCCGAAACATCAGCGTGTGTCACGCTAACGTCTCCTGCCTGTAGGGGCAGAAGTTCCCGTTGCGCTGGGCGGCCCAACTGGCGTTCCAACTCGTCAATAAAATCGGTCAACTTGGCAGGGGAACCACAGCCGATATTGTACAGTTTGACGGGGGGTGAGCCCGTGGGGGGAACATCCAACACTCGAACAACACCTTCAATGATGTCGTCGATGTAGGTAAAGTCGCGCTTCATGTCGCCGTAGTTAAAAACCTGAATAGGCTTACCGGCTAAAATCGCCTTGGTAAACAAAAACAGAGCCATATCGGGCCGGCCCCAGGGGCCATACACCGTAAAAAACCTTAGACCCGTCATAGAAAGGCCATACAGGTGACTGTATGTGTACGCCATCAGTTCATTGGCCTTTTTGGTAGCCGCGTACAGGCTAACCGGGTGATCAACGGGGTCACTGGTCGAAAACGGCACCTTGGTGTTGGCCCCATACACACTCGAACTCGAAGCATAGACAAAGTGTCGCACGGGGTACTTTCGTGCCGCTTCAAGCAAATTCACAAAACCAACCACGTTGCTTTGGGCATACACCCCAGGGTTGGTCAGACTGTAACGCACCCCTGCCTGAGCGGCCAAGTTTACCACGGCGTCAAAGTGTTCGTTGGCGAACAAGGTTTCGAGGGCGTTTTGCTCGGTCAGGTCAAGGCGCACAAAGTTCAGCTTGTCCACCTGAGCCTGGCCCTGCCAAGCCTGGTCACTATTCAAACCCAATTCTCTCAGACGCCCCAACTTTAAGTCCACATCGTAGTAGTCATTTAAGCAGTCTAAACCGACGACCTCGTCGCCGCGTTGTATTAAGCGGCGGCATAGGTGAAAGCCGATAAAGCCCGCCGCGCCCGTCACCAGAACTTTCATGCGAAAGCTATCTCCTCTTGAGGGCTTTGACAGCCGCTAAAAGCAAAGAATTGTAGGTATTTTCTTGCACGACGCTTCCCCCAAAGGCTTCTTTGAATTGGTTGATTCCCTGCTTGGCAGGGTCAGTCGTTTGCCAGGCGTAGCCGCCAAAGTCAAAGGTTTTGATACCTTGCTCTCGGAACGTCCGTAGCTCTTGCCAATGCGCCCAGCGGTTTGCCCGGCCTAGCAGACTGGTATCGACCCCCTCTTCTAAACGGGCCGACCCGCCATACAAAAACCTAGCCCGGCTTTCTTGCTGGTCAAGCAAATAGGCATGCTGAGTCAGTACCTTGCCCTCGAGGCTGACGCGATACAAAGCCAGCGTCCCCGCAGGCTTATCCAAGTCGCTTGCTGACAGCTCTTTTAACCCCTTGCCTCGGGCAAAGGCATTGTAAAAGCTTAAAAAATCGTCGGGTTTGGTTTCAAGCTCGAGCATTAAACCAGGTTCTGCCTTGCGGAGTTGGGAACGCATATTCTTGCTCATGCCTGCCAACAGGGCCTCGTCGTCCTGTTGAAGATCGATAAGAATCGTGTGGAATTCTTCGGCCACCCAAGGAAACTTCAAGGGTTCCCCCAGGTACTGGCGATGAAGCGCCAGCCCCCAGGGCGACCCTGTTGGGCGACGGGCAAACCAAGTCTGACGGTAAGTTAGGCCCGCTTTGTGACGTAAAAACTCTATCAAACCGCCGCCTTTCCCCGCGACCGCCGCCATGCTTTGGCCTGGCGAACAGCACGAAAGCCCCAAGCAAATACGGCATCTGAGACTCCCCAGGGCCGAGCCTGCGACAGAGCCTCGCTGACATTGATCAGCTTGGTTGATTTTAAGAAATTTTCTAACCGGTCTAAAACGGTTTCGGGGTCAGAGGCTGGGTGAAGACAAATCGTCCATAACCCAGCAGGACACTCCCGGGGCTTCCACAATTGCTGGGGCAGCCAGGTCATTCCCCACCGGGTAAAGGCCTGACGGGCGAGGCCGTCGCTAATAAGACGAATCTCGGTTTCTTCTTGCAAAAGGCGTATGGTCACCCGGTCAAAGGTGTGGGCAGGGGCAATCCAAACCGTAGGCTCCAAGCCGTTTTCACGCAAAACCTGGTAACCTTCGCGAATTTTAAGCCGCTGTTGGGCCTCGGGTTGACCGGCAAACTCGGTTCGGTGGTTTAACGGAACAACGCCGCTTCCTGTACCAGAAAGCACGTGGTTAAACCCATGCAGAGCAATGGTCCACCCCTTGGCTTGCCAACGGCGGGCTTTTTCCCAAAAGCTTTCATCTTCGTCTTCGAGCCGCAAGGCCGGGTCTTCACAATGAGGCACAATGGCCACCACCGGCTGAACGCCGTATTGATCACACAAGGCTTCGACACGATCCCAAGGGGCTTGGCGCATCCAGGGGTTGGCGTCGTCTAAACGCAAAAGGTACCGGGCGCGAGCCTTGGGCTTCATAAGACGACCGCCGCATCAAAATAGCTTAGCAAGTTCGGCTCCTCAGGTTCTTCTTCGCCATGAACCACAAACCACTCGGGGTCGAGGGGTGCCTGGGGGCCCGCCTGAAAGCTAACGCCTTTTTGCCGGCAAAGACTTTCTAGCAAGAAATCCACACCACTATTTCCGACCAGCCATAAACCCGAGGCCCCACTAGCCTGAACTTTGCCCACAAGGGCTTCGAGCTGAGTCCGAACAACGGCGACGTGGTGGAGGGATTTTTTTATATACTTGTAGCTCCGCCGCGACAGCTCTTTGATACCTTCGGGAGTAAGAACATACTGAACCTTATGCGTCGTGAGTTTGCGCATGAGCATCCAGCCCCGGGAGGCCAGCTCTTTTAACAGCAGATTGGTCATCCCTAACGAAAGACCAAGCTCATCGGCCATATCCCGTTGCCCGAACTCGGGGTGAGTTTTGAGAATTTCTAGTAAACTGACGGTTTTATCGATCTCTTGCATAGGCATGACTGAACCTTCCCTTACGGGACACTTTTTTGACACGAGCGGCACTTCGAGCCCAAACCGCCGCCGAAACAGACTGGTCTGTACCTTGCTCTGAAGGTGGTGTTCAATAATTGAACACTATACCGCGGCTAGAGGTTTGTAAAGTAAACCTAGTGAATTTGTGCTTAACTCTCCATGGCAAGACGACCCTGAAGGGAACGGGCTATAGTCAGCCGGTCGGCATACTCGAGGTCCCCCCCCACTGGCAAACCCGAAGCCAAACGGGTGACCTTAACTTGGGGCCCTAGCAGGCGCCTAATGTACAAAGCGGTAGTGTCGCCTTCAAGGGTGGGGTTCGTGGCCAAAATAACCTCTTCAATGCCCTCGGCTGGGATGCGCTTTACCAAAGCCTCGAGTCCTAATTCGGTAGGCCCTACCCCATCCAAGGGGGCGAGAACGCCGTGAAGAACATGGTAGAGGCCCCGGTATTCGCCGGTGCGTTGAAGGTTTAACAGGTCTTGAACTTGCTCTACCACACAGAGGGTGCGCCTATCACGCGAGGGGTCGGTGCAAAGCTCACACAAATCCCGCTCGGTATAATTCCCGCACCGGGGACAGCGTTTTAAGCGGTCGCGAAGGTGAGCAATCCCCTCCCCCAGACGCTTTAAAAACACTGGGTCGGCTTTTAAAAAGTAAAAGGCCATGCGCAGGGCGCTCTTGCGGCCTAGCCCCGGAACCCGCGACAGGTCCGTCACTAAATCGTCAAGAACACTCATGCTTGACCGGGAAGATTCATGCCAGGAAAGCTAGACCCAAATTCATCCTTAATTTTGTCGCGGACTTTGCGCATGGCATCGGCATGGGCCGAGCTGATCAGGTCTTGAAGCATGGGGATGTCGCCTTTGTCGACGCAGGCGGGGTCAAGGTGAACAGACAGTATTTCCATCTGGCCGTTCAGCTCAACTCGTACCAAGTCGCCGCCCGCAGTCCCCTGGACCGAAACGGTCTTTAACTTGGCCTGCATCTGCTCCATGTTCGCTTGCATTTGTTGAATGTTTTTTAAAAGGTCAAAAGGGTTCATGAGAGAATTTCTCCTTTAAAGATTCGACGAAACCGTTCCCCAACGCCTGATGGCGCAGGTTTCACCGTTTCCGTGCGGGGTGCTTCCACCGGTATCGCCACCGGGGGACTCGGTGTTCGGCCTGGGTTGTTGAGGTCATCGAGCTTGGCCATAACTTCGGTCAAGGCCGAGGGAACCTCAGGGGCTGGCTTCTCCGTTAAGGGTTTTTTTTTTGCTCAAGCAGGGCTTGGCGCACCTGTTCAAGTCGAGCGGTTAACTCCGCAGCGTCAGCATACTGCCCCAAACGGGACAGCCGACTCAGCAACAGCTCTAACTCAAGCCGCTGATTCAACGAATACCGGATGGACCGGTACAGCCCCAAGAGCAGTTCAACCGCCTTTTCGATTTGAGGTACGGTAAAGCCGGTCTTAACCTCGGGGGGAAAGCGGTCAGGATGAAAGCCCAGCAGGGCCTCGCGGTCGATCTTTTGCAAAAAGAACAAAAGTGCCCGAAAGTATTCGGCCAAGTCCATAATAAACTGTTCAACCGAGACGCCCGACCCTAAAATTTCACCACAAGCAAGGATAGCCTCGGCCGCTTTGTTTTGAGCCAAGGCTTGGGCAATATGGTTCATTTGATCAAGACCAACCAACCCGAGCTTTTCGCGAATTTTTTCGAGGGTGATCCGTCCGTCACTAAACGCGGCTATTTGGTCGAACAGGGTGTAGGCGTCGCGCATCGACCCCGTCGCTTCTTTGGCGATCCAAAACAAGGCTTCGTCGTCGATGGTGATGCCTTGATCGCTGGCGGCCTCTTCGAGCTTACTTTTGATCACCTCAAGGTCAATGAGCCGAAAGTGATACTGTTGGCAACGGCTCTTGATCGTGGCCGGTACCTTGTGAAGCTCGGTGGTGGCAAAGATAAAAATAACGTAGGGCGGAGGCTCTTCGATGGTCTTGAGCAGGGCGTTAAAGGCCGAGTTCGAGAGCATGTGAACTTCGTCGATAATGTAAACTTTGTACGGGGAATTCGCCGGGGCGAATAACACTTCATCTTTGATTTCGCGGACATCATTGACCGAGGTATTCGAGGCACCGTCAATCTCGATGACATCAAGGCTGGTACCTCGGGCGATTTCTTGGCACTGAGAACACACCCCACACGGCTCGGGCGTCGGCCCATGCACACAGTTGAGCGATTTTGCCAAAATGCGGGCCATTGAGGTTTTGCCAACCCCCCGGGAGCCAGAGAACAAGAACGCCTGAGCCAGCTTGCCCGACTCCAGCGACTTTTTGAGCGTGGTGACGACAAATTCCTGTCCCGTGAGTTCCTGAAAACTTTTCGGACGTTTGCGTGTTGCGGTTACTTCGTAAGCCATGGATTTTGAAAGTATAGCACGGGGACAAGCTAAAAAAAACCCCTAGCTCCCGTCAGGCTGACCGCGGCACATGCCCGGGTACCTACCGTTGCTCCCTTCCGGGCCTGGCGGGGTTTGGTACTGGTACATTGCGCAGGTCCTGACGATCAACGCTAAGGGAACGGAGAGAGGGGGATTCGAACCCCCGGTACGCGGTTAACGTACGTACGCTTTCCAAGCGTATGCCTTAAGCCACTCGGCCATCTCTCCAAAGAGAGCTCAAGTGAGACCAAGAGGATTCGAACCTCCGACCTTTAGATCCGCAATCTAATGCTCTATCCAGCTGAGCTATGGTCTCATTTCGTCTAAAAAGACTCCGGAGAGGAGAGGATTCGAACCTCCGGTACGGTTTTAGCCGTACAACTCCTTAGCAGGGAGCCCCATTCGGCCACTCTGGCACCTCTCCAGTCAACAGCTCGGAGAGAGTGGGATTCGAACCCACGGAAGGCTGACGCCTTCGCCGGTTTTCAAGACCGGTGCCTTAAACCGCTCGACCATCTCTCCAGTTAGACTCACAGAAGTTATCGGAACACGCAAGGTTTGTCAAGAACCTTTTTCTAAGCGCTCCAGCACCCGTTCCAAATCGTCCGTTGTAAAGTAGGAAATCTCGACCACGCCTTGGCGCGAATCACCTTTGATGCGAACTTTGGTTCCAAAGGCTTCAATCAACCGTTGTTCCCAAGAGACCAATTCGGTATCACGGGGAGCCGTCGGCGCAGGTGCTGTGGGGTTGCTAACCGTCGGGGCTTTTACCGGCTTGCCGCTCACAAAAGCTTCGGCCTCACGGACACTAAGACCCTCTTGAATAATGCGACGATGAAGCTCGTCACGGCGAGCCAGGTCTTCGACCGCCAGCAGGGCACGCGCATGGCCGGGACTAAAAGCCCCCCGCTCCAAATCGGCCAACATAGCGTCCGACAAGCGCAACAGACGCAGGGCGTTGGCCACCGTCGAACGTTGCTTGCCCACCTTTTGCGCAACCTGGTCTTGCGTCAGGTTAAAGCTGTCCATGAGCTGTCGGTAGGCCTTGGCTTCTTCGACGGGGTTGAGATCTGTTCGCTGAATATTTTCGATCAGCGCAATTTCCATACGCTCTTCGGCGGTAAAGGAACGCACCAACACCGGCACTTCGGTTAACCCGGCCATCTTGGCGGCACGATAACGTCGTTCCCCCGCTACAATCCGGTAGCCAGAACCTAAGGGTTCGACCAAAATCGGTTGAAGGATGCCCTTTTCTTTGATCGAAGCAGCCAACTCTTCTAGCGCGGCCTGAGCAAACTCTTTGCGAGGCTGGTCGGGGTTAGTCTGAAGCGCTGTTAAAGGCGCCAGCAAGACACCTTCGGCGGAAGTTTCACTTTCTTCGGGCAAAAGGGCGCCGAAACCTTTTCCTAGACCTTTAGACACGCTGTAAGACCTCCTCGGCCAGCTTCTCGTACGCTTTGGCCCCGGGGGAACCTGGTCGATAACGGTTTATCGTCAAACCGTGCGAAGGCGCTTCGCCCAGGTGGACGTTACGCGGAATAATCGTACGAAACACCTTGTCTTTAAAATACTTGACGGCTTCACGAGCGACGTCTTGGGCAAGGTTGGTCCGTGAGTCATACATGGTCAGGATGATTCCCGCAATTTCGAGACTCCGATTAAGCCCCTTTTGGACCGCCTGTATGGTTTTTACCAGTTGAGAAAGTCCTTCCATGGCGAAGTATTCACACTGCAGGGGAATAAAAACTCCATCGGCCGCGACTAAACCATTGATCGTGATTAGATCCAGTGAGGGTGGACTATCGATAAATATATAGTCATACAATTCTTTCACCGGAGCCAAGGCGTTTTTCAAAAAAGATTCACGGTCCTTTTCGCCAATCAACTCGACGCCCGCGCCCGAAAGGTTGATATTGCTCCCCAAGACAAAGAGATTGGCTTCGCCCGTCTTCTGAACACAGTCGATGAGCGGTTTGACCCCAGTGATGACCTCGTAAATACCCGGCAGGGTCTTGTCGGCCCCCACCGAACTTGTTAAGTTCCCTTGCGGGTCAAAGTCGACCAGCAAAACCTTCTTTTGATGTTGGGCTAAGTACGCGCCCAAGGTGGCGGCGGTAGTGGTTTTTCCCACCCCGCCCTTTTGGTTGGCAAACACAAGGATTTTTCCCATAGGCCGAGTATAACGAAAAGAATCTTTAGTTTGAAGCTCTACTTGCCGAAGAATTTCTAGAGGGACCCAAGGATGGCGAACGACAGGCTGTTGAACAAAGAGGTTTTACGGAATTTTCCTAAGGTAGAGCTGCACCGGCATTTAGAGGGCACATACCCCTTGGACAAACTCTACGACATTGCCAAGCGAAATGGCTTAGCTGTTCCTTCGACCCTTAAAGCGTTTCGCGAAGAAAACCAGTTCCCCGCCAATGGCCAGCCAGATTTTTTGTTGTTTTTGAGCAAGTTCAAAAACGATTGGTACCGCAGTCTTAGTGATATTGCAGAAATCACCTACCATGCTGTTAAGACTTTTCGCCAAGACGCCATCTTTTACATGGAGCTACGCTTCAATCCTGAACATTACGGCGCATTTAACAATTTTAATCGTGCCGAGGTCAGCAAGGTGGTTATTCACTCTGCCTTGCAAGCCGCTGTCGAGGATGATCTTCGCCTGAAATTCCTTATCACCCTAAACCGAGGCAAGCAGACCGAAGACGACTTAATTGCGATGTACCAACAGGTCAAAGGTGTTTCGCCCGAGATTTGTGGCTACGACCTCGCCGGTGATGAAACAAACTATCCGCCCCAAGACTTTCAGCGACTTTTTAACCTGATTCACCAAGATGGCTTTAAGGCCACCATCCATGCTGGGGAAGTGAGCCCGGCCCAACAGATCTGGGATGCGATTCGGTTACTCAATGCCGCTCGCATTGGGCACGGCACGTCTGCGATTCAAGACGCAGAGCTTCAAACCTACCTTAAAGACAAGAACATCCTTTTGGAACAATGTCTGACCTCTAATCGACAAACAGGATCTTGGAAGGACACCTCCAACCACCCCTTTGGCCGCCTCTTTCACGAGGGCGTCCCTGTTACTCTCAACTCGGACGATCCGCATATCCAAAACACAGACCTGACTGACGACTATCTACTTGCCATTCGCTACTTTGACTTAACCCTTGACGACTTGATCCGTATTAACCTCACCGCAATCCGGGGGAGCTTTTTGTCCGAAAAAGAAAAGGCCGCTCTGGAGTTAGACTACCAGGCGGCCGTTTCAGAGTTCCGAACGCGTTTTAAACTTTAGTTTGTTTCACGTGAAACATCATACGTATCATTTTCTTTAAGCGCGCGGGCAATCCCGACTACCGAATCCGTTTCATCGATATCCAGAACTCGCACACCCATGGACGCCCGACCCTGTTGGGAAACTTCTTGGGTGTTGCACTTGAGGGTTTTTCCTGCTGATGTGATGCAGACAATATCAAAGTCCGGGCTCGCCGCTATAGCACCGATAAGCTTGCCTGTCTTTTCGTTGTCTTTGTAGCAGATCTGCCCCATCGTGCCGCGCCCGTGGGGATTCAGTGTGGAATAATCAAGGCGCTTGCCAAAACCTTTCTCTGAGATCATAAGAACTTGTTCGTCCTCATGAACAGCAAGAATGGACACTACCTCGTCATTATCTTCACGAAGAGCGATGCCAATTACCCCTTGCGAGTTCCGTCCCGTGGCACGGATAAGGTTTTCAGAGTACCGCAGGCCGTAGCCGTTACGCGTTAACAGCATGAGATCGTTTTGCCCATTAGTAAGCGTCGCGTTGACGAGGGCGTCGCCGTCTTTGAGCGTTACACCGTTAATGCCCTTGGTTTTCGCGTTGCGAAATTCCCATGTATTGATCCGAATCACCTGGCCCCGCTTGGTAGTCATCACGACAAAATGGTCCTCGTCAAACTTCTCGAGAGGAACAATCGCTTTAATCGTTTCCCCTTCTTCCATTTGCAAAAGCGAGTGAACGTGCTTGCCACGACTGGTGCGAGACCCTTCCGGGAATTGATAGGTTTTCACCCAGTAGGCGTTACCCAACGACGAAACAATTAAGATCACCGCGTGGGTACTGGCCACCACAATATCTTGAACAATATCTTCTTCTTTGAGGTTGGCCGAGTTGGAGCCTTTACCGCCCCGCCCCTGTGAACGGTAAGCCGTCAAAGGAACACGCTTGATGTACCCCTCGGTCGAAAGAACAACAACCATGGCCTCTTCTTGGATGAGGTCTTCCAAGTCAACGGATTCCAGCTCCACGTCAACGATTTCGGTTCGCCGATCATCGCCGTATTTTTCAGAAATCGTATTCGTTTCGTCGCGAATAACCCCGTATATCTTTTCTTCATGCTCAAGTAAGTCTGTCAGGTAGGCAATGAGCGCCATCACTTCTTGCAATTCTTCAAGGATCTTTTGCGTTTCTAAGCTGGTGAGCTTTTGAAGCCGCATATCCAGGATCGCCTGAGCCTGGACCTCGCTGAACTCAAACCGGGCCATCAGCCGTTCTTTGGCATTTTGGACACTGGTCGATTCTTTGATAATGCGGATGACTTCATCGATATTTTCGAGGGCGATTTTAAGGCCCTGCAGAATATGGGCCCGCTTTTCGGCGGCTTCCAAATCAAACCTGGTCCGGCGGGTAATCACTTCTTTGCGATGGTCGATGAAAGCCTGGATCATCTTTTTTAGGTCCAGGACTTCGGGACGGCCATTAACCAAAGCCAAGTTGTTGATGTTGAAACTCTGCTGAAGGTTTGTGTGAGTAAAGAGGAAATTCAGGATCACTTGAGGGTCAAAACCCTTCTTAATTTCGATGACCATCCGAATTCCGGTGCGGTCTGACTCGTCCCGCAGGTCCGAAATGCCTTCGATTTTTTTATCGTGGACAAGCTCGGCGATGTGTTCGATTAAAAGGGCTTTATTAACCTGGTAGGGCAATTCCGACACGATAACCGCTTGTTTACCCGATCGAGATTCTTCAATTTCGTACCGAGAACGCACCATAACCTGACCACGGCCCGTACGGAACGCCGAATAGATGCCGGCACGACCAAAGATCTGGGCCCCTGTGGGAAAATCAGGCCCCTTGATGTACTGCATCAACTGTTCGATGGAAATTTCAGGGTTATCAATTTGCGCAATGATAGCCGCACAGATCTCCCGAAGGTTATGAGGCGCCATGTTAGTCGCCATACCAACCGCAATACCGCTTGAGCCGTTCGCCAAGAGGTAGGGGAACGCCGTGGGCATGACCAGCGGTTCTTCGAGCGAGTCATCATAGTTAGGGCCAAAATCGACGGTATTCTTTTCAATATCACGCAGGATTTCTTCGGCAATCCGGTGCATTTTCGCTTCGGTATACCGCATAGCCGCCGGCGGGTCGCCGTCAACCGAACCAAAGTTTCCCTGGCCCCGAACCACGGGGTATCTCATGCTAAATTCTTGCGCCAAACGGACCAGAGCATCGTAAATGGATTGGTCACCATGCGGGTGGTACTTACCCAAAACATCACCGACAATACGGCCGGCTTTTTTGTAGGTTCGGTCAGCCCGCAACCCCATCTCGTGCATCGCGTACAGGATGCGGCGGTGTACCGGCTTCAAACCGTCCCGAACGTCGGGAAGGGCCCGCGAAACGATGACCGACATAGCGTAGTTCAAGTACGAGGTTTTCACCTCGTCTTCAATGTTAACGGGGATAACTTTCCCTTGATGGTCAGACACAGCGATCTCTCCTGTCAGATGTCGAGATTAGAAACAAATAAGGCGTTGTCTTCGATAAACTGGCGGCGGGGAGGAACCAAATCACCCATCAGCGTGTTGAAAATTTGATCGGCGCCAATGTAATCCTCCAGGTGAACCTGGATGATATTGCGTGTCGCTGGGTTCATGGTGGTTTCCCACAGCTGGTCGGGGTTCATTTCACCCAAACCTTTGTAGCGTTGAATGTTTGCTTTTTCGGCAGAAATATCCAACTCAGCCAGAATCCGTTCCCGTTCTGAGTCATCGTAGGCGTAGCGGATCTGCTTTCCAACGGTGACCTTGTACAGCGGCGGCATGGCGATGTAAACATGGCCCTTTTCAACCAGTTCTCGCATGTAACGGAAAAAGAACGTCAAAAGCAGCGTTCGGATATGGGACCCGTCTACGTCGGCATCGGCCATAATGATAACTTTGTGGTAGCGCAGTTTGCTGACATCAAAGATTTCACCCGCACCGGCGCCGAGGGTCTGAATGACAGGCAACAGTTTGTCGTTGGTTAAGACCTTGTCCTCGCGCGTCTTTTCGACGTTGAGCATCTTGCCCCAAAGCGGCAAAATCGCCTGAAAATTACGATCGCGGCCCATTTTTGCCGAACCACCAGCCGAGTCACCTTCCACGATATAAACTTCGCATTTAGAAGGGTCGCGTTCAGCACAGTCGGCCAGCTTACCTGGCAGGCCGTTCGATTCAAAGGGGTTCTTACGGCGGGCATTCTCGCGGGCTTTACGAGCCGCGACACGGGCATTTGCCGCTAAAACGCACTTTTCAAGGATCTTTTCGGTTTCGCGAGGATGTCGTTCCAGGTAGTCTTGTAGCTCTTCGTTAACGACCGATTCGACAATACCTTTGACCTCGGAGTTACCCAGTTTACCCTTGGTTTGACCTTCAAACTGGGGGTTAGGAACCTTGACCGAGATGACAGCGGTTAAGCCTTCACGGGTATCTTCGCCTGATAACGGTTCTGGTAACTTCTTAGCATACTTAGAATTATTTAAAAAAGCATTGATCGTTCTGGTCAACGCAGATTTAAACCCTATCAGGTGGGTACCGCCGTCACGGGTGTTGATGTTATTGGCGAAGCAAAAGAGATTTTCTTGGTAGGTGTCGTTCCACTCCAAGGCGATTTCGACATTGACGCTGTCTTTTTCTTTTTCGAAGTGAATGACTTCTTCTTGGAGTTTATTTTTGTTGGTGTTGAGGTACTCAACGAACGATTTCACCCCGCCCTCAAAGAAAAACTCTTGAACTTTATCCGGAAGCTCCCGCGAATCTATCAGGAAAATCCGAACGCCTTTGTTCAAAAAGGCCAATTCTCGAAGACGTTTGGCCAGAATGTCAAAGCTATAAACTGTTGTTTCTTGAAAAATCGCCGGGTCGGCTTTGAATTTTGTTGTGGTTCCTCGACGAGACGACGGTCCAGCCTGCTCAACGGGCTTAACCGGTTCGCCCAAGCGGTACTTTTGGAACCAGGTCTGTCCATCACGCTCTACGATGACCTCGAGCCATTCTGAAAGCGCGTTAACGACAGAAACACCGACACCGTGGAGGCCGCCAGAAACTTTGTAAGAGTTTTTGTCGAACTTGCCGCCCGCGTGAAGTTTGGTCATGACGACTTCAAGAGCACTAATGCCCTCTTCGGGGTGGATATCCACAGGAATACCGCGCCCGTTGTCTTCGACGCGGATGATGTCGCCTTCTTCGATCGTGACGCGGACTTCAGTACAGAAGCCCGCCAAGGCTTCGTCGATACTGTTGTCGACAACTTCATAGACCAGGTGATGCAAGCCATCGGGACCGGTGGACCCGATGTACATACCCGGCCGCATTCGGACAGCTTCTAGACCCCGAAGGATCTGAATCTGCTCGGCGGAATAATTTTCGTTCATAAGTCTCGCAGTATAGGTGCTGGGGGCGAAAAAGTAAAGATTCTCGGCTTTTTGTCTTATAATATACAAGCAATCAGGACGTGGATAACTTGTGGAAAAATTCGGAATTCCTTTTCAAATTCGGTGGATTTTCAGGGGAAAAGTGGCCAAATTTTACCGTCGAGCGACAAGTTTTTATAATTAAAAATCGATGAGAAAATAAGTCATTCTCTTTTAAAGACTTATTTGAATTCTTTTTTCAAATTCGCAAATTTTTGTTAAGGTGTTGTTTGAAAAATTCTTGGGTTTAGGATACGCTTTTCGCTACCCTATCTGTGGATAACTTGTTAAAATCCTTTTTGAGGCTAACCATGCACCTGGCAGATTTTTGGAAGGAGACTCTCTCGCAGATCCAGCAATCGACGAGCGAGTCAGAGTTTGTGCTGTTTTTTTCGAACCTGAACGTCATCTTCGAAGAGGACAACAATTTGACGGTTGAAAGTCCGTCAGCGTTTTTTCGCGATAAACTCAGGTCGACCTTTGGCGAAAAGCTCGAAGGAATTCTCAAAGACCTGACGGGTCACCAGGTGAACATCGAGTTCACGGTAAAACCACCCGCCGAAAAGCCGGTTCCCCAACCCGAAGAAAAGTCTACTGTAAAACAGGCTTCCCCCTCCCCCAAAGTCCCTTCAGCTTCAGTAGAAGTTGTCAAATTACGGCCTCACAGTATGCTCAACCCCGATTTCACCTTTGAAAACTTTGTTGTTGGGGGCAATAACGACTTTGCCTACAACTGTGCCGTGGCGATTTCAAAAGACCCAGGCACCAATTACAACCCGCTTTTACTCTACGGCGGCGTCGGCTTGGGTAAAACCCACCTCATGCAAGCCATAGGTAACGCCATTTATCAGAACAACCCCAAGGCGAATATTCTCTACATCCCCACCGAAAGCTTTGTTAATGAGTTCCTTGACGCCATTAACACAAAAAAGACCAGTACTTTTAAAAACAAGTACCGCAATGCCGACGTGCTGTTGCTAGACGACATCCACGACCTTCAGCGCAAACGCGAAACGCAAGAAGAACTGTTTAACACCTTCAATGCCCTTTACCAGTCAAAAAAGCAACTGGTTTTTACGTGTGACCGCCCCCCGCAAGAGTTACGTGACTTTACCGACCGCCTCTTGAGCCGTCTTACCCTGGGTATTAACGCCGACCTGCAGATCCCTACCTGGGAAACCCGCATGGTGATTTTGAAAAAGAAAGCTGAAGTCCGGCAACTAAAGGTGTCAGACGACGTTCTTGAAATCATTTCTCGAAAAATCACAACAAACATCCGCGACTTAGAGTCTGCCCTAAAGCAAATTTCTGCCTATGCTGAACTCACCAGCCGTGATTTGACAGTAGAGGTAACCCAAACTCTTCTCAAAAATATCTTTGCGGGGCCCGTTCAACAGAGCATCCCCATGGATCTGGTCATGAAAGTTGTTGCCGAGTTCTTTAAAATGAGTGTTTCGGACCTCAAAGGAAAAAAACGAACGCAAGCGATTACCCAGCCTCGGCAAATCGCGATGTACATTATTCGCGAAATGACCGAGTTTTCGACCACCGAAGTGGGCATCGAGTTCGGCGGCCGTGACCATACCACGGTCATGCACGCTGTCCAAAAGATCGTCGACAAGCTAAAAACTGAACCCAATTTTGATATTGTGATTCAAAACATCATGCGTACCATTCGGGAACGGGCCAACGCTTCGTGATGAGTAGCAAAACATCCGGATTTTCTGTTATATTCTTGTGGAAAATCCGGGATAACGGAAAGCTCTTGGGGAAATGTGGAAAAAACCGGTATAACTTCTCACAGGGATGTGGAAAGATATTTGCCGTTGGGAAAAGCACTTGAAAGCTTATCCACAGATTCCCAGACACTACTACTATTACTACTGTTTTATAAATAGAAATTTAGAAGAAGGAGCCTTTTTATGAAGTTTGCCTTGGAACGCAACGTTCTGCTCAAAGAAGTTTCGATTGCCCAGGAAATTATTTCTGTCAAGAACGCCATGTCGATCCTCAGCAATGTTCTTCTTGAGGTAAAAGATGGCTTTTTGACCATCAAAGCCACTGACCTGAAGGTCGCCTTTGAAACTCGTCTGCCAGTGGCAGCTGAACAAGACGGCATAACCACCGTCTATTGTGAAAAACTCTTAGGTATTCTTCGCTCTTTACCCGACCGAGAGATTGGTTTTGAACTTCGTGACGGCAAACTCTTTATCAAGCCCGTGGGAACGACTATCGATTTTCAACTCAAGAGCATCTCGAGCGATAAGTTCCCCGAAATAAAAGATCCTGAAAATGCCGTATGGTTTGACCTCCCCCAGGCCGAAGTCCTTGAAATGATCAGCCAGACAATTTTTTCGGTGTCGGATGATGAAACGCGCTACTTTATGAACGGAATTTATTTGGAACGAAAAGGCGACAAAGTGGCGATGGTCGCTACCGACGGTCGAAGACTTTCGTATATCGAAAAGCCTGCTAACGGTCTCCCCGAGTTCCCCGGAATCATCGTACCCCCAAAAACGATGAATTTGATTCGCAAGCTGGCTTCTGGACAGGGCGTGATGAGCATGTCTGTCGGAGACAAACAGTTGTTCGTTCGTTTTGACAATCAAAAAATTTCGTCGAACCTTATTGACGGCCAGTTCCCGAATTATTCTCGCGTCATTCCCGAAAGCCAAAACTTTACGATCGGTCTTAAGCGCGAAGAGTTCAGCGAAGCCCTTAAGCGCGTTTCTTTACTTTCGGAACAAAAAGCCAAACGGGTCTTTATCACGGTGGGTGACGGTAACCTGATGGTGAACACCGAAGAAAGCGACCTGGGTATGGCTAAAGAAGAGATTCCCTGTGATTTTTCGGGTGACCAGACAACCATTGCTGTGAACTACAACTTTTTGCTTGACCCTTTGCGCGTTCTAGGTTCCGAGAGGATGGCGTTGGAATTCACCGATTCTAAGCGGGCAATGACTCTACGCCCCGAACCTGCCCGAGACTTTTTTCATATCGTTATGCCCATGCAGATGGATTAATGGGTTTTACCCGACTTCGATTTTTCCAGTTTCGTAACCTGCAAGATGAGGAAATTTCCCTGGGTAACGCCAGGGAAATTTTTTTGGTCGGGCAAAATGGTCAAGGAAAGACCAATTTTCTCGAAGCCCTTTACCTTCTTTGCTACGGTTCGTCTTTTCGTACCAAAGTGGATACGCAATTATGCCGGTGGGGTTCACCTCACTTCAGCCTTCAGGCAGATTTTTCGCGTGATGGTGAAACTCATACCGCGGGACTAAAAGTTACCGAAGAAGGAAAAGCGTTTTTATGGGACCGCGAGCCGGTACGTGACCGCAAAGACATGGTACGCGAAATGCCCTGCGTGGCGTTTACCCACGAAGATTACCTATTTGTTCAAGGAACCCCCGAGCATCAGCGTTTCTTTTTTGATCAGACCTTGTCGCTTTTTGATTCTTCTTACATCGATAACTTGCGACATTATCGAAAGCTTCTTAAAACGCGCAATTTTTTACTTGGCTCAGACCCGGGCGGGGCTCTTCCGGTTTGGGAGGATCAGCTAATCCGTAAGGGTTTAGAGCTGGTGGAGGCGCGTCAACGTTTGATTGAAGAGTTCAATGAAGTGTTTCCCGAACTATTTGCCGCCATCTCGGGCTTGGAAAAGCTCGAAATTCGCTACCGGCCCTCGTGGAAAGGTTCGCATGAAGGTCTAGTTCAGCAGTTGGAACAATCCCGGGCCAAAGAACAAGAAACAGGGTATACCACGACAGGGCCGCATCGGGATCGGTATGTATTCGCCCTTGAAGGCCGTGACTTTGCCCAGACGGCTTCTACTGGCCAGGTGCGTTTGGTCTCGCTGTTGCTCCGATCGGCACAAGCTCGTTTTTCGGCCAGAAAGTCGGGCAAATTACCCCTGCTTTTGTTTGACGACGTGCTTTTAGAGCTAGATGGTGAAAAGCGACAACGATTTTTGGCTCAGTTGCCGAGTGCCGAACAAGCTTTTTTCACGTATTTGCCCGAAGAGCACCCCAACAGCCTTCACGATCCCTTGATTCTTAGGGTTGAGAACGGTAGGTTCGAAAAGGATGGATGAGCAAAGGCTAAAACAATACCTAGAATCTTTTGTTTCGCAGAAGTCAGGGGCAGTAGGCGAAAAGTCTTTTCAACTGGTAAGCCGCTGGGAGTCTGTTTTGTCGGATGTTTCTGCTTTAGCCAAACGTCACCCAGCACGCCATTGCCGCATCGAGGATTTGAAAAATAACGTCGTGACGGTGACGGCTGATCATCCGGCTTGGTTGCAACTGCTTCAGCTCTACGAGGGTCCGTTGTTGGCTAGCTTGCGGCGTCGGGTTCCTGAGTTACAAATAACGGGAATAAAATTTCGCTACGGGGACTTGCCGCCGCCGCTGGAAGAGACTAAAACAAAAGTTGTCCCCGAACCACTTTCTGCCGAAGAAGAAAAGAACCGTCAAGAGCTTTTGAAAAAACTCGAAGAGCTTATAAAACAGCATCGCGAGTGAATGCACTTGGCAAAGATAAAAAAAACCGATATTCTACCCAGGCTAAATTTCGGGATGTAGCGCAGGGGTAGCGCATCACGTTCGGGACGTGAGGGTCGCTGGTTCAAATCCAGTCATCCCGAGTTTTTCTTTTTTTGAGGAGTGTTATTGTGAAGCGAACTTACCAACCCAGCCGTGTAAAGAGAACCCGCAAATTCGGTTTCCGGGCCCGCATGGCAACACGGGGAGGCCGCATGGTGTTGGCTCGCCGCCGCGCTAAAGGCCGCAAAAAGCTGACTGTTTCTGATGAGAAAAAGCCTTACTAAACAAGAAAGGCTGAAACGTAAGCAGGACTTTCAGCGGGCATTTTCTTCGCCCCTGCGCGCCAGTTGCCAGGGAGCGAAGCTCGCCGCTTCGGCGAATTCCCTGGAGAGGTCGAGACTTGGTGTCGGCTTGTCCAAGAAATTCGGTAATGCAGTTCAAAGAAATCGCGCCAAACGACAAATCCGGGAAATCTTTCGTCTTCATAAAGAAGAAATCCGCCCGGGTCACGATATTGTCATCCTCGTTTACCCCGGAAAGTTTTCGTACTGGGACAGGGAGCGACAAGTCCTTCAGCTCTTGGCAAAAGCCGGGTTGGAAGCCTAATTGGGTCTCGAAGCTTTTCTCTTGGCCCCTGCGGGGACTCATCCTGGTCTATAAATATGGATTTTCCGGACTTTTTCCTCCTTCTTGTCGCTATACGCCGACCTGTTCGTCGTACGGCTTAGAAGCTGTAAAAAAGTACGGCGCCTGGCGAGGCGGTATTTTAGCCGTCCGACGCATTCTGAGATGTCACCCCGGTTCGCCGGGGGGTTATGATCCCGTACCCTGAAAGGAGTCTCTATGGAAAAAAACACCATCTTGGCGATTGTTTTATCGATCGTCGTGGTGCTCGGCAGTTTTTTGATTCAAAACATCTTTTGGCCTAAAAAACCAGAAGCGCCTTTACCGCCTCTTACAAAAACAGAACAACCGGCCAGTACCGCTCAAACAGCTCCGTCCCTGGCTCCGACGGCCCCCGTGAATGGAAAAGCCGCCGTTTTGACCACCCTGCCCGCAACACCGCAAAACGTGGTCATCAATACGAACTTGATGCAGGTTACCTTGTCGAATGTCGGCGCGGTGGCCACCTCGATCGAGCTAAAAAAGCACCTGGATAACGGCAAACCCGTGCAGATGGTTGCCACCCAATGGGGAACAGGCGATGCTTTTGAAACCAACTTCGGCGGATGGGGAAAGCCGAATATTCAGGTCCCCTTTCAGGTGGAACAGCTGGGACCTCATAAAGTTCGCTTTTCGCAGAACTTTTTGGATGTTAAAGGGGTACCCTTTACCTTATCAAAGACTTACACCTTTCATAATAACGACTACATGATCGAAGTGGATGTCGAAACCCAAAGTTCTAACGGAACGATCCCGGACCTTTCAAACGGCAAATATGCGTACACCCTGACCTATGGACCTCAGATTGGACCATCGTTTACCAAGCTGGATGGTTCGGCTGAGTATCGCAAATTCTATCGGCTTGTCGGTAATGACCGTAAGGATGAGACTTTTACCAATGAAACAAAGTCGTTTCACGATGATGTGAAATGGGCGGCTATTGTCGGCAAGTATTTTACCGTTATTGGTGTTCCCGATGGTACCCAATATGAAACGACGTTCTCGGACAAACCAGAACAGGGTGACACCCAGGTTGACCGTTTGGCCTTTTCACGGCCCCAACTGCAAAGTTCGACCAATAAAGATGTGTTCCATTTCTATGTAGGACCAAAAGAAGAAAAAGTCCTCAAGATGTATGACGAGGCTAAGAATAACCCCGAAGGTTTCTCGGACCTTAAGCTGGAACGCGCACTCGAAGACAACTTTTTGTTGGGATGGCTTGAGGTTATTCTGAAATTTGTTCTTCAGGGCATCGTTTACCTGATCCCGAACTGGGGTGTGGCCATCATTCTGTTGACCATTTTGGTCAAACTGCTGACGTGGCCCTTAACACAAAAGAGCTACCGCGCTAGTGCCGCCATGCAGGCTCTTCAGCCCAAGCTGAAAGAGTTGCAAGCTAAGTTCAAGGATGACCCGAAAAAACTCAACGAACAAACGATGGCGCTGTACCAAAAAGAAGGCGTCAACCCGATGGGCGGCTGTTTGCCGATGATCTTGCAGATCCCCATCTTCTTTGCGCTGTACGGGATGTTCCAAAATCAGTTTGACTTGCGCGGGGCCATGTTTATCCCCGGTTGGATCCCAGACCTATCTGTTCCTGACGTCGTGTTTAGCTGGGGCTTCCCCCTGCCGTTCCTCAACTGGACGGCTTTGCACGCCTTACCGTTTATCATGGTGGGAACGCAGATCCTTAGCTCGTCGTTAAGTCAGCCCGGTGGTGCTCAGGGCAACACCCAGATGAAGATCATGACCTACGGTATCCCCATCCTGTTCTTCTTTATGCTCTACGAAATGCCGTCAGGTTTGATGGTGTACTGGTGCGTTCAGAATATTTTGACGGTGTTCCAACAGGCTTATGTTAATAAACATTTTAAGAAACCGGCGACTGCGGCTGGTCCTAAGATTGCGCCGTCCTCGAAAAAAGTGCGGAGGTAGAGAGTGACTTACGAATTTGAAGCAAAAACCGAAAATGAAGCCATTGCCAAAGCCATGGCCGAATTGGGCCTTCACGAAAGCGAATTTGATGTTGAGGTCCTCGATTCTGGACGAAAGGGCCTTTTTAAAAAGGGGGGAGTGCGGATTCGGGTTTATACCCACGACTCCGAGCCAGCTTCGGAAGAAGATGAAGAGAGCCTGCCATACGAACCGAACCCCGAGTTAGAGCGTAAAGTCACGGTTTTTGTTGAAACGATGATCAAAAAGATGGGCTTTTTAGCTCGCGTTAGCCTGGCGGGTCGGGAGCGGAACAAGATCATTCTGGACCTGCTCAGTGAAGATGCCAACTTATTGATTGGGAAACACGGCAAAAACCTGGATTCGCTTCAAGTTTTAGCCAATGTGTATGCTATGAACCTTTTGGATGGAAAAGGGACCCACCTTAAAGTGGTCTTGGATGCCGAAAACTATCGCAACCGCCGGGAGGACCATTTGGTCAACCTAGCTCTTCGGACAGCTCAACAGGTTCGGCGAACTCGCACCTCGAAACTGCTTGAACCCATGAACCCTTTTGAACGTCGTTTGATTCACACCGCCCTCAATGACATGAAAGATATCACGACCGAAAGTGAGGGCGATGGCCTGATCAAGCAGGTCCGTGTCAGTTACGTCGATAAAGCCTAACTAAGTCGACAAAACATACTGTTCAAGAATTTCAGCAACGCCGTCGTCCTCATGATCAGCCTGACTGATTATCCGGGCGACGGCTTTGACGTCGGGAATCGCGTTGGCCATGGCCACACCCCAACCGGCGAACTTTATCATCCCTAAATCGTTGGCCGCATCACCGATGGCCATAATGTGTTCAGGGCTTATACCGGCCTGTTGGGCCACGAAAGCTAACGCTGTTCCTTTGTCGGCGGCCAAGGGCAAGACCTCTAAAAAATAGGGTTTAGAGATAAAACTGTTAACCTGGGTGCCAAAATCCTTACGAATGCGTACAAGTGCGGCTTTGAGAACCTCGGGGTCGCCGGGAATCACCAGCTTTGCCGGTTGAAACGTCAGGCTGTGTTTCAGATCGGGAACAACCAGGCGTTCATAGCCGGATAACTTAACGTCGACCAGGGTAATCTGGTTCTCGAACGTCACCAGGATGGACTTATCTTGGTAAACTTGCACTGGAAGGCCAAGCTCTGCAAAAGCGTCAAACAGCTCGTCTAAAAGGGCTTTATTCAGGGTATGTGACACCAAAACCTGAAAGGGGGAGGTGGACGAGATCGTGGAACCGTTGTCCGAGATCAGGTAGCCTGGCTTATCGTGTAAACCTAGTTGTTGTGCATAGTTCTTCATCGAGGGCAAGGACCGACCCGAGGCTAGCACCAGACGCACGCCTTTTTCTTCGGCGGCTCGGAGCGCGGCTCGGTTTTTATGCGAAATTGTCAGATCGGTTCGTAAAAGGGTATCGTCTAAATCGATAGCGATGAGTTTGATCATGACTTTAAGGTACTGGATTTGGCAAGATTTTCCGAGACCCCTGTTGACGCGCACCCCCCCCAGTCGGCATGTAATGAAAGCATGGATGTTCGCATTGAAGAGTCTTGGAAGCAAAAATTGTCCGGCGAGTTTGACCAACCGTATTTTCGTGGATTAACAGAATTTGTCCGTCAGGAATACAAGGGGACGGCGGTTTACCCCCCTGGGGGACGAATTTTTCGCGCTTTTGACCTTTGTCCGTTTCCGCAAGTGCGGGTGGTGATTTTAGGACAAGACCCTTACCACGGTGCCGGTCAAGCCAATGGGCTATGCTTTTCAGTCTTTCCTGGTGTTGATCTTCCGCCGTCATTGGTCAACATCTTTCAAGAACTGCGCACCGATTTAGGCCGAGAGCCACATTCTGATTCTTCGTTGGAAGCGTGGGCCCAGCAAGGAGTGTTGCTTCTCAATTCGACACTGACGGTTCGATCGGGGCAACCAACCAGCCATGCTGGGCGAGGGTGGGAAACCTTTACGGATGCCGTGTTAAAGATTCTCGGCACCGAAAAAGACGGCCTTGTGTTCATTTTATGGGGGTCGTATGCCCAACGAAAAGGCTCCTTTCTCGACGAAAACCGGCATTTAATCATTCGAAGTGCACATCCGTCGCCGTTGTCCGCCTACCGTGGGTTTTTTGGATCCCATCCGTTTAGCCGAGCCAATGCGTACCTGACAGCCCAAGGAAAGCCGACTATTGATTGGTAAAAAATTGAACTAGTAGAGAATTCTGAGTGGTTTACTTGTTTATTAGAAAAACCGTGATAAGCTTCTTTTGAGCATTTTCTTAGCAACTTGCTCACAAAGGAGAAAGCTATGAAAATTTCTGTTCTTTTGGTGCTAACTCTAGGGTTGGCCCTGGTGTTTGCTTCGTGTTCTCAGCCGACGTCAAGTTCAAGTTCGACAACAACGTCGGTGACTCCTACGCCTACCCCCACACCGACCCCAACTCCGACAACGACCGTCTATAAAAATCAGGTTTTACCGAACACCTCGACCGTAAAATTGCCTACGTCACTGACCACATCCTCAACGGTGGCTTCGTTAGCTGGCGCCCGTGCAACTACCGCGACTACCGGTACTCAGCAATCAGAAGGCTACGCGGAAATTAAGAACATGACAGGCATGATGGCCGCGATTCAGCCCATGCTTTTGATGTTTGAATCTGTGGTCGACGCGGCGATCAGTCAAAATAGCCTGAAGGCCGGTACTGATACAAAAAATGTTGTCGTAACTCCAACACAAGCCATGATCAATGCTTTATCTGAGCAGTTACCTTCTTCAGATTCCACTTCAAATGAAGCCAGCATGGTGGGGCAACCAATCACGATTAGCGATTTCAATTATTTGGCGACAAACTCAAGTGCAAGCTTACCGAACTCGGCCATTATTACAGTGACTCAGGCGACTTCGTCGATGTCGATGACCTTTAGTTGGTCAACTCAGGCGATAAAAATGTCCATGTCGATGTCGGGAATTACGCTCGAATTGGTGACAGACAGTGCTGATAACTCTAGTTCCTTTAAGGTGAGCATGCCTGATCAAGCCGCGAAGGGTAACACGGATACAATGCAGATGAGTGTTGTTCCTGATGCAAATTCGACCTTAAACGGTGTCTTTGCCAGTATGTCCTTCAACATCGCCGGTACTGACACCATGGCTTACGGGATTTATGGGTATGCTGATAACAACGGCGGGGTAACCAATGCATCAATCACTATGACACCTAGCGGTGGAACAGCGACCAACTACTATTGGCAAGAAGGTTTTGACGGTAGTGGGAACGTTGTCTTTCAAGACACCTATACCGATAGTGCGTTCTCGCAGGGGCAAACCGTTGTGTATGACAATGGAAGCGGTGCCACATGGGCAAAAACCTATGGAACCGATCTGACAACGGCTAATGGCAATAGTTACCAATCAGCCAATTTGCTCTAAAAACTAAATTAGTTCTGTTCAATCCTGGGTAATTACGCCCAGGGTTGACGGTTTTAATGTTACTCCTTTACAATAACTAAAAGGAGTAATTATGTTACAAAAGTACCTAGCAATTAGCGCAATAACTGCACTATTGCTTATTTCGCTTGTGGGTTGCCAAAACCCCACAACCAGCACGACAGTTTCAACGCCCACTTACGGTATTTGTCAACGTAGATGGCACCTTTTCGGTTGGATTATTGATATAATTACGAGGCCCTGTTGAGCACGACAACGGATTGGACTGCTATTCGACGGCAACCGTGGACAAATCGTTCTGGGTGTAGGCTTGCAGCTGTA
>DAIDHT010000038.1:0-123962 GCA_027451945.1 Spirochaetales bacterium
TTACTTGAAACGGTAACGGTATTCATTGGATTACCTCATGTAAGACAGTATTGCGATCGATCCCTTGTGTCAATGGTAGACCTAATCCGGCGTAGAATCGCAATGGATTTCTTGTCCGCGCCCGCAGGGTCCGCAGAACGCTGTTTTAACCTGCGTTTTGGGTGGCGCGGTTGTTGCGTTAGCAAGAACCGTGACGCCCAAATAAGTCAGGTTGAAAACTTTGTTAGCCGAAATAAACATTGCCTTATCTATTCAAGATACAAATGTATAGTCGACTGTCAACTGAAGTCCCGTTGACCTGCAAAGACATCGAAAGTAGTATATAGTAGATCGGTTTTTTCCAGCCCGAAGTTGACTCGGCAAGGGAGTTTCGATGAGTACCCAGAAAAGCAGTGCAAAAGAACCTTTGCACGAGAAAGACTCCCTGACCATGACTTTGGGTTGTCGGCATGCCCAACCAGCGATTTGCGGCAACAACTCGTTACCAGGGAAGTGCGCCTTTTCGCGAGAAGACAACATGTGCCACGTTCCTCCAAGTTCGTGGAAGAAGCTCTATCAAACTTTGACCAACCCACGATAACTTCAACCTCAGCCAGTATTTTGCCTTCCATTGTAGTGAGAAGCGGAAGAATGCTAATTATAGTCTGTAGACCTATAGTATGCATGACCCGCTAATATTCTTTACATGAAATCCGAAGTTCTGGTCAAGTTCGGAAACCAAGTACGATCTCGGCGCATGGCTCTTGGTATTTCTCAAGAAGTGTTTGCTGAACGAGTCGGATTGCACAGAACTTACATTGGCATGATTGAACGGGCCGAAAAAAATATCACATTGGAAAATGTCGAGAAGATCGCAGTCGGCTTAGGTGTTTCGATCGCAACTCTTTTCGATCAGGACGGTAGCGATTAATGGGAAAGAATGAACTAAGTCTGCGCGAAGCGTGGCAACCGTACGGCGGAGAAAAAGCGGGAAAGGCTGAAAAAAACTTTCTTGATGTGTTTACCGAGCATTTCGAAGGAACCGACTTTGAGGTCCAACCACATCCGAGAGAATTCAAGAATGTCTATTCATCAATCAAACTTCCACAAGATGTCGTTGATCGAATTTACAATCCTAACGAAACTTGGTCGCATGGCATAATTCCTGATTTTTCCATCCACAACAAGAAGACCAAGAAGACTATTTACGTCGAAGTGAAGAGGCAGGATGGTTGGGTTGAAGGAAAGGAACGAAAGGCGGGCCGTGGAAATGCTCACGAGCGATCATGCAAATTCTTCACTCCCGGCCTACTTAACATAATGCGTAAGAAAGGTAATATTCCCGAACCTCAGCTTCCGTTCTGGGTCGTCTTTCAGGGTGACATTGCGCGCGACCCAAAACGAGTTCGGGAGATTCATTGTTGGTACCAAGGAATTGAGGGCCACTTCTACCTTTGGAGTGACTCAACTGATGCCGCTCATCTGATAAGTCACTTTGATGAGAACATCAAACCCCTACTAGTGTAAAGTCCTCCACTTTCTGATCCATAACGTCGAGACCCCAATATTCCCAGCCAGGGACTCTTTTCCGAGCAAAAAGTTCGATCTTGGACTGTGATGGGAACATCATGTCGATGTTCTTCATAACTTCTATTGGCTTCTCGCTATGTTTTCCGCGAGGAACTCGCACAAGTTGTTGTATATTGCGAGCGCCTCTGGGCGAGGGAATTTTGCCTCGTTTGAAAATTAGGCACAGCTCGCAGTTGGAAAGCGTATACTTGCCAGGATTGTGAACCATCTTGTCCCAGACAAAACCCACGGTCCTGTATTCAAAGCCCCAAGCCTCGCCCAAACTAATTGCCTGCTGAAGATGTGGACTCGTGGCCCACATAAACATCAAGCAATCGTCATTTGCAATTTCCTGGATAGGAATTTGCTTCAATACTTCGGTCTTGAGTGTGGGATACTTGAACGACGCGGAAGAAATGAAGATCTTCCTTGTAAGGTCGATTTCTTCGGCACTTGTCGAAGATCTGTCAAATTGCATCTTTCCGCCGTAGTCCCAAGGCGGATCAGCATAGATGATATCAAACCGGGCTTCAGGCAATTCCGGATAAAGATCCGGAATCTTACTGTACTGAGTTCTCTTCCGGGCCTCTTCATCATAGATTTGATATCCGGTGACTAGGTTCTTCCGCACACCTCTAGGCATTCAACTTCCCCCAATTGGCTAACTATAGTATGCATAGACACCTTTGGTCGGTCAAGTGGTTTCTCAGAAGTTTGGAAAACTTGGTTTCTATTGCCCGAAGGGTCCGGCTAACATTGGCTTAACCTGTTCGCCGTTAAATGGCGCGAAACTTGCGCGCCGTATAGGCGCATAGGCAAGTTTTGTGACATAGGCGAATCTGGATGAAGCCGTTGTTCGATGCAATCAAACCAGCCTCAATCCGTACTTTTCATAATTTTTTACTTTTGAGTCGGAAGACAAAAAAGGAATATCCTTTCGAATTGACTGCCAAATCATAATTCGGTCAAAAGGGTCGCGATGCTCGACAGCGAGTTGATAAAAAGAAACCAAATCCTCGTTGTCGAGTTTTAAGTTCAAGTAGTAGCCTGATTCAATCTCCTCATAGAGACCTTCCGGTGTCATCCCATTTATTTCCAACTTGCCAATACTGTACTTGATTGAGATTTCCCAAAGACTTGCTTGGCTATAAAAAATTTCATTCTCAGGCGATAGCAGAAAGTCAAGAATGCGTTTTTCAATTTTCTTAGTATCAATAAACGACCAAAGGAGATAGTGAGTATCGAGTAGAATTTTCATGAGTTCAATAATTCCTCGTCGGTCATGCTCCAATTGTCACCAAATTTGATAGTTACTTTCCCTTCCAGAGTTCCAAGTTTCCGAGTTTTGATTTTTTTGTATTCGTCGATGGGTACAATCACAGCAATGGTTTCCTTTTTTCTGCCAAAGGTGATTCCAATTTCCTGGCCCGACTCGACTTCCTTCAAAAGCGCAGACAAGTGAGTTTTTACTTCCGCAACAGCAAGAGTTTTCATACGACTAATCTACTACCCAAGACCAATCTTGGTCAAGTTGGTCTTGTATTTTTAACTTCCTGCGCCGAAGGCGTCCATCGAACGCCCAGTTGAGCTGCAAGCTTTGGTCGCGAAGCGATTGGCGCTTTTTTTGCCTCGATAGAGCAAAAAAAGTGACAAAAAAGCTTGTCCGCTCGAACTGGTTGTTATGTTTCTTTCTTCTTTTCCCTGCTCTTTTCTTCCTATCTTTTTCTTCAACTCTTTAATATTAAATCACCAATTCAATCTTTTCCAACTATTTTTACATTGAAATAAGCTAGCTGACCGTCAAAAAAGCCAAAGTCCCTGATTTCTTTTACTAAAAAACGCAAAGCAAGATTATTTGAGAGCAATCTGTTGAACATATAAAACAATTTGAGTTGGTCGACTTTAAATCTCTTTTCTCTTTGTCGCCCGCAGGCGACACTTTCTTCCGAATTTACTCTTCTTTTTGTATTTTTTGCCAACAGCGACGCTTTTTCCTAGATCTTATTCAGCCTTCACCGGTATTTCTCTTCTCTCTTCCTTCTCGCCGCCTTTGGCGGCACGCATTCAACAAACAACAAACAGATATTCAAGATTCGACTTGGTTATTGCAGAACAAAATAACTCCGCAGATTTGCGTTTCTTCAAACCTGCCCGAAGGGTCAACATAACATTACTTAGCCTGTTCGTTATAAGAGTCCGGTATCCAATTTATCCTGTTCCTGATAATATCGCGCTTTTCATAGCAACTACAAGGTAGTCTTGCCAAGATAACAATATACAAAGGCTTAGCTTTAAAAATACCGATTTTATCTCGTTCGTCATACGGGTCCTACATCAAATCCGCTGGGCTTTGTAGACCAAAAGGTCCACTATTCAGGACGTGGGTGTAGATTTGCGTGGTTTTGACGTCGCTATGGCCCAGAAGCTCCTGAACAGTTCGTATGTCTGCCCCCTTCTGAATAAGGTGGGTAGCAAAGGAGTGGCGCAAGGTGTGACAACTGGCTTTTTTGGGTATACCAGCATTCAGCAAGGCTTGATGAAAGGCTCGTTGCATCAACGATGGGTCCATATAATAGCGGCCTTGCTTGCCTGTCTGGGCGTCCACCCAACGGTTAGCCTGCGGAAAAACCCATTGCCAACTCCAAGCCTTACTTGCAGCCGGATACTTTAAAGCTAAAGCATCGGGTAAAGGGACTTCACCAAAACCGTCACTAAGGTCCTGAAGGTGTTGTGCTTTTACAACGTCCAAGTGTTTTTTTAATTCACCTTTCAATGTCGCGGGTAGCATTGTCCGACGGTCTTTATTACCTTTTCCTCGGTGAATAAAAATTTGATTTTGTTCAAAATCGATGTCTTGGATTCGCAACTGAAGACATTCTTGTAGGCGCATTCCTGTACCGTAGAGAAGTCGAGCAACCAGAAGTTTGTCTCCCGTCATATAGTCATAAATTTGTTTAATCTCGGTGATTGAAAGTACTACAGGCAGCCGTAGCGATTTCTTTGCCCGAATTAAGTTCTTCATCAATTCCAGGTCCTTGTCTAGGACATTACGAAAAAAGAACAAAATGGCGGCCAAGGCTTGGTTTTGAGTGGAGGCGCTAACGTAGTCTTTAGTGGCTAGGTTACTAAGAAATTGATTGACATCAAAAGTCGTCACCGAACGGGGGTCTTTTGTGCCCAGATGTCGAAAAAGGCGGTCAAGCCACGCACAATATATGTTAACAGTCCGCTGACTATAGTGTCTTGCTAACAGAGCAGTGCTATATTTTTTGCGAAGGTCAGCTTTCGTATCCTCTGGGGAAAGCTTCTGATTTTCGTCAAAGTTAAATATTTTAGTTTCGTAGAGGCTAGACAAAAGTTGGTCGATCGAAGCTTGCGAATCGCTAATCGACCAGGTTTTGGTGGCAGGGTTCCAATGATTCGACGGAACACGATGCATAACGTTCACCAATGCTCTGTCAAAGGGGAATCTTACCTCCCACCGACCTGGTTCTGAGCTACTTTTAATCTCAATATTCATGGAACTATTTTAGTCCCGTTAGGGCACAAAATCAAATTTGAGTTGCGCTTTTACCGAATATTATTGATCAGCGTTTTATTGACGAAACTCTCGATGTCCTTCATTCAGCGTTGTCAGAATTTCTTCTAGGGCTTTCTTCATGACTTTGGGTTGATGAGCGCCTGCTCCTCCTACACCCGTCAAGGCAGCATCTATTAGTTGATGAAAAAGCTTATCCCAGTCTGCTTGAGAACCCTCAGGAGGCGCCATTGTGAGAAGGGACTCATTGGCCTTAGCTAGCTGATAAAAGGCATCGGCCGCAGAGTAGTCGTTCCCCGCTTTGACAGCTTCGACAGCTGCTCTAAAGTGAGTGATATTTTCTCGCATTATCGTCGCCACCGTTTCCCTATTAAACGGCTGAGTACTTTCAGCTATCAGTGGCGATGTCAAAAGTACAGCTAGTCCAAGAATCGACCAAAGCTTCATAGAGTCTCCTTCCTATTGTTTCGAAAGTAAGCAAACCAAGTTCAGGGGTCAAGAAATAAAAAAACCGGCTCAAGGCCGGTTTTTCTTCATCAAATGGGAGACGGCGGATTTGAACCGTCGACCTCTTGCATGTCAAGCAAGCGCTCTAACCAACTGAGCTAGTCCCCCTCGGAACGCTTTTAACTTAGCGGAATACGCCATTTTTGTCAAGAACGGCATGAAGTTAGAAATCGAAACTCGCACACCTCATGACACCATCTCTTCAACAGTCATGACACTGATCCTTTGCTACTCATGAGTGAAAAGATCCATCTCTCATGAGTGTTCAACCCTTACGATTGTAACGAATGAACGACACGTTCAAGAACCTTTTTCCGATCCAGTGGCTTGACGATGTAGTTTTTCGCGCCTAACAAAAGCGATTTTTTGACCAAATCCTGCTTTCCTAAGGCGCTTATCATGACTACTTTGGCATTTTTGTCAAACTGTATGATCTTTTCTAAAGCGGTGACGCCGTCCATCTTGGGCATAGTAATATCCATCGTCACCAAATCCACGTTGGGAAACAATTGTTTGTACTTTTCTAAGCCCTCTTCACCGTCACCGGCGGTTCCTACCACGTCAAAGCCTTCAGACGTTAAGATTTGCCCGATCTGCTTGGTCACAAACATCGAGTCATCGACAATAAGCACTCGAAAGGGTGACCCATCAGGACGGGTACCCTCGGGTGGACGCTCATTTATGGTAGGAAAATCGACTTTTGTCTTCACTTCTTTAACCTCGTTCTCGCACAGCAACGTTAATCTCGATATTCCCTAGTTCTGATTCCATCGGGACTATCAACGCTTCCACTTCTTGGTCAGAGACTTCCATATTGTCCCCCGAAATCAAGGCAGGGGGCGTTAGGTCAAAGCGAAAGCCTAAGTCATGCAACTTGGTAACGGCTTGAGCTGTGATCATATTGGCTAGCTCTGTGATGGTTGCCTTGGCCAGATCATCAAATTCTTTTAACTCTTCCATGTTCATGGCCGATGCGATCTTAATGGCGGTAACCTTAGACATATCAAAAAGCACTCGACCTTCGACTTCTCCTGCCAAGCCTACGATGGCGGCTACCCCCATCACGGACTTCGTAGCGGATTTGAGGTACAAATTCCCCCGTTTAATCTCTACGCCCAAGACCTCAGATAGGACATTGTAAGCAGCCTCCACAAAGGGATTGATGTATTCCACGCGCATAGCAACTCCTCGTTATGATCTCCCGCTTTCTGCTCTTATCTTAGATGTTTTTCTGAAAGACCGTCCAGGGGCCTACAGCAACTCGCTTCCAGTCAGCTTCTTGTGGTGCCGTTTCGTTTTGTCCCAGGATCAAATACCCTTCGGGTTTTAACTTCTCATAAAACTCGGCAAAAACCTTGTCACGGTCTTCAGGAGGTAAAAAGGACACAACGTCCCGGGCCACGATCAACGAGACATTAGAAATCGGATTCATGTTGCGAATATCATGAAACTCGAAAAAAACCTGGCTCTTAACCTCTGACGAAAACTGAGAACCCGCTTTTGTCGCCACTAAGAATGGTTGGTAAAAGCTCTCAATTTCCACTTCTGGAAACGCGAGACTGGGAGCGATCGAGATATTCAAAAGATCATTGTCACTAGCCCAGATTTTTACTCCCACTTGGGGAAATTGCGTCCGGAACAGGACAGCCAAGCTGTAAGCTTCGTACCCCTTACCACAGCCGGGGTTCCACACCGAGACATTGTTGCCACTAAACCGCAAATCTTTGGCAAGAAGTTGAATCTCTTGTTCTGTCCAAAAACGGGACGAGTTCCCTGTCAAAAATCCTTTCAAAAATTCTTCAGCTTCTTCTCGAGTTTGTAATTGAAAATCTTGGCCCTGGGCCTTACGGTCTGCCTTCCACTGAACTAAGCGTCCGCTAACCCATTCTCGGTTGATCGCCCCTACGTAAAACCCGGCTAGCGATCGCAGACTCTCAGAAATAAATTGCAGGTCCAGGTCGCTCCCGGAAACTGTTGCCACCGGTGCAGGCGGAGGATCATCGGGTAAAACCTCAGATTTCAAAGCGGGTGTTTCTTCTGTCCTGGGCGGCTTGCCAAAAATCCGGTCAACATCCAAGAGAATAAACAGAATGTTGTTGTACTCGACAACTCCTTGGATGTACTGAATGTTAATGTCCCCAAACAGAGGATGCGGCGGTTGAATTGCTTCTTTTGACACACCCACAACCTTTTCGATGGTGTCAACAACCACCCCCAAAACCAGCTCATCCAACCGTAAAATGATGATGTTTTCGAGGGCATGTTCTTCTCGGGTTTCAGCGGGAAGATGGAACATTATCCTGAGGTCAATAATCGGAATGATATCGCCGCGCAGGTTGTCTACGCCTCGAACAAAGTTAGGAGTATTGGGGACTTTGGTAAAATCGCCCGCCTTGCGGATCTCTTTTACTTTCATTATGTCTACCCCGTACTCCTTCCCAGCCAGGGTAAACGACACCATCTTAAAATCTACGCGTTGAACCTTTTCGGGGGTTACTGCTTTCGTGCTGGTAGGGGAAGTCGTCATGATACCTTCCTATTTTGTCCAAGTCTCGCGTTGTTGTCGGGCAGTTCGCTCGTTACGAAGCCCTAAATCTAGAAGCTGACTCACATCGATGATAAGCGAAACCTTACCGTCACCCAAGATCGTCGCGCCGGCTATTCCGGGGGTGTTGGTATATTGGTCCTTGAGGGGCTTGATGACCACGTCTTCTTCGCCGATCAGGGCGTCTACCACAAGGCCGATTTTCTTGTCGCCGCTTCCTACAACAACCACGTAGTGGAACGGGACATTCTCGTCCGCTTCAATGCCAAACAAACGATTCAACCGCATCAACGAAACCACGTCTTTGCGGACATTAAAGACTTCATAGTTATCAATAACCTTAATTTCGGACGCTTTGATCCTGTGGCTGTCTATGACCGACGTAATAGGAATGGCATAGACTTCACGGCCCACACGCACCAAGAGCCCTTGAATGATAGCCAAGGTGAGCGGAAGCTTAATGGTAAACTTGCTCCCCAGCCCCTTCTCAGACCAAATACTCACCGTACCGTTAAGCTTTTCAATCTGCTTGCGAACGACGTCAAGGCCCACGCCTCGTCCCGAAATATTGGTGACTTTTTCAGCGGTTGAAAACCCTGGCTCAAAGATGAGGTTAAAAGCTTCGACATCCGAAAGAATCTTTCCTGGATGCACCAGACCTCGTTCTACGCCCTTGCGCTTGACCGCTTCGACATCAATGCCGTTTCCATCATCAGAAATTTCAATGACAATCATATTGCCTTCGTTGCGAGCCGCAAGGACCACTCGACCTTCTTCAGGTTTACCCCGCTCCTGCCGTACCGAGGCGCTTTCAATACCGTGGTCGATAGCGTTCCTAACGCAGTGAATCAACGGATCCAGCAAATCTTCAATCACCGACTTATCAAGCTCTGTTTCTTCGCCGTCAATGACAAGGCTGATTTTTTTGTTGAGCGTCTTGGATAAATCTCGAACCAGTCGGGGAAAGCGTGAAAAGATTTGCGAAATCGGTACCATCCGAATGCGCAGGACACCTTCGTGGAGTTCACCGATGATGCGCCCCAAATTTTGGGCGGTTCCTCGAAAGGTGGCTACTGTTCCCTTGAGCTGTGACTCAACCGGGTCAAACAGCGTAAAGGTCTTTCCATAGCGTTCTTGAAGGTCCTTTTTGAGCTCTTTGACGGTTTTCCCTTTTTGCAGTTCATCCAAGTACTGCGGCAGGGCTTCTAAAAGATCTTTAAGATCGGTGCGAAAGGCCAACGACGCTTCTTGAAGGTGCGTTAGGGCCTCACCAAACTGGTTCGAGATTTGACTAAACGTGGCCTTGCTAATGACGGTTTCGCTGACCAAATTCAAAAGGTTGTCGATGCGCTTCGAATCCACCCTCAGAATCGAACCGACCACCGCAGTCGAAGTTTTTTTCCCTTCTTTTGCCGCTTCGTGTTCCTCGGGAGGTGGCAAATCTTCTTTTACCGATTCACTTGATTCCCCCTGCGAAACAGAAGGACCGGGGACTGACGTCGGAACTTTCGGGGATTCAGCCGTCTTTGCTTGCGGCGGTTCAGGAGCTTTTGCTTTCGCTGGGGCAGGTAAAACCTCTTTTTCTAAGTCCTGAACGGTTACTTCGGTTGTTACATCAGGAATTTGGCATTTTTTCTGAACGACCTGGGGGTCTTTGTCTAAGGCGACAAAGTATTCAACTGTAGGCCAAAACTGATCTTCATAAAGTTTGTCAAATTCGGGAATTGTTTTGAGTACGGAGCCTTGCTCTTTCAAGACCGCAAAAACCTGAATTCCCCCCACCGAATTCATGGGGTTAGCCTCGTCAAACTCAACAATCACGCGGTAGATCGGTCGACCATCGGCCGCTTGTTTGAGCTCAAGCACTTCGTATTCACTCAAGGACGATGCCGACTTTGTCGGCGAGGTGGCAGACCGGGCTGGGGTGGTAGGCGTAGGCGCAGCCTTTGCTTGAGCGGTTGGCGCTTTGGGTTTGGCTTTTTGTTCGGCATTAGTTGCCAAAAAGCTCGTTAATCGATTTTTCAGGCCCCCAATATCTTCTTCATAAACTTCGCCCTCTAAACGGGCCTCAAGCATAAGTTTAATCACGTCAATGGCTTTCAAAAGCGTATCAACAACCGCCTCAGAAACCTTAACAGCGCCGGTTCGGATTTCATCGAGCACATCCTCGACCACATGGGTGAACTCAGAAAGTTCAAACATCTGAACGGTGGCGGCACCCCCTTTTAAGGTATGCGCCGCACGAAAGATCTCGTCGACGGCGTCCTTACTGCGGGGATCATTTTCTAGAACCAGGATATTTTGTTCTAGAGTATCGACTTGCCCTTGGGCTTCCGCGAAGAAGTCCTTTAAGAGCTCTTCATTGTTCGGATCCAGATAGTCGCTCATACCAATAAAGCTTGATATAGAAAATCTATTAAGTCAAGGCAAGAATTTTCGACAAAACCGGGTTCGCCTTCTGGAATTTTGCTTGATTTGTTATAAAATAAGAAAATGATCCGTTTTTTACTTTTTGTTGGTATCGTGCTAGGGGTCACACTCCCTGCTGCGGCTCTCGATTGGAGAGCTTCGACGCTGTGGACGAACTTAACGTGGGCCCCTAGCAAACAAGCCGACACAGCCGGAGAAACCTTTTCAGGGTCCGACCTCTACGGAAACGGCTCTTTGTTGCTATCACAAAAACTCAAAAACGATTTTACCCTCAGCTCGGGCTGGGTAGGCGACCCCATTCAAAGAGGACGAATTTTTTTAAAGCTGGGCTACTCCCAAGAAAACTTCTCCCTGTCCTTAAGCCCCTTTGTGGGAACTCTAACAACCCCTCAAACGTGGTTTAATCCGGGGATGTCACTCAGACTCCAAGCAACAAAACCAGGTCTAGGCTTTATCGGCGCCGGCTTTCTGACAACCTTTGCCCCGGTGGCCAGCACTGGCGATGCCTATACCTCGGGGATGCACGCCGAAGCCGGAGTTTTCTTGGAACATGGAATTCTTACCTTTTCTGTTGAAAACAAGGGTTTTTTAACCGATGACAACGGCGTCTTCGTAAAAGATTCACAAACCCGCTACCTCTTCGATACCGAGGTCTTTGAAAAGAACATTCCCTTTCGCATTGCCGTTGATCTGGGCTATCAAACGCTGAATCGTACCTATACAGCCCCCACCGTAACCTGGACACAAATCGACTCGGGCTTGTTCGGTGGGAGGCTAAGCTGGGTAACCTCTCCGCACTCCTCGGCTTTTGTAAAAGCCCTGGTGTCGCTCTTCAGTTTAGGCGAAGGGGCGACCATCTATAGTGTTCCCAGCTCCACAGCCCTCTTTGAGCTAGAAGCTGGCTTCAGTTATCAAGATTAAACGCTAAAGTGAAAAAGCCCCCGCTTACATAGGGGTGGCGGTGCGAGCTTTGACGAGGGCTTTGATCTCTTTACGCCATTCTGGCGGATTATGGGGGTCTTCTACTGCAATCTTGCGAACAATCTGAAAGTTCTTGGCATCAATATCCTGAACAACCCCAAACATTCCCGAACCCAGGTAAGCCAGGCGTTCTCCTTCGCGAAGGTTTTCACGTTCCTGAAGCGCTTGAAGAACACAATCAAAATGCGTCGGTCCTTGCTCGGGACCAAACGCAACAGCGCTGGCCATTTCGGCAATTACCTGATGACACACCACACAGGTCAATGAAGCCAGGACCAAACGAGGAAATTCATCAGGGCGGTTGCGTCGGCGAAAGCCTCGGCGTTTATCGGCGTTATTTTCTTTCATGAAGCAAAAAATGCCCCCGATGAATACTCTCTGTCAATAACACGGCAATTTCTAGAATGGCCGTTTGCATATAGACCGTTTCACCGAGCTTTTTCTTGAGTTCTTGGTACCGGCTTTCCGGCTCTTGCTGAGACATCATGTTAGACCACTCTCCGTAAATGCCCCGGGAAAATGGTGAAAACCGTCGGAACCGTGAAAAACCACGTCAAAGCGGACCACTGTCTCCCTCCAACACTGATGTTCGGCGATAAATCGTTCGGCGCACCGGAGAATTCTCGCACGTTTGCGGGCATGAATCGAATGTTCCAAGGTTTCTACACCCCCACTTTTGCGGGCTTTGACCTCCACAAATACTAGGGTTGAGTCCTTGTATACTACTATATCGACTTCTCCTTCCCGGTACCTGAGATTTCTTTGCAGAATGGCGTAGCCTTGCCTTCCCAACCACACGCTCACGGCCTCTTCCGAGACATCCCCTCGCTCTCGTGCGTTAGGCTTCGTTGACATCCCGAAAATCCACAGGCCTGGCAATGAAGTTTCCCGACGCCGTAAGGTCGACCAAGCCTCCGCGATCTTGGCGGAATTCGGTTCCAAATTGGTCAATCATGATCCTGACCCGAGGTCGCAAAGGTTTGCCGGTTTGGGATTCGGTGACTCGGGCGATACTACCGTCACTGAGAAGAACAATGCTACCGGGGGGGTACATTCCCAAAACGGCTACAAGTTCTTTTACCCACACGGGGTTGAAACGCTTTTGTTGTTCCGCGATGAGCTGTTTCATCGCGCTATACCCCACCAAGGAGCTCCGATAGGAACGCTGGGTCGAACGTGCTACAAAATTATCCAGCACTGCTGTCAGAGCGGCCCAAGGGTGAATAGCCTCTTCTTTTAAGTTCTGCGGGTAACCTCCCCCCGACCATTCCTCGTGATGTTGCCAGGCAACCTGTGTGGACTCGTAGCTTTCGCCCCATTTTTTGACAAGATTAAACGACACACCGGGGTGCGCCGCGATCAAAGAACGTTCTTGCACCGACAACTTGCCTTCTTTATGCAATAACCCCGGGGGAACAAACAGCATACCCACGTCATGAAGTAAGGCGGCACGAACAAAGAGTTCCCGTTTACGTTCGGTCCAAGCCCGGGAGGTAGCCACCAGCCAGGCAACCAAGGCGACATGTAGACTTGAAGCGGTGACATCGGGGTTCTCCCAACGACCGGTTAAAAAAAACCTCAACAAAGCCCAACCGTGGAGGGTCATTGCCTTGTGGAATTCGCGGGTAAACTCTTCAAAGGCCGAGGGCAAAAGTTCTTTTTGCTGAAGGTCGGCAAAGATCGTTTCGAGCGTTTGCCGAAGTTGTTGGTGGACCACTCCGGCTTGGTCGTCATCGGGAAAATTCCAAAAAGGAATCTGAGGTTGAATGAGCAACGACGACATCAGTGCTTGGCCTCCTGGGGGCCGCCTCGCGTTCCTCGCAGGCGGTAAACTTCGGCTAAAATTCCGGCAACCAGAGCATAGTGACTTTCGGGAATGAAGGCCCCTTCGGGAAAGGTAAACAAAACCTCCAACAAGTCAGCTTCACGGCGAATAGGAACCCCGTACTTTTTGGCCAAGCTTAAAACTGGCAGAGTTTGAAGTCGCGTGGCTTTAAAAAGAATACGCGGCGCCAGGGTTCCTGGTTCATATTTAAGGCCGACCAACCGGCCAGTCTCAGCTTTTCCTTCAGACGCTGACATCAATTCCCCGTGGCCCTGTCGCGGGGGGAGCAAGCCGGGAACCTAGCTGAGCTTTTAACCCAAACTGGCTCGCCAAGGACACGACCTTACTGACAAATGTACCATGTTTTTGAAAGAAAACCTCATCCTCTGGACGAAAAAATGTCAAATTTACCGAAGAACCTACGAAAAGCCTCAGGGGAACTCCCAGACTCCAGGTTACCCAACTCGATTCCATCCTACCTTGAACCTGCCGAGATTTTACCCAAAGACAACCTTTTTGGCCTTGCCACCGAAAAGGTACAGGGTACAAGCTCCAGCCCCCTTTGGCGGTTGAGCCTTGGTTCCAGGCTGTCACTTCGTCGCGTTCTTGAGGGGTGGGTTCTGAAAACGGTTTTTGTAATGCCCGGTCAGGGTCTTGCTCTAAAAGGGCTTCAAAGTGTGACCAAGCCGCAATAAAGTTTGGGGTATCGGGCCATCGACGGGCCTCGGCTTGTGCTCCCCATTCTGCGGCGCCCGGGGTTCGTCCAAAACGTGCCATTCGCAGGGCAATACGCTCAGGATGCGGCGGCAGACCCAGCTGGACAAAGGCTTGTACCCAGGCTGGTGGCAAATTGGCTAAAGAGGACTGTTCGGTTAGCGGGGCCAAGACCTTCCATAGCCACCGGTTATCTTCTCGTGTGGCTTGAAGCCGCAATAGTTCGCCTGGTTTAAGCGGGAATTCAGTGGCAACTTGAACAGGCTGACGGTCAACAAGCACGACCGCTGTACTGTGCACAGGGTCATAGGAGGCCACACGAGCCGTAAAAAAAGACCCCGCCTTTCCCCCTAAGGGGAAAAAACGGGGTGAGGGAATCAGGGTTCCCGAGAACACCTGCAAGAGATAATCCCTTTCCGGCCTTAAACCGAGTCTTTCTTCTTGATCAGTTCTTTTACCTTGGCGGCTTTACCGACACGGTCGCGCAAGTAATACAGCTTGGAACGGCGGACACGGCCCGGCCGAACCATTTCAACCTTTTCAATCCGGGGGGAGTGAAAGGGGAATACACGCTCGACGCCAACACCGAAGGAAATTTTGCGCACGGTAAAGGTCTTGCGCAGCCCGGAGTTCTGCATAGCGATCACGGTGCCTTCGTACACCTGAACACGCTCCGTTTTACCTTCAACAATCTTAAAATGCACTTTAACGGTATCGCCCACTTTAAAAGGGGCAACTTCTCTCAGCTGTCCAGCTTCGATCGTCTTAATTAGGTCCATGACAATCCTCCTCGTTTTCTCTGTGACCCAGGCGGTCCAGCAAATCTGGCCGCAAACGTTTTGTTTTTTCGACGCTCTTCTGTGTCCGCCAATCCGCTACCCGGCCATGATGACCCGACAGCAAAACCTCAGGAACAGACCTACCGCGAAAAACTTCCGGGCGCGTATACTGAGGGTACTCTAGAAGTCCCGCGCCAGAAAAGCTTTCTTCTTCAAGTGAGCGAGGTTTGATTACCCCATCACGAAGCCGGTAGATAGCATCAATGAGGACCAACGAAGCAATCTCGCCCGAAGACAGCACGTAGTCTCCGATCGAAATCTCTTCATCGACATACTCGTCGATGATGCGTTGATCAATGCCTTCGTAGCGTCCGCAGATCAGCACCAGCTCATCTTCTTTCGCTAACTCTTCGACCATCCTCTGCGTGAGAGTACGGCCTGACGGTGTCGGATAGAGGGTCCTTTTCGCTAAAGCTCCCACAGAATCCAGAGCTTCGGCCAAAGGTTCCGGTTTTAGGACCATACCGGCGCCACCGCCATAAGGAACATCATCACAGGTTTTATGGCGATTATGCGCAAAGTCGCGTATATTCACCAAATTGACAGTAATGAGACCTTTGTCACGAGCTTTTTTCATCAACGACGTTTGAAAAAAGCCCTCTAAAATTTCGGGGAATAAACTCAGAACCGTGAAGGTCATTCTAAAATCCACGGTGTCAAAAGCTGCATCGTCTGTCCGGTCAGATCAATATCACCCCAGTACTGTTGCTGAAACGGCACCAACGCCGTTCCGCCTTCTGTCTTGGCCACCTCAATCAGTGGGGCCACACCGCCTTCTAGGTACCCGGTAACCGTCCCCAGCACCTTGTCACCGTCAACCGCACGGCAACCAATCAGATCCCCGAGGTAAACCTCCCCTGGTTCCAACTTAGCGGCTTTGTCACGTTCTACCCAGATCTCCCAGTTTGCCAAGGTTTTAGCAAGCTCGGGGGTATCGATCCCGGCTAACTTCAGCAGGGGTATTTCTCCCGCCAGGCGAAACGATTCTACCGCAAAGTCCTTTTTCAAGGCTCCGTGGCGAAGCTCAACCTGACTCAGCTGGCTGAAATGCTCGTATTCCCCAGAAAAGCTAAAAAACTTTAGCTCACCGTGAACACCGTGACTGCTCCGGATCTTGCCGACGGCCATGAAGGTCGCCATGAATCAATCCAGAATTTCCAGAACGACCCGTTTTCCCGACTTCGTAGACGAAGCGTTCAAAACGGTACGGATCGCTTTGGCGATGCGTCCTTGCTTACCGATCACTTTTCCGAGATCGGTGGGCGCGACGCGCAATTCCAGGATCGTGGATTTTTCGCCTTCGATCTGGTTGACAATCACTTCGGACGGATCATCCACCAGCGATTTGGCAATGTATTCAACGAGTTCTTTCTCCACAACCCTACCCTCTTATCAGCCTAAATAGAACTTATTCTTGTTCAGAAGGCTCTTGACGGTCGGGGACACCTGAGCACCCTTGGCGAGCCACTCGCGGATGCGTTCAGCTTGGAACACAACCTGACCTTCTTCTTTTTCCACTGGATGGTAGAAACCTACTTCTTCCAGAGTCCTCCCGTCACGGGGAGAAGTTGAATTGGCAACCACGATACGGTAATAAGGCCGCTTCTTGGCGCCGAATCTTTTCAAACGAATCGAAACGCTCATCGTTCCTCCTTTAAAATGGCATACCGCCAAACTGCTTGGCGACCTTCGATTGAAGGTCCTTGCTTTTGGCGACTTTCTTCATCATTAGTTTCGTTTTCTCGAACTTCTTCAAAAAAACATTCACATCGTAGACCGTAGTTCCACTGCCCTGCGCCACGCGTTTACGGCGGCTGGGCCCCAAGATCAACGGATTCTTACGTTCTTTGAGGGTCATCGACAGGATGATCGCTTCTTCACGCTTCATAAGCCGTTCATCGACAGCACCCTCGGGAACTTGTCCCGCCAAGCCCGGAATCATGGCCATAAGCTGTTGAACCGAGCCCATCTTGCGGACCTTTTTAAATTGGTCTAGGTAATCTTCAAGGGTAAAGGTGCTTGACGCCATCTTGGTCTGAAGCGCGGCGGCTTCTTTGGCATCAAACGTTTCTTGGGCTTTTTCGACCAGCGAAACAACGTCACCCATGCCCAGAATCCGACTGGCGAAACGATCTGGGTAAAAGGGTTCGAGGTTTTCAATCTTTTCACCGACACCAACAAACTTGATAGGTTTGCCGGTGATAGTCTTCAACGATAGGGCCGCGCCACCCCGGGTATCCGAATCGAATTTCGAAAGAATGATACCTGTGAGTCCGACCTTGGTGTCAAAAGTTTGAGCAATTTCTACCGCGTTCTGACCGGTCATAGCGTCGGCGACCAGCAAGGTTTCAACGGGGTCAACGGCTTTCTTTACGGCGGCAACTTCGGCCATGAGGGGTTCATCCACCTGCAGACGGCCCGCCGTATCGACGATCATGGTATCAAAAAGGTTCTTCTTGGCGTATTTGAGGGCATTTTGAGCCACGCGCACTGGGTCCTGTGAAGCCTCTTGATAGACCTCTACCCCAATAGAACGGCCCAAGACCGCCAATTGTTCGACGGCGGCAGGGCGTTGCAGGTCGGCCGCTACGAGAAGAACCTTGCGGCCGCTATTTTTCAACCGAGCGGCAAGTTTTGCCGTTGTCGTGGTTTTTCCCGAACCTTGAAGACCGAGAAACAGAATAACGCTGAGCGTATCAGGGCCCTTGAGGGCTAAATCCTGCTTCTCATCCCCGAGCAGCTTCACCATGCGGTCAAATAAGATTTTGACAAACTGCTGACCAGGGTTAACGGAGCGCAGAACGGCTGCGCCCTGGGCCTCTTCTAAGGTCTGGTTCACAAAACGCCGAACAACACGGAGGTTGACGTCAGCTTCGAGCAGAGCGATTTTAATCTCTTCAAGAACTTCTTGAACGTTCTTTTCAGAAATCGAGGCTTTACCGGACAATGTCCTGAGAATATCAGAAAACTTAGACGTCAGACCTTCAAACATAGACGTTAGTTTATACAGTATTCAGCGGATTTTCGTCAACCCAAGTTACCGTACGTCAAGAATTTGACGATCTAAGGCGGCACTCCGTTCTCCCGCTTTCATCCAGTACGAGCTAAGCGGATAATCGCTGACTAGGGTGCGATAAAGCCGCCATGCTTTGATCAGATCCTGCTCACGCCCCGGCTGTTCAAGCAACGAGGCCTTTAAAAACAGCCAACGGTCCCGTGCGGTAGGAATGGGGTACCACGTGGGATAATAGGCTGCCCACGCCAGGCCGTCGTCGGGACGTTTGAACTTCTTTAAGGCGGCCAGGACATCGAGGTACAGCTGTTCCTGGGGAATTTGATGAAACTTAACCCAGTAGGGTAACAGCGTTTCTAAATCGTCTTTGGGGTCAGCCAAGGCCAGCCTGGTGGCGAGCTCTAAGCTGGCCGAACGTTGAGGCGACTCTTTGGCCAGGTTGCGGCGAAGGTACTTTAAGGCTTCTTCTGGTTGGCCATTTTGCGCCAAAAGGCTGCCGATCTTCCAGTTGGCCAGAGTATTTTCGGGCGAATAATCCCGTAAAAGCGTCTGCACGGCGGGCGGTACATTGCCCTGAACGGCTTCAACCGTGGCCTTTTCTTCTGGGGTTGGTTTTTCAGAGGGTGCCGACTGCACGCTGGCCCCTGCCAGAGTTTCAGAAGGACGAGAAGCTCGTGGTAACACATGAAGCTTGACTAAGCGGCTTTCGACCATACCGGTGGCCAGATCTTGGCGCTGAAAGACCAGACTCCACTCGCCTGGTTTTTGGGGTCGAAAGAGAAAGCTAGTTCCCTTGGCCTCCCTCCGGCTTTCAAGAAAGCCCACCTCTTTTTGCTGCCTCGAGGGGTCAAGGTACACCCAGTTGGTCTTGGCGAATTGCACAAAGACATCCTCGCCAGCGTGAGCGGTGATGTCTTGGGGTTTGACATCCCCCGTGGCTTGCGGAGTGCTGGGAAGCAAGCTTGGCACCGGTTCGGGGGGTGGCCCTGCGGGTGGAGGTAAGGCCGGGTGAGCCGGTACCCAGGAGGCGCTTTTTTGGTCTGGAGCCGGCGAAGGCGAGGGAGCGGGTGAAGGGGGTGGCGAAGAGCCTTCGCCCGAGGCAAGGGGAGATGAAGGGGCTCCTTGAGGAGGTGTCGAAGGCTTTAACGGCAATACAGGGGGCTGGTAGGGTTGTGCAGGCGGCGGGTTGAGCACCCCCAGGACGAACGGCGCGTGTTGGGGAGTCAACAGGTAGTGCTTGGGTAACTCGACCGCCGGTGGGTCAACCACAACTGAGGTCATGGGCGGCCGCTGGGGGGGCGTCTCAAAGTGAACCGGTTGTGAAGGCTCAGGAGTCGGCTTTGCAGGCGTTGGTAACGCTAGCGTTGAGCACGAGGCGATCAAAAGTGCCGCGAGGACACCCAGGCCTTGAACACGCATCAGGGAGCCTCGTTCAACAGGTTGCGTATCTGTTGATTGTTCTTTTGTGGTAGATGGAGCAAGTTCAACTGGGCCGGAGGAATCCAGTACTGTTTGAGCTGTTGACTGATGCTGTTCAGGCCCTGATCCGAAGGGCTGTTCCAAGGGCCAGACAACCAACTTCCGCCCGGTTGTGCAAAGCGAAAATCATTTAAAAAGAGTTCCTTGGGAATGGTCGAAGCTACATCAGAACGAAAAGGACTTTGTGAGGGCAAAAGATCATCCGGTACGGCAGGTTTCCCCAAAAGGACCACCAAGGCGGTCACCAGGGCTGCCAGCAACGATAGGCCCCCCGAAACGAGCCAGAACACCCGCCACTCTCGCGGTTGAATCAGCTTTTTTTTCTCGAGCCTCATCGCTCCACCCTCCACCTCATGACTGATCCCCTTGTGAATCCCCCGTAGCCAGTCGAAGGGCAATGATCTTAGAAATGCCCGGGTCTTCCATAGTAACACCGATCATGGTCGATGCGCCCGCTGCGGTTTTTTTATTATGCGAAATGACAATGAACTGCGAGGTTTTGGCAAACTCGAAGAGCATGTTGACAAAGCGGTCCACGTTGGCTTCATCCAAGGCGGCGTCGATTTCATCCAAAAGACAAAACGGTGAGGGTTTGACTTGAAAGGTGGCAAACAACAGGGCCACCGCTGTCATCGATTTCTCACCCCCCGACAGCAGGCTAATACTTTCTAGCTTTTTTCCTGGGGGCTGACAAAAAAGATCAATACCCGATTCTAGGGGGTTAGCCGGATCGCTTAAGCGCAACTCGGCCCGGCCACCGCCGAACAACCGACGAAAGACCTGGTGAAACTGGGTTTGAATCTCCTGGAAGGTTTTCTCGAACAACAGAACACTTTCACGACGAATTTCTTTGGTCACCTGATTGAGGTCTTCACGGGCTTTTTTGAGGTCGTCGGACTGCGAGGTCAAAAAGCGGTAGCGTTCATCCACCTCGGCAAACTCTTCGACCGCCATAAGGTTGACTTGACCCAGCGCTTTCAAAGCCTCTTTCTTGTCGTTCCACAGGTCTTTTTCATCTGCCTCATCCAAGCTGTCCAAAGATGCCAACGACTCAGCAAGATCTACCGAATGTTTATCGCGAAAGTGATCCAGCACAGCCTGAATCTCGGTATCAAGCTGGGCCTTGTGCACTTGAAACCGCTCTACCTCGCGTTGAAAGTCCGCCAGTTGATTCATTTTTTGCTTGATGCCTTGTTCCAACCCCAGCATTTGCTGGTTCTTTTCACGGATCGCGGTGTCCAACTTGTCGGTATCGCCCCTCAGGACATTATCCTGACGAGAAAGCTCGGCCTCTTGGGTCTTTAAGCCCTCTAGATGCGTATCAATCAAGCGGATCCTTTCGCGGTGTTCCTCTTGATCGCGCTCATTTTCTTGACGGCTCCACTCTTGCTCTTGAACTCGTTGGTAGAGTTCCGCTAAAGCCGTTTCTCCGGCTTGAGCCTGAGCGTTCATGGTACCTTGCCGAATTTTTAGCTCTTCGAGGCTCTGCCGGTACTCTTCGACTTGCCCGGTAAGGCGGGTAGCTTGAGCACGGTGCGCCACAATCGCACTCTGCGCCTCTGCCGCCCGCTGACGGCTGGCATTGATTTTTCCTTCTAAGGACCGTTTTTGCGTGACAATGCCTTCGGGGGCCAAGAACTCTTGCAAAAAACTCGGCACAGAATCTCGATACCGAACCCACTGTTCCTGGACGCCGTTTAAAAGGGTGGCTAGCTCCTGCCAGCTTTGAGCTAGCTTTTCTAAAAAGGCCCAAGGAGCGTCATCCGGCCAGGAACGGACCGAAAGAACATCAGTCAAGAGGCCAGCACGACCGTTGGTTTGAATGAGGGCATTGGCCAGCCCCTGATCTACCACGTGCGCCAAACTCGCTAGCTTGGCGCTGTCTGGGGCCGACTGGAGGCCCACCTCAAGCTCGTGTACCAAGCGGTCGGTAACATCACCCAACTCGTTGAGCAACTGCCGTTCCGTTTGCGTTTCGTTGGTGATGGTCTGCTCGGCGTCTTGAATCAGCTGTGCCAGCGCCATCAACTCCAGCTTCGCGGTTTCAATATTCCTTTCAAAGAGCGTAATGTTGTCTTGGCAAGCCGCAAGTTCTTGATCGCGTTGATGCTTTTGAACCAGCTTTTCTTGAATTTCTGCTTGGAGGGTGCTCAGGCGTTCGGCAAACGTTTTAGCCCGGCTTTCGGTCAACGCTAGCTGGTTCTCGTGATGTGAGCGGCGCTCTTGTTGAACCTTGACCTGGTTTTGAATCGAGGATTTTTCAAGGTCCAGCCCATAAAGCTGTTTTTGCCCCGCCACCAGCTGTTCTTCCCAGCCAGAAACTTCCTTTAACCCCGCCTCAAGCGTCCGGTTAAGCTCTTCGAGGCCGTTTTGCGTATCCGACCGTTGAGCTTGCTTTTCTTCGAGCTTTTGAGCCCAAACCGCGCGACTGGTGGTAAGCTCCTTTATCTTGCGGAGTTGTTGCCGTTTTTCAAGTTCAAAAACCTCTTGCCTGAGGGCACGGTAAGCCTTCGTTTTTTCGGCTTGCTTTTGCAGACTTTCGCGGGTTCGGCGAATCTCGGCAAGAATTCCTTCGAGCTGACGGAGGTTCTCTTCAGTTTTTTCTAGCTTGCGCTCCGCTTCTTGACCGCGCATGCGGGTTTTGGTAATGCCAGCGGCCTCTTCAAACAGGTACCGCCGTTCTTCGGGTTTCGTCGACAAAATTTGATCGATCCGGCCCTGCTCCATCACTGAATAGGCTGACTTACCTACCCCGGTGTCATAAAAGAGCTCACGAACCTCTTTGAGCTTGACGGGCGTTTCATTGATAAAGTATTCACTTTCACCCGAGCGGTAGAGACGGCGTTTCACGCAAATTTCGGCGACATCAAGGTCAAGCACGCGGGTTTCATTCGAAAGGGTAAGGCTGACTTCGGCTACGGCCAGGGCTTTTCGCGACTCAGTGCCGTTAAAGATGAGGTCTTCCATCTTATCAGCGCGCAAGGAACGGCTAGCCTGCTCGCCGAGCACCCATTTGAGAGCATCTACAACATTGCTCTTGCCACAGCCGTTGGGGCCGAGCAGGGCGGTAATTCCCGGCGTAAATTCGATCCGGCTACGGTCAGCAAACGACTTGAAGCCAAAGATCTCCATACTTTTCAAAAACAAAGATGACCCCTGGGCGCAAGAACAATTTTCTTGCTAACATTAGCATTCAGCGAAGAAAAACGCAAGGTAAAGGAAAAAGGCGGTGGGTATGGAGCACACAGGAAAGATCATCTGTGGTCTGGATGAAGCAGGCCGTGGGCCCTTGGCCGGACCCGTAACAGCGGCCTGTGTTATCTTAGGTACTGACTTTCCCCTTGACGAAGTCGCTGACAGTAAGACCTTGTCCGAAAAGGCACGCGAACGGGCTTTTAAGCTCATTCTGAGCCAGGCGCAAGTCGGACTTGGTTGGAGCTGGCCAGAAGAAATTGATCGCCTGAACATTTTGCAAGCCAGCCTTTTGGCGATGCGCCGGGCTTACGAAGCCTTGGGGTGTGGTGCCGATTATGCTTATGTGGATGGCAATCAATGGCCGGGGTTGTCTATCCCCGGCGAAGCCGTTATTCGAGGGGATGCTTTGATTCCGTGCATTAGCGCGGCTTCGATTGTAGCCAAAGTGGCCCGCGATCACTGGATGCTCCGCTGGTCGTGGTTGGATGATCGGTATGGCTTTGAAGTTCACAAAGGGTACCCTACGGCCGCCCACCGGCAAGCGCTGGTTCAGCATGGGCCGTCGGTCATTCACCGCAAAAGTTTTCGTTGGAAAGCGGTGTAAAGTTAAAAAGCGGTTTACGAGAGCCTTAGTCGTGATGACGGTCGCGAACATCCTCGCGATCTCGATCCCGGTCACGAACGACAGCTCGGTATCGAACGGGACGTTCGCTGGCGGGCTTGGCAGCCTTCTTTTCCGCTTTCAAAAATGCCACAGCTTGATTTAAGCCATCCAAAAAGGTTTCTAGGTCCTCTTCAAAGACGACCATCGAATGACGCTCGAAGGAACTATCAACCTGCTTTTTACTTTCTACCATGTTAAGGAACAGGTCGCCATGGCGGTTTTCCTTGATGTTAAAGAAATATGTCCGCTTTCCTGTCGACGTTTTGGTAGAAAAGACTTCACCCCGAATACCCATAACCCTCTTCCTCTTGCGTGGTGCTACCGTACTCGATTTTTGCACCCTTGGGCAAGGGCCTTTCTCGGCCCCGCCACTGTTCTAAGAATTTTGCAATCCGGGGGGTGAGGTCTCGGCGCGGCAAAACCCAGCGCGGGGTTTCGGGTACCGAAGCCAAAAAGGCCTGCCCGTAAGCCTTGTTGACCAAGCGGTTATCGAGAACGACAATGGCCCCGTAGTCAGCCGAATGGCGAATCAAACGACCAAAACCCTGCTGAAATTTCATAACAGCTTCGGGCAGACTATAGGACATAAAGGCATCCGCTCCCGAGCGTTTAAGGGCCTCTAAACGGGCGGCGAGTACGGGCTCGCTGGGGACTCGGAACGGTAAGCGCACCATCACAACCAGGCTCAGGGTTTCGCCAGGGCTGTCGATGCCCTCCCAAAAGCTATCCGTCGCCATGAGCACACTCGACACTTCGCGCTTAAAGCGTTCTAGCAGCCGGGTTCGGTCTTCGTCACCCTGGCGGTAGACGGGGATTCCCGCTTCGACCAAAGTGGGTCTTACGGCAGTATAGGCTTTGTTCAGTGCGTCATACGAGGTAAAGAGCACCAGCGCACTACCGCCGCACGCCGTTAGCAGACTGCTCAGGTATTCGGCAACGGCAGGGGTAAAAGCCTCGCTGTCCGGCGGAGGAAAATCGGCGGGGATACCGACAACCACTCGCGACGAATAATCGTAAGGGGAAGGAAATAACCCCAAAAGCCGCCGTTGGGGAGGTACGAGGTCAAGCCCCAAACGGCCGCCCCAGTAGGTGAACTTGCCTTGGACAGCCAGGGTTGCCGAGGTAAACATGACGGTCGAAAAGGGCTTAAAGACCGCGTCTTGAAAAACCTGACGCACACTCAGCGGAGACACCGTCCAGGTAATAAAGGTTTGACCGAGGGCATCTCGGCCTTTTTGAAACCAAAAGATGTCTTCGGCTAGGCCATCCCAATTTTTAAACCGATCCAACAGCTGAGCTAAACCTTCGAGTCGGCGTAGGGTCGTTTTGAGCTCTTGGACTTCGGGAGGGCGTTCTTCTTGATCCTCCCAAGCCTCAGCTAAGTCCTCACAAAGATGCAAGAGGTTGCTCAGTGGTTTTTGTAGGCTGTGGATGGACGGTACTATAGTTTCTTGCCACCACGCCCCCTGCTCTTTGGTAAGACGCAAGGAAGATTCGCTGGCCAAGGCTTCGGCTAACAGACGGTCGGTGGCCTCGAGCTGTGTGGTCAAGGCAAATATGAGCCCCGGGATTTCCCCAAGGGTTAAGTTTTGGGTAAACAATCCCCTCAGAGGGGGTATCAACCCAAGCTCGGCCCCCCGGCGCTTGCGATAGAGGCGGTTTAACTGCTTTTGAAGCAAAGGTCGGGCAAACTCGCCCGAAAAGTAGCTGGTTGCGCTTTTTTCAAGGCTGTGGGCCTCATCAAAGATCAACCGCTGAAACGGCGGTAGCACTGCGGCGGTTTCAAAGCCCAATCCTTCGACCCGTAAGGCTAGATCCGCAAACAAAAGATGATGGTTGGCTATTAAAATCGATGCAGCCGAGGCTTCTTTTCGCGCTTTAGCCAAAAAACAACTCTCGGCTTGGGCACAACGCACTCCAGAACACGCATCCACGTCACTGCAAACCCGGCTCCAAAGCTCTTCGGCAGGGGGACTGGTTAATTCTTGAAAGGCTCCCGTTCGTGATTGGGCCGCCCAATCCGCCAAACGGGTCAGTTCAGCAACACTCTGAAGGTCTGCCGGGTCCCTAAGCTCTTCGGCCAAGCGGTGGGGGCAGAGGTAGTTTCGTCGTCCTTTGACCAAAACGGTTTTAAGCTTTGTTCCTAAGGCTTTTTGAACAAAGGGAAGGTCTTTTTCAAACAACTGTTGCTGAAGGTTAATCGTCGCGGTGGCAATCACAAGCTTTTCAGCATTGCGTTGAGCCCACAGCACCGCCGGTAACAAGTAGGCAAAGGACTTTCCCACCCCCGTTCCGGCTTGAGCGACGACAACGCCGTCTTCGTTTAAACCCCGAACAAACAGCTTTAAAAGTTCCAACTGTTGCTCACGGGCTTCATACGCGGGCAACAAGCGAGAAAAGGCCCCACCCGGGCGCAGGGCAGAAACCGCCTCTTCGAACGGCAGGGTTTGAATTTCGTGAAGGATGACCGGCTCGCTGACGGCGTAGACTTTTTCAGCATCATTATCGATGATCCAAAAGCCAATTCCCTGTTGCCCCAGGGTATTGGCTACCGAAAGGTCTGGTCGGCTGGGCTCTAAGAGACCCGAGGGGTGATTGTGAATCACGACATCGCCCCGTTCCATGTGAGGGTACAGAGCCGGAACTTCTTCGGCGGTGCCCCTGGCACCCACCTCTACCCTGGCTATTCGTTGATCCTCGCCGAGGTGACCAATAAATAAGACTTCGCGGCCCCCAGCCTGCCGAAGTTCGTGACGGATTTTTGCCAACGCTTCGTCGGAAAAGCGTTCTTCGGTCCTCATGCCGGTGTCGCCGCCCAAGCCGTCAAAAGCTGGGCCAGGGCCGCTTGAGCGTCCTTACCCGCTTGTTCCACTTCAGTATGGTTCAAAGGCTTTGCTGAAAGTCCGGCCGCTAAGTTGGTAACCACCGAAAGTCCTGCCATGGTTAACCCGCAAGAACGAGCCGCCAGGGCTTCGGGCACCGTTGACATTCCTACCAAATCGGCACCTATCGTCTTAAGAAACCGTATTTCAGCAGGAGTTTCGTAATTAGGACCCGTCATCCCGGCATAAACACCTTCAGCCAAACGGTACCCCCAAAGCAGGCTGGCCAAATTTTGCAGTTGCGTGCGAAGGCTTACGCTGTAGGCCTCGGTCATATCAAAGAACCGAGGCCCAAACGACGGGTCATGGGGACCTACCAGCGGGTTCCCCCCCATCAGGTTGATATGATCACGGATCAGCACTAAGTCGCCGGGATGGTACGAGGCGTGAATACCGCCGGCGGCATTTGTCAAAAGGATGTTTGCCACCCCCAAGCGATGGGCTAAAAAGGAGGGAAAGGCTGCCGTATGAAACGAGTACCCCTCGTAGTGGTGAAATCTCCCCAGAAACACCAGGGCTTTGGGACCAATTTTGAGCAGTCCCCTATGACCGGCTACGGTCGAGCGAGGCATTCCCGGTATCTCGGCATACGAAAACTCTTGGCCTTCAAAGGCTTGTCCCACTTCCGAGAGTCCTGAACCCAAGACAATGGCCAGCGGTGGCCGGTAGGAGGTACGAGCCAACAAGTACTGAGCCGCCTCGATCACTGAAAAATCCGAGTCCTTCATAGAGCCTCCGGTTCTCACACTACCAAAAAAAAGCAAAGTCGGCCAATTCCTTAGGCTTCCTTGACAGGAAAAATCCTTTCTTTTAGGGTGGTGCCCATGGTCGTTTTTAAATTTGGCGGAACTTCGGTACAAGACGCCGAGGCAATGAAGCAAGTCTTAGAAATCATCAAGCCCCATCGGCAGACGGGCTTGATTCTGGTCAGCTCGGCCATGGCTGGCGTCACCAACACCCTTGTTGAGTTGATTCAGGCCGTCAAAGCTGAGGACCGCGCCACCGCCGAAACGCTGTTAAATGCCCTCGAAGAGCGACATACCCGGGTTCTGGACGCCTTGACCTCCCAGGCCCGCGATATCGCTTCGGACGCCCTCAAGGCCGTGTTTCGCGATATGCGGACACTTGTTAAAGGGAGCTTTTTGCTCGGAGAATGCTCACCGCGTGTTTCGGATGCACTGTTGGGCTCGGGCGAATTACTCTCGACGGCTCTGTTGCACGGTCTAGCTTTGCAAGCAGGTCTTGCATCTCACCTTCTGGATGCGCGAAAACTCTTGGTCACCGATGATCGGTTTGGCGAAGCGGGGGTCTTGTGGCCTGAAACGCAAGCTAAAGTTTCGGCTGTTCTAACTCCCGAACCAGGAATCGTCTATATTCTTCAGGGGTTTATTGGTGCAACAATTCACGGGGTAGCTACCACCTTAGGGCGAGGCGGTTCTGACTACTCGGCCTCCCTGTTTGGCGCAGCGGTACAAGCCCAACGGATTGAAATCTGGACCGACGTCAACGGTATTATGACCACGGATCCTCGAAAAGTGCCGACGGCCCATTCGATTCCTGTCATGACGTATGCCGAGGCCGCCGAGTTGGCCTTTTTTGGTGCCAAAGTTGTACACCCGGCGACGATCCAACCCGCCGTTGAACGGGGTATACCCGTTCTCGTCAAAAATACCAAAAACCCCACTCATCCGGGAACCATCGTGCAGGGCGAAGCCCCCTTGTCAGGGGTCCGGGCCATTGCAGGCCGCCAAGGCGTCACGTTGATCACAGTCACCTCAGGCCGTATGCTGATGGCCTACGGGTTTTTAAAAAAACTCTTTACAATTTTTGATGCCTTTGAAACCTCGGTCGATCTTATTGCCACCAGCGAGGTTTCGGTGTCCATGACCATCAATAGTTGTAAAGACCTCGCTGGTTTACGGCAGGCCCTGGAGTCTCTCGGTACCGTGCGCATTCAACCCGACATGGCTATTCTTTCACTGGTCGGTAAAGATTTGTGGAAAGACGGCAAGTTCTTGGTCGAAGCGTTTGCGGCTCTGCAAGGAATTCCCGTTCACCTCGTCTCGATGGGCGCGTCAGAAATTAATGTTTCGTTGGTTCTCAAGGCCAGCGAGCTCGATGAGGGCGTGAGGCGAACCCACCGAGCTTTTTTTGATCAAAGTTGAGGCGTAAATTGCCCCTTTCAGAACTCGACTTCATCAAAGCCGCCTGCGGGCATGGCGATTACCTGCTCCTCAGAGCCCAGCTCTCGGGCGAACAGCTTGAAGGCTCAGCGTTTCAAGAGCTGGCCAGGCGCTTGTGCTCCCGAAGGCGGGGGGTTGGCGCCGATGGGGTTTTAGCGTTTACCCGCAAGCAAAGCCACCCCTGCACCGTCTATGCGTCCTCGCCCCGCTTTCCTGACGACACGATTTCAGGAGACGCTTTGTTTTGTGCCGCCCGTTTTCTTTTTGATCAAGGAGAATATGGAATCAAGCCGTTTCCTGTACAATTTCAAGGGCGCCTCTTTACTGTTGAGTCTGTGGATTCGCAGAACTTTCGGATCGAGATTCCTCCGCCTTCTAACGCCGGCCAAGAGGCCGACTGGAATCGGCCCCTTCTTAGAACCAGGATTCAAGAGACAGACCTTGTTCCCTGGGAGGGGGCTTGTCGTTTAGGGACAGTCTATGCTCCGGCTTCTGACACGGCGGTCCTTCGCAAAACGGCTCGGACCTTGGCTCAGGCCCAGACGGCTCAAGCTCAGGGCTTGCTTCATCAACCTTTAGTTGCGTTTTCTACCCCGCAAAAAGACCTCGTGACGGCTTGGGTTTATGCTACAGGGTGGTTAGATCAATCCTTTGCTGCGGCGGCGGTGGCTCTTCATTCCCATCTCGAGGGGTTAAGCTCCAGCGAAGTTTTGGTCAGCTTGAACAATCAACCGTTTTACCTTCAGTTGGAACTTCCTGGGCCTCGAGTCTGGGTAACGGCCCCAGTTCGGTACATCTTTCAAGGACTTTACTCTGCAGAGACTTCCTTTTTCTAGCAACTCCGTTTATCCTGTTCGCAGGAGTGAGGAATGGACCCCCTGTTTGACCGGCTGGGAAGATTGTTTCGATCGTGGAGTACCGACAAATCCTCCGATTCGTTCACCGAGGATCCCGATCAACGCGCGGCCGAAGAAGAGCTTGACGCTTTTCTTCGCGGCGAGCCCCCTCGTAGACCATCTTCGCAAGGCTCAAAATCCTATCATCATGAACGACCTACTCACGAAGCCCCAAAACCCGCCCTCGACCCGAAAATCTTGTCCGCCTATCAGGTTTTGGGTCTCACGGGAAATGAATCCTGGGGAGCCATCGAGACGGCCCATAAAGCCTTGCTGAGACAGCACCATCCCGATAGACATGCCAACAACCCCCGGGCCTACCAAGAAGCCACGCTGATCTCTCAACGCCTCAACGAGGCCTTCCAAACCTTAAAAAAGCATTGGGGTCGCTAATGCCCCAGGAGCTTTGGATCGCTTCCGCCTCAACATGGGAACAACACGCCCCCCGCTTGGCAAACGAATCGGTATTGGCCGTCGATCTTGAGGGCGATTTTATGCTTTACCGCTACGGTCGTCGCATTTGTCTGTATCAACTGGCTTTTGAAAATGGCGATATCTGGTTAATTGATCCTCTGGCGGGCTTTTCACTCGACAAGCTTTTTCAAGCTTTTTCAAACCCTAGCCAAATCAAAGTTTTTTGGGGTGCCTCGAATGATGTCAGGTACCTGAAAGCCTTGGCGGGCTGTCGAGTTCAAGGACTCGTCGACCTTTGGGAAGCCGCCAAATTGATCTTGCACCCTCGCCCTTCGTTAGCGATGGTTCTTCAAGAAACCTTGGGGGTGACCATTGCCAAAGAAGTGGCTCTACAAACCTCGGATTGGAACACCCGTCCCCTTTCCGAGGAGCAACGTCGCTATGCGGCCCAAGATGTACGGTACCTGTTGCCCGTGTGGCAGGGCTGGAAAGCCACCTTGACCGGAGCCTTGGCCACCGTCTTTCAAAAACGAATGAACCACCTTTTGACGCTTGAGGTAAAACCCGAGTTGCCCCCCCTCGAACGGATTAAGGGGAGGTTTCTCCTGACGCCTGATGAACTCGAACGACTGAAACACTTAGCCGAAGAACGTGAAATCGAAGCCCAACGCAGGGACCTGGCCCCCTGGCGTTTGGCTGAAAATGACAAACTTTTAGCCTGGGCCAAAGCAGGACAAACTCATGCTTGGGAGACTTAACTTATGCCGCAACAAGATTCCTCTCGCTCACAAGCTCACTTACTTATCTTGCAAGAGGAGCTAAAAATCCTCCGCGAGAAAAACCAACAGCTTCAACAACAGCTGGAAACCTCCCAGCAACGACACAGAGAAATCGAACAGCGCTTGGCTTTGCACCCCATCTCGGGGCTACCAACACACTATATGATGGAAGCCCAAATCCAAGAGCTTCTGAGTGCCGCCGAAAAGGATTCCTTTCACAGCTACGCCTTTGTTCTAATTCAACTAGGCCCGGCCTACGACATGGTCAAGCGCACCATGAAGTCCAGTGTTGCCGAGTGGGTGCTTTACCAGTTATCACAAAGGCTGAATTTGCTTTTGGCTACCGACGACCATATTTTTCACACCCGCGAAAATGAGTTTTTGATTCTTCGTCGCTATGACGAAGATTCAGTCCTGACCAGCTTTTTAACGCTTATTCAGCACCAAGTCAGCGAGCCTCACATTTTTTCAGGGTTTAACCTCACCTTAGAAAGCTGGATCGGAGTCTCTTTGTACCCCCAGCATGGCGTTGACCGTTCGGCCCTCTTGCATGGTGCCGACATTGCCCTGGGTCATTGTCAGGAACTCAAAGCCCCTTTTATCATCTTTGATGTTTCGTTAGAAAAGCGGGTTCTTGAAAAAATGGAGCTTCAGAACGCCATCATCAAGGCTATCGAAGCCCCCGCGTTAAAAGCCATCGGGCACCAATTTGAACTGTACTTTCAACCCAAACTCACGGTTCAACGACAAGGTCAAGTTTGGAGTGTCAAAGGAATCCAGGCCGAAGTTTTGTTGCGCTGGAACCATCCCACAAAGGGACAAATCCAACCGTCTCAATTTATTCCTATCGCTGAAGAAACTGGTTTGATCATGCCCATCGGCAAGTGGAGTCTGTACCAAGTCGTTCAGCAGTTAAAAGATTGGGATGAAACCGCCTTTCGTGAGGTACACTTGGCCTTTAACGTTTCGGCACGTCAATTCCGTAGTCATGATTTGGTCGAGATTTTTCAAAAAGCGATCCGAAAGCACAAAGCTGTGGTTGAAAAGCTTACCCTTGAAGTGACCGAGACCAGCCTGTTTGAAGATCCGCTCGAAGCCGAACAAATCCTCAAAGCGTTTAAAAACTTTGGGCTAAAAATCTCGGTGGACGATTTTGGCACAGGCTTTTCTTCACTCAGTCACCTTCACAAGTTTACCCTGGACGAAATTAAAATTGACCAATCGTTCGTCCGGGGTCTGCCCGAAAATCCGCAAGACTTGGCCATTGTTCGGTCTTTGATTTCTATTGCTAAGGAACTTAACCTGCATATCGTCGCCGAAGGGGTCGAAACCTTAAGCCAGCTTGAAGAGTTAGCTGACTTAGGCTGTCAAACCGTTCAGGGATTCTTAATTTCTCGTCCGTTGCCCCGGGCAGCCTTTGAAAGCTTTGTTCACAAACTGCAAAAGAATGGGCACTGTCTCGAGCTAACCTCGCCCCTTTGACTCTTTAAGACGAATCAGAGTTAGGATCCAGACCCCTCTTCGACGACTTCCGACGCCTGGAACTCTTGCCAAAGCTGTTCGAAAGCCTCACGGTGGGCCTCATCAATTTCTACATGCCCCCAGCCCTCAGCGACTTCGGTCGCATAGCCCCACAAAGAATCTCCATGGCGGATCAAGCGGTAGGGAATTCCTTCGCTCTCTAAGAGGCCTTTCAATAAGGCGGCTTGAGCGCTGTTCTTAAGGGGCCAGGGCCATTCTTTCGCTTTCCAAAACATCATTCCTCCTCGGACTCTGCGCCGTTTTCAGCATCGGGACCGGAACCGGTGTTTCTAACAAACCGAGCCCCCGTGGTTTCTTTCGAGGTCAGCCTTACCCCCTGAGCTTTGACGCCCTTTACCAAGTACTCCTGGACGGGGAAGGTTTCTTCAAAAACCCGAATGAGTGGCTTTTGTTTGTAATCCACACGGACGGCGACATCCTGGCGTGTGGTCAACTTTAATAAGGTCGTGTTTTCTGGTAACAACGTATACTCTTTATCCAGAATATAGCCCTCGATTTGAAATCTTTTGAGGTAAATCGACAAGCTAGAATTGTCGCGGTACAAAAGCGAAAAGACGACCTTGGCAAGTTCTTCTTTATCGGCGTTTCCGATAAACAACACATTTTTTCCCGCAAAGAGTTTTTCGGCGGCCCGGATAACACTGTAAGTTCCATCCTTACGGATCAACAGAAGGCGATCCAGCTCACTGACCTCGAGCTGAACTTCTCCGGTTGTCAGAGCCCACCCTAAGTAGCCTGTGGCTTTGTCGTACCTCAGCTTTTTGTCACGTAAAGCGGCGTCTTTGGCCGTTACCTTTTTAAAGCTCAAAGGCTTGGTTTGACGCACTGGCATTTGATCCGTGTACTTTTTCAAAATCCCGTCTAAAAAAGCCAGGGCGTAAGCCGTGAGGTGAGCCAAGTGGTGCTCAATTTGCTTGAGACGGGCCTGAATCTCTTCGAGTTCTTTGCGGGCTTTTTCAATGTCATAAAGCGAAATACGCCGTATCGGAATTTCAAGAAGATGCTTTACATCGTCTTCGGTAATGGGACGAAGGATTTCTTTTTTGAACGGAACAAAACCTGTCACAACCGCCTGCGAAACCAAGTCGTGGGTCTTTTTGTCTTCAATGAGCTTGTAGAGACGTTCTTCGATAAAAATACGTTCCAAGGTACGCAGGTGCAGCTTGTCGAGGAGCTTACCCTTTTCTAGCTCCAACTCTTTTTTTAACACCTCAACCAGGTGGCCGGCATGATGGCGTATCACCTGTGTTACCGTGGTTTGTACCGGAAGTTTGTCTTGAATCACCAACAAATTGACTTGGTGCGTGATCTGACAATCGGTAAAGGCGTAGAGGGCTTCGACTACTTCTGAGGTGTAGACGCCTCGGGGCAGTTTAATTTCGATCTCAACGTGCTCGGAGGTAAAATCTGAAATGCCTGCAATCTTTAGCTTGCCTTTTTTGGCAGCATTCTCAACCGAAGCGATAAGGCTGGCTGTTGTCGCCCCAAAGGGTAGGTCGCGAATCAGGATGCGCTTTTCATCCGAAGTGTCTAACAAGGCTCTAACAGTAACGGAGCCCTGGCCATCTTCGTAGGCTGAGGCATCCATGAGTCCCCCGGTGGGAAAATCCGGCAAGAGTGAAAACTCTTCGCCACGCAGGGCTGCTTGTAATGCCTGCAAAACTTCGCGAAAATTGTGCGGCAAGATCTTGGTTGCCATACCAACGGCGATACCCTCAATGCCTTGAATGAGAACCACAGGAATCTTTGCCGGAAAGATGACGGGTTCTTTGTTTCGTCCGTCATACGATTCAGCCATTTCGGTGATTTCGGGGTTGTAGAGCACTTCCTTGGCTAAAGGTGTCAAACGACATTCAATGTAGCGTGCCGCCGAAGCTTCGTCGCCGGTAAAGATGTTGCCAAAGTTTCCTTGCGTATCAATAAAGAGGTTCTTTTGCCCCAAGTTGACCAGGGCTTCGTAAATCGAAGCGTCGCCGTGGGGATGGTATTTCATGCAGTGCCCCACCACGTTGGCAACTTTATGAAATTTGCCATCATCCATCTCCATCAGTGAGTGGATAATGCGCCTCTGCACGGGTTTGAGGCCATCGTTCAAATGGGGTATGGCCCTCTCTTTAATGACGTACGAGGCGTACTCAAGAAAGTTTTCGGCAAACAGCTTTTGTACGTAAGCCATGTTAGATCAAATTCTCCATGATGTATTGCCGACGGGTCGGCGTGTTCTTCCCCATATAAAACGACAGGGTCGAGGGAATATCCTTAAGCGATTTGATGTTGATGTCGACCAAACGCATAGACGCGCCGATAAACGGACCAAACTCGTTAGGGCTGATTTCGCCAAGACCTTTGAACCGAGTCACCTCGGCCCCGGTCAGGGCTTTAACCGCGACATCGCGTTCTTTGGCGTTGTAGCAGTACCGCGTTTCTTTTTTGTTTCGTACCCGGAACAAAGGAGTCTCGAGAATATAAACCCGACCATTGACCACCAGTTCTTCAAAGAAATTCAAAAAGAACGACAGCAACAGATTGCGAATGTGAAACCCATCGGTATCGGCGTCTGTGGCAATGATAATTTTTCCATACCGAAGATTCTCGACATCGTTCTCGATCCCCAAGGCCATCATCAGGTTGTAGAGCTCTTCATTGCGGTAAATCTCGGTGCGTTTTTTACCATGAAGGTTTTCAGGTTTGCCGCGAAGGGCATAGATGGCCTGGGTATAAACGTCCCTTGCCGTCACCATGGACCCTGCCGCCGACTGACCTTCGGTGATAAAGATCATGGAGCCAGCGCCTTTTTCACCATCTTCAATGTGATACTTGCAATCCTTAAGCTTGGGGATATTCAAGGCGATTTTCTTAGCTGCTTCTTTGGCTTCTTTTTTGACGGTATTGAGTTCCTTGCGGAGCTTTTCGTTCGAGATAATTCGGTCTTTGAGAATACGGGCGGTTTCAAAGTTTTTGTGCAGAAAATCCATCACGGCTTCTTTGACCGCCTGGACAATCCACGAACGGATATCGGTATTGCCGAGCTTGTTTTTGGTCTGACTTTCAAAAACAGGATTTTTGATTTTGACAGCAACAGCCGCAGTCAGGCCTTCACGGACATCCAAACCGTTGTAGTTCTCTTTGTAGAACTCGTTGATGCCTTTTAAATGCCCTTCACGAAACGCCGAAAGGTGAGTACCGCCATCGGAGGTGTGCTGACCGTTAACAAACGAAAAATACGTTTCACCGTAACTTCCCGTGTGAGTAAAAGCAAACTCTAAGTATTGACCTTTGTAGTAAGCGGCGGGATAGGCTTCTCCCTCGCCAATTTCAGCATTCAACAGGTCAAGTAGACCGTTTTTGGCTTCAAATTTTTCTTTATTCAGGTACAGTCTCAAGCCCTGGTTCAAGCAGGCGTAGTTCCACATCCGTTGTTCCAAGAACTCTTTGTTGAATTGGTAGTCTGCAAAGATTTCTTTATCGGGTTGAAACTCAACGTAAGTTCCGTCGGGCTCAGTGGTACTTCCTTGATTTTCTTTTAGGAGCTTGCCCTGTTGAAAGGTGGCCTCGAAGAATTTTCCTTCGCGGTGCGAACGAACGAGAAATCGGCTTGATAAGGCGTTCACCGCCTTGGTACCGACACCGTTCAACCCTACCGAAAACTGAAAAACATCGTCGTTGTATTTGGCGCCCGTGTTGATCATCGAGACACAGTCGATGACTTTGCCCAACGGAATGCCACGACCAAAGTCGCGTACGGCCACGACGTTTTTATCGACGGACACATCAATGCGTTTACCGAAGCCCATGATGTATTCATCAATGGCGTTATCAACGACTTCTTTTACCAGCACGTAAATGCCGTCATCCATATTCGAACCGTCGCCAAGGCGGCCAATGTACATGCCGGAGCGCAGGCGAATATGTTCAAGGGAACTGAGGGTCTTGATTTTGCTTTCGTCGTAAGTCGTGTCTTTGGCCATGCTAGTTCTTTCCGTGAGGGGAGATTTTTTGAAAGTCGAGTACTCCGTTGTGAATGATCTGCCTAATATCTTGTGTCAAAGATTCTTCTTGAGCCGAAGTCAAACCCACCGTATCGATCGGCGGGTGAAAGCGTATACCCACCCAGCTGGGACGGACCCGACCCGATTGTTCCAAAACGCGGTAGCTGCCTTGAATCGACACAGGAACTGCCATCGCTTTGGCTTTGGTGGCCAATTTGAGGCCCCCTTTGCGAAACTCACCCATTTGTGGACCACGACTTCGCGTCCCTTCGGGAAAGATAACCATAGGGAAGCCTCTTTTGACGCGATCGGCGCCGTAGAGAATTCCTTTCAACCCATCTTTCAAACTTTCGCGTTTTAAAAAGTAACAACCCAGCTCTTTCATCCATGTTCGAATCACCGGTGCGTATTTTAAAGACCGTTTAGCAATGTAGCCAGCCGGTTCGGGCACAGTAGCCATTATTAACAAAATATCCGCATAAGCCTGATGGTTGCTCACAAAACAGTACGGCTTGCCGCGGGGAATATGCTCAAGGCCCTCCACGTGGATACGGCAACCTGCCAAACGCTCTAGAATAAAACGCGCATAGAATCGGCCAAGCCGACCAAGGTAAAACCAGGCTTCCCGCTTTCGGCCCATCAGCTTAAGCAGGTGGTACGGAATTAAGGTAAGCAAAGATGTTAACACCGTCAGCCAAAAAACCAGACCGTAGACAATCGCTTGCACCACCATAAACCCTCCTATGTCAGTTTACCAAGGAAATGCCTTACACTACCAGGGAAAACCCTAACAGGTAAACACGCCCTGGCCCAGCCCAGGAAGACTTTTACCTTGACCAGGTTCCGGGCGGGCATTACGCTACAACCGGAGGAAACGCATGCGCATTAGGTACAATGCCCCCTTTACCCTGACTTTTTCGCTGGCCGCTGTGGTCATTCTTCTGCTCGACCAATACGTGATGCCCGGTATTACCCAAAAGTTTTTTATGGTAGGCGGTCAAGGCAGCTTCTCGTGGAGCGACCCGCTTTCCTACTGGAGGCTCATTGGTCATGTTTTGGGACACGAAGACTGGAATCATTTTTTAGGCAACTTTTCATTTCTGCTGTTACTAGGACCGGTTCTTGAAGAAAAGTACCAAACCCCTACGGTTGTCCTCATGGCTTTGGTAACCGCTCTCGTGACCGGTATCATCAACGTTCTATTTTTTACCACGTCGTTGATGGGGGCCTCGGGCATCGTCTTTATGATGATTTTGCTGGTGTCCTTTACCAACATCCGCCAAGGAGAAATTCCTCTTACCCTTCCGTTAATCCTGGTCTTCTTTTTGGGCAAAGAGATCGTCGAGATGTTTAAGAACGACAATATTTCACACTTTGCCCATATTCTTGGCGGCATTGCCGGAAGTTTGTTCGGTTTCTTGGGTACTCGCCTTCAAGACCCGCCCAAGATCTCTTCGGGTGCCTGACGAGAGGTAAAGCGCAATTCTGTGACCTGATCGGGCCCTAGCTCCCAGCGTTTTAAGCTTCGAGGACGTAGGGCCTGAGTCAAGGTCACCACCCCTAAGTCGCCGACAGCTTCGATTCCCTTTCCTAAAACAAGTGGGGCCGTGACCGTAATCAAACGGTCTACCAACCCCGAGCCTAAAAACGAGGTAATCACTTGTGCTCCGCCTTCAACAAAAACCGAAGAAACCCCTTCGTTCGCTAAAGTCCCCAACACCGCAGGTAGGCCTTTACCAGCACCAGGGTAGTCATTGACGTTCAAGCATCGACAACCGGAGGCTTCAAGTTCCGGCTTGCGAGTTCCTTGACCTCGGTAGAGCAACCAAACGGGGGCTTGAGAAACACTCGTGGCTAACTTCGACCCCAAGGGCAATCGTAGCTCCGTATCAAGAATGACCCGAATAGGGTTACGCCCCTGAACCAAGCGGCAGGTCAACTGGGGGTCGTCAGCCAAAACGGTACCAATTCCAACCAAAATCGCTTGGTGGTCCCGGCGTAGCTGGTGCGCTAAAACCAAACTTTCAGGGCTACCCAGCCCACGGCTATCACCGCTTTTTGTCGCGATTCGGCCATCGAGGCTCTGCGCATAACTGACCGTCACATACGGAAAGGGGTTTTTCATGCCTTAATAATCCACAAATTTGGTAAAACCGAAAAGTGACTGGCAGGACGGGGCAAGAAGTATTATCATACCAGCTGACTGGGAGGAACACGCATGTCGGATGAACATTGGAAACGTCTTACCCGCCGTTCAGAAATTTGCACCGCGCAATTCCCTGCGGAACCGGGACAAGATTCCACGTCCCGGCAAAATCGGTTTTTTGAGAGCCAAAGCACCACCCATTCCTATCGTGAAACTCATTACGAGGGACGTAAAAGCTTTGCCCACCAAACCTGGGAACGTTTCGGTGACGAACCTGAGCAAAAGATCCTAGACGAAGAAATCATCCCCTGGTTTCCCCTTGAGATCACTCAGCCCACGGCGACACAAAATTCGGTATCGTCATTTTCAAAACAGGATTTAGGGGAATGGATAGCCCCTCTACAAGAAATTCTCGTCCGCGCCTGCGAAAAAGAAGACTTTTTTCTGCAAAGTGAATTTCTTCGCCTCGAAAAAGAAGAGCGTTTGTACCAAGATTCTTTGGGGCGCGAGTTAGTCGATTTGACCTGGCATGCCACCGTTGACCTGATGCTTTTGCCTCGTTCATCGCCAGAAACACACCCGGTCACCACCGAATTTCGCTTTAGTGAATTTGTTCCGGACGTTTTAAGTGCCTTAGTTCGAGAACGTGGTCGCCGCGCCTTGCAATTTATGTCTGCGCAGCGGTGGTCAAATAAACGCCCCGAAGCTGTTTATCTGCGCGGCCACTTGGTTGGTGAGCTGGTGGGACTTTTGGTTCGTCGACTTTCTGGCCTCAGTCTCTATGCGGGGCTCTCGCGCGAAAAGGCGGGTCAACCCCTCTTGGGGGTCCTGCCTCAGGGCGACACCATTACCCTACAAGCCCTTCCTCAGCTGTATAATTCGCCTAACACCAACTTTTTTGATGACCAAGGGCTTATCTTTTCGCGGCGTACTCTGGTCGAAGACGGCATCGTACGTTCTTTTATGACGAGTCAAGAAACCGCGCACTACCTTGGCCTCCCTTTAACTGGGTTAAATGGCAACTTTTCTTTGGCGCCGGGTACTTTGACCCGTCAAGATCTTACGACGCAGCCCGCACTCGAGATCCTCAAGTGGCGGACCTTTGAGGTTGAGGAAGCGACTGGACGATGGTCCGCCGTGGCCGAAGAGGCTCTATGGTATGAAAACCATCAAATTCAACCCGTTTTTGGAGTTCCTTTGCGGGGTGACCTAGCCCAGTTGTTGACGGTTGCCAGGTTTTCTCAAGACATTGGAAGTTGGGAAAATTATGAAGGACCTGAGTTTTTACAAATTCCGGTCACCTGTATTCAAGGAGAGTCCTAATGGAATGGAAGGCGAGCCATATTCTGGTCAAAGATCGGGCGTTGGCAATGGAACTACTCAAAAGAGTCAAGCAAGGATCATCCTTTGAAGGCTTAGCACGAGAGTTCTCGACCTGCCCTTCAAAAGCACAGGGAGGCGACCTGGGTTGGTTTGGCCCCGGTAAAATGGTACCCGCGTTTGAAAGCGCGGTAAAAAAGCTGGGCGTCGGCAGTCTGAGCGATGTGGTCTCCACCTCGTTTGGGTTTCACATCATTAAAGTGACAGGAAAACGAGGGGACTGAAGGCCCCGTGTCACGCGTTCTGGGTCTAGTTCCTCGCTCTGTCGATGTTTTTGAACTCCTTGTTGAACGAGATGGTTTGTCGTACCAGGCAGGCGATTGTGCGTTGTTGATTCATACCGATGGAATTACCTCTCGTCCCTATAGCTTTTCGTCACACCCCGACCAAGAACACCTGAGCTTTTTGTTTCGCCGTCTCGAAAACGGTTTTTCTTCTTGGCTTGCCCACCGAAAACCTGGTAATGAGGTAGGCGTAGGCACCCCTTTTGCCCTCTTTAAGCCCCAAGGTGGTCCCAGGGAAGTCTGGATCGCCACGGGGACCGGCATCGCCCCCTTTGTTTCGCTCTTACGAGCCTCACAGCCCCGCGTTCCCCGGGAACTTTGGTACGGGGTTCGCCGTCCGCAAGAAGCGGCTTTGCACGAGGAGCTTCGATTACAGGAGGGCAATGGTTTACGGCTGTGGTTTTCGCGGCCTGATATGGGGTCAAACTCGCCCCAGCAACCCACCGGCCGCCTGACGGAACACCTCGACCAACTTCCCCTCGATGAGGATCTTGAGTATTATCTTTGTGGTAACGGCTCCATGATTCGGCAAACCACAGAGTACCTCAAACGTCAGGGTGTTTCGCCCTCCCGTCTTCATGGTGAAGCGTTTTATGGATAAGGCCTCCGGCTAAAATCCAAAGGAGAATGATGAGCGATCCTCAAGCCGCCCCCCGGCTGGCCAAACCTGATTGGTTAAAAATCACCCACCGACGGGCCGATGAATACCGTGAACTGCGTTTAAGCCTGCGGGAAAAAGGACTTCATACCGTCTGTGAGGAAGCCGCTTGCCCCAACCTCAATGAATGCTGGGGTTCACGGACGGCTACCTTGATGGTGCTAGGAGACATCTGCACCCGAGGCTGTCGTTTTTGTAACGTCAAAACCGGTCACCCCCGTGGTCTCGTCGATCCGAACGAAGTTGAAAATGCGTCCTTGATGGTCAAAATGATGAACTTAAACTATCTGGTGTTGACCAGCGTAGACCGTGACGACCTTCCTGACCATGGAGCCGGACATTTTGCCGCCATTATTCGGCGCATCCGTCAAGATCATCCCCAAACCAAGGTCGAAGCCCTTGTCCCCGATTTTGCTGGTGATCCTAGTCGTATGAATATTTTGGTCGAGAGCGCGCCCTTCGTCGTGGCCCAAAATCTTGAAACCGTCCGACGGCTAACCCACCCTGTGCGAGATATTCGGGCTGGCTACGAACTCACTTTGAGTTGCCTCGAGTTTTACAAAGCACAGGGAATGCGTACCAAGACCAGCCTCATGGTTGGCCTGGGCGAAACCTTCGACGAGCTCGAAGAAGCCATGGTGGACTTGCGCCGCGTTGGTGTGGATGTTCTGACTCTTGGTCAGTATCTTCAGCCGACCAAGGCTCACCTCCCCGTCCAGCGCTTTTATACCCCACAAGAGTTTACTCAGCTTAAACATGCCGCCTATAAAAAAGGTTTTGCTTTTGTGGCGGCCGGCCCCCTGGTTCGCAGTTCCTACAAGGCCGCTGACTATTTATCTTTCCTTGAAAACCGGTCCACCGGTCAGGAGTCACTATGACAGAGAAACGCTACACCAAGAATGGCGAATGGGCCGCTTGGGACCGGGATCGGCTCGTGGTTGGCCTTTCGCGCGCGGCGATCGAAGCTTTAGGCGAGGTCACCTTTGTGGCGGCACCTATTCTTGGTCAAAAGCTTTCACCAGGGGCTCCCTCTTTTACTGTCGAAGCTGTTAAAGCAGCGGCCGATTTTGAAACTCCGGTTGCAGGAACAGTGGTTTTGGTGAATGAGTTGTTAAAAGCCTCACCAGAAATTCTCAACAAAGACCCCGAGAATGAAGGATGGATTTTTGTCCTTGTTGACGCCGATCGTACAGCTTGGGAGAGTTTACTCGACAGTGCGGCTTACCAGACTTGGACTCAAGGAGAGGCCAGCTTTTCATGAAGTGGCGAGTGTGGATGGCCCCACCGTGCCCAGGGGACGAAGCCATGGCTTGGGACGAAGCCTTATTTCTTTCAGAGGCCTCTCGGCCCGAAGGAACTCCCGTGCTGAGGTTTTATACCTGGCAACCCTCAACCTTATCGCTGGGCCGGTTTCAAAACCCTGAGGCTGGCCTTAACCCTAACCGGCCTTCGGTGCCTGTAGTTCGGCGAACAACCGGTGGGGGTGCGATTTGGCATGACCGGGAATTAACCTATTCGTTGGCCTGTCATCAAGAACACCTGGCAGTCACAGGGGTTAAGGCCTCGTTTGAATTACTGTGTGGATTTATCTTAAAGACGTGGCAAGCTTGGGGTTGGTCAGCTGGCTTTGCCCGAGATACCGACCCCCAAGGCCGTTGGGGTGAAGTCACCGCCGCGTGCTTCGCGGGCACCGAAGAGTACGACATCCTCGTTGATGGCAAAAAGCTGGGCGGTAACGCCCAACGCCGGCAGGGTAAAGCCATCTTTCAGCATGGTTCGTTACCTTTGGACCTCAATTGGGAGACCTTACGCCAGCTTTTCAGGCCCGAAGACTGCCCATCCCCGGAGCACGTAACTGACGTTTTTCACCAGGGTTGGAGTGGAACACCGCGTGAGCTGGCTGATGAGCTGGCCAAACAGTTCTGTCGCCACTTAGGGGTTGATGTTGAGCTCTGGGAACCTGGTGTAGCCGAACAGCGCCTGTTCGAAGAAAGCTTAGAAAAGTATCGTGACCCTGAGTGGACGCTTCGTGGCTACGGTGCCGTTCGCGATTTTAACCACATAGCATCACCGTAGCTAAAAAACCGATAGTGTTCCTTGACGGCCTCTTCATAACTTTCGCGAATAAACTCCCACCCGCCAAAGGCCGCCACCAACATCAGAAGGGTAGATTCGGGGGTGTGAAAGTTCGTAAACAGCTGATCTACCGCGCCAAAGCGGTAACCGGGGTAAATAAAAATATCGGTGCTATCTTCCCCGGCGCGAAATTCAGTCCCTGACCAGGAGGCCTCTAACGTTCGCAAGCTGGTGGTTCCCACCGCCAGGATGGGGCGCCCTGCCCGTTTAGCCGCGTTGAGGCGCTCTGCGGTTTCGACTTCGATTCGATAAAATTCTCGGTGCATCTCGTGGTCGCGAATATCTTCGGCCCTCACCGGCAAGAAGGTTCCCAACCCGACGTGAAGAGTGACCGTGGCGGTTTCAACTCCCCTCTGCCTGAGCCGCTCCAAAGCGGCTTGGGTAAAGTGTAACCCGGCGGTGGGAGCGGCGGCCGACCCCACCTCTTTGGCGTAAACTGTCTGGTAGCGTTCGGCATCAGCGTCGTTGTCGGGACGGCGGATGTAGGGTGGCAGGGGAATATGGCCGTATTTATCCAGCCAGGACTCCTCGACTCCCTGCGCAAAAGTTAAGGTTCGGACATTCCCCGACGAAGAAGCGATTACGCCTTCCCGGCCCTCGGGGAAATGAATCACCTGGCCTTCTTTGAGCCGCTTCGACTTATTGAGCAAACACTCCCAACGGTGCTCGTCCCAACGGCGCAAAAAGATCACTTCCAGTTTGCCACCTGTCGCCAAGATTCCAAAAACACGGGCTTTACGAACCCGTGAATCGTTAAAAACCAAAAGGGTGTTAGGGTCGACCTGTTCGACAAAATCTTGAAACCGTGCATGCTCACGGCTGTGCTGAGCCGGGTCAAGAATCATCAGTCGACTGGCCCCCCGAGTTTCTGGTGGGGCTTGAGCAATCAGCTCCGCAGGGAGCTCAAAAGAGAAGTCCTTGGTCTTCACTGGGCTTTTCCTTCCATAGGGCTTCGAGGCCTAAGTGGCGGTAGGCCAAGCCTGTCGCCATACGGCCCCGAGGGGTTCGCATTAAAAAACCCCGTTGAATCAAATAGGGTTCATAAAAATCTTCAAGGCCGTCGATGCCCTCGCCCACACTAATGGCCAGAGTCTCGGCACCTACAGGACCGCCGTCATAATTGCGAATAATCGATTCAAGAATCGCACGGTCTTGTTTTTCTAAGCCAAAACGATCAATCTCAAGCCTTTTGAGGGCGGCTTCTACCACCGAAATCGTCACTAAGTCCTTGCCCGCCACCTGAGCAAAATCCCTCATACGACGTAAAAGGCGGTTGGCTACCCGAGGGGTTCCCCGGCTGGATTGGGCCAACAAGCTGGCCGCTTCGGGTTCTAAACCAATGCCGAGAATAGCGGCAGATCTAAGGAGAATCTCGATCAGTTCTTTGTCGGAATAGAAGTCGATGCGGAGGTGAATTCCAAAACGAGAAAAGAGTGGACTAGAAACCCTTCCCGGTTTTGTGGTGGCCCCAACCAGGGTAAACGGCGGTAAAGGGATCCGTACAGTACGGGCGCTGGGGCCTTGGCCGATTACCCAATCCAGCTCACCATCCTCCATCGCGATATACAACATTTCTTCGATAGCGGGTTTTAACCGATGAATTTCGTCAATAAAAAAAACACTGCGTTCGGTTAAGGTTGTCAGAATGCCAGCAATATCCTTGGGTTTATCCAGAGCGGGCGCGGCGGTTACTTTAAAATCCACCCCCAACTCGTTGGCTAAGATTCCCGCGAGGGTGGTTTTTCCTAAGCCCGGTGGTCCCGAGACAAAAACGTGATCAAGGGCGTCTTGCCTTTCACGGGCCGCACGCAAAAATACCGATAGGTTTTCTTTAAGATTCTCCTGCCCCTGAAAATCTTTGAGCAATTGCGGGCGCAAAAGGACTTCACGCTGTTCTTCGCCGCCTTCGGCCTGGGGGTCAAGAGTTTTTGCCATTAGCTATCCGCCGATAATTTGAGCAAAGCCCGCTGAAACAGCCTCCGTTCCCGTTCGGCTGATGGGAGGTCAGCAAATTCAGGTTCGGCACTGACCGCCGCAACGACGCGTTCTACCGCTTTGCGCTCAAAGCCCATCTCTGCCAAGGACGAGATCAACTCGGCATCTGGCCCACCGCTTACCGGCGATTCGTCTAATAAGAGTTTGCCTTTAAGGGCTAAGATCATTTTTTGTGCGGTTTTGAGACCAACCCCCGGAACCTTGGACAAAAGGGTCGCGTCTCCGGCTTCAAGCGCGGCCGCAAACTGCTGAGGGGCTAATCCCGAAAGGCATTTCAGGGCAAGTTTGGGTCCTACTCCCGAGACTTTAAGTAAATCCAAGAATAGGGCGCGCTCTTGGACCTGTGCAAACCCAAAAAGCTTCATCGTATCTTCGGTGTGTTGCAACCAGGTGTAGACTTTGGCGCGGCTCCCCACGGCGGGTAACGCCTCAAGGGTGGACCGTGGAACAGCGATATCCCATTCCATATCACCAACCAACAAAAAGATTGATTCAAGATTTTTTCGGGTCAGCTCACCCGTCAAGCTATTCCACATAACGAGCTCCGATGAAGATGACATACCGCGACCGCCAAGGCATCCGCCGCATGGTCTGGACGAGGAATCTCAGGGAGAGACAACAAAAACCTGATCATTTCCTGCACCTGGTGCTTTTCGGCTTTTCCCACGCCAACAACGGCCGACTTGATTTGGGTAGGATCATATTGCCCAACCACCAGCTGAGCCTGGGCAAAGGCCAGCAAAAGCACTCCCCTGACTTCGGCAACAGGGAGGGCGCTCGAAACATTCTTCATAAAGTAGAGCTTTTCTATGGCGGCCTGCTCGGGGGAGTAGAGTTCTAACAAGCCTTGAATCTCATCATAAAGATACTTGAGCCGCTCTTCGGCGGGCGTGCCGGCTTTGGTGGTAAGAACGCCATGTGCCACATGGGAAAGTCGGCCCCGTTCACTTCTGACCACACCCCACCCCAAGGAGGCCAGACCGGGATCGACTCCCAAAACTATCATTCTTCGGCGTCGTCGAGAACGCTGGTGTCGAGGTTGTGGTACACATGCTGAACGTCGTCGTTTTCTTCGAGACGATCGATCATACCCATGACCTTCTCGGCAGCTTCTTTATCGATGGCAACCCGGCTCATGGGAATCAAGCTGACCTCGGCCATTTCAGTCTGAAGTCCCTTGGTCTGAAAGGTCTCAAGGACTTTCGAAAAGTCTTCGGGAGCCGTTAAAACTTCGATGGAGCCACCCGACGAAACGACATCCTCGGCACCAGCGTCGAGCGCCAGCTCCATGATTTGGTCTTCGGTAAACTTTTCACCGTCAAACACGATCGAGCCTTTGCGCTCAAACAAGCGAGTTACGGCACCGGCGGTGGCTAAACTACCGTTCGCCTTATTGAGGATCATTCGCACATCCGCTGCGGTGCGGTTCTTATTATCAGTGAGCGTCTCAATAAGAACAGCCACGCCCCCGGGAGCATAGGCCTCGTAGTTGAGTTCAACAAATTCCTGGCCTTCCATTTCCCCGGCGCCCTTTTTAATGGCGCGGTCAATGTTGTCCTTAGGCATGTTGGCCGCTTTGGCCTTCATCACCACCATCTTGAGCCGGGCATTGCCCTCGGGGTTGGAACCACCCATGCGGGCCGCAACCATGATTTCCTTGATAATTTTGGTAAATATCTGACCTCGTTTGGAATCGAGGGCTTCTTTCTTTCGTTTAATGGTGGCCCATTTGCTATGACCGGACATGACTTCTCCCTATTCTCTGTGGGTTCTTACCGTTCTACCAAACTTGTTCCTTGTCGTCAACGTCGTGTGTCGTCAACGTCGAGCTCGGCGAAGGCATGACGAAGAAGCTCGTCCTGCCAACAACGAACCCCTGGCTTTAAGGTAAGAGAGTGACTGGTATCCTGAAACCAAGGCTCAAACCGTTGCAGGGTGTTAAAAAGGACTTGTTCCCAAGGACGCGGGCTGCATCGTTCCCATTGCGCTCGTGACAGCCCCGTCGACAAGCGCAGCCCTAAGAGCAAGGCCTCTTTGCGGCAATCCAGAGGTGTGAGGATTTCGGTTTCTTGATGTGTAAAAAATAGCGTCGGGTCAGTGCCAAAGGTTCGCCGTCGCCAGAACCTCTCACCAGTGTCCGTGTGTTGAACCGGATAGGTTGTGACGGCACCACTCCCAATCCCCAAGTAGGGTCGTTGCTCCCAATAGCCCCGATTGTGTTGGCAATGAGCCCCCTCGCGCGCAAAATTGGCGACTTCGTACCATTCGTAGCCGTTTTCTTGCCACAGAGCGCGGACTTCCTCCCAGGCCAGGTCTTCCGATTCCTTTTCGTTAAACTTTTTGGTCAACAAAGTTCCCTTTTCCCACGACAGCGGATACGCCGAAAGGTGATGCGGGTTCCAGCTCAGGGCAATTTCAGCGTCCTTGAGTTGAAGCTCAGGGGTTTGAAAGGGAAGTCCCAGAATCAAGTCCAGACTAAACTGCCCGTGCCAAACCCTTTCGAGGAGGTCTCTGGCGCGTTCAAGGTCCCCTTGGGTTGAAAGGCGCCCCACCGCTTGGCGGACTTGGGCGTCAAAGCTTTGAATTCCCAAAGAAAGACGCGAAACTCCGTGGTCTTGAGCCACCCTGAGCCACGATTCACAAAGCGATTCGGGGTTCGCTTCGAGGGTGATTTCGGCTTGAGGCTGAAGAACGGGTTTAACTGCAACGAGCAAGGTGGCCAACTCATCTGGCGAAAGAAGCGAGGGGGTACCTCCCCCCAAGTACAGTGTCGAAAATAACGGCCAGCTGCCCGCCTGCTCTTGAAGTTGCTCTTGAGTCAGTTCTTTAGCCAGCTCAGCTAGCACGGACGCTTGCCAAGCTTCCCGCCGTTCGGGGGAAAAGATGGTTGAAGAGGGAAAGGCACAGTAGTCACACTTCGAGCGGCAAAATGGAACATGGATATAAAGACCAGCGCCGATGTTTGCCTCATCTAGAATCTTGTCTGGTTCGCTGTCTGGTCTGCAGCCTGGACTAGAGTCCCCCAAAATCACTCAAAGGCCAATACTTTAACAGGGCAATTCCCTTGATGGCGTTACGTTTGACAACACCCCAGGTTCGTGAATCCGAGGCCTGCGAGCGGTTGTCGGCCAGAACAAAGTACTCATCACGACCCAATGTAATTTCGGTCTGCGTACCCGACAACGGAAAGCTGGGCCGCCAAGAATCGGGCAGAGCACTATCTTTTAAACTGTAGATCTTCTTTGAAAGCTCGTACTCGCTTAAAAAGTACGGTTTTCCTGCTGGTTTGACCGAAGCCGTAAAGTTGTCCAGGCGAACCGTATCGCCCGGCAGAGCTATCACGCGACGCAAGGTATAGGCTTGATCCCACGGTTTACTCAGGTTTTTCTCAAGCGATACCTGGTTAAACGTGACAAAACGGATAAGCTCGTCTGCGGCAGATAGCCAAGGAGAGGCCGGGGTGTGATACGCAGGCACGACTAAGACCAGTTCGCCCCTCTCAGGCCCCCGCCATCCGGGCAGTCCAAACGGCAAGAAAGGCAAATTGTTCGTGCCTAAGGGCAGAGGGGTGACCAAGACAGCATCGCCACTTTTGAGGGTGGGCTCCATCGTGGTCGACTGCCATAACACCGTACGCAAAAACTCCGCATTGACAAGAAGGTAGCCGTAGTACACCAAAAAAATCGTAAGAATAATGCGGAGGATTCTTTTTCGATTGCGTTTTTGGGTAGTATACGAGCGGTAGTGGCTGAAGGTTGAACGATTAGCCATCAGTGAATCTCCCCAAAGCGGTACAGGGGCCAGTAACGGAATGCCGCTTCACCGAGAATCTTGTTGGCACGAACGGGGCCAAAGTAGCGCCCATCCTTAGAATTGTCACGGTTATCGCCCAAAGGAAGCAAATAGCCCTTGGGGATATAGGTACCATTTTCATCCTTCTGCCAGTCAGAGGTCACTTGAGGAATATTGGGGTAGTAGGCTAACTCAATTTTGGTCTTTAATTGGTCAAGGGCAAACGGGTCATAGATAAAGTCTTGACGGCTCGACTCGGCTGTTTGCATAACGCCATTAAAGGTCTTAACCGCCGTCTTGTCGGCGTCGGTCATCGGCAAGCCCAAATCTTGATGGGCTAGAGCCAGAGCGTAGCCCGGAAGCGCTTGGTAATACTTATCTTGAAGATTTTGGGGGACCCGGTGGTTGCCATAGACCAAACCGGTCAATTTCTTCAGTTCGTGTTCAGGCATCCAGCCAGAAAGACCTTCGGGGCGGAAGTAGGCGTTTCCGTCAATAAAGCGGACAACATCGCCCCCATAACCCACGGCCCGCTTGACCAAAAAGTGAGCTTTAGGTTTGCCATCAGGGTTGCGGTCAATGTCGACTAGCGAGAGTGTCATCATATAAAGGAGGCGTTGTGCCACATCATATGCGGTTACCCAGGCCGGTCCCCATGCAGAAACCGGTGAAATGTACGCGGGGTTTTCGAAAATAATGATGTCGCCACGCTGGGGCTGAGCCAGGCCGGGGAGTTTTCCTAAACCGGGGAGCAATTCGGGCCCAAAGATGAACTTATTGACGAAAATACGGTCGTGCACTAAAAGGGTGCGCTCCATTGAACCGGAGGGAATCTCGTACGCCTGAAAGAAGTATTGATTGATTATCAGGACAACACAGGCCGCCCAGACAAAGGCTTCGATCCAATCAACGAGCCAGGATTTCTTTTTTTGGCGTTCACGGCGCCGAAACCGCCGGCGAGCCCTCCAGGTCAGCACCGACTCGGTGACACTGACCAGCTTATCAAAAAAATCTTTTTTGGATTCTTGCTGTGTGCTCATCGGCGCGAGGGTACCATGTTTTTCCTTTCATTGACAAGACAAAATGTCATTTCTATAATGCCATTCCATGCAGTCCACCACACCAGAACCCCCTCGGGAAGAAGAAATTTCCGTAACTCTCAAGCCTTTCCTGGGGATGCCGCCACGCCTTTGGCTGTCGGTGCTCCTGGGTGTTATCCTTTTAGCACTAATTTTTGCCGTTGGCGTTTGGCCGGGGATTTCTTCACCCGGTACCAAAGTGATCATAACCTCTACCCCCTCGGGTGCCGCGGTTTTTTGGCAGGGAAAATTGTACGGAGCCACACCGATTACAACTTTTTTTCCCCAAGGCTCAGGGGAACTCACCCTCCAAAAGCCTGGGTTTCAGCCGGCATCGCAGGCCTACTCTAGCAAAGGGCAGCTCTTTTTGAGCTTGCTTTTGCCCCGAACCGACAAGCTTCACCTCAAACTGGCCGCCGTTAGTCCCCAAGCGGTTTTGGAACTCTTTCGCCACAACCTCGCACAATGGGTGGCAGCCGCTCCATTTTCGTCGGTGTATAACTTTCCCCCGTTGTTTACGAACTTTGTAGAGGATGCCCGTGCCGCAGGGGTTTCTGACCAGGCCATCCGACAAGAGCTGTTTCAGGAACGCCGTTTTGTCGCTGACCCACAAGTGTATGCCAACTACGGCAAAGCCTGCGGCCTTTGGAATGCTCAACCTCCGGCAGGGTTAGAAGCCCAAGTTAAATTGTGGACTACAGCTTTGGGCAGTGACAGCTTTGACCACGGCCGCCTGGTCTTTTGGGTTTTGGCGAACCAAGCCAAAGAGTTGCGCAATTCTGAAGTCGCTTCGCCTGAACCGTACTTGGCACAAACGCTGAGCTCTTGGCAAACCTCGCTGAACGTACCCGAGCAAAAAGAAGTTTTGCCTGGTTCCTTGCTTCATAGCGCGGGGTTTACCTTCGAGCCGGTTCCTTCGGGAATCTACCGCTGGGGTTATGAACGTCCCCAGCAAAGTTTACCGTCTGACGCACCCTATGGGTTACCAGAACTTAGAACAGTGGCAGGCTTTTGGTTGGCAAGCCATGAAGTTACCCAGGCCCAATTTGCCCGCTTCACAGCCGCCAACCCTGAATGGGCCCCCTCTCATCGGGCACAGCTCGTTGCCGCTCATAAAGTTGACGAACAATACCTGGCCAACTGGAAAGGCGACGCACCGTCGCAACCCTCGGCGCCCGTCTCGGAAGTTTCGTGGTTTGCCGCTCAGGCTTATACAGCCTGGCTGAACTCTTCGCGCCTCCTTCCCTCCGGAAAACAAGCAGTTCTTCCGTCCGAAGTACAATGGGAATGGGCGGCACGCGGTGGCCAACCAGATGCCAACCCGATTTACAAACCTAATACCGCCAATTCTCTGGGGCTGTTTAATATGCAAGACAGCGTTTGGGAGTGGACGGCTTCGTCTTGGGCTCCGGCAGATCAACTGGTGGACGAGGCGAATCCACCCGACGACTTAGCCTGGTTCAGGACCGTCAAAGGGGGCTGTAACCTCAACGCGGGGAAAATACAGGTATGGGAACGAGGCGTTTTAGCACCCGATACCTGCAATGACCAAACGGGCTTTCGGGTAGCCCTTGTTCCTACTCCATGAGTGAACCTATCAAGGTCTTGGCGGACAACCGCCGGGCCCGACACGACTATTTTGTTGAAGAATCTCTGGAATGCGGCCTGAGCCTGCTGGGAACCGAGGTCAAATCGGTCAAAGCTGCCCACTTTAGCTTTCAGGATGCCTGGGTAGAACTCAGCCAGGGCCAACTTTGGCTCAGGAACGTTACCATTAACCCGTACAAGCAAGCGGCCGATGACAATCACGACCCCGAACGAAAAAAACGTCTTTTGGCGCACAAAGAAGAAATCCGCAAACTTCAACGCAAAGTCGACGAAAAGGGTTTTACCCTGGTTCCCCTGAAATTTTACCTCAAAAAAGGTTTGATTAAGGTAGAAGTGGGCATCGTTAAGGGTAAAAAAGAGTTTGACAAGCGTGAGGCGATCAAAGAACGCGATTGGAAGCGCGAACGTGATAGGGAGCTGAAACGGTGAATCCTTATGTCGTTCTCGAGATCCCTTCTGATTCTGATCTCAAAACGATCAAGGCCGCTTTTCGCAAAAAGATCAAAGCCCTTCACCCCGATACGCGGGGTGAAGTTTCTGCTGACCGCCTGAATGAAGTTCATAAACTGATTGAGGCTTATGAGCTTTTAACCGACCCAGAACGACAAAAGACGTTTGTTCCGCCCCCCTCCCCACCACGTGAAGAGTTCAACTACCGAGATTGGCTTTCGCAGCGCGAAGATGACGAAAGCCGCGCCAAGCTGATTTTCTACGATGTTTTGCGCGAACGCAGTCCCGAAGCGGTTGAGCTTTACGCCCGCATGACTAAAGAGCGTACCTTCGCCTTGGAACGTCTTTTAGGCCGCGAAGACTTTATGGACTGCGCGTTTATGCTGGCGTTGGAATATGAACGGCAAGGTGACTTTGTTCAAGCCGTACGGCTCTTTTTGCGCATAGGCGAACTTGAAAAAGAAAGGCCATTTTTTCGGCATTTTTTCGTCGAAGTCGAGGAACACCTTTTAAACCTCTTGACCTTAAGAATTACCTGGCAGTTGAGTCCTGCTGATTTGGCGGCCACTATTCACGAAGCTCTCGCCTTGCCTCTGCACTCTAGAACACAGGCAACGCTGTATGGATTTTTGGCCGAGCTTTATCACAATCACGGTGAGGGTTTGGCAGCCAGACAAGCTTGGCAAAAAGCCAAAACCCTTAATCCCAAAGACAAGTTTGTCAAAAAGTGGGCCCGTGTTCTGGGCGTTTCAATGCTTTTTGGTGTTTCCTTGATTTTTTAACGAAAGCCTGGTATACTGATAATGTTTTTGGGGGTGCACCGGTTTCGACGGACGGATGCCGGGCGCCGGACTGCAGGTGGAGCGTTCATCTCCTAAATCTGAGCAAATGTATAACTGCCAAGAACAATACCGTCAAGGCTGACTTCAGCCGCGACATGGCACTGGCCGCTTAATTGTAGCCAAGGGGATCTAAGGTACGCCGTACCGAGGACCTGGGTCCCCTCACCAACCGGTACTTGCTTGTGATTCTGTTCAGAGTTTCACAGGGACTTTATCTGAACTTCTTCAGCGACGGTAGGCCGGACCGCCCCAGCGCTGATCAGCACCAAGTGCCCGGATAAACCTGTAGAGGTTCGTCGTTCGCCCGTTCGGACGCGGGTTCAATTCCCGTCACCTCCATTGAGTCCTTGCGATGCAAGGACTTTTTTTTGCCCTTTGCTCTTTACCCCGCGCGATGCGGCTTATAACCAAGGTCTTTCATCATCAGGTATTCTGTGTCCCCTTCGCCAAACATGTCAGTGAACGTTGCCTCTCGGCTATACCCAAGGTTTTCGTACAGCGTTAAGGCGCGGGGGTTGTGCGGCGTCACAAGGAGAAAAACTTTTGGGCGGTCCGGGTACCCTTTGGCTTCTAAACTTTCCTTTTCAAAATGCTTAATCAAAAGCGTTCCGAGACCTTGGCCACGAAGACTAGTCTTGACCGCCAACAGGTGCAAATAGGGAAACACCGAAAAGCATCCCTTAGGGTCCGCAACATAAAAAGCTACTGGAACCTTTTTTGCGTCGTCGATGCGGACAGCTATTGTTAATTGGTTTTGCGAGGCCGCCGATTTTAATAAACTGTGGGCTTGCTCGTACGTAAAATACGTACCCAAGTAAGAATCTAAAAGAATGTCCGTACAAGATTCAATATCTTGGCTTCTTTTGGACTTTAAAAACGAATATTCTAAATTTAAAACAGACAAAATCTGGCTCCCATTTTATTTTAGCTACCGGTTAACACAAAGCAACATTAATACAAAGCAATAAGTTTTCTTGCCGTATTGGCGTTTCTTGTCGTCATTGCCGCGTAGGAGGCGTGGGAGGCCAGTTTAGTAATTTGGCTTTTGTTATAGTTTTCACGTTTTATATTCCAGATGAGGCATTCATGCTGATAAAAGATGGACATAAACTCTCGCTTAATCGGAAGATCATCAATAATATTGGGTGTTGCGATTTCTTTAAACAAATAAGCGACGTAAGTTTGTTGGGTCGTATCATTAGTCCAGTCGGGGGGAATGGACTGAGCGATATTGACCATATCATCAAAGGACTTCACCAGAGTTTTAATTCGTTGTCCAAAAGTAAGCTCTAGGGTGCTTTCGATGGCGTTCGTGATCACAAAAGCAGACTCATCACTTTCAAAGAGTGCGTTTCCCGAATTGAGGTAGGTTATTACGTTTGAGTATCCCAGGCTTTCCAAAAGAATTTTGAGTTGTTTCATGGGAACCTGAATCGACTTCCCCACGTTGATTCCGCGGAGCAACGCCACAAATTTCACGGCTGTCCCCTTTGACGACTCTCACACCATACTGCGGAATGCGATCCTTTTCAACTTCTGAAAGTCTAAAATCGTCAGGCTTTAGGGTAAAAAATCGTTCGCCTTTTTGTTAAGATTCAAGGCCTCTTCAAAATCCTGAGGAATGGTTCGGCTTTTAATGGGCTGATAGGCAGAGTCCCACTGTCCGGATATTTTAGCCGCCTCGATGGCTAATTCTCCGGGTCTTTTCATCCGTCCTAATTCAGCTAGCCTTTTAACATTCTCACGATTTATTTGTGACCAAAGACTGTTTTTTTTTCTTTTTGTAAAATATTGCAACCAGCTCATCTCATCATACTGGGCTTTTTGTCCATCGATCCAACCATAACACAGGGCGCAATCAAGTGCCTCGGCGTAGGTAATCGAACGTCGATCAGTCCCTTTTTTGGCAATGAGCACCCATATCCCCGTTTCTTGACTATGGTGTTCATTTAACCATTCTTCGAAATCGGCGCCTTTCTCAAAAACGACAATGTCTTGTTTCTTTTTATCTAAGTTTGACAAACCTAGTTCTCCCTTGAAATCATTGCCGATGATTATTGCCAAACTGCAAGCAAAGCTCCGAACCCGGTATAGGTTATTAGGTACAAAACATTGTTGATAACGAGAACCACAGGGCGGCGACCTTCAAACTGGGTATTGAGACTATGAGTAACGGCAAAGGTCAACCAACAAAACAAGCCTGCTAAGGCTCCCGTACCAAGGGTATTGGCCCCTAAAGAATGAACAAGGACTTGCAGACCATACGAAAAAATAAAAGTGGCCACGAGAGCACCGCCCATTAGCCTAGGCATTGCTTTTTTCTCGTCTTCGGTTGGCCCCGTTTTATTGGGATCAAGACCAATTCCCTTTAACCAAGTCTTGAACCAAGGAACTGCCGGGGAGTAAAAAAGCCAGCTCAGAAAGAAATTTACCAAAGCAACAACCACGAGGCCTAGCCACGACACTTGAAAATTCAACATAGATGCTCCTTACTAGAAAGATAAGGTTAATAACCCGAGCATGAGGCTGAATCATCCTGCTGTCAAGCCAAAGATGCTGGCACATTAATCGAAGGAGCGACCATGTCACGCCTCATACCGCATCTTTGGTATCAAGATTCCCTCAAGGAAGTTTTCGTTTTGTACAGCTCTGTGTTTGCCGAAACCCAACAGCTGTACCATTCTCACCTAGGGGGCACACCTTCGGGGACAGTTGAAATGGCCGCCTGGCTCTTGGAAGGGCTCGAGATTCGAGTGTTGTCGGCACAAGCACCCTTTCATTTAACGCCTTCGTTTTCATTCTTAGTAGCTTGTTCTACCGCAGAGGAAGTCGACGAAAAATACCGTCAGCTCTCGTTCGGGGGCACGATACTCATGCCCTTGGGGAGCTATTCGTTTAGTCCTCGCTATGCTTGGGTCGTTGATCGGTATGGCTTGTCGTGGCAATTGATGGATTTTTCTGGCCGTGAAGTGACCCAGCGCTTAATACTAACCTTGATGTACACCTCGCAAGTGGCCGGGCACTGTGAAGAAGCTCTACGCCACTACTGTCAGTTGGCCAGGACTTCTTCGATCGGCGAAATTGACCGCTACGGTTCGGGGTTCGAGCCAAACCTCCCCAACCATATTCGGCATGCCTCGTTTCAGTTAGAGAATCTGGTTTTGGCCGCGATGGATAGCTCGGCGGGGCATGACTTTAGCTTCTCGGAGGCAGCCTCATTGGTTGTGCAGGTCAGTTCGCAAGACGAGTTAGACCATTGGTGGCTGGCGCTGAGCGCCGACCCTGAAGCGGAACGCTGTGGGTGGCTCAAAGACCGCTTCGGTGTTTCGTGGCAAATCGTTCCCCAACAGCTAGAGGCTTTGATGAGCTCGCCGGATGAGGCAGTGCGCAATCGCGTCCGAGACGCCTTTCTCGCCATGAAAAAGCTGAATATCGCCACCTTAGAACAAGCGGCAATTGATCAATAAGATTCGTACTGAAAACCCCAGGTCTTGACTCTGTATACCGATCAGTATATAACAAATTTGTGCAAGATAACAAAGCGTTGATTCTACAAAAGGCTTTAGCTCTTTTTGTCGCCAAAGGGTACGAGGCTGTCGGTGTCCAAGAACTATGCGATGCCGCCGGTGTCACCAAACCCACACTCTATTACTACTTTGGCAGTAAAGAAGGCCTTTTCGCCGCCCTTATGCAGACCTTTGTTGAACCTTTTTTTCGGCGCCTGGACGAAGCGGCAGTTTACCTGCCCCAACCTAAGGACTACTATCATGACCTACAGCCCGTCTTGCTTCGGGTGGCCGATGAGTACTTTGCCCTAGCAAAAAGCTCGCCCGAGGTTTTTCGCCTCCTGGTGAGTTTGAACTTCATGCCGCCTCAGAGTTCCTGTGCCGCTATCAAAAATCACTTTCAGAACCGCCAGAACTCTACGCTCGAAGGCCTCTTTCTTAAAGCCTCAGAGGTTCACGGCAACCTGAGAGGCCGAGAAAAACTCCTTGCCACCTACTTTGGCTCTCTGGTGACTTCCAGCGTCTTATTGCACCTCAATCAAGACCAAACAAATCAAAACCAAACGAGTGTCCCCCCTGCGTCTGACCTGGTCAAAATCTTTATGCACGGCATTTTCTCGGGGTGACACCAGTTTTTTTTGACCTTTCAATATACCTACCGGTATGTAATGCCAAAATAAAGGAGAATACTATGGCAACCGACACCTTGATCTATCACCTCTACCCGCTAGGACTTTGCGGCGCTACAGCACATAACACGGGCGGTGAGGCCGTACCACGTCTTGAAAAACTCTATGCCTGGATCGCTTATTTGGCCGACCTTGGGGTGTCATCAGTGTATTGGGGTCCAATCTTTGAATCAGGCAGTCATGGCTATGATACCTCCGATTACTTTCACCTTGATCGCCGTCTTGGCACGGATGAAACCCTAAAAGCGGTGATAGCGGCCTTTCACGCCCGGGGCCTGCGCGTTATTGTTGATGGCGTTTTTAATCATGTGGGAAGGGATTTTTGGGCCTTTCGCGACGTTAGGGAAAAGGGCCTTGGTTCGCGCTATAGCAACTGGTTTTGCGGTCTGAAAAGCGGCACTACCCCCTACGGTGATCCGTTCACTTATGATACCTGGAATGGTTGTTATGAGCTGGTAAAACTCAATACCTCAAACCCCGAGGTTCGGGAACACCTTTTTGACGCCGTGCGCTGGTGGAAGCAGGAGTTTGACATTGATGGCCTTCGTCTTGATGCCGCCGATGTCCTGGACCTAGGTTTTCAAAAAGCTCTGAGAAACGTCTGTCGGGTTTGGGAACCCGATTTTCTCCTTCTTGGTGAAGTGATCCACGGCGACTACCGGCTCTGGGCCAACCCTGAAACCCTCCACACTGTTACCAACTACGAGGTTTACAAAGGACTCTATTCCAGTCACAACGACAAGAACTACTTCGAAATTGCCTGGTCGCTTAACCGCCAGTTTGGTCCCGAAGGCCTCTACCGGAACTTTCTACCCTATAACTTTGCCGACAATCACGATGTTAACCGCATCGCCAGTACGCTCCACGAAAAAGCACACCTCTACCCTCTCTACCTCTTGCTGTTGACGATTCCTGGTCTACCTTCGCTGTACTACGGGAGCGAGGCAGGACTTACTGGGGTTAAAACTCAGGGGCTAGAGGCCGATGCCCCATTACGCCCCGCCCTCGACAGCCCCGAGGAGCTCAAAAAGGCAAACCAAGAGTTAACCGCTGCCTTGCAGAGACTTATTCGCCTACGTGCCGAACACAAAGGTCTGCGCCAGGGAAATTACCGCGAGCTGGCCGTCAGAGCGGATCTTTTAGCCTTTGAGCGCTGGTACGGTGAAGAGAACGTGATTGTTGTTAGCAACGCCCGGGCCGAAGCACAGTCCGTTCATTTAACCAACATTCCCAGCGGCCAATACCGCGATGCGTTAAATGGTGACGAGCTTTTTTTTGCCGAGGGGAACCAGCTGATGATTGACAAAGTTTGGCCGTTCTGGGGACGTGTGCTAGTCAAAAACTAATTGTCGAGCAAAATACTTGTATTTAACCCAAACCCGTCTTAGACTTTTTCAAACTTAAGCATGTTGGCTTTTGTTGAAGGAGTGACCATGTCCCAAGACCGCTATTCGCCCCGTTCCCCGTCAAACCTTAAAGGCCGGGAAGAATACCAGGCTCTGTACGAGCGCAGTATCAACGAGCAGGATAAGTTTTGGGAAGAAATGGCCCTCAACGAGCTTCATTGGTTCCATCCCTTTCATCAAGTGAGAGACAACGACTGGAACCACGGTTTGGTTTCTTGGTTCCTTGGCGGCAAACTCAATGCCTGCGACACCTGCGTCGATCGGCACCTCGCCCAACGAGGCGCACAGGTCGCTTTGATTTGGGAAAAAGACGAGCCTGGCCAAGAGGTAAGAATCACCTACCGTGAACTTCACCAAGAGGTTTGTCGGATGGCCAACGTATTTCGACAAAACGGCATTCGCAAAGGTGATCGGGTAGCGATTTACATGCCCATGATCCCCCAAGCCGTTTACGCCATGCTGGCGTGCGCTCGACTTGGCGCCATTCACAGCGTCGTATTTGCCGGCTTCTCGGCAGAGTCGCTACGAGACAGAATTCTCGATGCCCGTTGTAAAGCCGTCGTCACCGCTGACGAAGGCTTACGGGGGCGAAAAGTAATCCCCTTAAAACGAACCGTCGACGAGGCGGTTATGGCCTGCCCCACCGTCGAACACGTCTTTGTTACCAGGCGCACTGGTTCCAAGGTCCCTTTCTTTCCTCCCCGAGATCTTTGGTTAGATGACGCCATGGCGGCAGAACGCCCCTACTGCCCCGTTGAACATATGGACAGTGAAGATACCTTGTTCCTGCTTTACACCTCCGGAAGCACGGGGAAGCCGAAAGGCATTGCTCACACTACGGCAGGGTACCTCCTGTTTGCCGCGCTAACCCAACGCCATGTCTTTGGCTACCAAGAGGGCGATATTTACTGCTGTACTGCCGATGTCGGCTGGATCACAGGCCACACCTACTCGGTTTATGGCCCCCTGGCCAATGGCGCGACCACCGTTCTTTTTGAAAGCATACCCACCTACCCCGATTCGGGTCGGTATTGGGAGATGGTTCAGCGCTTAAAAATTAATCAATTTTACACCGCGCCAACGGCGATCCGGGCCATTGCTCGCGAAGGCGAACGCTTTGTGATACCCTACGACCGTTCAAGCCTCAAGGTTCTGGGGTCAGTTGGCGAACCGATCAACCCCGAAGCTTGGCTATGGTATCACGAGGTCGTTGGAGAAGGTCGCTGTGACATCGTCGACACTTGGTGGCAAACCGAAACCGGTGGCATCATGATTACTCCTTTGCCAGGGGTTACCGAGCTCAAACCGGGGTCGGCCACCCTGCCGTTTTTTGGAATCGAACCCGTCATTCTGGATGAAAAAGGACAACCACTAGCCGGCAACAGCGTCACGGGGCTTTTGGCAATTCGCAATCCTTGGCCCGGTATGGCGCGGACAATTCACGGTGACCATAACCGTTTTCTAGAAACCTATTTACGCCCCTTCCCTGGGTACTATTTCACCGGAGACGGTGCCCGCCGTGATGAGGACGGCTATTATTGGATCACCGGCCGGGTGGACGACGTCATCAACGTTTCTGGCCATCGTATGGGAACGGCCGAAGTCGAGAGCGCCCTCGTTGCGCATCCGGCTTGTGCTGAAGCCGCCGTGGTGGGCTTTCCTCATGAAATCAAAGGTCAGGGAATTTTTGCGTTTGTTATTCTTAAAGAAGGTTGGAACGAGTCACACGAGCTGGTAGGTGAACTGCGAAACGAAGTACGCCACCACATTGGGCCAATCGCTGTGCCCGATCAAATTATGATTGTCCCCGGTTTACCCAAGACACGTTCAGGCAAGATCATGCGGCGGATTTTGCGTAAGATTGCGTCGCAGGACTTTTCGGATCTTGGCGATACCACCACGTTGGCCGACCCTACTATCGTAGAGCGCTTGATCGAAGAACGTCAGAGCTTGGCCGAAGTGTGACAGATTCGGTATGGTTCTTCCTGAAAAGAAATCGTTATTGCCGTGTCAACTCCAATTTTGGCGTCAATTTGAAACATTTGAGTTAAGGCCCAACTCATTTTCTGCACGAAGGATAAACCGTTCGCAGGATGGTGCTTTAATGACAAGAGAGGTCTCATGCCTATGATAGGGACTGGATTCATCCCGCACTGCTGAGAGCCAGTTGAAAGAACCTTCTATGAATACCTGACGGTCAATGATAAGGGTCTTATTGTGAATCCCAGAAACAATTTTAAGCTTTGCACCGGCGTCTTCTAGAGTTTTTCGTCCTGCAGCCGCTTGTTGTTTGAGTTTCCCATCGACAATATCAAGGTGGGCATCTGTGTAAATAAGCACCTCAACCTGGCGTTGTACCGCATTTTGTACAAGCTCCGCGATGGAGTCTGCTTGCAATGCGGCCTGTGAAATAAATGGTGAAACGATAACCAAACGTGTCGTCGCAATCTCAAAAGCCCTTTTCAGAGCTTTACGATGCCGCGAAAGGTCATCGAGGCGATCGATGGGCTCTTGCTCAAAAAAGGGAATCTGCGGTTCTTCAAAAATAAAATCGTTGAGAAGTTCGTTGCTCGGTGCCTTGAACAGCAGTTGACCGAGGTTGGAAGCCGGAGTATTTGATGAAGCTGGACTAAACAGGGACATGTTCCCAAAGACAAAGAAGTGATCTTTGGCACGGGAAACCGCAACATTTAGCATGTTGTACGTCTGGTTAAAAAACAGATCGGTACTTTGATGATTTCGACCATAGACAGGCGAGAAAATCACAATCGCCCTTTCGGCACCTTGAAGCGAGTGCACGGTTCCCACCACCATCGCATTCGCCTCAACCCCCATGTCCTTGAGTGCCTTGGTGATGGCTGTTTTTTGTCCCTTGAACGGGGTGACAATGGCAATTACCTCTGAAAGGTCGGTTTGATATTTTTTGACGAGCTTTTCTTTATTTTTTTGAATCCACGTAGCGATAGCCTGAGCCTCGATAGGATTTGACTGTGAACCGAATTCCTTTTTAGACTCACCGCCGATATGACAATACCCTAGGGCAGGCCAAAGCGATTCTTTGGCTTTTGTCTTAATATCTAAACGGGATTCATACACGAAGCGATTGCAAAATTCGATGATATCAGGAACACACCTTCGATGTTCTACCAAAAGCGAACCGGCTTCTTTCCAATGCGGAGGGTAAAGGTAAGCAGAGGCGTCTTGAGCAAGAACCATCAGGCTACCATTGGCACTACTTCGTTGCGAATTTTCAAAACACTCTTCGTAAATCTGGCGACTGTTCACGAGGCCAGCTCGTTGGCTATTGGCAAAATCAATTGACTTTGCTGGTAGGCTCCAAATCGGTTCCAGTTGCCGAACGTCGCCGACAACCAAAGCTTTTTTAGCCAAACCAAAGACGGGAACTCCCAATTCTGGCGCGACCTGACCGGCTTCGTCAACAATCAAAAGATCAATACAGTCGGTCAAAGGAAACTTTAACCATGATTCCTGAGGGGTCTTTTTTGTATAGGAAAAGAAATTAGGAACAGAAAAAAGCGTCGACACGAATACGGGCGTTAAATAAGAACGCTGTTCCCATCGCTGTGTACTTTGAGCCTGTCCGGAGTTCAGGGCCGCGTAGGCTTCGTCACTGCGTTGGAGGAGCCACTGGCACTCAAAACCATGCAAAGCCCACCAGAAAGCCTCGTGCCGTTCCTTTAAGTCCAGCTTATTCTGAACCTGTTCAATCCATTCAGGGGTTTCTTCACCAGAAGCAAAATAGGGCATTAAGCGTTCAAAGTCAGGTTTAACCTCTCGCCACGAACGGTACAAGGTCAACTTTTCTTGCAGGAGGTGTCGCCTAAATTTCCAAACTTCTTTCGCTAGCCCATAGAAATCTGAACTTTCAAAATTGAACGAAGAATCGGAGGTCGTGAGGAGCTCCGACTGGATTCTTGCCCAACGAATTTGGGGATGCCCGAACCGAAGGCGCTCTATCCATCGAACCAGGAACCAGGGGCGTCGCAAGGGCAGGTGTTCACGCTCAATCAAGGCGTCAATAACAGCGCGTCTACTTTCTAATGCAGCGATTTTTTCATCAACCTGGGTTCCCAAAGTCGCGATGTTCTTTTTTGGCCAGTTATTCTGAGCAATGAAATCTCTGACAACTTTAATACTTTGAGACAGCTTGTCTAGGGACGCAGTGAGACGAATGACGTTCTCTTTAATGATCTTGGCGCAGGCTTCTAAACTGCCAACCTGGGGAACCTTGCTATAGTCAAGAAATTTGCTGATAAAATAAAGTTCACAGTCGGTTTTCGAATGCTTCGAACAGTAGGAATGGTAGGCATCGTCCCCGTTTGAGCCTGGTGTACTAACCCAATACCCGGCATTAAGAACTTGGTCCTGCGTTTCAGCAAATTGAGCTTTAAGATAATGACCAAGGCCCTCCAAATGTGGGAGCCAACGCTCATTCAAGCCAGTTCGTAAAGACTCGCTAGGGGTCACAGAAGCGAAGCTGTCGAGGATATTAGTAATCGCTTTATTATTGACCGAGGTTCCTACGATCACCGGCGGCTTACCTTTGGAAAGAAAGGCTTTGACAAGAACATCGGCTACGATACTTTGAATTAACGTTGTTTTGCCTGTTCCCGGAGGCCCATTGACGGCAAAGACTTGATGCGTGGCCATAGAGTTGAACAAGGCTAAGCTAACACGTTGTGAAGGGCTTAAAGGAAAACGGTTGGCCATTTGTCCGTGGTGGCTAGAAGCCACTATGACCCTGTCAGGATCGTCAACAGCAAGGGGCGGCTTGGTTCTGGGAAGGAGCAAGGACGATAGCGTGCCAGGGAGATTTCCTCCAGACCGTTCTAAAAAATGGTCACAAACTTGAATTAACTGGTGTGTCGTGCCTTTTAACTCAGCGGGAATGACGGCAATTTGGTCGTGTGAAACCGCCCAACCTTCAAGAGACAAGGTTGAAATGTCTTGACCAACTTGCTCTTGAAAATAAGCAAGGGCACCCTCAAGATAACTTGTCCAGGAATCCCGAGATAACTGAAGTTTTGTTCCCACTTGATCAACTTTTTCTACCGTTGAGAGAACAGGGTATTCCTTTGGTTGGTAGTCGTTAGGCGCAAGGACTCCTCGTATGAGCCAAGGAAGCAGCGAATCCTTTTGCTGAGGCCCGAACCCACCCGATCGGTCAACGACAGCGGGTATCCAATAGGGGTAGATAACAGATGAATCGAAAGAAATCCCGTCTTGCCTACGGGCGTGAATCGCCAAAGGGCAGTAAAAGATTTCAAGGCTTGTCGTCTCTTTTGGGATGCCCGTAAAAAGTTTTTGTAACAGACTATCAGAGGGCTTACCTCCGTGAGGGAACACGCCTCCTTTTTGTTGGACGGTGTTGGCGTTAATATCCATGCGTTCGCTATCAGCTAGGGCGTGCCGATAGTACAAGAGGTGCTTTTTGGGGTCCTTTTCCAAAGCGGAGAGTTGTTCAATTCTTTTTTTAATTTCGACCATATCACAACCTCAGAGGTGCCAGGCATCATTAACGACATTGAAATTCATTTTCTATTTAACGACGATTTCAATGACCTGTGCAAGGTTGTATCGCCTGTCAACACATCTGTGTTTTCGGTTCGGAAAACCGCATTTATCACCTTCTAGAAAGAGTCACAATAAATAGATTTCCTTCTCGGTCATCCACCAAAGAAATTTGGGGATATGCCTTAATAGCTCTCCTGATGCCACTACCGAGGCCACGATAGGGAAGAATCCGTGTTGCAAAGGATGCCAAAATTGGGTTTCTGATATTAGAGTTTCCCTTGAGGACATTTTGGATGGTGAGGTTGTTGGGTAAGTGCCCAGGACTGATTATTTCTACCCTGTCCTGAAACACGAAAACGCGGATTGGGGCAGAAATAAAGTAGTCACGGTGAATAAGTGCGTTAGCAACTAGTTCTTCCAGGGCCTCGCGTGGGATTTCGGCTTCGCCCAATGTATTGAATCCCCCTTCCCCCTGAACTGACCTGAGGTTTGAAATGATAAAATTGATAGTTTTCTGAAAAATGTCGGCAATTTTCCCCGTTAAGTCCTTACTATCAAGATAGTTCGATTCCTCGATCGTAGTCCCCGGAAAAGCGACGGCTTTTACAATAAAGGCAGGAAGGCGAACATTAGGAGTCCGCGAAAATAATAGAGAACCTGCAATATTCAAAACCCCTTCAGAGGCAAGGTTCATGTTCTCTAGTAGCTGAGGGAGCGGGATTCCCGACTGGGCCAACTCCTCGCCATACTCGGCTTGATAGAATCGCCGAAAATAGTCCAAATCGATGTCAGCCGTCGTCACTCCGTTTGCAGCAATCTCATCACCATGAACCAATCCGGCTTTCTGAAACATCCGTTGCATTTCTTCTCGGGAAGTCACCTTTCGCTTGTCCGCACCAGACTTAACCCAAATGACTCCAGCATTGTCAAAGTAGGGTTTGCTGATGCCATCTTGGACAGAAACAACGACAACCAGTCCGTCTAAGAGCTTAATGTTCTCTGTCGAGACGTTGACAGCAGGTTTGACCTGATCGGAGGCGACACTGGAGATGAGTTGGTTGAGGCCATGTTTACCGGTTAGATTTTCGGCGGTCAACCCAGATCTCGTTCCATCATCGTTGACGCCAATGAAGATCTGACCACCGCCTGAGTTTGAGAAAGCTACGATTTCTGCGGCAAGAGAACCGCCATTCGAAATATTTGCCTTGAACTGGTGCTTGCCGTCCTCGCCACGGCCAATTATTTCAAGAAGTTCCGAGGTTTCCATATTCCGTAGATCTCCTTGCGGCGGTTGAAGGCTTCTTCACCGCCTTCCATAATATTTACAATTCGTTCTTGAACTTTTTTATCATCAATGCTTCCCAGTTGAACATCGATATGGTCGTTCAGGTATTCGCAGGACACCACCATCTCAGCATCTCCCAAGACAGGAAAGTTAGGGTTATGGGTGGCAAGGATAAACTGTGTGTCAACTTTCAGTTTATTTACCAGTTTGATGACGTCTTGATAGATCGTCTGGTTATCGAGGTCATCTTCTGGTTGGTCTATAACGATCAGGTCATGCTCTCGCTGGCTTAGCACAAAAAGAATCAGCGCAGACGCGCGTTGACCAAGCGAATGTTCGGTGAGTTCTTTGCCTTTGTACTTGATTAGGAATCGATTTGGAACCTGCCAGACGAGAAACGTGTCCAGTGCATCCGAGAAGTACTGCCAAAAAACCGTTGCACTATTTCCCAGAAGTTCGTCGACTTTGGCTTTTTCTTGAAAAATCGCTACCGGATCAATAAATTGATCAACGATCCTCCCATAGGTGAGGTCTCGAATGTTGCTTCCCCCCATCATGCTTTTAAGGAACGCCTTGAACGCCTCTTTGTCATCTTTGAATTTCACTTCGATTACCAAGGAAGAATGGTGGGAGTTCACCTTGGCCATCTCAGCCTCTATCAACTTGAACTCCTGGTACCAAAGCTCATTCAAGGCTGATACTTCTTTCAGAAGTTCTTGGTAAATGGCATTGGATTTGTTCTGTTCTTTGTCCAATTCCTCGATGATCGCCTTGGCTTGTTCAATCGTTTTGCTGAGTTGGCGAAACTCGTCGGGCCGTACAGCGGGAACGCCAGCGGCTTTCAGCTCATCGGCGATCGTGCGTTCCGTTGTAGCAAATTCTTCCTTGAGGCTCTGCAAGATTCCGGCGAAATCTGTTTTCTGCTTCTCCAAATCGGGGAGAATATTTTTGAGATTTGCGACAGCCGAGACAACGCTTTCCAACTGTGCCATGACTCGGTTGAATACCTCGAAATAACCAAGAAAAAAGCTGCTGTTCTGTTTGGATTTGTAGAGAAGGCTATTACGGATCGTATCTTCGTAGTCCACCAGAATTCCTGAAAGGGACTCTGCAAAATTTGCGACGGCTTGGTTAATCTCATTCAGCTTGCGCCCATCGGTGTCAAAGTCCATTTGCTTCTGAAGTTTTTCTTCCATACCATATTTTTTGTAACGCTCGAATTTGAATTCAGCGTCCAACTTCTTTTGTTGGTTTTCTTCTCTTCTGGTGGCTATGTCTTTGAGTTTGTTAAATCGCCCAGCTACTTGTTGAACACGATCTTTTTGTAATTCGATTTTGACTCGAATTTCGCTGACAGCAGATCCAAGCAACTTTTCTACAAGATCCTTTTCGAACCCTTCGCCCGAACTGGAAAGGTCTTTTTGACCAAAATAGAGGGGTTTATTGATAACGGTTTCTCGAATCGAAACCCCCGGCTGACGGAGTCCGTCCACAAAGACCTCTGGTCCATGCCCCCAGATTCGCCGAACTTCATATTCTTGGCCAAAACCATCAACCGCGATGATGGTAATTTTACCCCCACTTCCTAGGGTATGGGGAACGAGGTCCTTCTTGTATTTCTCGTCTTGGGGCTTTTCGCCAAAGGGAACGTCTAGCCCATAGCGAATCGCCTCAATGAGAGAGGATTTGCCGCTACCACGAATTCCGATCAGGGTATTCAGTCCTGTCGAGAACTCAATCTCGTGGCCATCGAGAGTGCCGCCATCGAAGCGGAGCCGTTTGATGTAGGAGCGCTTGTGCTGCTTAGGCTCTTTTGCGACGCGGTTGGTAGCGTTGCGCAAGGCAAACTTCACCGCTTCAAAGTGAAAAGCCCCGATTTTGAGATAACACTTCTCACCTTTGCCGATTTCTTCGATTTTTTTGCAGTCGCTTCCTTCAACTTCGGCAGGGTACCATCCGAGCCATTTCTCAACTTTGACACGGCATTTTCTCTCCGGCAGGTCATGGGTTCGGACTTTTTGAAACCCGTGAGTAAAATCTTTGAAGTCTTCATTTCTTCCAAGTTCTTCCAGTCTCCCACCATCTAATTCAGTCCAAAGACCTGATCGGTCCTCCACGTGGGCAAAAATGAGGAAAAAATCTTTATGGTAGGACTTGAGGGTTTCGAGAATGGTAACCAACCCTTCCTTGGTTCGCCCATTCTCGTTTTCATATTCCACGGGCGTTTTTCCTTGGAACACCGTTTGGAGAAAAGGATTGATGTGGTCAGAGCCTTCGGCAATCCATTCGTCGCCGAAGGCGATGAGCATATGTATCCCATGAGCCCCGTCATTGACCGACAGTTCCACACCGGGAAGCAGTAAAATACCCTCGCTCATCGCCCCTTTTCGCAGAGCGGCAAACTCACCTTTGTCGAACTTGTTGTGGTTTGTGATCAACCCCACTTTGATCTCTGCCTTCTTCAAGGCTTCGATGTAGGCCTTTACAAAACTATTGTCCTCGCCTGTGTAGTTGAACTCCTTGTCGGCCTTGGTATGGAGGTGAAAGTCGGCCCGAACCCAAGTGGAACCTGCCGGGAAAGAGTCGCTTGTTGTTCTTATCGTAGCCATTTCAACCTCTCTACCTAATTCACCCATGGACGTCCAGACCTAGCACCGTCTTCACCACTCCGACGGTCTGGCAGTTAACCAAGGCAGACGCAATCCGTCCATCATTTTGCAGGTCGATTACCAGTTTCATCACCTCGGTGATGGACAATTCCTCGACCAGCGCCACTTCGGCCACCCGGTCGTTTATGTAACACCCTGCTGACTTCATGTCTTCCTCAAAGTACAGCCCAAAAACCATCACGTCGACCACGGCCTCAAGAACCTTGGCCTCGCCAGTCAAACTATGCGCATGGGCGAACTGGATGCAGTCGACGAGAACTTCATAGGGCTTTTGTAAGTCGGAGGAAATAGAGGGGATGGGGATTTGTTCCACGTACATTGGCTTATATTCAAAGAACCCGCCAGAACGTTCAATGCAAATTGAAGCCAGAAACCATTTCACCACGGTTGAATTTAAGACGGCCAAAAGAAAGCCTGTGTAGGGCGTGATAAGGGGGCTAGGAGCGTTAACAAACATACCCGGTGGTACCAAGGTAAATTGAGGTGCTTGAGCCAAATTGCCCCAGGTCACCTTCTCCTTCCCGAACTCGGCTAAGTAGTCGTCTTTAGGATTGTTGTCCAGTTCCAGCCAGTGGTGTTGCCCAGGAAAATCTGCGTTACGTTTGGGTTTGCCAGAGCTGGTATAACGGCATTGTCCTCGTAAACGAAGGGAGGTTTCAAACCGGCTGAGGTGCTGGAACACAGCAGGATATTCCCTTTCCAGATAATTGTGAGAACCTAGTTTAGCCAAGATCACGTACAAGCCCGCCCACTCGGCCTTATACCGTTTAATATCCCGCCCTCGCAGAATAGGCTTGAGTATTTCGGCACTTTTGGGGTCGGCGGCTACCAGCTCGTCGTATTTGGCTTGGTCGATGATAAAGGCCTCGTTTAGGCCAGTGAGAACGCCCCGGTATATATGGATATCCCAGTCCTTGAGTGGTTTGCCCACAGCTTCAATACGCTTCTTGACGGCGGCTTGGGCCCCCGCAGCGATCACAAAACTTTCGTCCGTGAACAAAGCCTCACCGGGTTCCTGTAGGCTGAGCACTTCTGACAGACTGGTCTCGGCCTGGTAGCTGTGCGATAGATCGTAAACTAAAACCGGTCCCAAACCCTTTCTAGCACTCCACAAGGCGATGTTGGTGTAGGTTGTCGCATTTTCGAAAAGGGGAGAGTCGCCAAAGTCAATCAAGCTACGAAGCGTACCCTGGTTTAAAAAGAACTTACGCATCGCCTTGCCGTAACCGGCCCTCATCCATTTGTTGCTGGTAATGTAACAAAGGCTACCTTTGCTTGCCAACAGGCTGAACCCCCGTTCATAGAACAGACAATAGATATCGCCCGTTCTGGCATAGGTTTTGTAGCTCTGCGCTTCCCAGCGTTCCTGTTCTGGTTTGCCCGAAAAACTCTGAATCTGAACATAAGGGGGGTTGCCGATCACCACATCAAAACCACCAGTCATGCCAAACATCCACTCGGGGTCAAAAAAGGGGGCACTGGCATTTTGGTCGTAGGGGTCAATACTGGCCACCAAGCTAGCGTCTTGATGCGACATCCCATCGGCTTCTAACAACTGGGCGATGGTATGGCGAAGAGCCTTGTCCTTGTCTTGCACAGCCAACTTTTCGTGGCGTGATCGTGCGCTAAAATAGGTATGCCTTAATTCCTTAAGTGCCACTTCGTGCCGATCAATTTCAGGGTTGCGAAGCAGTCCCCCGTCGGGCTTCTTCAGAGCAATGAGGCTATCGGCGGCGACAAACTTAGTTTCAAGGTTGGGTAAACTGCGAATACCAAGGTTTTCGGTACCGGACTTTTTGTTTTGGTCGATGACCAGCGAAATGAAAAACCTAAGTTTCGCAATCTGCACGGCGATAGGCTGAATATCGACCCCAAAGACACAGTTTTCAATGAGGAACAATTTTCGTCCGTAGTCAAGTTCATTGTTGGCAAAGGCCTGCTCAATATCGTCCATAGTCCGTTCACGGATGCCAGCATCGTCGAGAGTGCTGGCCTTACTTAATTGTCTCTGCTTCCACAATTCGTTTCTTGGGTCGAGCTTGTGAAGGATGTAAACCAACTTGTGCAAAATACCCATGGGGAAAGCCCCCGAACCACACGCCGGGTCAAGAATTTTAAGGCCGTCTATGGCTCTAATCAGACAGTCGCGTTCAACTGGATTAAAGGCATGTTCTTGTTCGGTGTACATAAACAAAATATCGAGCCCCGCTTTGGCATCGGCTTCGGGTATTTTTAATTCATCTTGTAGTTTTTGCTGTAAGTACCCCTTCAGCGATTCATCAACCATGTAATCGACAATTTCACGCGGGGTATAAAAACTTCCCGTTTTGTTCCGGGCTGTGGTTTTGGTCTCGGGGTTGTAACTGGCCAAAAGGTTTTCAAAAACCTTGCCCAATAGTTCGGGGTCAAGGGCAACTTCTTCTTCCACAGGCGTATTCTCGGCAATAGTGAACTTGTAAGCTGAAAGAATGTTAAAAAGGCCTTTGACAAGGTAGGTCCGATCGTGAGTTCCATAAATAGTATTCAAGTCCACTTCATGCTCATCGCTAAAAAAGAGTGCATCGGGAACGAAGGCCTGCTTTTTCGGGTTGCGACTAAAACCGTCCACGTAACGTACAACCTTTTGGTCGTCTTCTTTGTCGAGACAGTCAAAAAGCCCGCCATTCAAAAAGGGAACGTCTTTAAAAAGGGAAACGGCTTCTGCTGGTGATATCTGAAAAAACCCTGCGTGTCGATAAAGGTTCTTGACACCGTATTGGCCTCGATTGGTTTTAAAATCTCCTTCTTCGGCAAAGCCACGCTCATTCATTTTTTGATTCAACGTTCCAAAAAACAAGTTTTGCAGAATGGCTGGGTAGTACACGTTTGAATGCTCGCTCGCACAGAAACCCTTTAAAATCTTTTCCATTTCTCGGCGCTCGAACAATCGGTCGTCGACGAGCTGTTTCTCACGAATGAACCATACAAAGATGATCCGTGTGATAAGTCTAATAAGATTCGTAGCATTGCGTACTTCGCCATCACTTTCTACGTCGTCGGGAAAGCTTACCCTCCCCATGGCCCAAAAGTACCAGTTCGAAAGCTCCCGATAGAATTTCTTGTTCAATGCACTGATATCGAGGGTAGACCGCCAAGCCTTATGCAGTTCCACAAAGTTGCGTACTTGATGTTGCCTCTCCAATTCAAAAAACGAAAGATCAAATAAGATCTCGACGTGAGCTCTATGTGGGGTAACGATTCTTACGTCTTTGATGAGGGTGACTTTCTTTTCTAGCACGTCCCTCATTTCATCTTTTTTATTCAGACGACGATCAATGATCGAAAGTGTTACTTTTTCGCCGTACGCAAATAAAATCAGTACCGGCATAGGAAAGACTTTGTTAATTTCACGTGTGATTCTCGCCAGTTCACCCCGATTGTAGCTTGCCTTGGCCAAGCCAATAACAAAAAAGAGGTAGCTTTCCATGATCGTGTCGTCGACCTGTCCCGTGTCAAAAAGCTCATTCTGAGAGCTAACATCATCTTTGGTGAGCTGGAATAATAGGTCGACATACTTCCAATCCTGACATAAAGCTTTGTTAGCATCGAAAGTTTTTTCCGAGGCTTGGGCGTAATTTTCAATAAAGAATTTTGACGTCTTTTCTGCCATAGGAGCTTGTCGTTCTGTGGTGTAACCGAGAGTTCTAAAAAAAGCCAAACCGGCTCCCGTTAGGTTTGTGTCAGCAAACAGTTTTAATCCGTCAATAATCTTTCGCTTGGCCTCAATGTCTTTCATTCGTCTCCTCGCTTAGCGAGTATCTGTTTGAAAATTTCTAAGACTTCTGTAGCTAACTTGACAGCCTGATAAACTTGATCATCACGTCTTTCGAGCTGAAAGAGATACCGGACCAAAGCTCCATACCCAGTAAGGACGAGGCAGTGCTGTTGAGCAAAGCTCAACCAGGCCTTAGCTTCTTCGCGCTGTGTCATATCGCAATACCTGCTTGAGGGGTGTCGTGCCGATCGAAAATGACTTTGCGTACCTCGATTTCGGCTTGCCAAGGATCGGCACTTTTTCCATTCAAAAAGCAAAGGTCAAAATCGCCTAGGGCTTCACGAGTGGCATTTACGGCCTGTCGACTCATTTCAATATTCATGACCTATCCTATTTAATAATCAACCAGGTAATCAACTCAAGTTGGTCTAGGTGTGTCACTTGATCCATCTGGGGAAGGAGGACAGCACCTCGCCCACCTGTGACAAGTCTACCAGCCTCTCGTTTTTGGTGGATCCTGACTATTTCATTTGCTACTTTTTTGAGCAAGTCACTGTACTTATCCATTTTGCTCCCATCATCTGTTTCAATGCTGAAGGCATCACACAAAGCGGCATGGGGCGATGCTACACCCTGGCATAACAAGCGCATAATTTCAAGAATTTGCTTTGGCTGGGTGAAATTGTACCTCACCGAGCCGTCCTCTCGTACATAGGCCAGAAAATAAGGTGACAGGGGGTTCACTTCTTCAGCTCTTGCTACAACGGCCTTTTGGCGTAAGCAGAATATAACTCCTGGCTTTATTATGTCTTTTTCAGTTTGGCTAAATTCCTGCCCCTTTGGGGTAGGGACTAGGGCATAAAGCCCAAAAGGTGACTGTGCCAGTTTTCGTCTATTTTCCTCAAGGAATCGCAGAAGCTCCATGCGAAAATCGTCAAGAGAAAAGTCTGTCAGCGACACAGAAGCATCCATATCTTCTAGGTCGAGAACTTCCTCTTGCAATCGCTTGAGCTGTCTGTTGCGGTATTTCAGATCTTCCGAGACTAGCTCTTGCAACTGTTCAGCATTCAGAATGTTATCTTCGCCAGTGCCTGTGACGTCAACCAGGGCCATGCGAGCCTCTACTCTTTCCTTTAAATTGATATACGCATCCAGGTCTCGTGTAGGCCAGAAGTTGATCAGGCGAATTGTTTTGTTGAGACTTCCCAAGCGGTCAATACGCCCAAACCGTTGAATGATACGCACGGGATTCCAGTGAATGTCATAGTTAATCAGAAGGTCACAGTCCTGAAGATTCTGCCCCTCACTAATACAATCCGTGGCAATCAAAAGGTCAATTTCAACACCTTGTAAACTCATCTTCATCTGAGATCGTTTTTTGGACACGGGCGAAAAGTTCATCAAGATAGAGTCGAAATCATTACGTCCCAAACTCGTTTTGGTAAAGGAACCACATACCAACGCGCATTCTCTGTGAAAGGTGGTCCGATACCACGACTCCAATGCACTGTAGAGGTACTGGGCAGTATCAGCAAAAGCCGTAAAGATGAGGATTTTTCGATTCTCGCCGTTAAAAGGTCGGGTAAGCTTCGCCTCAATCTGTTTCTTCAGTTCGGCCAACTTTGCGTCACGTTCGATGGTAACCGAGGCGGCGTTGTTGTAAAGGTCAATCAGTTCATCCTTGTCTGACTTTAAGTCGCCCAACCAGCGCTCTAAATCAAGGTCAACAAAATCAAACTTAAGTTTCTTGCCAACTTTCCATATATCGGCATCGAAGTCTTCGGATTCCATTTCCTCTAAATCAGGTTCATCGGCGACCAAGACGCCTTCGGAATTGCTGTGGGTTTTGAGATACTCAGCAATCCGCTTTTCCAGGTCTTCTATCTTTTTGATGGTCCGATCGAGAGAAACTTCAAAAGCTTCAATCGAACTTTCCAAACGTTTGAGGTAATTAACCTTCATCATGGCGATCAAGGTATTTTCTCGATCCTTCTGCCGAAAGTTCAGATATTCTGCACCCTCCATGGCCTCGTACTTGGCTTCAAACTCAGGTTTGATGTAAGACGACGGGTTAAACACTGCTAACTTGTAGCGAAGTATCTGTTTGTTGAGCCTATCATACGAGGGAAACCTCTGTGTAAGGTCGATATCGGGATATAGAGACAGGGGCTTTTCCCGGACGGGAAAGCTACCGATAGTAGTCAAGTTATAAAAGCTCTTGATGTGTTTTCGTGAACGTGCAATGGTCAATTCGTCGAGAATCTTGAAAAAGCCCGAATCAAGTTTCTCAAGGAGCTGTTTGAGCGTACGGTCGGGGTTTTTCTTGGGGTCTGCCCAATTCGTAAAATGAGTCTGAGCATTCTGCAAAGTCTGCGAGACATTGCGTATGCCGCAACTTGCCTCGAGAGCGTCATTCTTCCCTTCAGTGATAAAAGCAATCTGGTTACGAAGGTCTTTCAATGTGTTATTGACAGGTGTCGCCGATAACATAAGTACCCGCGTTTTAGCACCCGATTTGATCACTTTTTCTAAGAGCCACATCGCCCTGTTCATAGTCGTAGTTCCATCTTCACGGGCTTTTTCTATAGGGTTGCCCCTAAAATTATGGGATTCATCGATAACAACAAGGTCATAAGCACCCCAATTGAAGCTTTCGAGGTCAACACCATTAGCATCCGAGGTTCCAGAAAGCCTACCCATGTCTGTATGGTATAGTACTGTATAGGCAAACCGGTCTTGTGGGAAAGGATTCAACGAATGGTTCTGAGTAGCCTGGTAGATTGTCCAGTTACCCGACAATTTTTTGGGGCAGACCACCAGAACCCTTTGGTTGAGCAATTCAAAATATTTGATAACAGCCAAGGCTTCGAAGGTTTTGCCCAGACCTACTGAATCAGCAATGATGCAACCGTTGTGTTTTAAAATCTTATTGATTGCACCCTTGACTCCATCCTTTTGAAAGTCATAAAGCGCATTCCATATACCAGAATCAAAAAATCCGGTCCGTTCATTAAGAAGTCCACCTTCCGTGCTTTCATCAAGAAAACTTTCGAATACATGAAATAAAGTTTTGAAATAAATAAATTCAGGGGAGTTCTCTGTGTACAGCTGATCTAAATACTGTAGGACTTCTCCTTTGACGTCTTCCACCAAACCCGTCGAATCGTTCCAAAGACTGTCAAACCATTTCCTCAACTCTTCACGGTCTCGATCTGAATCAACCACTAGGTTTAACTCAATATTTTTATTTCCACCAAGGCCTAGCCCATTAACAGTAAAGTTAGAACTTCCCGAAATCGCTTTTTCTACACCATTGCTTTGAAGAATATGATAAAGTTTTCCGTGTAGGAAATTGGACTTGACCATGGAGCGTATTTCCGCTTTGTTCCGCAACCATTCTTTGCATTCACGAGCGATTGCCTTCTGGGAAAGCCTATTTTCCACGGGAATGACCAGCGATGAATCTTCGATTTGAAACTGTTTGGTTTCAACCTTGTCAGGATCTATCGCTTTGATAAATGTTGGTTCGCCAAAAAGAAAACGTAAACCTTCAATTTTATCTAACTGACCCTTAAGCTGGTGGTAGGCATATATTGTGAAGTAAGCCGATACAATCGAGACCTGGGACCCGATTTTAACATGTTCCTTTAAGAAATCGCCAACTGTACCATGGTTATGGTTATCTCGAATGGAAGTAGAACTCATCGTTTTACCGCTTATTGTAAAATGTTCTTAAAATAGTAGCATAGAATAAAGATTTTGTCGTTGATGAAAGCAGGGTATTTTTCGTTGAACTGGTACCAGGACTCCGTGTCCAAGCGCATGAGAAACAGGGTCGATCCAGTCTCTCTCTCGCACAAGCTCCCGGGGTGCACCACGTCCTCTCCCCCGTTTAGCTTCACGTCTATTTCACGCCGAGTTACAATCACAAACTCTCCGAGTTTGATTTGCAAAATGTGCTTAAGTTTATTGTTGCTGACGGGACTTCGGCTGGGTTTCAAGTCAGCCATGGGCTGGCAAGGTGGCTTCATTGAGCTTCTCCTCGTCGTCGCCGTCTCTCTCTTTCACCAAACGAGGTAGGCACCGTCGCAACAATCACCGAGTTGCCGTTCCCAAGTTGATCCTGAACATAGCGACTCAGCAAATAGGCCCCCACGGAGGTACGCCCGATCCATCCTTTCTGGAAGAGTTCCAGAAACTGGGAATTATCTAGGTATCGACCTATCGAATATCGGCTAACAACTTCCGCCTTTCGATCGGTCCGAAAAGCACCCCTCATAAAGTCCTGAAGCATGGAAGTCCTTAACAAAACCTTCTACATCACTCTTCCAAAATCCGAGATTTCCTTGGTGCATGGCAAAGGTTTTAAGCGTTTTAACCCAATCCCTGTGTTGAAACAACAGCCAGGCAGAAAACAAATTAGCCATCTCATCACCAAGAGGATCGGAACCTTTACTGCCCACGATCATCAAATATTGATGTTCGAGAAAGCCCCTGCGTAAGGGAATATCCACATCGTCCTTCGTGCCGTTAAAATACTTTGCTAGCTCAGAACTTAGCAGATCCCAAAGCACGGGCTGAAGAAAATCGATATTTCTAAGGTCAAAGTCGGTATAATTCTCAAAGAAATTTGGCTTCTCTTCCTTTATCTTTCGCATGAAAGCCTCAAGCAAAGCCTTTTTTACTTTGGGGCCACATGGCCTACGTCTGCAAAAATCCTGTAGTAATTGCTGATAAATGGGGCTGCTCATCAGAGATTTACAATCTTCAATGGTCATTTCATGCATCAACTTATCCCACGGGTTCCAGTTTTAAGACTTTTTTTTCGTTAAAGAACCTTGCTGTGTGGAAAACTTCCACATATAAGTAAAAGGCCCATACAGTGAATAAAGTCTGTCAATAGATTATTTAGTTATCGAGTATACCATAGAACCAATCACCACCCCCTCCCCCTTACCCATTCTCGCCACTTCCATCCTGAGTAAGTTTTATGGCTTCCACAAGAATCTGAAAAAAGGTCTTGCCGTTCTTGTAAGGCTCGGGCACAAAGCCCAAAGGCTTGGCCCCATCGCTTCGCTCGCGTGGCCGAATGGGTTCAATGGCCGAGATTCTCTCAAGCCGCCCGATACGCGAAATCGCTGAATAATTGTTCGAACTTGGCATAATCGACCTCCTCATCCACGGGTTTTAAGCCTAGATCGAGTCTGTTTCAGCGTCAAGCCAGCCCTACGAGGTCCTGGGTTGCTCCACCTCCTCACCCCGATTAGCTTCACGTCTATTTCACGCCGAGTTACAATCACAAACTCTCCGAGTTACAGTCACAAACTCTTCGCGATGTAATCACAAACTCTTTGCGTTACAATCACAAACTTGTCGCGATGTAGGCTTGTTCTTAACGTGATTGTGCTTACAAATTTTCGCGCCGGTGCCATTTACGCAGAAATTTCGTTGCCTTATACTAAAAAGGTCATGAGGTTGAGGTTTTTCACGCTGGTCGCGCTGGTCGGGCTGGCGGCGTGCGGTTCGCCCACGAGTCCCACAAACCAGCCTGGGCAAAATTATAACTCACCAACTCTGGGGGCACTCGTTCCTATCACGGGGGGAACCTTTGCCAACGGAACGGCCAACATGACGGTGAGTTCCTTTGCGTTAAGCCCCAACCTGATAACCGAAGCGCAGTGGCAGACGGTGACGCAATTGCCCAACCCGAGCTTTTACCAGGGGGCCACTCTTCCCTTCGAGAACGCGAACTGGTATGCGTGCCTGGTGTTTTGCAATGACCTCAGCCAGCTCGAAAACTTGACGCCGGTGTACTCAATTTTAGGCTCAACCAACCCTGCCCTTTGGGGTAAAATTCCTGTTACCGATTCGCCAGCTTGGGACGCTGTCCAAATCAATAGGTCAGCCAATGGCTACCGGCTCCCCACCGAAGGCCACACCCGGTTGGCACCAAAAGCCCAAATGAACTTTTGCTTTATGATATGAGCGGCAATGTTAGCGAATGGTGCCAAGATTGGTATTCTGCGTATCCTGGCACCGACACTACCGATTACTCTGGCCCAACCACCGCCCAGCAGAACCTAGAAAAAGTCGTGCGGGGCAACAGCTTTTCGGGTAATGCCGCCGCCAGCGAAGTCTCTGCCCGTGGGAGTGCCGAACTCTACAACGCCTTTAACTTCATTGGCTTTCGGGTCGCGCGGTGGTAAAGCTCCCCACCGAAGTCTCAACCCAAGTCGGCCAAGTACGCTTCTAAGCGCACCAGGGTAGAACTGGCCTCGTCGCGTTTGGTGCGTTCCGCTTGGATAACTTCGGCGGGTGCGTTAGCCGTAAAGGCCGCGTTGGCCAGCTTGGCTTCAACCGCTTGCACATACTTGCGAGTTTTCTCGATCGTCTTGTGCAACTTTTCGCGTTCTTTGGGAACATCGACCATCTCTTTGACAAACACGTGAGCTTCCCAGCCGGTACCGATCACTTTAACAGCGCCGGGCAGTTTGTTGCCCAGCTCGGTCCACGACAGCGACTCGGCATTCATAAAGAAGCGGATCAACGATTCTTCTTCATGTAAGAACGAACGCGCCGGCGCCTCGGGGCTGAGGGCAAGGCTCACCTTCAGCTGTTTTTCGGCAGGTATCGTAAACTCGCTCCGCAGGGCGCGGACACCTGAAACAATCTCTTGCAACACCTGCATGGCGTGGGCGCTGGCCTGATCTTCCCGTTGGGGATCAACCACCGGGAAGGGTGCGGTCACCAGGTTCGGGGCATGCCGGGGCAATTTTTGCGAAATCTCTTCGGTAAGGAACGACAAGAAGGGGTGCATTAACCGAAGGGCCTCTTCGAGTACCAGCAACAGCTTGGTCGCCGCTTGGCGGCGCTGGTCCACCTGATCGCTCGACAAGTCACGTTTCGACGCCTCAATATACCAATCGCAAAAATCATTCCAAAAAAATTCATAAATGGCGTGCCCAACATCGTTGAACTTGTACGAGGCCATCGCCTCATCGACGGCACGAATGGTTGAATTCAAACGGGTCAAAATCCAGCGGTCCACCGTAGACCACTTCAGTTGTTCTGGGGCCAACAGGCCCTCGTCGGGCAAGTTCATCAACAGATAACGACTGGCGTTCCACACTTTGTTGGCAAACTTTGACCCCAGGCGGAACCCTTCTTTGTCCAAAAGAATATCCTGGCCCTGGGCTGACATGTACACCAAGGTAAACTTCAGGGCGTCGGCGCCAAACTCATCGACAATTTCAAGCGGGTCGATGCCGTTCCCTAGCGATTTCGACATCTTGCGGCCCTGCTTATCACGGACCAACTGGTGAATATAAATATCGCGGAACGGCGCTTTGCCGGTAAACTCTTTTCCGGCCATAATCATGCGGGCCACCCAGAAAAAGATAATGTCGTAGGCCGTTACTAACGCCGAGGTCGGGTAAAACCGTTCTAAGTCCGGGGTCTTGTCGGGCCAACCCAAGGTCGAGAAAGGCCACAACCAGCTCGAGAACCACGTATCGAGCACGTCGGTGTCTTGCACTAAGTCGGCCGATCCGCACTTTTCACACTTCTGCGGCGCTTCGGTTTTGACGTTGTCATGGTGACAGGCTTGGCACGTCCACACCGGAATTTGGTGTCCCCACCACAGTTGCCGGCTGATGCACCAATCCCTGATCGTCTCCATCCAGTGCACGTAGGTGTGTTCCCAGCGTTGAGGGTAGAACCGAATCTCGCCTTGGTGCAGGGCGTCTAGAGCCTTTTCTGCCAAGGGCTTCATACGAACAAACCACTGTTCCGACAGGTAGGGTTCAATCACCGCCCCCGAACGGTAACCGTGGCCAACCTGGTGCTTGTGCGGCTCCTGAGCGACAAACAGCCCCAATTCTGTCAGCTCTTCGACAATCAGCTTGCGGGCTTTTACTGTAGTTAAACCCCTGTAGCGTTCGGGAACATTGGGGCCAAGTGTTCCATCGGGGTTCAAAATATTGATCTGAGGGAGGTTGTGCCGATGCCCGGCTTCAAAGTCGTTCGGGTCATGCGCGGGGGTAATCTTGACAGCACCGGTTCCAAACTCACGGTCAACAAACCCATCGGCTATCAGAGGAATCTCGCGGTCAGCAATCGGGAGCTTGAGCAGTTTACCTACCAAGCCCTGGTAGCGCTCGTCGTCGGGGTGAACCGCAACGGCCGAGTCACCCAGCAGGGTTTCTGGCCGGGTGGTCGCAATCTGTACCGAGCCCGAGCCGTCGGCAAACGGGTAACGGATATGGTACAAAAAGCCGTTAACTTCTTTGTATTCCACTTCGTCGTCGGCAATAGCGGTCTGAGCTTCGGGGTCCCAGTTCACCAAGTAATGCCCTTTGTAGACCAAACCTTTTTCATACAGGCGAACAAACACTTCGCGCACCGCGCGCGAAAGGCCCTCGTCCATCGTGAAGCGTTCTCGGCTCCAGTCCACACTGGCCCCAATCTTGCGAAGCTGGCGCGAAATCACGGCGTGATGTTCGTTCTTAACCGACCAGGTTAGCTCAACAAACTTGTCGCGCCCCAGGTCGTGACGGTTTTTTCCCTCTTTGGCCAGGCGGCGTTCCACCACCTGCTGAGTCGCGATGCCAGCATGGTCAGTCCCCGGCACCCACAAGGTCGGACGGCCCTTCATGCGCCAGTAGCGCACCAAAGCATCCTGCAGACTGTTATTAAGGCCGTGCCCCATGTGCAAAACTCCCGTAACATTGGGAGGGGGGATCACCACCGTAAACGGTTCACCTTGGGTAGAGGAGGGTTCAAATAGCCGATTTTGTAGCCAGAACTCGTAAATTCGGTCTTCGAAATCTTTCGGGGCATAGACTTTGGGTAATTCTTCGCGACTCATGGGGACCAGTTTACCAAAAAGGGGGCCTCGGGACAACAGGAATAAGGCTCGCTTTTAGGTGCGAGGGGTGGTATTCTTGTGGCATGGATTCGAAACAAGATTCCTTACCCGACGACGCCGTACTTGTCCCCATCGGCCCCGAAATCGACTTACACAGCTTTCGTCCGCAAGAGTTTGGGCCTGTAGTTGTTGAATACCTCGCCGAAGCCTACGCCAAGGGCTTTCGGGATGTGGTCTTAATTCATGGCAAAGGCTTAGGAATTCAACGCGAAAATGTTCGCAAGATTTTGGCTAAGACACCCACCGTCGAGAGCTTTCAAGACGCCCCCTACGGCTGGGGAGGCAAAGGTGCCACCTTGGTACATTTTAAAGAAAAGCCTTAACGAGGAGTGCTCGACCTTTAACGAGAGGTACGCGACTTCGCCAGGCGGTCCATCTTGCGGAAATACTTGGCCTGCTTTTCGATTTCTGAAACATCGCCCACGGTGATCTTTTCTTCGATAAGACGGGCACCGGGAGTTTTTAACAGCTCGCGGATAAACCCGTTGCCCTCGGCACTTGAAAACCCCACCATGTTCAACAGGTCTTTGGGTCCAAAGGCAAAGCTATGGCTTAAACCAGGCCTAACAGCCACGCGGTTCTTTTCAAGCTGAATCAACAAGGCATCGTACAAACGCCCCACCGGGTTTTCGAGGGTGGCGTTGGCCAACTGCTTGTAAATAAACCAGATCCGCTCGGCCAAGAGCGTTGTCAACCGGGTAATGATTTGGGGTTGCGCGGTAACCATGCGTTCAAAATTGACCCTATTTACGGCCAACAATACGGCATCTTCGTAGGCATCGGCCGACGCTGAACGAGGTTTACTATCAATCAAGGCCATTTCGCCAAAAATATCCCCCGGCTTTAAAATGGCCAAGAGAACTTCTTTGTCGCCGACGATTTTTGAAATTTTGACCTGACCCCGTTGAAGAATATACAGCTCATCCCCAGTCTGGCCCTCGGCAAAAATCATCGTGTCCTTGGGGTAGTTGCGAGTAAACTCGTCCTTGGGTGGGTCTAAGTAGGCGGTTTTGGCATAGGGTTTAATCTTAGCCAGCCGTTCTTTGGCGGCACCGGCATGCATTCCCAGGGGGTTGGCTTTGACATAGTGGTAGTAGGCAAAAAACGCCTGGTTGTACTTACTCTGCCTGACGTAGTACTCGGCCACCTTAAAAAGAATATCCGGGTCACCCTCGGAGGTATTTTTGAAGGTCAGTTTGGTTAAAGCCTCGTCTAAATACCGCACCCGCTTCGAAAAGCCCTGAATAATCTTCATAGCGACGGGGGCGTTGCGTTCAATCAAGAGGCCATACTGGTCACGGTGGACTTGAATCAGGGTAACATCGGTAACCGCCTGGGCGGTTTCAATATGAGAATGCGCGCTCATCGTCGAAACGACCCCAAAAAAGTCGCCAGGTTCAAGCGTATTCGATTCGCCTTCTTCGACGATCTCCACTTCTTTACTCAGGCGTACCTTTCCCGACCGAATGATGAAGAAATGCTCCGCGTTCGCCTTTCCTTCAACGATGATGTAGGCGTCTTTTTTGAAGCTGACTAAGGTTAACTGCAGCGGATTTTCCATGCGTTACTAGACACCCACCTTTACTCTTGTAGTATAGGAGGCCAGCCCCCCCCTGTCAATCAAGGTTAAGAATTGACACTCACTTCGTGCCAAAGAACTGACCCGTGTAGGCCCCCGTTGACCTCGATAAAGCTTCGCTGAAAGCTAAAAGGCACCAGCTGATCCACAAGGTGCGACGCCGTTTCGCCGCGTTCAATCAGGACCGGACCTGCGGACCAAAAAATGTGCCGGTTATCCAACGCCGAAAACTGCGTCAGCGGGTTCGCCGTTCCGAGGCCCAAGGCTGGGTCAGCAGGGATCCAGCCTGCACCAGGGTCCCAAAACTCTACCCAAGTGTGAGGTTGAGCGGTATTACCCTGAACCAAAAAGCCGGCTACTACGCGGCTGACGATGTTGACTGACTTTAGGGCCGCCGCATACGTGAGGGTAAGTTCAAAGGGCGTCGGGGTAGAGTTCTGCCAAACCTGATCGGGCGTTGCTGGCTTGGCGAGCCCATCACTCCCCTTGACTCCTGAAAAATGGGCCAAAACTTTCTGGTAAACCTGTTGCGCCGCCGCCCAGGTTTGCGAAGGGACCTGCCAGGTTGCTTCTTGCCAACTATCCCAAGCTGATCCCCAACCGAGGCTAGCCTGGGCCGGGGCCTTACTGTTTGACGCGGAACTTCCCGAGGGAGTGTTCGAGCCCGAAGTCCCCACCCAGTGAAACTCGCGGGCCGTCAGCTGAAGGGTAAACGTCAGGCTCTGGGTTCCACCAGCGTCAGGAAACGCAAACGGCAACAGCTCGCCCTGACTCCCCGGCAGGGGCTGTTTACTGAAACTAACCTGATAAGGTTGAAGGCTTTGCGAGGGGTCGGGCAGGTTTAACCAAAACATCGCGTCGCCGGTACCGCTCGAAAATTCACAGTCGGCCTCAAACGTCAGCTTGTAGGTGACAGGGTTTTGCCACTCGGCCGGCGAGGTTGCCCCTAGGTCAAACGGGGGGCTATTCCCTTCAGGCGTATGAAACACCAGCTGAGTGCCCGGCCCGTAGCCGACCGGGAGACGAATTTGCACCGAACGGGGGTTCCACGAGACAAAATCATGAAAGTGAACGCTGGGTTGATGGGGGGCTCTGAGTTCCACATAACACCCCGCCTCGTGGTCGGGAATCCGGGTAGCTCGCAAGGTCAGCACCGTACCAGTGACGGGTGACGCGGGGGTCACGGCCTCGATATACGGTTGCAACGTATTGAGTGCTGGCGTCCACACCATGGGGATCTCGTTGGTATTGGTAAACAACAGCCCCTTGCTGACTCCCTGACTGTTAGCAATGGTTAATAGCCCCGAAAGCGCGTCCGAAGGAACTTTAAAGGCAATGCGGTGATCGGACCACTTAATAATCGATGAGGGTAAAATCACATTACCCGCCAAGGTCAGCGTACCGTCACGAACCGTGCGGCCAAAGTAGCTCCCTGTCAGCACCACTTCTTGCCCGGGTGCCGCCATGGATGGGTCCAGGCTCTGAATCACCGGAGATTTTCGCGAAAAAATCAAAATGACGGCAAATAGAACCATCAAGCCTCCCAGCGCCACAAAGGGCCAGGAGCGGAGGGCAAAGCGGAGAAAAGGATTAGTGATGGGCTTCATGCGGCTGTACCGATATCTCCAATACCAGCTCTTCGGCACCGCCGGGGACGGCCTGTCCAAAAGGATAGAAGAGCAGTTTATCTCCCGGTGTACACGCAACCGATTGAACCGAAGAGCGAAATCCTTCTGCGCCTTGGCTCCGGCTGGCTACTTCCTGTTGAACCACCAGAAAGTACCCCTTTTTATGCGGATACACCGTCATACTAACACGAAGTCTAAAGTTTTCACCATCCAGAGAGACCACAAGTGGTTTACCCAGCGTCGCCGAAAGGCTGCGAGGGTCTTGCCACAAAACCTTCGAAATATCCCCTTGAATCACCTGGGGAACGAGCGAAATATCGACCTTCGGCATCGCCGGAAGATCCTGTGCTGTCAAAGGAGCTAGGCCCAGCACCGTCAGCGACAACAGCAGAGCTCCCCAGCGCGGTCGTGCCATCTAGCGGTTTCCCCCCTCGAACGAGGTCATCTTGATCAGTTGACTATTGCCATTGAGCGGAACCGTATAGCCTGAAGGAAGCTGCACATGCACTTCGGCCACGCTGGCGCCCGTGGTCTGACGGCCCAGCCAAAAGCCAAACCCGCCTACTACCAGGCCAAAAACTGCCGCCGCTGCGGCCAGCCCTACCCAATTGAGGTCGAAATGCCGTGAAGCGCGTGGTGTCGAACGTAGGGCTTCAAGACGCAAGCGTACCGTTTCGCGGGCTTTTTCTAACGATTCAGGGTCGGCCAGTTGGGCCAGCTTTTCATGAATAAACTTTTGACGTTCCCATTCTTCTTTCCATTGGGGGTCCGTAGCTATTTTTTGCTCGACTACTTGGTCCCAAGGAGGTTCTACCTCATGATCCACATGAGCGGAAATCAAGAAGTGGTCGGTTTTCATGATCTCTCCTCGCCCAAAAGCTGGGCCAACTGGTTCCTGGCGCGAAAGACACGGACTTTGACGTTGCCTTCGGTGATGCCCAGCATCTTTCCGATTTCGGCATACGCAAAGCCTGCGTACTCCTTAAGAATTAAAACAATCCTGAGGTTGTAGGGTAACTGCAACAAAGCGTGTTGAACCTCCTGAATTGTCTCTTTTCGTTCGACAGAACGTTCCCCTTCGTGCCCCAGGTCAAGCTTAGGCTCATGATAATGCCGCTCTACCGCTCGACGTTCCCGGCCTTTTCGCTTTTCGTAGTTCAACGCAAGGTTGCGTACTACGCGAATCAGCCAAAACTTCAGACCTTCATCCTTGGGCAACACATCGCGTCGCTCGTAGTACTTGATGAAGGCTTCCTGAACCACCTCTTCAGAAATGTCCTCTCGCGCTGTCATGCGATAGACAATCCTGTAGAGCAAAGGAAACCAGGTCTCGTAGACTTTCGAAAAATCATCGTAAGCTGAGAACTCTGTCACGATAGAAAACAGAAGGAAAGGCGGCACGTTACACAGCTCGCTTCACGACCGGCCCTTGGGGAGTGTCCTCCACCAGCCAGCCTAGGTTTTTGATTTCTTGCCGTAAACGATCAGACTCGGCCCAGTCTTTGGCTTTTCGCGCGGCAAGACGCTCCTGCACTAACGTCTGTACCTCGCTAGGGACGGCCTCTTCAACGGGGGCACTCAGTTGAGCCAGGCCCAGGCCCAAAACTTGGTCCATGGCCAGGGCTAGCGCGAGCTTTTCGCCGGGGGGCAGTTGGGTGTCTTTTACGACAGCCCAAAGCACCGAAAGGGCCTGCGGCATCGCTAAGTCATTTTCAAGGGCTTCGCGCCATTGAGCCAGGTAGGCTTTCCCGGCTTCGCTCAGGGGCAGGGGCTCACCGGCGCGCTTCCACTCGCGCACCTTGTCGAGTAAGTTGCGCCGCGAGTTGCGGGCGCCCTCCAACGCCTCCCACGAAAAGGTCAGTGGACTGCGGTAATGGGCCCCCAGGCAGAACCAACGGTAATCTAAGGGGTCGTAGCCCTTTTCGATGAGCTTTTGCAGAGTCAAAAACTCACCCGTCGATTTAGACATCTTTTCTTTTGAAAGGAGCAAAAACTCGCCGTGAAGCCAGTATTTGACCCAAGGTTTGCCGATAGCGCCTTCACTTTGGGCAATTTCGTTGGTGTGATGCACAGGAATGTGATCAATTCCCCCGCAGTGAAGGTCAAAAGACTCACCGAGGTACTTCATACTCATCGCCGAACATTCAATATGCCAGCCGGGGTAACCTCGGCCCCAGGGGGAATCCCACACCATGGCTTGCCCGTCAAACTTCGAGCGCGTGAACCAGAGCACAAAATCGCGCAGGTTGCGTTTATTACTATCGTAAGAGGTGCGTGCCACCGAGGTTTCTTGGCGGTCTAACAGGGCCAGCCGACCATACTCGGGGAACTTCGAGGTATCAAAGTAGACGTTGCCCCCCGCTTGATAGGTCAAGCCTTTGCTCTCGAGCTTTTGAATCAGGGCAATCATATCGTCAATATGTTCGGTAGCGGGGCACACCACACTAGGCTTTTCAATAGCAAGCCTAGTGGCGTCTTCAAAAAAGGCATCCGAAAAAAAACGGGCAATTTCCCAGACGGTACGACCTCGCTCACGGGCCCCTTGAAGCATCTTGTCTTCGCCTTCGTCCCCGTCGCCGGTCAGGTGGCCAACATCGGTGACGTTCATCACATGCTTCACCTCGTAGCCTAGGGTTTCGAAGGTCCGCCGCAAGACATCTTCAAAGATATAGGTGCGAAGGTTCCCAATATGGGCATAGTTGTACACCGTGGGGCCACAGCAGTACATCGAAACTTGGCCTTCGACCAGAGGTTGGAAGTCCACCAGTCGGCGTTCCATGGTGTTATAAAATTTCAAGGACAACACGAACTCCTGCGCCCAAAGGACTTTTCCTTCTCGTGGTAAACACCTAGAATGGGGCGCATGTTCAATCTAGGGGAAAAGGTAGCAAAAATCAACCTTCAGGGGCGTGTCCTCTACGAGGAACCACTGTCGAAGCACACCACCTTTGCCGTCGGCGGCCCCGCCGAGGTCATGGTGTTTCCTGCTACTGTCCAAGATTTGCAATCCGTTTGGGAGTTTTGCCAAGAGCTGGCCGCGCCGTTGTTTGTGCTGGGCAAGGGTGCCAACCTTTTAGCCTCGGACCAAGGCTTGCGGGGCGTAACCGTCAACCTGACAACGCTAAATAGCTGGCGATTTGAGGGCAACCTGTTCCACGTCCAGGCCGGCTTGTCGATCGATACGGCCGTTGAGCTGTGCCGAGATCGGGGCGTTTCGGCCCTCGAAGCCTTTTATGGCATGCCCAGTTCGGTCGGCGGTGCTTTTTGGATGAACGCTCGGTGCTACGGTCGCGAAGCGTCTGAGGTTTTTGTTCGCGCTCTTGTTCTTGACGCCGAAAAGGGCCTTCACGAGGTGAGCTTTCCCGCCTCAGCGTGGAGCTATAAAGTGTCGCCGTTTCAAACCCTGCCCGGCATTATCGTCGAGGTTACGATTCAAACCGTTCCCCAAGACCGCGACACTTTACAAACCATCATGAACACCAACTACAACGACCGACTGCAAAAGGGTCACTACCGCCTACCTTGCGCCGGGAGCATTTTTAAAAACGACCGACGCTTTCATGACCCCTCGGGCGTCATCATTGACCGGTGCGGTCTTAAGGGTCTGCGTCGCGGTCACGCCGTGGTCTCGGACTGGCACGGCAACATCATTGTCAACGAGGGAGGGGCCACGGCCTCTGATTTGCGCGCCCTGATCAAGGACGTTCAGCAAAAAGTCTACGATCAAACCGGCTTTTTGCTCGAAGAAGAGGTTCTTTACGTCGGCGACTGGGCGCCACTCACCTAAGGTTTGCGAGTATCCCCTTGGTAATCCCAAAACACGGTCAGGCTGATTTGCGATAGCGGCCCCCAGACTTCTAGGGGAACACTTCCGAGCACCTCACTTTGACGCGATAGGGTTAGGCGAACCCTCAGCGGAGGCGCGACCCACAGAGCCTCGGCCGAAAGTTCATACACAGGCAACGTGGTACGGCAGGTAAGTCCCGCTTTGGCAACTAAAAGGCTCGTTTTTTGGACTTGAGAACTCGCGGTAGCGTACACGGCCCAAAATTGTTTTTCGTTGGCCCCCTCAACCTCAAGCGAAGGTGAAAACCCTCCGTGCCACCAAACCCCGGCCGCTGGTTGAACACTCGGCACCGTTGTCCAAGCCCCTAGCCACTGAAGACGCGCTTCTCCACGCACTTCAAACGCTTGGCCTAGCCCCCACAGCACTTGCGGAGTGAAGCGTAAGCTGTCCACCTCGCTTCTTCCCTCGTTGGCGACTGGGCTAAGTTTGACCTCGGCGTCAGTTTTGAGCTTCCAGGCACCATGACGCCAGGTAACCTCGCCAAAAGCCTTCCAGGATTCTTTCCACTCGCTGTACAACCACAACGACCACGCTCGATCGTAGCGTTTCACCTCGAGCTTGGCTGACCTGTCGGTTCCTAGCACGTCACTGAGCTTGGCTTCGCCCACGGCCCGCAGTTCCCAAGGCTTGAACAACCACCGTCCGCCCAGCCGTAGGTTGTCGCGAAACCCCACCCAGCTTTCTGATAAAGACACTTGCCGCCTCAAGGACACCCCCAACCCGCCCCACGCGCCCTGCCAGGCTCCCTGCCCACCGGCTTCGGCGGTGTTGGTAGTCTGATTCAGCCACAAGCTAAAAGGACCATTTCGCCCTAAAACGAAACCAAAGCTGCCCCTTCCGGCTTGAGCCGACCACAAGAACGAGAGCTTTTCGGGCGAACTTTTTACTACAGTCAAGGGCCCCACCAGCACCGGCCCGGCCCACAAGCCAGCCGGGGTGGCCCCCGAGGACTTCCAGCCCAACCAGCCACCCCACGTTAAACTCTGGGCACTCAGCTGAGTCCTGGTCAAAAGACCGTTTTCGGTGGCGTACAACGCACTTAAGTCGGGCACTTGGCTCCAAAGGGATACCGCCCCCCCGGCCAGCAACCCGAGGGTAAGAGTTTTCATCAATCGTCGATTTAAGGTTTTCACGCCTTCTTTAACAGAAAGCTAAGGCGTACCGCTTCAACACCTTGAAGTTCCCTTCCCTTCGTGACAAACTACGCTGGGAGGTCATATGGTTATTTTGACATTGAATTGCGGAAGTTCTTCCGTAAAGTACCAGGTCTATTTATGGACAGAACACCGTGTTTTAGCCAAAGGAATTGTGGAACGGGTCGGCTCGTCCGAAGCTGTTCTCGAACACATTCCGCATCACACGGAGCCCTATACGGTGACCCAATCGATTCCGGATCACGAAACCGCGATTCATTTGATTTTGGAATGCATTACCGATAGCAAGATGGGCGTTGTCAAATCTTTAAAGGAAGTCGTGGCCGTGGGTCATCGGGTTCTTCATGGCGGTCAAAAGTTCGCCAAGTCGGTCCTGATCACCCCTGAGACCCTTCAGACCTTCCGTGAGTTGATTGACCTGGGCCCCTTGCACCTGCCGGCAAACATTTCGGGTATTGAAGCGGCACAAAAGGTGCTTCCTGGAGTTCCGCAGGTTGCCGTCCTGGATACAGCCTGGCACCAGACCATGCCAGCTTCGTCGTATGTCTACGCTGTTCCCTACAACTGGTACAGCTTTTACGGCGTCCGACGCTACGGTTTTCATGGAACGTCGTTCCTCTACACCGCCAAGCGGGCCTCTGTTTTATTGAAAAAAGCCCCGGCCGACACCAACCTCATCATCGCCCACGTCGGCAATGGGGCCTCGATGAGTGCGGTTAAGAATGGTTGTGCCTACGACACTTCGATGGGTCTTACCCCTCTCGAAGGCTTGGTGATGGGCACCCGCTCGGGTGATATTGACCCCGCGATTATTAGCTACATTTGCCGCCGAACCGGAATGACCAATCTTGAAGTAGAAAACGAGCTGAATAAAAAGTCAGGGATTCTTGGCATCACGCAAAAATTCTCAGATCGCCGCGATATGAACAAAGCTGCCGACGAAGGTGACCCCAACTCGTTGCTAGCGCGTCAAATTGAAGGCTATCGCCTCAAAAAATACATCGGCGCCTACATGGCTGCGCTCGGTCGGGTGGACGCCATTGTGTTTACCGCTGGGGTTGGCGAAATGGCCTTTCAGATTCGTGAAGAAGCCCTGCAAGGACTCGAAGGGTTGGGCATCATCCTAGACCGCGAAAAAAACAAGCTGTCACGAACCCGAAATGCCGAAACCTGCATCAGTGCCGATAACTCTCCGATTAAGGTATTTGTCATTCCTACGGACGAAGAGCTGGTCATGACCGAAGATACCTACGCCCTAACAGAGGGTACCTACGACATCCATACCAACTTCACCTATTCGTTCCAGGACCCAAAGTATGTCAATCACGAACGCGCCAAAGCTCTTGAAAAAGAGCTAAAGAAGAACCCGGCGTTAAAGTCGATTCTCGCGTAACGTCAATTGGTAGGAATTAAACCACGGCGGCTCACCTGTTGAGCCGCTTCGTCCGATTTTAGCCGGCGAATAACCTCGAGGGCCAAAAGGTGGGCCGTACCGATGGCACGGCTGGTGATGAGGTTTCCATCAACCACAACGTCGTGGTCTTGCCAAATACCACCGTGAGCCTTGCCCTCGTCGGCAAAGTCAGGGAACCCGACGAACTGGCGCTGACGCAACAGCCCATTTCGCCCCAACGTGACAGCGGGTGCGGCGCAGATAGCGGCAACCCAGAGGTTTTCTTCTAAAGCCTTTTTAAGGACAGACACCACCAAAGGTGATCGTGACAAGTTTTCGGCACCCGGCATGCCACCGGGCAAAAAAACAGCCTGATAAGGGTCACGATTGGCATCGAGAAACTGTGAAAGGGCAAAATCAGCCCGCACGGTGATCCCATGCGAGCCGGTGACCTCCTGGGCCTCGACCCCGGCTGTCGTTACCGAAAGACCGGCTCGTCGCCAAAGATCGACGGGGTACAGTGCTTCGATTTCTTCAAAGCCAGGCGCAAGAAGCACCAGGATATCAAAACTCATTTTGTCTATAACCCTATTTTTTCTTAAGCCCTAAGACGCTGGCCAAACGGTCCAAGAAGCCTTGTTTCGGTTTCTTCTCGGGTGCAACATGAACGGCTTTAAAATCTTCGCCGTACTTAGACTTGTAGTAGTCTAAGCGATCTTGAATCCCCGAGCCCGACTTAGCGGCCACAGGCTTTTTATCCCGTCGGTTTTCACCACGAGGATCGCGGCGAACCTGAGAATCACGGCGAACTCCCGCTTCCCGACGAACCTCGGGATGCGGCTCACGACGATTTTCTGGTCGCTTTTCTGTACGGGGTGCTTCCGGACGCCCTTCACCTTTGCGGGGCGTATTGCGTGAGTTGCGGGGTCCCTTCGGACGAGCTGTACCCACGGCGGCGGCCGCAGCAGCAATTCGTTCGCCCTGAGTCGAGGTGCGTTCCGGGTTCAACGTACGTTCTTTGTCGTCACGTCTTGGTCGGCGATCGCGCTTGGGCCCTTCGGCTTTGGCGCCCTCCATCGAGCGAGCACCGGTGGCTTCATTCACCAACGAGGACGAACGAATTGTCATCGGCTTATCGCGGCGAGGACCACGCGGTCCGCGATCCCGGTTTTCGCCACGCAAGGGCTGACGACCACGGGAGCCACGAGGGCCTCGGCTTTCTTCGTCGATACGAATAGGAACGCCTCGGCTTTTGTCTTCGACCAGCTGGCCTTCTTCGAACCAGGCGACGGGGATCTTGTTGTGAATATACTCTTCGATAGCCTTAAGGCCGTAGACATATTTTTCACAAGCTAGGCTCACAGCCCGTCCTTCTTTACCAGCGCGGGCAGTGCGGCCAATGCGGTGCACGTAATTTTCGGCTTCGAGGGGAAGGTCGTAGTTGACGACCAGATCAAGATCGTTAATATGAAGGCCCCTGGCGGCCACATCGGTGGCTACCAAAAACGGCAAGCGCCCTGCTTTAAGATCCTCAATAATCTTTAAGCGTTTGCTTTGAGGAAGATCGCCCATGATGAACTCGACGGCAAAACCATTGAGTTCCAACCGTTTTGCCACCTGAATGGCTGTATGCTTGGTGTTGGTAAAGATGATGGCCGTCTTATTTTTAAACTCTTGTAAGAGCGACAACAGCACACCAAACTTTTCGTCGCTGGCCACGTGGTACAGTTCCTGACGGATGCGGTCTACCGTAACGTTCTCGGGCTCAATGACGATTTGCCCCGGATCCCTAAGGTACTCCCAGGCCAAGTTCATGACATTGCTGGACAAGGTGGCACTGAACAGCATAGTTCGACGGTCTTCGGGATCGCTCATGGTCCGCAGCATTTGGCGAAGGTCAGGGTAAAAGCCCATGTCAAAGAGGCGGTCGGCTTCATCGATCACTAAAACACCAACATCGCGAAAGTTCACCTTGCCCGAACCAGCAAAGTCAAGCAGGCGGCCTGGGGTGCCAATCATGACATCCACGCCTTCGGCCAGCAGTTTTTCCTGTTGGGCATAGCCTACGCCGCCGTAAAACGACCCAATGCGCAAATTGAGATGCTTGCCAATCAACAGGGCTTCTTTTTCAATCTGGTCAGCTAATTCCCGCGTTGGGGCAATCACGAGCATCTTGCGGCCCTGAAATTTCGGATCAGACATGAGCAGATGAAAGCCGCCGATGAGGAAGGCGGCTGTTTTTCCCGTCCCGGTTTGGGACTGGGCTTCGATATCCTTGCCTTGAAAAAGAAGGCCGAACGTTTCGGCCTGAACGGGAGTTGGTTCGGTAAAACCAATTTCGCGAATCCCGTCAAGGATTTTATCGTGTAAAGGAAAATCTTCGAATTTCATACATTCCTTATGAGGTTAGACGGGTTATGATACCCTCTTTTTCGAAGACAATCTAGTGTTCTGAACGAATTTGGGGGAATTCGGCGCGCCAGATCGGCTCAGGCGCCTGTTTTTCCCACACGCGAATGGTAGGCAAGCGAGGAATCTCATCAGGAAGCAACTTGGTCGTTTTTGGGTTTTCAGGCTGAACTTTTGCCAAAACGGGTTCAACCGGCGGTTCTTGCACCCCCGCTTTTTGCACCCCCGCCGTTTCAACTCCCGCTTTTTGCGGCTTGGCAAAGGGGCGAAAGGTCTGAGGCCTGGCGGGCATCGCTCGTAGTTTGTCCACAAAGAAAAACACCAGGTAAAAGAAAAAAAACAGCAAAAACCAGGCGGAACGAAAGAACAAGCTGAGGTTATCGGTGGGCAAATGGGGGCGATAGGCCCTCCAAACCTCTTCATGAAAGCCACTGCCCAAGGCGGGACCCGACAAAACACGAACGGGGATGTCACCTTTGGCAAACCACCCTAACTGCCGAGCCTGCAAACGCACAGCCCCCTCGCTGATGCGAAGTGAGTCATATTGGCGCCACAAACTCTCGTTTTCATCTTGAAGGTCGGCAAGTCGCTTATCAAGTTTTTTCTCATAGGTTTGTAGTTGATTGGTCTGAAGAACACCTAAAGGTCCCCAGATGACTTGGATCACACAGAAAACCGCCAAGGCACTCCATGCGGCGAGAATGATTTTATTTCCCCTCATAGCCTTTTTAACGGAAGAAGCATGAAGAAACTCAAAAAAAAAGCGTAGCTAAACAAAACCGTATCCAGTATGATAAAGTAAGACTGGCCCGGATGCCGATAGATAATAGAACCCCATCGCCGGAGGAGTGCCGTTATGCCTGAAAATAAGGATTTTGAACTCGACGATCTGGACTCCTTTTCTTTTGAGGAGATTTCCCTCGACGCTGAGGATGCCGAGAACGAAACCCTTTCTTCCGCCTCGTCTGCGGAAGTAGCCGGATCTGCCGCAGAACAAGCGGCACAGGATCCGTTTGGCGTCTGGGTAAAGCAAACCGATGAACAGCCCGAGGCTGTAGCACCGCCCGAAGCGATAGAACCCGCAGAGGCGGCCCCCGATTTAGATTTTTTATCACATGAAGAATTGGCTAACCTCGACCTGACCGAAGAGGCTAGTGACGATTTTCCCTCGCTCGACAGCGGTATCCCTGATCTTTCGCTAGAAGATGAGTTCAACAAGGGCCCCTTGAGTGTTGAGGAGCCGCCTTTAAGCGTCGAGGAGCCTGGCTTAGAAGATGTCTCGGGCGAGTTTGACGAGGTTTCCCTCGACGATTTTGTTGATTTTCAAGAAGCCGAGGAACCGGCAGCGCCCCACGAAACGCTAGCACCCACCACCTTAGAAGCCGAACCTGAAGAAGAATTTCTGGATATCGATATAGAAATCGAGGACGATATCGACGACCGCGAGCTCGAGATCTTAGAAGGCGCCCAGGTCAAACGAGAGGATCCTGAGACGAAAGTTGAAGCCATCGCCGGTGCCGAAGAGGTCGACCTGTCGGAATTTGGGGATTTTGGTTTGGATGAGGAACCCGAACCCGAAGCTAAAAGTGAAAATGACTTAGCTACTGAAGCAGGGAACGATCTGAACGCGGGGCTTGGCGTTGACTCCGAGTTACCGAGCTTCCCAGACCTTACCGATTTACCCGATCTGGCTGATCTTACAGAACTTGCCGGGCCTTCAGAATTTCCCGATCTTGATGAAACCGAGCTTGAAGTCCCCGAAACCGAGCTTGAAGTCCCTGAGCTTGAGTTCCCCGGTAAGGATGAGCTTGACTCGGAACCTGAAGCCGCGCCCGAGGTTGCTATTTTTGCCGATGTAAAGGAAGATGATTTGCGTCTCAACGAAGAACCAGCCCCTGTCATTCTCGAAAGCGAAGCTAAAGACTTCTTTTTAGAACCAGACGGCATTTTTGAAGAAACCCTTCTGGACGCGGAAGATGAAATGGACATGGAACGAATCATCGCTTTAGAAAATGACCTTACGAAAGGGATTGCCGAGGCACCAGCTCCGTCAGTTGCGTCTGTCCCCCCGTCACAGACGCCCGAGGACAAAGACTTAGCGGCCCGAGTGCTCTTGAAAATTGAGTCGGAACTCAGTTCTATCAAACAAGAACTCAGCGATTTGAAAAAAGAACTTTCAACCATCAAGGTTGTTCCCGGTGTCGAATCAGCTCCGGTGGCGGACCTTGCTCCCAAGGCACATCACGGGTTCTTTGACGAGGACGAGGACGAAACCATTGCCCTTACCGGCGACGAATTGGACAACATCTTCTCGACAGCCGAAATCAATGAAACCGAACTCACGGGCGAAACCCTGGAACCCGAGGAATCTGAAGAACTCATTAGTTTTGATGCCGAAGGAGCTCCCGTCGAAGCACCTGAAGCTTCGACAGAACCCGAGACCACCAACGCCGAGGATTTTCTGGCAGGAACCGCCTTGGCAGACGAAGAGGTGTCAGCCGAAAGCCAAGACCTGGACTTCCCCGAGGTTTCTGCCGATCTTCCTCTGCCTGGCGAGACTCACTTGGGTGTTCCCGAGAGTATTGAACTCGAAGAGGACTTTTCGGCAGAGCTTGACTCACCAGAGCTTGACACCGCCGAAGAGTTAGACCTGCCTGAACCGCTCGACGAGGACGCCACAGACAATTTGCTGGGTGAAGCATTCGAAGCCGAAGCCTCAGAAGAAGAAACCTCAGAAGAAGAAGCTGACAACCTGTTTGAGCAAGGTGTTTTTGAAGAAGAAGCTGAGATGGAACAGGTCTCAAGCTCAGTCTTTGAAATTGAATCGCCGATTCTCGACATTCCTTTTGATGATGAGATCAAGCTAGAAGAAGAGACCGTAGCCGCTGAACCTGAACCGGTTGCGACTTCGACTGAAGGTGAACAAGAGTTAAGCCCAGAGTTGGACAACGAGCTTGAACCCGAGCTTGAAACCCAGCCCTCACCCGAAACCGAAAATGACCTGGATCTATTTAATGCAGAGCCCTACGAACCCGTAGCCGCTGTAGCTCTTGAACCCGAGCCGGTTGCTCCGGCCGCTTCGGGCGACGAGGTTTCACCCCAGCTAAAAAGCGAACTTAAAGCGGTTTTGAGTTACATGGACAAGCTTTTGGCGAATTTGCCCGACGAAAAGATTCAAGAGTTCGCCGAGTCAGAACATTTTGAAGTGTATAAAAAACTGTTTGAAGAGTTAGGTTTGGTCGAATAATGGGCTTACTGGATGAGGCTCGAAAAAAAAGAGCCGCTCAGGAAAAAAAAAACCCTTTCAAGGTCTGATTCATCGGGATCTTCTAGTTTATCTCGATGATTCTGTCCAAGAAAATGCCGATGCGGTTCTTCAGACGTTTGCCCGCACGGCAGAATTTCTTTCGTTAAACCCAGCGGCTCTGTTATTACTCGACCGAAAAGGTCAGCGGTTTCGGTTAGCGGCCTGTACCGAAGCTAACACCGCGCTTGTAACTCTCTTGGAACTCAGTTCCGAAGTGAAATTGTTGTGGCAGACGGGAAGAGTTCACCTGTTGCGACCTACAGAAGTAGAGCGCTGGACTCCGGCTTTAAAAGCTTGTGGCCTTTCGGTCACCGTCCCCGTTGCCTTACCGCTTACCACGACCCGGCACGAGCTTGTCGGGGGAATCCTGCTAACAAGTCCACCACTGTTTGATTTAGAAGACCAAGAATTTAACTCCCTTTGGTTTACCTGGCATAATCACCTGATCAAGCGTTTGGCCCCAGGGCTTCCTGAAAAACCAGCAGACCTTAAAGCACGCTTTCAACGTCCCTTGGGTCAAGGTCACCGGCTTTTACACCTCAGTTTGCCCCTAGAGCCTTTCCTTGAATCCGCAGAACTTCAGGGCCAACCCACCCAGGCCTACTTGCATCGTACCTGGAAAGCCCTTCAGGAGTTGGCCGGAGACTCGGGGGCCGCCTGGGCCGACCCCCAAACTCTTCATAGCGTCTTTTTGTTACCCGCGCGAATGGACCCCCAGCTTCTCTTGCACCAAGTCAAGCGCGCCCTTCCCTGGGTCGATGACCAGCCGTGGCAGAGTGTCATTATTTCGGCTTCGAACTCGTCCCCCCTGTGGGATTAAATACGCTATGAGTGATCTTCCCGTCTCGCTTGTCGAGCGCCAGGGTCGGCGTCAGGTTTTAGTTTGCGAAAGAACCGTCCAATCTTTGAGGTCGCCACAAGAAGAAGCCTGTCAGTGGGTTAGCGAGCAACAAGCGGCTGACACGTTGTTTTTAATCGGTGATGTGACCGGCGTTTTAACGCGGGCCTGGAAGGAGCTTTACCCACAATCCACCGTGGTAGTCCTAACCGCTTCACGTTCTTGCTTTGCCGAGCTCGAAAAAGCGGGGGCCTCCCAGCTGTGGTCCCCGTCGTGCGGCCCGCTCGAAAACGTGATCGAAGATACCCTCTACGACAAAGGGCCGCAGGGGGTAAAATTGCTCTGCTGGCCTCACTTTGAGCGGGCCGCACCGGACGCTACCAGGGAGTGGGTCGAGACGTTTCGCAAAACCTTCCGCTTTTTTCAAGGTTCGTGGCTGACCAGGGCGGCCTTTGGCAGGCGCTTTGGGCGAAACGCTGTGCGCAACCTTCTCAGGTGGCAGACGCCTTTTCGCTTGGTTCCCGGTGATGCTCCCCTTATCGTAGCGGCTTCGGGACCGAGTTTAACCGCCTTGCTCCCCTGGTTAAAACGCTATCGTTCGCGGTATGAACTGTGGGCCCTGCCCTCTAGCCTTCGTTTTCTCGTTGCGCATGGGCTTACCCCTGACCTCGGCGTCGCCACAGACGGCGGCTGGTACGCCCGCGAGTTGTTATGGTCCGTTAACCAAACCCCCCTTCCCCTTTTATGTGCCCTGACCTCGGCTGCAGACCGTATTCACGAGAACCATCCTGTTGCCTACTTTTCACAAGGTGAGGCTTGGGAGCTAGAACTCGCTTCAGGGTTTTCTGGCTTGTTACCGCCCGTTCCCAGTCAGGGGACTGTTGCTGTCAGCGCGGTACAACTGGCCTGTGCCGCGACAACCGGCCCCGTGTTGGTGGCTGGTATGGACTTAGCCTATGCTGGCGGGTATAGACACGCGTCACCCCACCCCGTAGACGAGCGACTCAGCACTCTTAGTCAGCGTCTCAATACCGACGAAACTCGACATTGGCAGAACCTTCAGGCCCAAAGTCTAGCCTTGCCCGGTGGTAGAACCAGTCCTGCGATGAAAACCTATGCCGAGTGGCTTGACGCCCCCCACCGTTTTTCCCGACCTGTTTTTCGGCTTTTAGGCGAGCCACCGCTCCTACATTGGCAGTCAATGGTTGAGCTACCTCTGGCCCAAGCCGAAAGCTTGCTTTTGGCGGCAAAGGGTTCCCCCTCCCTTAAAAAACCTTTTGTCTTGCAAGGACCCGATTCTTTCCCCTGGCCAGACCGTAACGAACGACGACAGCTTTTACGCAAAAACCTCGCAAGGCTTCGGTCCCTCAGGGCAACCGACTCTCGACTAGCCCAGGTTTTATCGTTTTCTGGCCGCCAGCCCCTGTTTGACGAAGACGAGCTTGACCATTGGGAAGGGTTACTTTGACCAATACCGAGCTCTGGCACCGCAATCTTGAAGCCATAAAAACTCGCCAACCCCAAGAACTTTCGGGTTTACAGGGACTGCTTTTGTTACAGCCCTGGCCTGGCCCCTGGGTGCAAGCTCGTGATGGGAGCTTGCTGGCTCCCGTTCCCGAGAAACAACCCCTTACAGCTTGTTTTTCAACCTATGATCGAACAAAAGAGGCCCAAAGGTGGCTTGAAGGTATCCCTACAAGTTCCTTAGTTTTGTGGGGAGGCCCTTCGCCCCAAGCCCTGCAGGGGCTGATTGAACGTACGGTACCCCTGATTATGATCATCGAACCTCGGTTAGCTTTTTGGCAAGCGGCTTTAAGCTCGGCAGACTGGACAAAAATTTTGACTCACCCGTCAGTTTTTATTCCCTCGACGCCGTCAGAGTTTATTCAACTTTTGCAAACCTGGCATCTTCCCTTGTGGGATCGCACTCTCTCGGTCGTGGAATGGCGAGCTACCGCTGATTTTGACAGGAGCGATTGGAACCACGCCTGGCAACAGGTGCAAGATTCCTGGAAAGGCGATTTATCAACGCAGACAAGAATGGGCCGTCTCTGGCTTCGTCAATCGTTAACGAACCTGGCTCGACTTAAACCCTTTCGTTTGGCCTGGGAGCCCTGGGATACCGTGATCATCGCTGGCGCTGGCCCCGGTTTGGAATCGGCCTTAGAGGCCCCGTCAAACCGTAAACTTGTCTATGACCGTCCGGCCAGCCATAGGCTTTTTGCCGTCGATACGGCTTTACCCGCCCTGGTGTGCCGTGGGATCGAACCTGACCTTATCGTGAGCCTAGACGGGCAAATGGTGTCCTACCAGCATTTTTTACCGGCGTTTTCTTCCCAGATCCCCATTTTAGCTGACCTTGCGTCCCTGCCGCTTTTGAATCGTTTGACGAACCCAACACTACGCTTTTTGAGTGCCCAGCCCCTGCACCGCTGGATCGGTGCACGGTACCCGGATTTACCCCAACTGTTGACACCGTTCGGCCAAGTCGCCGGTTCAGCACTCGAGGCCGCCTATCGCTGGGGGGCGCAAAAAGCCCTGCTTTGGGGCCTAGATTTTGCCTATCCCCAAGCTAAAACCTATGCCCGGGGAACGTACGTTTACCCATACTTTGACCAGCGGGCGAATCGTTTACAGCCTCTCGACAGCCAAATGGTCGGCTTTGCGTTCCGAACATCGTCGGTTCAACGCTGGCAAACCCCTCACGGGTTGAGCTACACTAACGCCGTTTTGCAGAGTTATCGCACACAGCTACAAACCGGGGTCGCAACCTGGTCGATGAACTTTGAGTCCTGGGATGGCGAGGGCCTGGCTTTGCAACTCCGTAAGACAGGCAGAGCGTCCAGCCGAAAGGCTTCGACCTCGTTGTCAGTTTTGGCGAGCGCCGAGCGCTGGAAAGAGCTTAAAAAGGAACTGCAAAATTTATGGTCAGGCCTACCAGCACCCGCGCCTGAGCAAACCTGGCGAGCTTACGCGCAGACTCTTTCAAAGGCACAAGCAGAAGTCTGGCTAGCTCTTTGGCCGCTTGCCGCTTGGTCGAGTGGACACCCTTCTGGTGGACATCACTCTGGTGGACCCGCCTCAAATGCTCCAGCATCTTTGTCCCCTCCTTGGCAGGAAATTTTTGCAGATTCTCGTCAAAAAGCGCTAGAAATTCTTCGGGATATTTGATTATCCCGAGAAGACCTGACATATAATAAGACTATGAACTCAACATTGTGGCGGATCTACGCCGTGGTGGTCTTTGTAGGCCTGGTCATCTTTAGCTTGTGGCTAGTACAGGATTGGCGGGGCAAGAAGCACTTAGCCCAGGAACATTCGCACCAAGCACTTCAACAGGTGGCTTTGCAGGTGGCGGCAACCGTCACTCAACCCGAGGCACAAGTCAATACTTTGGCACTTTTACAAAAAACCTTGCTGAACGACCCTCGTTGGAAGGTAGTTTTCATCAGCTCCCCTCAGCTCGGCACTGAATTTTATTGGGGCCCACCCCCGGCACCAAGGGCAACCTCCGAAACCACCTCTTATGTTCCCTTACCCTCCTGGAAACCAGATTTCTTTACCCAAGTGGAATCCTCTGTTCTCATTCCCCATACCCCCTCGTCTCAGCAACTGACCGGAATCCGCCAGTTTTTTGGCGTAGTCGACCTCTTTAATGATATGCGGGCTTTGGGTGTCTTTTTGACGGCTTTGACGTTGGTAACAGGAATCTTTTTGTTAATCGCAACGATGCGGACTTCTTCGGATTCCACCTCTGGCGACACTCCAGCCCTGGACCCTGAGTCACAACAAACCCTGGTGTCCTATCCAGAAACAGTTCAGGCCAAAGCCTGGGACTGGGACTACGATTTGCCTGATATTGAGACCTTTGAAGAACCCAAGCAGGAGTTAGCCTCTGCCTCAAAGAGCAACTCTGACACTCCATGGGCTGAGCTGACACTCGAAGAACTAGATTTTTCTTCGTCCGCTGGCGGGGCACCCGTGGAACAACAGGACGAGAATCGGGGCGGACAGCGTCAAAATGATGTAAAAGCACGACTTCGGGAACTTTCCCAAGCCTTGCCCGACCAAGACCTCAGCGTGATTGCCTTTTCTCGGTTGCCGTTGGGAAACCCGCAAGATACCGCACGTCGTCTCTTTAACGCCGTAGGAAGCCAAGAAGGGTTTGAAACGCCCAGCTTTTATGCCGTGATTCTGCCCGGCACTGGGCTCGAAACTGCTCTGCAAAAAGCAAAAGCCGCTTCGCTAGCGCTTCCTGGTGTCGTTGCTGGGGTTAGTGCCCTTTCTGGGCGCATAACCTTCCCCGACACTTTACTTGATGAGGCTGAACGCGCCTTGCAACGGGCTATTGAAACAGCGCGCCCCGCACTGGGGTACAAAGTGTTAACTCAGCAATCCTGGGTCTAAGGTAAGAGAAACCTGAATCTAGGCCTTGTTAAGCCTAGTTCTTTGTCCCAAGGCAAACGCTCGCCTCACCGGTAAACGCTTGACTCACCCCTGCACCGCAAAGGCTGTCAGATAACCCTCCTGTTGAAACAGAAGCAGCAGAACTCCTAACTGTGATCTCGGCGCGGTGGCAACTAAGATAAAGTAGTTCAATTTGCCGATAGTTTTGGTCATTACCGTCAAAGGAACGTAAGACTTAATCTTACTCAGCGCACGAAGCAAATCAGCTTCTTTAACAAAAGCGGCCAACTGCACGTAACTTTGCCCTTTCAGCGAGGTAACGTGACTCACATTACCCAAAATGGGACCCTTTAAAAAGCCGGGAGTTGAAACTGCTGAAGCTGGGGGTAGCGGTGGTGCTAAAGTCAGAGCCGGTGCAACCTCTGCCGGTGTTTCGGGCGAAACTGGCACTGGTGCGGGAGCAACAGGCGCTGGCGCTGGCGCTGGAGCTGGCTCAGGTGCGGGGGTAGGAGTCGGCGTTGGGGTTGGAGTCGCGACCGGAGCTTCCGCTACAGGAGCTGGAGCTTCCGCAACAGGTGCTGGTAAGGGGGGTGGCAAAGGTAGCGGTGCCGGTACGGGTAGGGGCAAAGGAGCAGAAACAGCAGGTAAACTATCTGAAGTAGGCAATGGCGCAGGTGGTGCTGTGGGTACCGGCGATGGCGAGGCAGAAGGCAATGGCGATGCTGAAGGAGTCACTGGTTTTAGTGAAGGAACCACTGGCTTTGCGGCAGAAACTGGCGGTGCGGTGCTAGGAGGCGGACTAGGTGCAGGGCTAGCAGACGTCGCTAACGAAGGTGAAACATCCGAATCGGGATTCCACGTCTTGTCGTTCCCCGAGGCCAAGTAGCCTTCTAAAGAATTGTCAATTTGAACCGAAACCGGGACACTTTCACCTTGTTCCATACCCAAAGCGGCAGCGGCCTTGGGGGATAACACTACGAGGTTGGGTGAACCCAGCGGCAGACTAGAGGTGACTCGTACTTGCACGGTTTTATGGGTCTGATAGCTTTCAACAATCAAAATCGTATTGCGAGGAAACTGATCGGTGGCGGCAAAATATCCGTCAAGAGGAAGCGAGGGGTCTGACCAAACTTCGGCTTGCCCCTTCCAACTGGTCTGAGCCCAAACTGGGGTGCTGAAACACAGAAAGGCCAGTAGGATGCCAAAAGCATGCTTCATATTTTCCTCCACCCTAGTATTTCGACAAATCTTTCTTTATTCCTTAGCTTGCCTTACAAGATTCCTAAGCTTGGGTTGCAAGATTCCGTAGCTTGCCTTGCAACGAATTGAATCAAGCGGCCTCAAGGGACAAAATAGGGCCCGGCTTCTAACCCCTCACCGTGGGAATCTTTGGTATAAAACACCAGCCAGCGCGCTTGCGGTGGCCCTTGGACGGGTGGCGGGTTCAATAGCGTCGAAGACACAAGGTGGTCCGTCAACTGTAACGAGCCAATAAAATTCCCCTGGGAATCATAAACCCAGGCCAAGCAAGGAAGCGGAAAGTGTTCGATTTTATAGGGCGCTTTTGCTAGAAACACCGGCTTGGGGAGTGGAGCTGGTTTCGCGACACCCAAAGGCGCTGGTAAAGTAAACTCAGATTCTGAAGTTTGACCTGCCTTGGTCACCACTGTTACCGTCCAGGTCCCCGTCGGCAGGGTACTACCCTCAGTTGACTCGAGGTTATTGGTCCCTAACCAGATAGCCTCACCATCTTGCCGGTAAGCCCAATTCGTTTTATCGAGCTTCCACCAAACTTCCGAGGCGGGGTGTCGGATTATGATCTTTTGGATATCCGTCCAGCCATCTTTGTTTTGGACTTGAGCCCAAACCGCCAACCGCTCGCCCCACTCTCTCGTAGCCGGGTTAAAACGGTGATTGATCTGAGTAAAAGTTTGAATAATAGCTGGAGTTGACGGCTGACAAGAACTAAGCGTGAGGGCTAGACATACCAGCCCACAACCGAGTTTTCCCAGAGTTTCTAACGATTTTACAAAAGACGGGCTGCGTCGTGCAGGGCTTGAATCCACAGGTCGACCTCTTCGACCGTATTATAGAGATAAAAGCTCGCTCTGGCAGTAGAAACTACACCAAGTTTACGGGCTAAGGGGTGGGCGCAGTGGTGGCCAGCTCGAACGGCAATGCCTTTTTGATCGAGAAAGGCCGCCAAATCGTGCGAATGCACACCTTCGAGGGTGAAGGCAATTACACCCCCACGGTTCTTGGCGTGCCCAAAGACCGTGATACCTGGCACTTTAACAACCTGCGTCAGCGCATACTGCGTCAACGCTTGCTCATACTCGTGGACCCAGGTTAAATCGGCAGCCTCAAGGTAATCCATCGCAGCGGCAAGACCGACAGCCCCTTCCATGTTAGGAGTCCCAGCTTCAAACTTGTACGGCAAAACATTGGGTTCGAACCCCTCTAGGGTTACCGACCGAATCATTTCGCCACCACCAGCAAAGGGGGGTAGCGCTTCCAGGCGCTCTTTTTTGCCGTACAAAACCCCTATCCCTGTAGGACCAAGCATCTTATGGCCCGAAAATGCATAAAAATCAGCATCTAAGGCCTGCACATCAATCCTAAGGTGGGGCGCCGCCTGGGCTCCATCGACGAGGACAGGGACACCACGTTCGTGGGCGAATTGAATTATTTCTGCCACTGGGTTAATTGTACCCAAAACGTTTGAAACATGAGTTACTGCTACCAAGCGAGTTCTTGACGACCAAAGCGCGGGCAGACGAGAAAGCTCCAGCTCCCCTTGGTCGTCAAAGGGGATAAACTTTAGAACCAAGCCACGCTGACTGGCGGCCATTTGCCACGGAACCAGATTGGCGTGATGCTCCATTTCTGTCAGCAGAATCTCGTCACCAGGCTTAAGGTTTTGCGTAAAAGAAGAGGCCACCAGGTTTATCGACTCGGTGGTCCCGCGGGTAAACACAATTTCTTCGGACGAACGCGCGTGAATAAACCGTACCGTTCGTTCCCGTGCGGCCTCGTACAAACGAGTGGCCTCTTCGCCAAGTCCATGAATCGCTCGATGCACGTTGGCATTCGAGGTTTCATAGAAGTTGCGCAAAGCATCCAAAACCGCCCTAGGTTTTTGAGTGGTGGCGGCGTTATCCAAATAAATCAGCGTTCGGGCCTTACCCCCAAAAGTCAGGGGCCGTTCCAAAATCGGAAAATCCTTTCGCAGTTGTCGAGCTTTACTATCGTCGGGAGAGCTATTCATCAGGGAGCCCCCAAGGCCCGTACGACATACCCTTCAATGTCTTGCCTTAAGAATTCGGGTGCCTCGGCAATCAAGTCTGCAAATAACCCCTCGGCTATCAACAGTCTAGCCTCAGCGCGAGAGAATCCTCTAGACATAAGGTAAAAAACCTCGTCTTCGTTGACTTTTCCCGTCGTGGAACCGTGGGAACATTTTACATCGTTGGTGTCAATTTTTAGCTGTGGCAGGCTGTCAGCGCGTGCGCCGTCCGTCAACACCAGGTTTTTGTTAGACAGGTAGGCGTCCGTGCGAGGTGCCTGGGGAGCTACTTCAATAAGCCCCTGAAAAACGGTTCGAGACCGGTCACGAACAGCCCCTTTGTACAACGCATAGCTTGACGTGTTGGGTGCGCGGTGATTTTGAACCACACGAATATCTTTATGTTGATCTTGAACGGCAAAATACAAACCGTGGGTTTTCAACGAGGCGCCTTCTCCCTCAAGGTTAAGCGCCAAATCTGTTTTTACGAGTCTACCACCGAGCTGAGCTGACCAGTGAAAAAGCTGAGCATCACGCCCCAAGCGTGCCTGGGAGTGATCAACCCACGCTGTTTGCGAGCCGTATTCTTGCACATCGACCAGAGTAACCACAGCGCCCTCGTCCAGCAGAAGTTGCATTCCCGAGTTCACCGTCAAAGGGGCCTCAGAGCTTGAGCGACGAAGCACGACTTGAAACTGACTGGCTCGCCCGGCATTGATAACCACATGCGGCGAGCTCAGGCTGTCTTGCTGAGCTTCTGTGAGCTCTATCAGCAGTGGGGCTTCAATAACTACTTGGGCCGGAACCGAAAGAAACACACCCGAACCCAACAAGGCGGCGTGAAGGGCCGGAACTTTGTTATCCACTTGGCGCAGCATTTCTGAAAAAACGGCGTCCAAAGCGTCCGGTTTAGCCACACCTTTGCCCAGAATGACATCCCCGAGCGGCAGCAGTTGAACCCCTTGTTCCGTCAGCGCCGGCGACAACCAAACTGTGACTGTTGCACCGTCAGATTTCAAATATCCCGAGAAGCCCTCAAGAGGAGATCCGGCTTTCACCGCCCCCTGTTGAGCGGGAAGCGGTTGCCGGTTCTCGAATTGAAACCCGGTAACGTCGGTGCGATGCCATTCTTCGACACGACGATGAGGCCAGGGTTGATCTGTTGCTTCGGCACGGGCCCTCGCCCGAAAGGCTTTCATCCATTCTGGTTCTTTGGGCCAACCTGTAAATGCTGGGGTATTCAAACTCACTTGTGTTGTTCCTTGTCGATTTCTTGAAACTTCCTTGCGAGGCTCAGCCGACCGAGCCTTCCATCTCTAATTCGATGAGGCGGTTGAGTTCGATGGCGTATTCCATCGGAAGCTGTTTAACCAGGGGGTCAATAAAGCCGTTGACAATCATTGAACCCGCTTCTTCTTCGCTAATTCCCCGGCTCATCAGGTACAAAAGCTGATCTTCGCTAATCTTTGAAACTTTTGCTTCGTGCTCCATACTGACATCGTCCGTCTGGATATCCATAACCGGGTAGGTGTTAGTCTTGGCGGTTTCATCCAAAAGCAGGGCGTCGCACTCCACTTTGGAGCGGATATTCTTGAGCCCGGGGCCAGCTTTGATCAAACCTCGGTAGCTCGAAACCCCGCCCGAGCGTGAAATAGACTTAGCGGTAACCACACTCGAAGTATTTGACGCAAAATGCAGAATCTTAGCGCCGGTATCCTGTTCTTGCCCCTTGTTTGCAAAGGCAATGGACAACACTTCGCCGTGCGCACCCTCGCCCATCAAAAACACGGCCGGATACTTCATAGTCACCTTCGAGCCAATGTTGCCGTCAACCCATTCCATGGTGGCATTCTCGTAGGCAAAGGCGCGTTTGGTGACCAGGTTATACATATTGTTCGACCAGTTCTGAACCGTCGAATAGCGTACCCGAGCTCCGGGGAGAGCAACAATTTCTACAACGGCCGAGTGCAAGCTGTCTTTGGTGAACGTCGGTGCGGTACAACCTTCAATGTAATGGACAAAGGCCCCTTCATCGACAATGATCAGCGTTCGCTCAAACTGCCCAAAACTCTTGGTATTGACGCGGAAATATGCCTGCAGGGGAATGTCAACTTTGACTCCCGGCGGAACATAGATAAACGAGCCCCCCGACCACACGGCGGTATTCAGCGCAGCAAACTTATTGTCGTTGTACGGAATCACCGTGCCAAAATATTTTTTCACAATCTCGGGATGTTCGCGAACCGCAGACTCTGGGTCAGAAAAAAGTACGCCTTTTTGTTCCAAATCTTTGCGGATGTTGTGGTAAACCACTTCGGAGTCATACTGAGCCCCAACGCCCGCCAAAAACTTCTTTTCAGCTTCGGGAATGCCTAGCCGGTCATAGGTCGTGCGAATTTCGTCTGGCAAATCTTCCCACGAGGTAGTTTGCTCTTCGGTGGGTTTGACATAGTAATAGATGTCATCGAAATCGATATCCGAGAGGTAGGCCCCCCAATGCGGCATGGGGAGCTTGCGGAACGTTTCGTAGGCGCGAAGCCGATACTCCAACATCCACTTTGGCTCGCCTTTCGCGGCGCTGATTTGGCGCACCACCTGCTCTGAAAGACCTTTTTCAGCTTTGATGACACCGGTTTCGGGCATCGAAAAGCCATATTTGTAATCTACCGCAAAATCGTTTAAAGCCGGTTCACTGGACATACAGTTCTCCTTTTCAGGCGCCGAACTGGTCTTTCACCCAGTCGTAGCCCTTTTCTTCCAGCTGATGCACAAGCTCGGTGCCGCCGCTGGTCACGATTTTTCCCTTGTAAAGGATGTGGACTTTATCAGGATTAACGTAGTTCAAAATTCGTTGGTAGTGGGTAATGATCAAGCCGCCAAACTCGGGCCCTTTCAATCGGTTGATGCCTTTCGAAACAACCTTGAGGGCGTCAATGTCCAACCCAGAGTCCGTTTCATCAAAAAGCGCAAAGTTAGGCTTGAGCGTTAACAGTTGAAGAATCTCCATCCGTTTTTTCTCACCGCCCGAAAAACCCTCATTCAAATAACGGTTAATAAACCCTTGATCCATTTCCAAAAAAGTCATGTCTTCTCGGACAGTCTTCAAAAACTGACTCACCGTAAAGGGTTGCTTTCTCGCCGCTGCCTGAATTTCAGTGGCACGCTTTAAGAACTTTCCCACGGTGACACCAGGAATTTCAACCGGGTACTGAAAAGCAAGGAACAAGCCAGCCTTGGCGCGGTCAGGCACATCCAGCTCCAGAATATTGACCCCATCAAGCTTTACCGAGCCACCGGTGACAGTATACTTGGGGTGTCCCATCAAGATGTTGGCGAGCGTCGACTTTCCGTGGCCATTGGGGCCCATAAGAGCGTGAAACTCGCCGGTTTTGATTTCAAGATCCACGCCATGCAAAATGGGCTTTCCTTCAATTTCAGCCTTCAGGCCTTCAATAATCAAACTTTTCATGCGCACTCCTTGTCAGAGGGAAAAACCCAATTCTTAGATGGGAAATCCCAGGGATAGTTTCATTTCATCACTCATCATTTCTTGGCTCCAAGGCGGGTCCCACACAATCTGAACCTGAACATTTTCGACGGCCGTTCTCGCCTTTACCGTTTCACGAATATCCTCGACGAGCAAATCCCCAACCGGACAGGCCGGAGAAGTCAACGTAAAATCTACTTCGATGCGGTCTTCAAGAACATCCACACGATAAATCAAGCCCAGATCAAGAATAGGAAGACCCAAATCGGGGTCAAGAACTTCACTAAGTGCTGTATAAACTTCATCGACGGTTGCCACCGGAGGCCTCCTGATACCTTATTACCATAATCAGGTATTGACACTCACCAAAATAGGCGAAATCTCGGGTTTGTTCAAGTCCGAAAGCTTTAAATCGTGAATTTTTTAATGGTAACCAAGAAAAGGTCATTCCTAATGCTGACTACCAATGTCGGGATTACTTGCCCGCCGTCGTTCCTTTATGCTATCTTGAGACACAAATAGGAATCAAGATGAGGAATGCCGTGAAGAAAGCGCTCGTGGTCCTGTGCCACCCGAATAAAACAGGTTTCAACCAAGCCATCGCTGAAAAAGCCGTTCAAGAGTTATCCCGGGACTACCATGTAGACTTTCTCGACCTCTACCGGAGTTCGTTTTCACCGGTGCTCCCTCCCGATGAGCTACCCCGACGGTTTAGCTTTGACGAAACGGTGTTAACCTATTCCGAGCTAGTAAAAAACGCCTCGGTTTTCGTATTTGTCCACCCCGACTGGTGGGGCGGCCCACCGGCCTTGTTAAAAGGCTTTATCGACCGGGTGTTTCGTCCCGGTTTTGCCTATGATTTTGAAGGGAACGAATTTCTTTCCTCCCGCAAAGTCGAGCTTTTGGCCGGCAAGCAGGCCTTTGTGTTCAACACCACCGACTATACTCGTCCCGACGGTCTTTACCCCCCTGCCGAAATCTGGAAAACCAATATTTTCTCGTATTGCGGCATCCCCGATGCCCAAATCTACACCTTTTTTGACACCTACCACTCGACCTACGAGGCTCGTCACGCATGGATCGAATCGGTCGGTACAAAATTACGCCAGAGTTTGACTCTCGTATAGCCGAGCATAAACGCCTTTGACGCTCAGTAACTGCTCGTGATTGCCTCGCTCGACAACTCGCCCCTGGTCCAAAACAAGAATGGTATGCGCTTCCCGAATTGTCGACAGTCGGTGTGCAATGACAAAGCTCGTTCGGTTTTTTCGTAGCGAGAGCATGGCCTGCTGTAATTGCAACTCCGTTCGTGTATCGACGTTGCTGGTCGCTTCGTCAAGGATCAAAAGAGGCGGATCCATCAAAACGACGCGGGCAATCGCTAAAAGTTGTCGTTGTCCCTGACTGAGCTGAGCTCCCCCTTCGGTGAGGTGGGTATCATAACCGTGCGGCAGACGGCGTATAAAGGCGTCCGCGTGCGACAAGACTCCCGCCTTTTCTACCTCTTCATCGGTAGCGTCGGGGCAACCATACCTCAGGTTGTCACGAACCGTACCTGAAAACAAAAAGGTGTCTTGCAAAACCACACCAAAGGCCTTTCGTAAGCTTGAACGGGTGTATGCCTTGACATCTTGGCCGTCTAACAAGACTTTTCCTTCGCTGGCCTCGTAAAAGCGTGTTAAGAGGTTGACCACTGTGGTCTTGCCTGCCCCTGTAGCGCCGACAAGGGCCAACGTTTCACCGGCTGGCACGTGAAAGTTCACCTCATGAAGGACAGGGTTTCCGGGGACATAACTAAACGAAACGTTTTGAAATTCGACATCACCCTGACCATCTTGCCAAACGGTTCCTGGAACATCGGCCTCTTCGGGCTCGTCCATAATTTCCAGAACCCGTTCAGCCCCCGCTAAGGCCGCTTGGAGGGTATTCCAAATGGTTGCAAGGTCGTTGATTGGTCGAACAAACTGACGGGAATACACTAAAAAGCTGGCGATCAGGCCTACAGTGACCCAACCCTGCAGAGCCATCCACGAACCGGTCACGCCCACGGCGACAAAACTGAGGTTGCCAATCACGTTGGTAAGAGGCATCGCCAACCCCGCCCAGGTTTGCGCTCGAACGGCAATTTGAGCCAAGCGGCTATTTTGACGTTCAAATTCTTGCACCACGGACTCTTCGCGATGAAACGCCTTAACGATATCAAAACCGGTGATAGTCTCTTCGATGTGGCCATTTAACAGCCCCAAAGTCCTTTGTTGCTCTTGAAACAGCTTTCTGGTCCGTGAAGTAATCACCCGACTGAGAACAATAACCAAGGGGGCCCCCAGTAAGGCCGCCACAGTCAACAAGGGACTCAAAAGCAACATCATCGTCAACGAACCCACAATGGCAATCACCGAACTCATCAGCTGGGTGGTCGATTGGGCGATGGCAGAACTGACAGCGTCAATATCGTTGGTAAACCGGCTCATCAGGTCTCCGTCGGGACGAAAGTCAAAAAAGGCCACAGGTAAGCGGTCAAGCTTGGCAAACAAGCTCGTGCGCAACCCTGCAACGACCCGCTGCGAGAGCCCAGCCATCGTCCACTGCTGGGTGGTGTTTAACAAAGCGTCCAGCAGATACCCCGCCAGCAACGCCAGCAAAAGCCAACCAAGGCCACGACCCAAAGCGTCAATGCTTTTTCCCATCAACCACGGCAAAGTCAGAACAATAAGACCATCCAACAGCACGACGATAGCCATAAAAGCCATCATGCGGCTCTGCGGCTTGAACCAGTGTGACATCCGTTTTAGGGTTTGCCAGGGTCGTTTTGCTGTTACCGGGGGGGCAAAGCGCGCATCGCGCCGAGAGGTAAAACTTTGGCTGGGGTGGTGCCGATCAGACATACGTGACCCCCTGGGAGGAAAGAATTTCACGGTAAACGGGGCAAGCTTTTACCAGCTGGTCATGAGTCCCCGCTCCTGCCAAGTGACCTTGCTCTAAAACCAAAATGAGGTCGGCTTGCCTGACAGCCGAAGCTTTTTGCGACACCTGAAAGATCGTCATTTGCCCTGACAGAGACTTCATGGCTTTAAGAATCTGAGCCTCGGTCCAGGCATCGAGGGCACTAAACGAATCATCAAGAATCAGCAAGCTTGGCCGTCTGACCAAAGCCCTAGCGAGCGTCAAGCGTTGTTTTTGCCCCCCTGAAAGCGTCATACCCCGTTGTCCCACCGGTGTATCCCACCCCGAAGGAAAGCTTTCAATAAAACTCAACGCTTGGGCAATTTCGCAGGCCTGTGCCAGCTCTTGGTCTTTGGCATCGGCTCGTCCCCACAACAGGTTTTCACGGATTGTGCCGCCAAACAGCACCGCTTTTTCGGGTACCCAGGCCAACTGTTGACGCCAAAGCCCCAGGTCCCAGTCGGGAAGAGGCCTTCCCCCTGCCTGCAAAACGCCTTCATCGGGGTCAAAAAACCGGGGTAAAAGCCGCGCCAGGGTTGATTTTCCACTCCCCATGGCCCCCAAAACTCCCACCGTCATTCCTTCGTCAACCGTAAACGACAGCCCCCTCAAAGTCCACGTCTCGGCCTCGGGAAAGCGAAAACTTAGCTCACGAGCCTCAAGTTTGCCAAGCGACTTCGCCTGAAACGTTCCGGTAACCAATAACCCCGACCGGGGTGCTTTGAGGATTTCTGTGACACGCTCGACCGAGGCTTTAGCCCGGACGAAGACCATCAGCACAAAGCCCGTCATAACCAAAGCGAACAAGATCTGCGTGATATAGTTCACATAGGCGATGATCGTTCCCGGCTCCATTTGGCCGCGTGCCGCCAAGGCATTTCCCCAGGATAAAAGAAAAACCACCGCCAAATTGACAATCAAAGAAACTAACGGGTTAAACAAGGCGACAACACGCCCTGCCGTTGTCGAGGTTCTCGACAAATCGTTGTTGGCCTCGGCAAACCTTTTCCGTTCGGTGGCAAACTGGTCAAAGGCCTTGACCACACGAATTCCGCGCAAAACCTCGCGCACCAACGAGTTCACCCGATCAACACCTTTTTGAACCAACCGGAACAGGGGGAACCCGCGTGAGGCATTCCACCACCCTGCCAACGCCACCAACGGAACCACCACCAAAAAAATCAGTGAGAGTTTGAGGTTGAGTAAGGCAGCCATCACCAAGGCCCCCACCCCCAAAAGGGGTGCTTTTGCAAAAACCCGCATGATGCCGTTAACGAAGTTCTGAATTTGCGTGACATCATTGGTCAAACGGGTCACCAAGGTTGACGGCTCAAAGCCTGCATACTCACGATGGGTAAACCCTTGAACACGACGATACAAACCCGACCGCAAATCCGCACCGAACTTTTGCGATACCACGCTCGCCAAACGGTTACGAATCAAGGCCGCCCCCGCACCAATCCCGGCGATCAACAGCATAAAAAGGCCCTGGTGGGCTACCAGATCCAGGCGGTGTTGGCGAACCCCTTCGTCAATAAGTCGCGCCAGGAGCGTGGGCTGAAGCAAATCGCAAAAGGCTTCAACTCCGACAAAAGATACACCTAGAATAAAAAGTCCCCGGTAACGGCTCCAAAACAAACTGACAACCGACACTGACTCAGAAAGAGGCGAACGCTGTGGCATACCCTGAGCATAAGTCAAACCAGGCCCAGGGAGCAATCAGGCTTTTTCTTCGTTAAGAAAATCCTAAGGGGAAATCTTTGATTGTTGACATATTCTATTGGCTTGATTATGATACCTAGCAAATGGACGTGACTTGTCTCAGAACGGAACAAGGTAGGCCCATGTTAAGAAGGATTTGCTATGGAAACGCTCCCTAAGGCTTGGCCCGAGTGGCTCGAAGCAGTCAAAACCCTTAGCCTAAGCGACTTTTTGGCCTGGGCCCTTCGCACCTTTAGCCCCGAGTTGGGGTTTTCAACTTCGTTGGGTCGCGAAGACCAGTTGTTATTGTGGCATCTGGATCAAACTATCGCCGCCTTAGGCCTTTCGCCTGCAGCCCTCGATGTTTTCACCCTAGACACCGGACGACTCCATCCCGAGACGTACGAGCTTTGGGAAACCAACCGCTCAACGTTTCGCCTGCCTGTGCGCGCAGTCTACCCCGACTCTGGTGCCGTTGAAGCCTACGTCAACACACAGGGAATCAATGGCTTTTACCAAAGCTTAGAAAGCCGTAAAGCCTGCTGTCAGGTTCGCAAAGTCGAACCGCTAAAACGTGCGTTGAAGGGGAAAAGGGCGTGGATCACTGGCCGGCGTGCCGATCAAGCGGCCACTCGCCAAAAACTTCCCCTTTTAGAGTGGGATTCAGGCTTTGGACTTGTCAAAATCAACCCCTTAGCCGAGTGGACTCAACAACAAATCGAAGCCGAAATTGCGCTTCACAAAATCCCGGTGAGTGCCCTTCACGCTCAGGGCTACCCAAGTATTGGCTGTGCGCCCTGTACACGCCCCATCGCTGACGGCGAAGAGGAGCGAGCGGGCCGTTGGTGGTGGGAGAAGCCTGAGCACAAAGAATGTGGCCTACACCTGGCCGTCGAACCAAAATTTCGTTTTCAAAGGGAGGAAGCCCATGGACCATCTTGATAAGCTTGAAGCTCAGTCGGTATTCATCTTTCGCGAGGCCTATCGCAAGTTCAAACACTTGGCCATGTTATGGTCCATCGGTAAGGACAGTACGGTTTTGTTGTGGTTGGCACGCAAGGCCTTCTTTGGCCACGTCCCCCTTCCCCTGGTCCATATTGATACCTCTTACAAAATCCCGGCCATGATCGCCTACCGCGATCAGCTTGCCCGGGAATGGAAGCTCAACATGGTTTGGGGGCAGAACACCCAAGCCCTGCGCGAAGGGCAAACCTTTCCCCTGGGCAAGGTTGATCGCCTTACCTGCTGTGGAAGCCTCAAATCCGAAGCGTTAAAACACACCCTAGCTGGGGACTGGCCCCGCTGGAGACTCAACCACACCACCGGTCAATACGAACAAGACCCCGACCGCGAACCCTATACAGGCGTTATTGTTGGGGTCCGCGCTGACGAAGAAGGAAGCCGCAGTAAAGAACGCTACTTTTCGCCCCGCGACAAGCACAATGACTGGAACGTCGACGACCAACCCCCTGAGCTGTGGAACCAATTCAAAACAGACTTTGCGCCGGGCACGCATATTCGGATTCACCCCTTGCTCGATTGGACAGAACTCAATATTTGGGAATACATCGACCGTGAGAACATTCCCGTGACCGACCTGTATTTTAACCGAGGGGACGGCAAACGCTACCGCAGTCTAGGGTGCTATCCGTGCACCCAGCCTGTGACCTCCGAAGCACGCAACGTCAAAGAGATTTTGGCCGAATTGCGAACAGGAAAGTTTGCCCACATTGCCGAACGAGCAGGTCGGGCTCAGGACAAAGATGGCGGTGGGTTAGAAAGTCTTCGCCGCGACGGCTACATGTAAGGAAAGCACCATGAAACAAATTGAACGCGAACAATTTCACTTGGTTGTGGTCGGCCACGTTGACCACGGCAAGTCAACCGTCATTGGCCGTTTGTTAGCTGACACGGGCAGCTTACCCGACGGCAAGCTCGACCAAGTTCGTCAAGAGTGTGCCCGAACGGCAAAACCTTTTGAATACGCCTTTTTGCTCGACGCCCTCAAGGCCGAACAAGCCCAGGGCATTACCATCGACACGGCACGAAGCTTTTTTAAATCGGCAACTCGCGACTACATTATAATAGACGCGCCCGGCCACATCGAGTTTTTAAAAAACATGATTACCGGAGCGGCACGAGCCGAAGCGGCAGTCCTGATCATCGACGCCAAAGAGGGCGTGCGTGAAAACTCAAGACGGCACGGCACCATGCTTTCATTATTGGGCATACGCCAAGTCGTCGTCGTTGTCAACAAAATGGATTTGGTGGACTACCGCCAAGAAGTCTTTGAGGCCATCCGTAACGAATACCAAACCTTTTTGGCTCGCCTGGGTATTCAACCCTTGGCGTTCTTGCCCTTGGCCGCCTTTCATGGTGAAAATCTGATCGCACCCTCGGAACGTATGTCCTGGTTTTCAGGCCCGCCGTTGTTGGCGCAAATCGACCAATTTCGTAAAGAGGCTCTGCTTGAACACAAGCCCTTCCGTCTGCCGGTTCAGGATGTCTACAAGTTCACCGAAGAGGGCGATGACCGGCGAATTACGGCGGGACGGATTGAATCTGGTCAAATCACTCCGGGAGCTCAGGTGGTCTTTTACCCCTCCCGTAAAAGCGCCGTGGTCAAAACCTTTGAAGAGTTTAACCGTGAAACACCGTCGCTCTGGGGCCCCGGAAAGTCCGCTGGCTTTACCTTAGAACCTGAACTCTACGTCCGCCCCGGCGAGCTGATGACTCTGGCCAGTGAAACACCCCCCGCAGTTGCCAACCGCTTTCGTGCCAATATCTTTTGGATGGGCAAAGCCCCCCTTTTGCCAGGCAAAAAGTACAAGCTCAAGCTGCACACGGCCGAAGCCCCGGTTTGGATTGAAGAGATTCTTTCGGTGCTCGACGCCTCGGACCTTTCCAGTGGCACAAAAAAGCAAGTCGATCAACACGAGGTGGCCGAGTGTATTCTCGAAACCGCTAAGAATGTCGCTTTTGACCTTTCAACCGACCTGGCGCCAACGGGACGTTTCGTTTTAGTCGATGAATGGGAAATTGCCGGCGGGGGCATCCTTTTGCAATCCTTGGGTGAGGAACACCGCCTTTTGGACCGTCACCTTGCCGACCGGGAACGCAACTGGGACCGTAGTCCTCTGACCCCCGGACTCCGTTCAGGACGCTATGGACAACGTTCGGCCTTTGTACTGCTTTCGGGTTCTGACGCCGACCAGCTGTTCCGCCTAGGTAGGGCTCTCGAAGAAAAGCTTTTTCTGCGGGGTCGTTACGTTTACTACCTAGGTTTGTCGAGCGCTCTGTCGGGCTTGCAAGCCGATCTTGCGGGCCAAGACGATCGCTGGGAGTTTTTGCGTCGCCTAGGCGAAGCCGCCCACCTGTTTACCGATGCCGGAACCATTTTGATTACTGCCGTCCCCGACCTGGATGCTGAAGAAACCAACCTTCTTAGCCGCTTAGCCAACCCCACCGATTTGTTCACGGTTGAGGTTGAACCAGGGTTAGACCTAGAATCCCAGGTAAACAACATTACGCGTCGTTTGCAAGAAAGCAACATCTTGGTTGATTGGGTGCTGTGATGTCCGACCACGACGCTCACCCCGCCCCACCACAAGCTTCCCCTCGGTTTCTCCCGGTTCTTGTGAATATCGAGAATGGGGTTGTCGTGGTGGTGGGTGGCGGAAAGGGCGCCGAGGCCAAGCTCAGGGGACTGCTCCCCTTTGCTCCGCGCTTACGGCTTATCGCCCCAGAGGTCTCGCCCGAAACCCTTCGTTTAGCAAAGCAGTTTACCGAACCCGAGATTTTGTATAAGCTCTGGCAACCCAGCGATCTGGCTGGTGCTGTGCTGGTGTACGCCTTTACCAATGACCCTGCCGTGAATCACGCCATCGTCACCGAGGCTCAGGGCCAAGGCTTGCTGGTTAATGCCGGGTTAAACGGGAGTTTTCGTTCGCTGGCGGCGGCTCGGGTGGATGGGTGGTTGCTCGCTGTCTCGTCACGAGGACAACAGCCCCGGTTAGCACGCCAAGCACGGGATTATCTTGTAGAAAGTTTGCGGACCTGGCTCCGCCAAGGGAGGTAAGCCCGTGTATATGCCGCTGATGGTGAATATTCGCCGAGCCGTCGTCTTTGGCGGCGAACGCGGCGAAGGGTTGCAAAAAACTCAAAAGCTTGCCCTCTTTGCCGACGAACTTTTGGTTGTTCCCGAAGCACCATTAGCAACTAAAGCCTTGGTCTTTCCCGCTGGAAAGCTTTCTGAACTCAAAGAATCGCTTGAACTCCCCCGACAACGCGAAGTCCCGGTGCATCCAGTGGTAGCCGCCGACTGCGACCTTGATGCCGTTATCAAAGGTGCTACGTTTATTGTCAGCGATTTACTCGATGAACAACTCAACCAACGTCTTGCCAAAGCCGGGGAGCGGGCCGGGGTTTTGGTGAATGTCATCGATACAAAACCACTGTGCAATACTTGGTTTATGAGCTTGATCGAAACTCCCCACCTTTTGGCGGGCCTTTCGACCAAGGGTCAAGCCGCATTCTTTTCGGCACGTTTGCGAAAAAAGCTAGAACCTTGGTTTGCCAGACAAGAAAAAGAAGCTGACTTTTGGATCAAAGTTCGTCAGTTCTTGCCCTCTGGGTCGGTTCTGGCCGCTCTAGCCCCCCTCGAAAACTCATGGACGTTAAAACTGGTTCGCCGAGCCCTGGGGCACGCTACCGCCTTACGCCTGGCTCGCCATCGTCTTCAAAAACATCTTGCTAAGGAGTCACCACAATGAATATCGCCCCGGATCTTACGACACTGGTTGGCAAAACTCCCTTACTACGGCTTTCGCGCTTTGCCCCTGGTCTGAACGTCTTAGCCAAGTTAGAGCTGTTCAACCCAGGGTCAAGCGTCAAAGACCGTATTGCGTTAGCCATGATCGAAGCCGCCGCCGCGCAAGGTAAAATCAAACCAGGGGCCACTCTGATTGAACCAACCTCGGGTAACACGGGCATTGGCCTTGCCTGGATCGCCGCCGTCAAAGGGTATCGTTTAATTTTAACGATGCCCGAGTCGATGAGCGTTGAGCGGCGAAAACTCTTACAAGCTTTCGGTGCCGAGATTGTCCTTACTTCGGGCAGTGAAGGTATGCTGGGCGCCATTGCCAAAGCAGAAGAACTCTTGAAACAAATCCCCGACAGTTTTCAACCAAGTCAATTCTCGAACCCCGAAAATCCTCAGGCTCATTACCGAACCACCGGACCAGAAATTTGGGAAGCCTGCGACGGAAACATCGACATCTTGATTGCTGGTGTTGGCACGGGGGGAACTTTGTCAGGAACCGGTCGCTACCTCAAAGAAAAAAATCCGCACCTTAAAGTAATTGCGGTTGAACCTTCGACCAGCGCCGTCCTCTTGGGTAAACCCGCTGGCCCGCACATGATCCAGGGAATTGGTGGAGGCTTCATCCCTGAAAATCTTGATCGAAGCCTCTTGGATGAAGTAGTCACAGTAGAATCAACCACCGCCATTGAAGCGGCCAAAGAATTGGCTCTCAAAGAAGGCCTGTTGGCCGGCATCAGCACGGGGGCAAACGTCTGGGCAGCTCGTACCGTTGCCCAACGTCCCGAGAATGCCGCAAAGACGATTGTCACGATCGCCTGCGATACCGGCGAAAGGTATATTTCGACACTCTTGTTTTATCACGACTAACACAAGTAAACAGATCCGCAAAGAGTTTTAGAAGGAGAAGGCCTATGCAACGCAAATTGACCATGGAACTGCGCAGTGAAGACGAAGAAATTAAAGACGCTGGTCTAACCATAGACTTGGACGAAATTGCCCGACGCGGGGCCATGAGCAAAGCCGAAAAAACCATTGCCAAGTGGTATGGCATTTATGGGAGCCGTCAGCCTGGTAACCATATGGCGCGGATTGTAACGCCGGGTGGAGTGATGACCAGTGCCCAAGCCCGCAATATTGCCCGAGTCTCAGAAAAGTACGGCCAGGGGTTCATTTCTGTTACAACGAGGCAGGCCCTCCAGTTTCACTGGCTTAAACTGGGTAGTTTAGCGGATATGATTCGAGGCTTATCACAAGAAGGTAGTACTACCAAGCATGGTTGTGGTGATGTCACCCGCCAGATTGCGGCGTGCCCCTTGGCCGAGACCTGTCCGTATCGCCGTCTCAATGTTCGACCTTGGGCACAAAAACTGCAAAAGTTTCTTGGTGATGCCGAAGACCTCGATAACCTTCCCCGTAAGTTTAAAATTACCCTTTCTGGCTGTTCTGGGGGGTGTGCCCAACCGTATATCAATTGTCTTGGTCTGATCGCCGTACAAAAGGAACAGGGCGGCAAAACCGTTCGCGGTTTTAAAGCTATTGTCGGTGGGGGTATGGGGTGGGACCCCTACGTCGGGCAAGAGTTGTTTTCATTTTTTCCCGAGAACAAAGTCTTAGCTGTGGCTCGTGCCGTGGCCCTGACCTTTCGTGATTACGGTGACCGCTTCAATCGTGCCACAAGCCGACTTAAAGTCGTTGTTGCCCGTGAAGGGTTGGAACAAGTTCGCTCATGGGTGCTAGAACATTTAGATGCCGAAGGTATCGACGTCTCGGACCTAGAAACCGGCCCCGTCGAGGATACCGGTCCGGCTGTTCCTGACCGTCCTTTAGCCGAGTTAGGCGAAACTTCAGGAACTGATGGAAAGGCCCTGGTGCGAATTATTGTTCCCGGCGGCGAGCTTAACCACCATCAGTTGCGCCGGGTCGCCGAACTTTCAGAAATGTACGCCGATCAAAAGGTTTACACCAACAACCGCCAAAACCTTGAACTGCACGGCATCGAACCCGACAAGGTTTCGTTGGTCAAAGCCGCCGTTCAAGAAACCGGCTTGGGTACCGAAGGCGCCTACACGATCAGTGACATCGTTCCCTGCGTGGGTACCACCTATTGCCCCAAAGCGGTTTCTGAAACCAGGGCTTTGTACAAGTTGCTCCTTCCTGTAGTCAGTTTGCCCAAGTTTGCCCAGATTCGTGATAAAGTGTTGATCAATATCACGGGTTGCCCGAATTCGTGCTCGCCGTATCGCATCACCGATCTTGGGTTCCGTGGCATGCGCGTGCGCAATGAAACCCAAGGATCTGAAGAAGGGTATGAAATGCTCATCGGCGGCGATCAGAAAGCCTTTGGCCAAGTGCTAGGCCAATTTAAAAAGGATGATTGCCCCGCCGTGGTTGAAACCGTGCTTGAAGCCTTTCTTCGGTGGCGTCACGAAAATGAAACGTTGACACAAACTGTTGTCCGTGTCGGACTCGTTCCCTTTCAACAGGAGGTTTTTCAAAAATGAAGTACCAATACGCCAAAGCGCCCTGCCCTAGTGAACTGAGTGTTACCGAGGGTCTTGGCGAAGCCGAAAAAGATCACCTGACCTTAGCCAAAGATGTTCCTTGTCAGGCGGCGTGCCCAGCCAAGACTGATGTTCCAGCTTACATTCAGGCCTTGGCACAGGGCGACCCCGAACGGGCCTACCGCATCAACCTCGAAGACAATGTGTTTCCCGGTGTTTTAGGCCGGGTCTGTACCCGACCTTGCGAGGACGCTTGCCGTCATAATTGGACGAACATTCAAGGCCCGGTGCATATTTGCCACCTCAAGCGAGCCGGTGCCGACCATTCACCCACACCTCAGCCCTTACCGGCTTGGTATGGTCCCACAGGAAAAAAGATTGCCGTGATCGGCGGTGGACCTGCAGGCCTTACTGCGGCTCGTGAGCTTTCTCGGTATGGTCATCAGATCACCATCTTTGAACGCGAAGACCATCTGGGTGGCATGATGGTCGATGGCATTCCCCGCTTTCGTTTACCACTCGACAAGATCGAGCGTGAAATTCAGCTGATCAGCGGTAAGTTAGAGGTTAAGCTGGGCGCCAGTGTCGATCAGGCACAATTGCAAGACCTGCTCGCCACCTACGATGCCGTTCTGCTTGCTACCGGAACGATGAAATCGAAAGATTTAGGTCTACCAGCGGGCAGCGGCCTCTGGAACGGTTTAGATTTTATGAAAGCCTACAATTCGGGTGACATTACCAGCTTATCGGGTGATGTCGTGGTTATTGGCGGCGGCTTTACCGCTGTCGATTGTGCTCGGGCTTGCGCCCGTGCCGCTCAGAGGTTGATCGGTTCAGGGAACCGGGTGACCCTTGCCTACCGAAGAACCGAACAGGCTATGGCCGCTGACCTCGAAGAACGCGAAGAGATTCTTTTAGAAAAAATCGACATTAGAACCTTGGCCACACCGGTCAAAATCCTCACCGATGACAAAAATCAGGTCACGGGAGTTGTCTTTCAACGCAATTTGATTCAAGAAGACCCTGCCGGAGGTAAACCCGGCATCGAACCCCTTCCGGGTAGCGAATTCACGTTGCCGTGTCGGCACTTGATTGTGGCGATTGGTCAAGACAGTGACACAACTTTCTTACCTGCCGGAGTGAAGCCAGACCGTCAGACCACACAACCCAAGCTCTTTTGCGCCGGAGATTTTTTAACCGGTAGCTCTGACGTGATCCACGCCGTCGCTGAAGGAAAGGCTGTTGCCGATGCCATGGATCAGTTTTTGATGGGCCAAGTGCGCAAACGCTACCATGTGGCGGTGTCGTTGATTCGTAACCGTGTTCAAACGGGACGTACCCGCGACCATGACCTTCAACGCCCCCCTGCTATGCCGCTGGCTACCCTCAGCGAACGAGTTCAAGAAGGAACTGAGGTGGAAAAAGGTCATACCGGTCAAGATATTTTGGCCCATGCCACCCGTTGTTACCTTTGCAACCACAAGTTCGAGATCGATCAAGATAAGTGCATCCACTGCGATTGGTGCATCGAGGCCGCGCCTCGAGCTTGTATCAAACGAGTCAGTCGTATCTTTCGCGACGATAAAGGCGTCCCCACCGGTTATACCGAGGCAGTCAGTGCCAAAGAAGCTACTTTTATCTTTATAGACAGCAATGAATGTATTCGGTGCGGTAAATGTCTGCGTGCCTGCCCCACAGGAGCGATTTCGATGAAGAAAATGACAAGGACCCCCTGCTTGTCGGGCCCAGGTGCTTTACAATGAGTTCAAAATTCTTCATAAAATCTTAAAAATCCATTTGTCCACTTTCTCTACCCATGTTACAATAGTTTACGGGATACTCTGCCGATAGAGTAAGAAACTGGGGAGAGAGGGTGAAATGAAGGGTAAAAACACGGTTTTTCCCAGGGTAGCGGGGGCTATTCTGGGAATCCTTTTGGGATTTTCTTTAGCTACGTGCCAAGCCGTGAACGCTGGTCTTGGTCCCAAAATTGATCTTTACCCCCCCACCATATCGATTACAAGCCCCTCCACAAACAGCTATTTAAAAGGGACTATCACCTTACAAGGCAAGGCCGCTGACGATCTTTCGCTAAAATCCGTTGAGGTGACCTATCCCTCTGCCTCTGGTTCCAAGACACTTTCAGCAACTTTAAACAAAGACGGAACCTGGACCTGCAATATTCCCTCGGGGACAACCGGCTCCGACAACTTACCGGATGGTCAACAGACTCTAGTCGCCACGGCAATAGCAACTTCGGGGAAAACTACACAAACCTCGGTAATCATCAATGTTGATAATATTCCCCCCACGGTTCTTGTCTCTGCACCCTCTTCCCACGGCAGTAACCCCCCTGCTTACTCCGATTATGTCGACATAAGCGGATCCGCCTGGGATCCTAGTCCTATCTCTAGCGTTGTTGTTACCCTCTATCTAGGCAGTACGCAAATCGCACAACAACAGGCGGATGGAACCAACGTTTGGTCAACACGATTTAAACTTAAAGATACAGACAATGGTCCGCTACACAGCTCAAATGATGGTGCGATTATAAGTTATATGGTATCAGTTACCGATGCCGCGGGTAACACCAATTCCTACTATTATCATCAGCAGGATATTTACAATATTTTGCCAGCTGGGACATTGTTTCCGACGACAACAGAACTAGGAAAATTGGATCAAGCCGGAAAAGGAACTTCCACACCGTCCAACATTCCTTTTGCTTCGTTATATGCCGTCAGACTTGATGGCACGACAAATCCACTAGCTAACTTAAAATTTTCTTATCAATCTTTTCCCATTTTGCAATACTTCAACTTGAGCCCCTCGGTTCCTGCAGCTCAAAATCTTTTAGGTCCTGGAACTGGGATTTATGGCGTTATTATTCCCCCGTCGACAACAGCGATTGATACCAATACTCTACAATTTCAGTTATGGAATACGTCAAGTTACTATGCCATGAATCCTGTACAAGGTTCTCCGGCCTCTCCGGCGTTAAGTCCGGTTATTACCCTGACAGCGGCGAATACCTACAATGGTCAACTAACGCTTTCTCCTGTTGGAGGTAGTGAAAACTTTTCCATAGCACTTAAAGATTCATCTGGTAATGAGTTATCGCCAGGAAGTTACACTATTGCTGTTACAGCAGCAGCTCAAGGATCGGCAACTTTAGTAGCACATCAGGACTTTATTGTCGATGCCAACGCCCCCACTTTGACTGAAACCGCTGTTGGCTCATCGCTGGCATATAGAAATCAAAAATCAGGCTTTACCCTGTCTGGAACGGCAGAATCAGCGGCAGGTCTCTATTACGTTGAAATTGATCAATCCACTGATGGCGGCTTAACTTATCCGCAAACGACAAAAGTCAATCTTTCTGGAACTCAGGCCTCTTGGACGTCTCCACCACTTCCGCTCCCACAAACAACAGGTGCGGATGGGTCCTACAGTTACCGTATAACATTAATGTCTCTCTCAACCAAAACAGCCATACTCTATCGGTCGGTAATTTTCGACACGACGCCTCCGACCGCCATAATTACGGCTCCGTCATCCGGTTCATGGCAATCTACCAACCCAGTAACACTCAACGCAACAACAGCAGATGCGACTTCTGGTGTAGCTCAATATTACTGGCTCATTGATTCGGCTTCTGTGGATCACAGTGCCGAGGTTACCACATGGGCCACCACCAATGGACAAAGTCCGCCTACCTCTTCATGGACCTCTTCGACGGTTCACCCCTTAAATAGCTATAGCTATACGCTTCCCTCCGAGGGCTTATTTAAACTCTGGGTCGTGGCCGTTGATCATGCCGGCAATACCATGCCTTCAGCAACAACCACGATTTTCGGCTATGATAACGCTCCTCCCGCCCTAGGCTTCAATAATCCTCCCTCGTCTTCTTACAACACGGCAACAGCGAATAGTTTTACAGGGTTTACGGGTACGATCAGCGATACTGATCCCGCCTCGGTTCTAACAGGCACCTCGCCCACTTTGAAGCTCAGTGTTTCAGCAACATTAAATAGTAATACCCAAACTCTTTCTGCTCCTGTGATCACAGCCAATGCTGGTACTTCTAATGTTGGCACGTGGAGTCTTCCTTTTACTATTAAGACCGACGGTTCTATGGATGGACAGTGGAAATTTACTTTTACGGCTACCGATGTGGCAGGGAACTCCGTAACTTATGTAAAAACCTTTACCGTCGACACGCAGGCTCCCACCTTTACCGTAACTGCTCCTGGGGGTAATGCCTGGGCGAACTCGAACACCTTGTCGGTCACCGGTGTGGCTACCGATAACGCTGGTACTGGCGTAGCTGCCGTTTACGTCAAGGCCGACAGTGCCTATGTGGCCCCCAACCCTCCCTCGATGGCAGTCAACGACGATTCGGCTCAAGACCCCGTTGCCGCCGATACACTTAAGTTTTTCACCCTCGGACATATGGCTTAGTATCGTATCTACTCGCTTTTCGATTGATGCTGGTACCACAGAATTAGTTACCGCTGATTGAACGAGCGTGCACAGAGAGAGTCAGGTATCCGAGAA
>DAIDHT010000039.1:0-87847 GCA_027451945.1 Spirochaetales bacterium
AGATTTTTGGTGGCCTGGGGAGGGGGCTTGGGGAGGGGGGCTAAAGCGTTTGCAGGTGTCTGTTGGGTGCTGCGGATCTCGGCGACCTTCGTCCCAGCAGGCAAGTGAGCCTTCTTTTTTTTCCGAAAATCCGGTATGTTATAAAGGTACGACCTATTATTGAGGGACTGAATGATGCTTTTTCTCCGTATTCCTTCTGAGCTTGAAGCCAGGCTTTCTTTGTTGGCCAAAAAGACGGGTCGAACTAAGTCTTTCTATGCCATAAAAGCCCTTAGTGAGAACTTAGAAGCCCTTGAAGATTACTACATCTCTGAAGCTGAATATCAAGAGTTTCTGGCAAGTGGACAGAAAACCATTAGCCTTGATGACGCTATGGGGATTCTGTGAGTTTGCAAGCCACAAGGCTTTTTCCATTTTTAGGGCCACTCGGAATGGGGTCAGCCGACGGCCCGTTACTCCGAGAGGAACACTCTAGGCTCTCAGGTCCTTCACGACTTCCTTCACGGTCTCTTTTTCTAAAAGGCTACCCCGGACGTACTTTTGCAGGATCATCGACGCCAGGGTCTGGTACGGGATTCCCTCGGCCAGGCGCATGGTGACGTTCTTGCGGGGGCTGGACAGATAGGGTTCCAGAAGCTCCTCCTGAACTTCCTTGGGGAAGGAAGTTGCAGCGTCGAGGTGTTGAAGTTCTTTCTCCTCATCGTCGAGAAACTCAAAATTGGGAACGTAGTCGCTACTCATGGCAAACCTCCATTCTGCTTATTCAGATCTCGGCTGGGGTAGATGGTCTTCAAAAAGATCCCGTCCAGTTCCTCACCTGAGCGGACAAGCTCGGCGACGTTCTCAAAACAAAGCCTTCGTTCGGCTTTCAGGGTTTCATTTTTTCGGGATTCCATCGAATTTTTACTAGCTAAATATCTTGCGTTTAACGTGCAATAGAAATACGAGGTAGGCACTCCGGAAAGGCTAGGAAAGTGGACTTGGAAAACCAAGCTGGACCGTCTCAGCCTCAATTCATAAGGCTTTTGGGATCGTTGCTCAAACAGTAGAGGTAGTCTTCCAAAGACAGAAGAACGACTGACTGTTCACTCCAGTCAAGGTGTCGCTGGATAGTTGCCCGGGCTCGAAGCTCTGGCTTTTCCTTCAGTTGTTCGATATTTGCCACAGATGACTCCACAAAAAAGCGTCATACTCCCTTCGTCCTCGGCCCAAGCCACAGGCGCCCCAAAACAAACGCCAACAGACCTAGCGAGAACCATCCAAACCAGTCACCTAGAATTTGAAACAGCGTTTGCTGGTGTTCTACGGGAACGTCCGCTATTAGCGTCGCGAAGTGACCTGCATTGCTGGTCTTTTCGGCGAGAATTCGTCCATACTCGTCTGCTGCAGTCAAAAGCCCCTCTCGTGCCGCCCGTACCAAGCTAAACCCATTTTCGACAGCGCGCATCACGGCAAGGTGTCCATGCCAAAGGCCATCCACAGAAAAATCCCACGCCGGCACCAACATCAGACCTACTCCAGCGTTACCATAACGCCACGACGGCTCGGTAAAATCCATGTCTTTGCAGATTTCAACACCCCATTTCGAGGCTGCCTCTGGCCCAGCTGTACCCTTCGGAGCGTCGAAGTATAATCGCTTCGTTCCTGCACTCAATTGAGTGGTCTCGAAACCAGGTAGCAGGTGCTCTTTGTTGTAGGTAAGCACTGGCGAGTTTGGCAAATAGACCCTGGCTTGATTGTGCTTGCCTGCTGTGCTGATACGAGCCACCCCGATAACTAGCACCGCATGGGTTTGGTCCGCAATCGGTTGAAAAAGTCCATCCACATACGCAACGTCATTGTCGCGAACGACTCCGACGTGTTCCGGCATAACGATCACTTGCGCGCCCTTGGTAATGAGCTGGCGGGCATAAACGGCATAGTCACTTAACAGAGTATCCGTCGGACTACCCGGCGGCTCGACCGCCGCTCCGCCATTGGCATCTGAAGCAATAAGGCCCACTCGTACGTGTGGGCCTGACTGCGGCAAAGCCATCCGCACCGTACCGAAAACGAGCAGGGCCCCTACAATCCCCACCGTCGCTGTCAAAACCTTCAGCGCCAGGCGTCGCTCGCGGCTCAGAAGATGATATGAAAGAACCAGGCCCGTTGGAAGCAGCATCAGCACAAAGCTCATACCCCAGGGGCCGGTAAGCGAAGCCGTTTGTAGAAACTGTAAAAAGTTGAGTTGTGAATAAGCCAAGTCACCTGCAGTCCCGTTCGGGGTAAGGCTCGCCAAAAACTCGAACCCAGCCCACAAAGATGGAAGGGCAAGCCAAGCACTCCCAATAGCATGACGCATAACCAAGGCGCGCATCAGTAGCACTCCGCCTGCAAAAACCACGGCCTCGGCCCCGAAGGAGGCCAACCACCCTAACGGGGGAATGCCTAAAAGGTGAAAGTAGTTCCACAGGTTCAGACTTCCCATAAGCCAGGCCCCACCGGCAACAAGACCGGCCTGCCACGCAGGCCGGCGTAAGGCGAACCATAGCACTGGCATCGGCGCCAGCCACATGACTGGCCATAGCGGGGTCAGTCCGTTGCCTAAAAATACAAGTACCGCAGTCAATAGAAAGGTTGTTAGAGCTATCAATTACTTTTTTGCACTCCCTGGTTGTCTTTGCCCCAGTATAAGGAATCCACGGGGCTCGGCAAGGGATTAAGCTTGTGGGCCTGCTGTGGAGGCCCAGGGCGCAATACCAGATTAGTAGTGATTGCGGATCTGTGCTAACAGGAGCACATCATTCGAGACTGCGTAGACTATTCGGTGTTCATCTGTGATTCGACGCGACCAGTAGCCTTGTAGCGCGTGTTTCAGCGGCTCTGGCTTGCCTATTCCCGAAAAGGGCGATCTTTTGATTTCTTTGATCAGCGTGTTTATCCGGGCAAGGATTTTGGGATCATTGTTCTTCCAGTAGAGGTAGTCTTCCCACGCATAAGCCGAGAACATGATCTTCATAGATCAAGCTCTTTGATTTCTCCTCGTCCAGATTTGAGTTGTTCGATCGAAGCCAAGAGTCTGGTGGCATTAGCAGGTGTGCGAAGGAGAAAAGCTGTCTCTTCCAGCGCCTGGTAGTCTTCTAAAGACAGAAGAACAACTGACTGTTCACTGTTTCTTGTGATGATGATCGGGTCGTGATCATCGACTACTCGGTCCATGGTCTTGGCAAGGTTGGCTCGTGCTGCCGTGTAAGTGATGGCGGTCATCTAATACATCCTGTACAGAATACAGTACAGGGCTGGTGCGCTGAAGTCAAGGTTGCGCTAGTTTGGCGACCGGGCAAGAAGCCCTGGGATTGACAATCGCGGGAGGTGACCAGAATATTGCTCCAGCTCGGTAAGCCAATGTCGCGGGAACTGATTCAAGACCAGCGTGTGGTGATTTCACCGATGCCGGGGTGCGCTTTGACGCAAGCGTTGCCCCACGCCAGCCTCAACGAAACGGTCTTCAACGTCTCCGGTGAGCACCCCGCTCCCGAACAGACCTTCGCGCCGAAATAACCTATGATCGTTCCTTGACATGTGGCCACTGTGGCTATGAAATTTTGGCATGATTTCAGTAGGTGTACGCGATTTGAAGAATCAGCTTTCTCAGTACCTCCAGCTGGTCAAACGAGGAGAGCGAGTTCTGATCACAGAGCACAATCGGATAATCGCAGAGATCGCACTTCCACGCGAGGAAACCGGCGCAATCTCAATTGAGCAAGTCCTCGATGACTTGGCTTTGTCAGGGAAACTGAAGAGGGCAAAGCGAAAAGTCTCGGTTGCTTCTGCCGGTGAAGTGTCGTCTGGTGTCGATTGGATCTCTATCTATCGTGAGAACCGAGAATAGTGGGCTCTGTTCACTACTTTGATTCAAGTGTCCTACTCGCAATTCTTCTGGATGAGAAAAGGAAAGCCAGCGCTGTTGACTTTTGGAATGAGGCGACTGTACGTGTTAGCTCGATTCTAATGAAACTTGAGGCGATCACGGTAGTACGGCGCACCTACGAACACAATAAATCGAGGCTGGCATCGAATTGGATGACCGCAAAGGTTCAGGAACTTGAGGAGTATGTCCAAGGATGCCGCGTTTAGATTCTTTACATTTGACAAAGAAATGTTAGCCCTCGCTAAAAGCATGCATTTCGAGACCAACCATGTTCTGGAAGAAGAAATCATTTAACCTCTGACATAAAGTGGATATTAGCGGATTCTCCTTTCCAAGAATCCATCAGCCCCCGCTCGATGTAACTCGAAATTCTAGATCTTTCTCACTTGCCTAGGCCTCGTACCTCCCGCAAAGACCCTCATCGACCAGTCCCGCAGAAATTGGTATACTCTTCTTATGAAATCTATTCCCTCTTCTGACTGGTCTCAACTCTACGAAGACAGCTTCAAGACGCTGAACGCTCCCAAGCCCGGAGCCTGGGTCGAGACTCGCGTCCTGTCGATTTCAAAGGACACGGTCTTTCTCGAACTTGATGGCAAGAACGAGGGCCTGCTCGCCCGCGAAGAAGTAACCGACAAAAACGGCGAGCTTACCGTCAAGGTCGGCGACACCGTAAAGGCCTTTCTGTTGCCCTCCGAAAGTGGCGAACGCATTTTCACCACCCGACTTACCGGAGAAACTGCAGGGCTGGAGCTTCTCGAGCAGGCCTACCGCGAGGGATTACCCGTCGACGGCCTGGTAGACCGTGAAATTAAGGGCGGTTTCGAAGTGAAGCTGGGCGAGTTTCGGGCTTTCTGCCCTTATTCGCAGATGGGCGACCGCCGCGCCGAGGCGACCCCAGCCTTCGTGGGTATGCGCTTACCGTTCCGCATCCAAGAATTCAAGGACGATGGACGTAAGATCGTCGTTTCGAATCGCGTCTTTCACGAAGAAGCTCGTCAGAAAACCTTGTCCCAACTTAAAGCCAACCTTAAAGAAGGCCAAACCGTGCGCGGAACGGTGAAGTCCGTCCATGACTACGGGGCTTTCATCGACCTTGAAGGCGTCCAGGCTCTGCTTCCCGTCTCGGAATACGACCGAGCGCGCGTCGAAGACCTGCGAACCGTGCTTTCGGTGGGGCAAGAGATCGATGCGGTAATTCTCAAGCTTGACTGGACCAACGACAAGCTCACCCTTAGCCGCAAAAGCTTGCAAGCCGACCCGTGGACCGAAGCGGCGGCACGCTTCCCCGAAGGAACCAAGCTGACCGGCAAGGTCGTCCGCGTGGCGAGTTTCGGCGCGTTCGTGGGCTTGGCCCCTGGAATCGACGGACTAATCTACGTTTCTGAATTCCGAAGTGACGGTCCGTATTCCGGCGACCGCAATGTTCCCGTGAAGGTGGGGCAAACCGTGTCGGTGCAGGTGCTGTCCGTGGACCCAGCGAACAGACGGATTGCGCTCAAACCAGCCACGAGCCGCGAAGACGACGAAACAACAGCGAAGTACCTTAGCGGCTCTAAGGACAGCGACAGCTACAATCCGTTTGCGGCACTGCTGAAAAAGAAATAGAACTTAGGCCTCTCTGTTGCGGATTTCTTGAAATCGTGCCACGATGACGCTATGGAAATTCCGCGCCGTCTCGATATCAGTACTCTCGTTCGCCAAAGAAGTGTCTTGCTTCTTGGTCCCAGACAAACCGGAAAGTCAACCTTGCTCCGAAGTGCCTTTCCCGAGGCGCCTTATTACAACCTTCTGCACACCGACGTTTTATTTTAACGGGCTCCTCGGCGCGAAAGCTCAAAGCCGGCGGGGCCAACCTGTTGGGAGGGCGCGCCCGACTGCGGCATCTTTTTCCTTTCGTCACGAGTGAGCTTGAGGCTCAGGACGGTGACTATTCTTTGTCCAAGATCCTGTGTTGGGGCTTATTGCCGCCGGTGTGGCTCTCAGAGTCTCCTGAAGAAGACTTGGTGGCTTACTGCGGTACTTACCTTAAAGAAGAGATACAAGCCGAGGCCCTAGTCCGCAACCTGATAGGCTTTTCGCGCTTTTTGACTGTTGCCGGTTTGAGCAACGGTACCCAGCTTAACTACGAGGCTCTGGCAAAAGATTGCGGTGTACCGGCGCGCCACGGAAAAAGCAGAAAGCCTGTCGCAACGTCAAAGCTCTATTTTTTTGACGGGGGAGTGGCACGGGTGCTTGCAGGACGCCCGGTTCCTCAACCTGGCTCAGCAGAATGGGGCCTAGCCCTCGAGCACCTCATCTTTCAAGAACTTCGCGCCTGGTTAGGGTATCGCAACAGTCAACAACCCCTGTGCTATTGGCGAACTGTTGACCAAAGGGAAGTCGACTTTATCGTGGGAGATGAGCTGGCCATCGAAGTAAAAGCGGCCGCACGCATCAACGACCGCGACCTTAAAGGGTTGCGTGACCTAGCCCACGAAGCAACGTTCAAAAACCGCCTTTTGGTGTGCCAAGAACCCGAGGCGCGGATGACCGAGGACGGCATACTTATTTTGCCGGTTAAGCAGTTTCTCGCACGTTTGTGGTTAGGAGAGTGGGAATAGTGTATGCTCAATAGCACTTTTTATCCTGAGCGACTCGAAGAGATCGGAGACATCGAGAACAAAGCCGTACTCAAAAAGGTGGCTCAGGCGCATCAAGCTCTTGCAGAACTCAAAGCCACTGCTGAGTCCATGCCAGATCAAATCAGGACGACTTGTACCAGTCTGACATTTTCGAGCACCGGTACCTCTCAGTTGCTGATGCACAGGCAGACTGTGTATGCGCCGCCGCAACATCCTGACGACATCATCCTTTTTAGAGTATCCACCCTTTCTACGACGGCAGCGGCCGAACTGGTCGGGTGGTCAACATCCTATACGTGGTAAAAGAGGGGCTACTGAATAGCCCAGTCCTGTACTTGTCGCGGTTCATCAATCAGAGTGACTGTTACCGGCTCTTACAACAAGTACGGGAGACTCGCGAGTGGGAGCCGTATCTGCTGTATAGGCTCGGCGGTATTGAAACAACTTCCCGCAAGACGCCCTCCAAATACCTTGAGGATCTAGTAGGAACAAGGCTGCTAGAAAAACATAAAGTTGGCAAAGAGAACTTCTACCTGAACACAAGTCTGTTTAGGCTATTGCAAGAAACGTAAAATCGACCCTTTGAGTGGGGCACGTCGAGATGCTACGCTGTCCTAACGCCAGCTTAAGATCCTAATGGACCAGCTTAGGCTCTCGTGGGCAGGCGAAGCGAGGGGGTAGGGCGGTACCGTGTACCGCCCGAGGGGGAGACTTCCCCCCCCAGAACAGTGGTGCTTAATCCTCCGCTTTTTGTGAGCGTTTTTCGGCAATGCGGCGTTCGTTTTGGTTCAGGACAAACTTGCGTAGACGCAGGTTCTTGGGAGTGACCTCGAGAACTTCATCATCACGTAAAAAGTTCAGGCAAGCTTCAAGTGTCATGGGCTGAACGGGTGTCAAGGTGATGTTGTCGTCCTTGCCGGCGGCGCGCATGTTCGAAAGCTTTTTCTCTTTGGTGATGTTGACGTCAAGGTCAATCTCGCGGTTGTGCTCACCCACGATCATACCTTCGTAGACACTGTCGCCGGGAACAACAAAGATGCGTCCGCGCGGTTCGAGGTGGAAGATACCGTAGGCTACAGCGTCGCCCTGGCGGTCGGCTACGAGGGACCCATTTGAACGTGATGGAATCTCACCACGAAAATCTTCGTAACCGGCCAGGTAGCTATTCATTAGGCCTGTACCCTTGGTGTCGGTCAAAAACTCGTCGCGGTAGCCAATCAGCGCACGGCTCGGGGCCGAGAACTCTAAGCGCACACGACCTGATCCGTGGTTGACCATGTTGGTCATACGGCATTTGCGTTTTGAAAGTTTTTCGGTGACGATACCGGTGTAGGTTTCTTCACAGTCGATGAACAGGTTCTCGATCGGTTCTTTCTTTTTGCCATCAATATTCTTGAGAATGACACGGGGGCGGCCAACCCCGAACTCATACCCTTCACGGCGCATCGTTTCGATGATGATCGCCATTTGAAACTCACCGCGGCCTTTAACGGTAAAGCTTTCTTTGTCGGGGCTTTCTTCAACACGGATGGCAACGTTGCGGAGGGCTTCGCGTTCTAGCCGCTCTTTGATCTTACCGGGCTGAACGAACTTGCCTTCTTGGCCAGCAAAGGGGCTGGAGTTACGATAGAAGTTCATGGCCACGGTGGGCTCATCGACGGTGAGTCGTTTGAGCGCTGCCGGGCTGTCACGGGTGGCTATGGTGTCGCCGATCTTTACATCAGTGACGCCCGACAAGATGATAATGTCGCCGGGCTCGGCTGTGTCCGAATCGGCCAAGTTAACCCCGTTGTAGACCTGAAGCTTGGTAACCTTGAGAGTAGCTGGGTTGCCCGACTCTCCGACGCAGACCAAGGCGTCACCGCTCTTGGCGCGACCGTGGTGCACTTTGCCTACGGCAAGGCGGCCCAGGTAGTCGCTGTAATCCAGGTCACTAACCAACATCTGAAAAGGCGCGTCGGCGTCATACACGGGGCCGGGCAGGTGGTCAACAATGGCGTCAAACAGGGGCTTGAGGTCGGTGCCCTTTTCTTCGAGGGTCTTTTGGGCAATGCCCTGGCGGCCAATGGCATAAAAGACTGGGAACTCCAGCTGAGCTTCATCGGCATCCAAGTCAATAAAGAGGTCGTAAACTTCGTTGAGAACCGCCTGGGGGCGGGCATCGCCACGGTCAATCTTGTTGACAACGACAACGATAGGCAGGCGTGACTCAAGGGCTTTTTTGAGCACAAAGCGCGTTTGGGGGAGGGGGCCTTCGCTGGCGTCGACCAGCAGGATGGCACCGTCAACCATCGAAAGGGCACGTTCTACCTCGCCGCCGAAGTCGGAGTGGCCTGGGGTGTCGATGATATTGATTTTGACATCGCGCCAGCGAACGGCGCAGTTTTTGGCGGCAATGGTGATACCCCGCTCTTTTTCGAGGTCCATGCGGTCCATGACGCGTTCAGCGACGTCTTGATTTTCACGGAAGGTGCCGCTCTGGCGGAACAGTTGGTCGACAAGGGTGGTTTTACCGTGGTCGACGTGCGCTATGATGGCGATATTGCGGATCGCCGGGTTGACGGTGGGAGTTTTCATGTGTCCCCTGTTGTACCACAAAGGCAAAGGACTGTCAGGGGGGAGGCCTGATTTGGCGTTGCTGAGCGAGTCGTGACAGGTCGACAATGAGCAACGCCAATTTTTTCATTGTTCTTGCCTCTCTTGAAGAACTTGCTTATTCGCTTTTATAGTCAAGTATGGCACCAATCAACCCCGAAGTCGAAGCAAAGACAACGGCCTCGACGCTGAATCGTTTGACCACTTTAGTTTTTGACTACGACCTTAGGAAAGGGCACAGCAAGGCCTGGTTCCGCGAGCTAGAGCGACGCCACGAACTCTGGAAGAATATGCCAGAAAATTGGGAAGATGCTGTCCGTGGCTCTTTGGCCCTATTGTCGGTCTTTGGTCCTGGGGTAGCCGCTTCAGCTTTTGTCCGAGCGGTAGGCCCTCAATTACCGCCGGATGAATTGGCCCTGGTCCGGTTTTGGCGGTCCCATCCCTGGCATCTTGTAGCCTTTCAGGTCAAAAAGACCCTGGGTTCCGGTTTTGTTCTTGTTGCACCTTTGGGTTTGAGGCCCTCAACTTGGCCTGCTGACTCACCCTGGGACGAATTTCGTCTGTTCAGCCCTAACATTTCCTCCCGTCAAGAGACTCACTCAGCGTTGTTGTTGACGCTCCTTTGGCCCCAGGAAACAGGGTGTCAGACCTACGGTCCTATTCTGGATTTTCCTGGATGGACAGTGAAGGATTTTCATTACCTAGCGGCGTTGGCTATGCCAGCCCCCCAGCGAGCTCCCGTCCTAAAGGGTCTTTGGCCCGAGGGCCGGTCCTTAACGGCAGATCTGACAAGGCACCCGGTGGTCTGCTACCTTTTAACTTCGTGGAGCTCACAACCCGTGATGATGGGACCCCTCGGTCCTAACCGATTCCAAATCTCGGCGGCTTCGTTTGACGAACCTGCTTTAGAACAAGAGGACTGGTGGAAAGCCCGAGCAAGGAAGCTTTCTGAAGAGGTGGGAACCTTTACCAACTTGGCGGAGGTAACCGAGGTTTACCTTGGAGACGGTTCATCGATGAAAAATCCTTGGTTCCTGGTTGCTCACCAAAATCGTACGGTGTACTTGGGGGCGCTGAGTGCAAAGGCCTATCAACGCGGAAGAAAGTTTCTAGACGGTGTAGCAAGTTTTCCCCCACAGCCCAGCGTGGATGTGTCAGCCACCGCTTGGATCGCCGCTGGATCACTTTTCCCCCAGTGGGAAGATACCTATGATCGCCTTTCTCGACAGCTTGAGGAATCGCAAAAGTCCAGATTAGCACAAGATGACGAGCTACAAAATGAAAAGCAGCAGCTTGAAAAAGTCATGGAACGCTTGGTTAATAATTACAACGAAGGTATTTCAGAATCAACCCAAATGACTGCTACGGCACTGGGCGTTGATCCGTCGGTGGTTCTGCAGTTGGCCAACGTTGTTGACAAGGGGAATTCGTCGGGTTCCTCTCATAAATCGCTCTTGAACCTGCCCCCTCGGGCCTTGCATGAGCTTTCCAGTGCTAAAATTCCTCATTCAGAAGGCTATATTGTTCCCAATTTTCAAACGATAGCACCCGAACTGATAGATTCAGCGCCTCTTGTGCGGCTTTTTCGCAGGTTTATAGATATTGCGGCTTTAGCGGGAGGTCGTATCCCCGCAACGGCCTCGGGGTACCTCGATACCCAGTTAGTCCGGGAACTTTGGCTTGAATTTCGTGCCGTAGATCCTGGCTCGCACAAGGTGACTCTACCGCATCGCGAGCTGGACTGGTTCTGGTTATCCCACAGCCGTCGGCAGTTCGAAGGGGCGGGTTTTCTGGCTCTCGATAAACGGGGATTCTTCATAACTGACAAAGCGAGGGAGCTTTTAGACCAACCGCAGGCTCTTTTTAAAGAATTGCTGAACTATGGACTTCATACTGCCGAGTGGGGACCTCCTGAGCGGACCAGCCTTTTTCAAATGAGTCTGAGGCGCTGTTACGGTCTTTTGATTTATGCCTTGGGGGCGCTCTCGGCCAGAGCCAAAAATAAAGAAAAGTGGATTGATAGCAAACTTTTAGCCCAGGTCTGGATGGAACAGATCACCTTGCAGAGCCAAGAAGACATCGCTATTGCGGTTATGATGATAGAAGAAGAATTAAAGCTCCTGCTGGTCAAGGGGCTTTTCTATTGTCTAGGGTTGGCCGAGATTCATGCCAAAGACCTCCATAGTTGGAGCGGCGACCTTCGGATTAGGCCGACGCCGCTTTACCACGAGCTGTTCAGCGTTACGCCTTTCAAATAAACGCTGGTCTCTTGACTTACTTCCTTGCGCTGAGTACTATGTGATCAATGGTTCACACACGGATTCCCAATCCCCAGGCGATCAACCGGCAAGCCGAGGTTTTTCAGGCTCTTTCGAGCCCAGCCCGCCTCGTCGTCCTCCAGGCTTTGCGTTGGGGGGAATATTCGGTGAATGAGCTGGTGGATCTTTTGGCCAACCTTCAATGCGCCTGCTCGGCGGAACGGACGAACATCTCAAAACACTTGAGTGTTCTGCGTCAATTGGGCTTGGTCGAGGTTCGCGAAGAAGGCCAAAAGCGCTTATACCGGCTGGGACGCTCCCCGCTGGTCGAGAGTCTTCTCGAGGACGGGCTTTGGGGTATCGGTCTCGAACCCTTCCGGCCTTAAGAGAAAAAGAACAATGTTCTTTTTTTTGAGCTTTATATGTGAGTTTTATATCACTGTGAAATGATGTTCACGTGAAAGGAGAAAGAAAATGCTAATTGAAATTCTAGGGAGCGGATGCCCCAACTGTGCCAAGCTCGCCGCCCATGCCCAAGAGGCCGCGACGAAGCTGGGCATCGAGGCCACTGTCAAGAAAGTCACAGATTTTGGTGAAATTGCCGCACGGGGAGTGATGAGTACCCCGGGGTTTGCCGTAGACGGCCGCTTGCTTTCAACGGGCCGTGTTTTGACGGTCGACCAAGTTCTGCGCCTGCTAAAGGGCGAATAAAGGGTAGCTGAAATGGATACCTCAACGCCTTGGGGCGCTGCCCTCAACTTTTTTGTCGGCGATATCATTAAAATATTTGTCCTGCTGGTGGTGATCATCTTTGCGGTATCTTTGCTACGCACGTTTTTTCCCCCCGAAAAAGTGCGCGACCGGCTGGCCAAACTCCCCCGCTTTGTCGCGCATATTCTGGCGGCTTTGTTGGGGATCATAACGCCGTTTTGTTCTTGCAGTGCTGTGCCCTTGTTCCTTGGTTTTGTCGAGGCCGGCATTCCTCTGGGTGTGACGTTTAGTTTTCTGGTGGCGTCGCCTATGATTAACGAGGTGGCACTCGTGATGCTTTTGGGCCTTTTTGGGTGGCAAATTGCTCTGCTATACATCGGCTTGGGCCTGGTGATCGCCATTGTGTCGGGCTTGGTTTTAGGCAAGTTGAAGGTCGAGCCCCTTCTTCAAGATTTTGTTTTGAAAAACATCGGCAAGGCGCCGCCCATGGCTACGATTCGTCAAACTTGGGGTGACCGAGCGTCGTTTGCTTGGGGGTATACCCTCGATATTTTGCGAAAAGTATCGCTGTGGGTTGTCCTGGGAGTGGGGCTCGGGGCCTGGATTCATGGCTATGTGCCTCAGGACCTACTGGCCCAGTGGGCAGGGCGTTCCAACCCCTTTGCCGTTCCTATTGCTGTTCTCATCGGGATACCCTTGTATTCTAATGCGGCAGGAGTTTTGCCGCTGGTGGCGGCCCTCACGGAAAAGGGTGTGGCCATGGGAACAGCTTTGGCTTTTATGATGGCTGTAACCGCGCTCAGTTTTCCTGAGTTCATGATTTTACGCAAAGTGATGAAGGTCAAGCTTGTGGCAATCTTTGCCAGCGTGGTGGGTATCGGCATCATCTTGGTGGGCTATGTGTTCAACGCGCTTTTGCGCTAGGAACCGCAGAACTCTCTGGTGCTGTTTCATTGACGCAGGGGTTGAGCCAGCTTAGAATTAATCTATGAAAATGCCTCGTCAGCTTCTGGTTCTTATTGCTTTCATTCTTGTTGTACTTGGTTTGTCGTCTTGCGGGTCAAAGTCCCCAGCGGGAGCAGGGCGCCCAGCGGGTATTGCCCAAGAAGCTTTGAAAGGCCAAGCTGTCATCTTTGACCAGTATGCCCAAGGCGATGCCTTGACTATTAGAGTGACGGGTGTGCCGCCCGAACCGCAAGGGTTTGTGTTGCAAGGCTGGTTGTTGGGGCCTTCCGGGGCCCTCAACCTGGGGCTTTTAACCCCAAAAGAGGGGCGGCTCGATTTTCACTGGAATTCTCCGCAGGGCAAAAATCTTGTTCATGAGTACACGAAGGTCGAAGCGACCTGGGAACCGGGTTCGGGCAGTAACTCTCCTACGGGGAGAGTTGTCTTTTTGGGTAAGATCTCACTTTTAGGACAGCAGCTGTTTCAGCAAACCGGAAAAGCACCACAAGCCCCTGCGCTTGGTCTTCAAAGTCAGGTGGATTTGTCAGTCGAGCACGCGGGTATGGCCAAGGCCGCCGCTCAACTGGAAGATTGGAGTGAGATGAAAGCACACCTGGAGCATGTGATCAATATTCTTGAGGGCAGGCACGGAGCGTTATTTGGCGACTATTTGGGAACAGGCGTTCCGCAGAACCCCGGCGATGGCTGGGGGGCAAAGACCTACGCTAAAGAGGTCAAAAACCTTCTCTTATCGGCGGGGCAAAACTCCGTGAACGCGGTTTACCACGAATTCCAAACCGAGACCAACACGGTAGAGAATACCTGTTTAGCGATGTTGAAACACTTTCAAGTGACAAAAGTTCCTACACTCCTGGCTCAGTTAACCAAAACGGTCAAGCATTTGAAAGCAGGTCCGGCCCACCAGTTGTATCAATTAGCGCAAAAATCTTTGACCATTCCGCTGGAAAGTCCTCAGTGACGGTGTTTCGAAAAAGCTTACGCAGTCGAATCGCCTTTCTCTTTTTAACACTCAGTCTTTTACCCTTGTTGCTGGTTGCCGTTTTGGCAGGTGCCGTTATCGTCAACCAGCTTAACGCGTTCTCGGAACGACTCGAGAAAACCGATCTCGTCCTTCACCGCGATGTTGTTGGCAGAAACTTGCGGATTGATGCCTTTGACACGGCGGCCGAAATTGACAGCTTCTTCGCACGCTGGAAAAGTGATCTGCGGAACTGGAGCGAAGAAGATGTGATCGCCGAGGCGGCTCAAGCGGAAGATCTGTCGGCCCGGACCAGAGGGTGGGACTCGTTGACCGAAGCCCAGTTGAAACGTCAATTGGGAATGAAATTTAGCATTCCGATCCCGGTTCGGCTATTTCATGAAGCCTCCTCTTATGTTTTTAGGCAAGCAGAACGTCATCAATCCGATGTCGTAGAAATTCTCGTTACCGGACTGAACGGAAAAAATGCGCTTTTGACGCGACCAACCACGTCGCTAGATCACCAGGCTCAAACCTGGTGGAAAGCTGCAGAGCAGGGTCATGCCCTTGGTGTACAGCCGGCGTCCCTGGAGCCGACTAGTGGGTTAGAATCGTCTCGAGGGTTACCTGTGATTGGGCTGTCGTTGCCAGTGGTGAATACCACGAGTGGTAATACCGTGGGGGTGATTTTCGCCAAGTTTAATTTGACGCCGCTCTTACGAACCTTGGCGCAAAAAGCAAACTCGCTCAAAGCTGATATCCAAGTTTTGGACACTCAAGGCCAAATCATTTTTCGCTCTTTAGACGGTAGCTCTCAGCTTTTTCCGGGGAAAGTTCACTCCTGGCCGCAACCATCCTCGGTAGAGTTTCAAGCGGTCCACACGATGCCGGGGTTTTCGGGCGCGGGATTCTCTCAGCAAGGTAAGCTTTTGACGGGCTATGCTCGAACGTCCTCGTTAGGTTGGGGGGTACTCGTCTCTCAGCCTGAACAGCAAGCCATGCAGGTGTTAAGCGGCTTGATGAAAACCGCCAGTGATTTTCGTAGTTTGCCGTGGTATTTGGTTTTGCTGACGGGAATTGTTCTGGTCGTTGTGGTCATTTTGGCCGTATTTGCGGCAATTTTTCTTTCGCGCGGTATCACCAGGCCCTTGATCGAGTTGAGCCGTGAAGCTCAAAAGGTGCAGGCAGGGGATCTTTCGGGACAAGTCGAGATTCTTTCGCAAGATGAAGTCGGCCTCTTGGGACAAACCTTCAACACCATGACAGCGGGCTTACGAGAACGTGAGCGGGAACGAGACGTTTTTGGCCGTGTCGTGTCACCAGCGGTCCGCGAAAAACTGCTGACCGGTCAGTTGGCGTTGGGGGGAGAGACCCGGCGTGTCACCGTTTTGTTTACAGATATCCGGAACTTTTCCACGATGGTCGAGACGATGCCTGCGCAAGAAGCTGTAGGCTTTCTTAACGAATACTTGACACAAATGACAGAAGCGATTCGTCCCTGGGGTGGTTTCATCAACAATTTTATTGGCGATGCGATTGTCGTAATTTTTGGAGCTCCCCTTGATCAGCCTGAGCACGAGAAAAACGCTGTCGCGGCCGCCATCGCTATGCGCGACAGGTTAGCTTCGCTGAATCGAGATCGTTTGAAGCAGGGCCGTCCAGAGATTCACAGCGGTATCGGGATCGCGACAGGCGAGGTGGTCGCCGGACAAATAGGGTCGATGGAACGTATTCAATATACGGTCATCGGAGACACCGTGAATGTGGCGGCCCGGTTAGAGACGCTCACCAAAGAAATTTCTGGCAACCCCATCCTCATGAACAAAAGCACGGCGGATGGGGCTAGGACTTTGGGGGTACCACTCAAATTACTCGGGCCACATTTGGTAAAGGGGCGCAAAGAGCCTGTTGAAGTGTGGGCGGTCGAGACTGTCTAGTTTGTTCTCTGTGTGAGCTTGTTCTTTATGCCCCTGCCACGGTTAAGAGCAGATCGGTGGTTAAGCCGAGAAGGAATCCGATGAACAGGCCCCAAACCGTAACCAGACGAGAATACTTTCGTGCCGAACCGAGCAATTCCATAACAACATAGATGATCGCGCCCGCCGCGAATGCTAAGCTAAAGACAAACAGAGGTGTCGAATGAAAGCCGATACCTAAAATGGTTCCCAAAAAGGTCGGCCCGCCCCCGATCAAACCCAGCAGACCAAGGTACTTCCACGAGACAGGTTTGCCACTGAGGGGCCCGGCAATGCCGAAACCCTCTGTCATATTATGGAGGCCAAAACCGACGATGAGTAACCAAGCCAAGTGGAGCGCCCCCCCAGCGGCCGACTGCCCGATCGCTAAACCTTCGGACAAGTTGTGAGCGCCGATGCCGATGGCGATAATTAGGGACAAGGTTTCGGGTCCGATTTCGTGACTGACCCCGTTTTCGGGTTTGTGTTTTGTCAGTCGACCTGTCAGCGTGACGATGCCAATGAGGCCCAGAAAAAGGCCGGCGAGCATCAAGAAGATGCTCAAGAGTCCGGTACTCAGGTCAAGGGCTTTGCCGTTCGTAGACAGGGCATCACCAATCGGCTCAACCATTTTTGCCGTAACATCGACTAACAGGTATAAAAGTACCCCTGTTGCCAGCATGGCCAACAGTCCCTTGACCCAGGGTGCGACCTTTTTTAACCGCGCAAACGGGAGTCCTAAAAAGATGGTAAAGCCGGCGATGGCGCCCAGCAGAATAATAACGGAAAGCGACACAGATGACCTCCTGGCGTCGTATCATGACTAGCAACGTAAGGAATGTCAATAAGTTCATGTGGATTAACATTTGGCAAATTGCGGGCTGGAGTATGCTCTGCCTGGCCGGAGCATCAGGGCTCCGAGTTTGTAGGTTCTGACTCGGTGGCACCGAGCGGAAGCGTAAATTTGACCGAGGTTCCTTGTCCGGGTGCTGTTTCTAGGTAGATGCGTCCACCATTTTGTTTCACAAGCCCTTCCACCGTGGCAAGCCCTAGGCCAGTCCCTCGGCCGTGGGGCTTTGTCGTAAAAAAGGGTTCAAAGGCTTTGGAGGCAGTTTCGGCATCCATTCCTGAACCTTGATCGGTGATAGTTATCTCAACTTCCTGACCAATCACGGCCCAACCAAGGGTGACCAGGCCAAACTCGTTCGAGGCGTCGCGGGCATTGGTGCAAAGATTGGTAAAGATTTGCGTCAAATGATCTGGGTCAGCAATTAAGAAAACCGTAGGAGAGGGTAGTAGGGTTAGGACTGCAGGCGCACTGAGACTTTGCAAGGTTGGGTATAGCCGACTGACCTCCACACCCAGCTCGAGGCGTCGAGGAAGGGCAAGCTGACGGCGGGCATACCCCAACAGCCGCTTGGTCAACTGGCTCGCCAAGTCCGCCGCGTCAGCAATATGTTCTAAGTCCTTTTTAAGTGCAGGATCGTGGGCTCGTTCTTTGGCAACCTCCAAACGCGCAAAGATCGCTTCGAGAAGGTTGTTAAAATCGTGAGCGATTCCGCCTGCCAATAACCCGATGCTTTCCATCTTTTTTGCTTGAGCGAGTTCTTCTCGTGCTAAAACCTCACCGGTGATATCGGTCAGCGTCACCAACACTTGCCCCGGCTCGCCCGGCCACAGGGCTCCCTCCCATCGATAATAAGCTTTGCCCTGAGTCAAAGGAACGACAACCGTGGCGGGTTCACAGGTTCCGCGCAAGATCAACTCGCGCCAGCGAAGAAAGAAAATATCTTGAGATTCGGGTGCGAGGATTTTTTGAAGTCGATCAGCTTTTCGGCTCAAGGCTCGAAAGCGTTGGTTTCCGGTGATGAGGTAGCCATCGTGTGACAAAAGGGCGTAAGCCGTGGGGGCATCTTCAAAGAGCTTCTTCCACATTTCGCGCGAGGCCCCGAGTTCCTCGGTTGTACGCCGTAGCTCGTCATTCTGATACTCAAGCTCCTGCTGGTAGATGCTAAGCTTTTGATAGATATCCTCCCAGGTTTGGGTATTTTCGGTGTAGCTCTCGGGATGTTGGAGTACCTCTTCAATCACGTGGCGTATCTCGTCCGGAGTCAGTCGTTGGGCGCTCATGGGGCCTCCGGTAGCAACATCACCATTCCGATCACCTTTAGGGGCTTTCCGTTGGGGGCCCGTTCGGACACTGCCCCCCTGTCGTGGTAAATAGCCCAGCCGCGGTCCTTTCGACGAATACGATAGGTCACATCCCAACGGGGGCTGTGGCCCGAAAGATGGTCGCGCATTGCTTGCATAACGCGCTCGTAGTCGTCGGGGTGCAAAAGCGCGCAGACGCCTCGAACGTCTGCCGGAAATTCCTCGGGGAGATAGCCCAAAAGAGTAGCTTTACGGGGGTCTATAAGGACCCGTCCTGTAGAGACCTCCCATTCCCACCAGGCCATCTGACCCAATTCCAGGGCTTGGTTTAACCGCCCCACATTAGTTGCGGCTTCACGTCGTTCGGCCAGGAGGGATGTAATGTCTACAAATGTAACGATGATGCCGTCGATGGCATTATAATCGGTCCGGTAGGGGCGGATGGAGGCAAGGTACTTGCGCCCATCCGTTCCTAACACTTCGCGGTCAAGCGGTTGAATTGTGGCTAGTGTGGACCGGATGTCCTCAACGAGAGCCGGGTAAGAGGGCAGGGGTGACAGGTGTTCCAGCGGGCGGCCCAAATCGCTGGGCATAATACGGGTCAAAACACTCACTTTAGGCGTCAGTTTGCGGATATTGAGGTCAGCATCCAGATATAACGCTCCTACACCGGTGTTTCGTAAAAGATTTGACTCGTCATTGTTGAGGTTGGTGAGCTCTTCGATCTTGCTTTGGTACTCGGAGTTGACGGTGTACAATTCCTCGTTCACAGATTGTAGCTCTTCGTTGGTGCTTTGTAGCTCTTCGTTCGAAGCGATGAGTTCTTCGTTACTTGATTGCAATTCCTCATTCGACGTTTCAAGTTCTTCAACTGTCGCTTGTAGGCTTTCACGGGTAAATTGCAGTTCTCGCTCTAAATCGCCGACACGCCCCAAAACTAGCTGGTCCAGCTGCTCGGGAACTGACGCCGATGACGGCTCACGGGGCGGTCGAAAGCACAAAAGGTAGCTCACGGTTTCGTCCGCAATTCGGTAGCCATCCAGGTTCTGCAACGACACCGAGGGTGTCCCCGCTTTTAACTGACGCAAAACGGAGCTGACCAAGATGCCGAGCTCCTGTGGCAATAAATCGAACAGGCCAGCAGAGAATTTTCCGGGCTGAATGCGCAGAAAAGGCGAGGTATCATTGAAGGTTTGCAAAATTTGATCGTTGGAATCAACCAGAACACTAGGGGGCAAAACAGCCGTCAGAGTTTGGCTTAACAGACGCTCAGCTTTGCCATCACGGCTCTTTAACACAGGGCTAGGTAAACTCATGTCACGAGCTTCTCGCTGTAAAGGGGTGATCTCGAGGGGGACGGTAAAACCCGGTTGACGTCGAAAGATCTTATGTTTGGCATCCAGAACGAGAAAGCCGTCCGCCAGGGGGCCAAGACTTTCTGAACTCCCCAAAAACAGAAAGCCTTGAGCGGAAAGGGAGTGATAGATGCTTCCAAAAAGGCGGTTTTGGACCTCTGGTTTGAAATAGATAAACAAGTTACGGCAGACGAGGAGGTCAATTTTAGAAAACGGCGGGTCTTTGAGAAGGTTGTGAGAGGCAAAGACAACGAGCTTTCGTACAGTTTCAGAGATCAAATAGCCGTCTTGGTTTTTTTCGAACCACCGTAACAGTAAGGCAGGCGGAATGTCGGCGGCCACACTGTCGGGGTAGAAGCCTCGACTAGCGATATCGAGAGCATGGCGGTCGATATCTGTCGCAAAGATCTTGATATCGACCTCTCGCTTTTGTTGTTCCATCGTTTGTAAGAGCAAAATAGCCAACGAATAGACTTCTTCGCCCGTCGAACAGCCCGCCGACCAAATCCTCAGAGAGCGCTTTTGAAGAATCTCAGGAAACACAGTGCGTTCCAGAGAAATAAAGGCCTCTTGATCACGAAAAAAACGGGTAACCCCAATGAACATTTCTCGAAACAACGTTTCTTTTTCTTTATCGGAGTCTTTGAGGTAGGCTAAGTAGTCTTCAAGGGAATCGTGATGATTGATACTAACCCGGCGTTCAAGGCGGCGTATTAGGGTGGTCTCTTTGTAAAGGGAAAAGTCCACACCGCTAAAATCCCGCAAAATCAGGATGGCCTGAGTTAGGGGGTTCGAATTGCGACTAAGTGCCGCCTCTAAGCGGCTGGCCTTTTTGACAAAAGGATGCTGAACGTACTGCACCAAGGCCTCGGGCATTTGTGAAGGGCGAAGGACGTAATCTACGAGGCCGGTAGCAATGGATGACCTCGGCATCCCATCAAATTTGGCAGTCGTCTCGTCTTGTGCCATCACCATGCCCCCGGCTTCTTTGATGGCCCTGGTTCCCAGGGTGCCATCGCTACCAGTTCCCGAAAGGATAACGCCAATCCCGGCGCGACCTTTTTCTTGTGCCAGTGAGGTAAAAAATACGTCAACGGGAAGGTGAACACCCCGCGTTAAGCCCTGCTCCCGTAAAATAAGCTGATTATGAAAAACCACCAGATCCTGTCTAGGCGGAATAAGGTATACCGTGTCGGGCTCAACAGGCATCGCTTCTGCGATCACCCGAATACGAAGCTTGGTTTGTCGGGCTAACAATTCATCCATCAGGCTTTTGTAGTCGGGGGACAGGTGCTGGATCACCACAAATGCTAAACCTGTGTCGAGAGGAACCGCTTTGAAGAACTCTTGTAGGGCCTCAAGGCCTCCAGCCGAAGCCCCGATGCCAACGATGACGGGGTCTGGCTGGTTTTTTTTGGCTCTTGGCAAACTCATGACAATATAAATCTAATCTTTCTAAATCTGAAGTCAAGATTAAGCTCAATGTGCTGACACGCGCACCTGGTCGCGCTAGGCTATGTCGAGGTATTCTTGGTAGAACTATGCTGAACGCGGAGGCATGATTGCGGGCAACGTTTTGGGGGCTGACCCTGATCTTTTGGGGACTTTTTGCAGCACCTGTTTGGGCTCACTCTAGTGGGGCAGTGGGTGCAGGAATGGATTTTCCGATTTTTATCAGCTTAAATAATCCCACCGGCCCGCAAAATAGCGTGGGGGTTCACTTGTTCGTCCAGTGGGAAAATTGGTCCTTTAGGGCCGGTTGGCGCCTGGCCTTTAGTGAATCTACTCCCTTTTCCTCGACACAAAGTTACGTGGCCAACCCCACGTTGTACATCGTCGATGCCAATTCTGGCCTGACGTGGGCTGAGTTCGCTGTTTGTCGCGAGTTTCCTTTCGTTCTTAACCAGGTGATCACGGTAGTCCCGGCGCTTGGGGTCGATTGGGAGCCTCGCTTGACTGGTACGGCACCCTCGTATGCCGCAAATCAAGAGGTATCACCGCTTTTAGCCGAAGGCTCCTTGGCCTTTAGACTGAGCTTGAAAAATGATTTTTATCTGTCGCCAGAGTTTCGGTACGGTTGGGATTTGTTATCTATGGACGGTCAACAGGTACTCTTTGGCGTCGAGCTGGGTTATGCTTATGGTCCGTAAACGCTGGTTGGCCAACGCTGGGCTGGTAGCTCTGGTGGTGCTTGTGATCACGGCTTGCGCTCCTGTTCCTCGGTACAACGCAGTCTATTTGTGGAACGCTGACGTCGATTGGACGTCGACCGACACGGCACTTTTAGCCCGTGACGGTGTTTCAACCGTGTATTTGCATGTGGGCGACTGGGATGAGAGTGCAGGCCGCGACGTTGGCGAAAAGCTCACTATGAAACACCCCTTACCACCGCAGTTTTCGGTTATCCCCGTTCTTTACCTGACAGTTGCTACGTTAAATTCGTGGGCCCAAACCCCGCTCACGTCGCATGCTTCTGAAGCGCGAGCCCGAGCCTGCTTGGCGATATTTTACAGCTTTCCCGCCTGGACGCGATCGGCGCACGAGTGGCAAATCGACGCCGATTGGAACCCGTCAAACCGAGACGCCTATTTTGCATTTCTTCGTGAGTTCAAGACCCTGCTAAAGCCTGGTGACACGTTATCGGTCACCATCAGGCTCAGTCAGTACCGCGATCGCCTTCAAGAAGGGGTACCCCCGGCTGATAGGGGAGTCTTGTTGACCTACGGGGCCGGTGACCCGCAAAACCCGGCATCCCGGGTTCTGGACCCTAATCTGGTCGCTGAATACGTCCGTCCCGGAGACCGCTACCCCTTGCCCCTTGACGTCGCCTTGCCCGAATACGGCGAGGTTCGGCAATTTAATCCCTTTGACCGACTGGTTGCCTTAACCACAGAACCCAAGGGTTTTGCCGCCTCTGCCCTTGAGCTGGGTTGGCCGCCCGGGATGATGGCGTGGCCACAACGGGGGCGCGGTTGGGCCAAGGCCCAGCGCCGAGTATCCTGGGCGGACTTAGTTTGGATGGAAGGCGACCGAGCGCTGGTCGATGCTCCGTCCCCTGAACAGGACAGCCAGGTTCTTCAGTGCCTTAGGCGAAGCGGCAGTACTTTGGGCGGGCGGCTGATCCTGTTTGCCTATTCAAGAGATGAATGGAGGACGGCGCGTCATGAAGCGTTTACTTCTGCTTTGCGTTAGCCTGCTCGTCGTTGGGCAAATATCGCTGTGGGCCTGCGGGCCATTCCTGTTTGACAATAGCGATCTGGACAGGCTTTCGTTGCTTGACCCTGGAATTACTGGACGGCCTGATCTGGCGCCGTTTTTTTTATACGCTTCTCCAGCTTTTGGCCAACCGAGCACGTTTCAGCAAAATGTCATTCGTTTGGATCGTGTTACATGGCCCTCTGCCAATGGTGTGACCAACGAAGTATACGACGATGCGCCGGGGGCCGATCCCGATTGGTTAGCCGCGAACCTTCAGGCCTGGGCTGGTTACCTGCGGCTCGGTAATCCTGCTAAACCTTGGACAAAAGCACAGATTCAAACGGCTCTTGACGGAAAGGGTGTCCCTGCAGCAGCCTCTCCCGCTGATGCAGCGTACTTTGCTTTTTTGGCATCGGCTGAGCCTTCCGAAGCTTTGAAACGCGCTCGTGAGGCCAGCCTGCCCGCGTTTTTGCGGGAACGGTATGCCTATTTTGCCCTACGTGCCCGGGCTTTGAGGCAGGATTCTTCTGGTACGCTTCGACTTTGGCGAGAGTTTGCTCCATTATGGGCTCGGCATGACGTGATCGCCGGTCGTGCCCTGGCCTGGGTTGCCCGTGTTGCCCAGCAACGCCTTGCTGACTACTTAACGGTGTTTCAAGACTACCCGGCGCTTAGGGCCACTGTTTTTGTTTCCTTAGGAGGGGTGCCGACGCGCGAGTGGTCGGACTACTTGGCCCAGAAACTTTCTCCGGCGCAACGCCGCTGGGCGCTATATGCGCGGTTTGTTCTCGAAGATCGCGATTTTGCCCCCGAAACTCTGCAAGGTCTGCTAGAAGCTGATCCGAGGGGGCGGCTAGCTTTGGCGGCTTTCTATAGGATGGTCGAAGAGGTTGAGCGTGAAGCCGGAGTCAGCCGTTTGATGGCACTCACTTTTGACCCGGCAGACCCCCTGCCTGCTGGGTCGTCGTCCGAGGACCATCAGCTGGTCGATACGCTGCGCCGAAAGGGTCTATACACCGCGCTTGTTGATACGGCTGTAAAAGCGGCTGCCACGCCACGAACCTTTCGGCGTGCTTGGCTGACGCTCGCGGCTTACCTAGCGTTCTACGACGGAGATGACTCCCGTATGGTTACGCTCTACCATGCTAGCCTCCGTTACCCGGCACGCAACGCGGCCCAGCGGCACCAGAGTCACCTTTTAGGGACGATGACCGAGATGTTGGCCCAACGCCACCGGCCTTGGAACTTGGCATTGCAACGCCGACTTGTGACGGACTTAGCGTGGGCTCGTTCGCTTAACCAGCCCGGCCACAATAGGGGTTTATATCACTCTCTTGTCGTTCTCGTGGCACAAAAAGACCTGTTTGACGACCAAAGAGATGCCGCAGCTCGGGCTTTTTCGACCCTGCAGTCTCAAACCTGGGACAATCCCTACCGCGTGCGACATCAAGACTGGTTTTGGGCGGCTTCTTGGGGTGCCAATGACCCGGTCAATCTTTTATTCGATGTTCTGTTGCGCTCACGCGACATTGCCGCCTGGCGAAAATTTTTGGCACTGGCTCCCGACCAACGATCCCCGCTTGACGAAGCCTTGACTGCACCAGGGTGGATCACGGCCGAAGACCTCGATTACCTCGAAGCTTATAAGGCCCTGCGTCAAGGCAAGCCCGACGTGGCTCTCCCTTTGGCCGAGAAGCTGACTCGGGAAGGGTATTTTCACGGAAATTCGCGCTGGAGAAACAACCGCTCGATCTTTCCCACCAGGACGTTTGCCACCTCGACCGAAGTAGATTGGGCGCACCCCTGGAAGGGGCTAGGGCTGAAGCCGACGAGCTTTCTCGGGGTGGCACAACAGATGAAGGCGCTACAAACTGCGCCCCCTTTAGTCCAAGCAAACTTCTGGTTGTCTCTTCAACTTACGGGCTTTCCGCTATTGTTTTCGTCACCTCCCAGCCCTATCAAGTTCGTGAACGATCTGTATTATTATGGTTACGATGGGAACAACCCATCCCCCGAGACCGCCTTCCCTCTGGATGAACCCTCGCGGGCCGCCAGCTTTCGCCGAGAATTTCAGCAGTTTCAAGGCGGCGAGTTTGCACCGGTAAATACGGCTTTGGCTTTCTATCGGGCGGCAACCCACTCGTCTGACGCCGAAACACAGGCTAGTGGTTGGGCGATGATAGCCTGGCTAACGGGACATCACGAGTTGTACCAAAAACTTAAGCAGCCATCTTTACAAGGAACGACTGTTTTTCGCACCCTGTATTCTCATTGTGAAACCTTACGGAGTTTTTTGTGATTGAAAATCCTTTTTTGTTTTGCCCCCAATGCGGCTCGCCAGGAGGTGAATTTCTGCGCCATCACGAGTACCGCTGTTCCGTGTGCGGGCATCGCTATTTTCATAACGTCGCGGCGGCGGCAGGGGTTTTGGCACGGGATGTTCAAGGGAGGTTTTTGTTTCTGCGCCGGGGAATGGAGCCGGCGCGAGGGCTCCTGGGGTTACCAGGGGGGTTTGTTGACCCCGGCGAAGGGGTTACCGAGGCTGTTCAACGTGAGGTTCGCGAAGAGTTAGGCGCAGAAATCTCCTTTCCCATCTTTTTAGATGGTTACCCCAACCGTTACGCATTTTCAAAAATCTGGTACCATACACTGGATCTTTACTTTACTGCCGACATCTTGACCCCCCAGGCTCAGTGGAAACTGGATGCTCAAGAAGTCGCCGGCTTAGTGTGGATGCTTCCTGAAGAGGTCGACGAGACCGAGTTGGCGTTTCCGTCTTTGCGGCAAATGTGGCGTGATTGGAAAGCCGGCCGTTGGGAAGACAAACAAGTGACCCGGAATTTTTTCCGGTAGCAAAAAGGAGCAAGACGGTGAGTCATTTACGTTCGTTATACTTTGGGGGTGCTCTCGAAGCCATTAGCCAAAAGACCTTGAAGGCCTTTCAAGAGCATCGACCCAGTGAAATTATTTGGAATATTACCAGTAGATGTAACCTCAAGTGCCGCCATTGTTATGCGGACTGCGATCTGAATACCCTTCCCCAGGAATTGTCTCATACCGAGGCTTTGAACCTGTTAGACCAAATGGCTGAAGCCGGTGTCCCGTTACTGTTCGTCACGGGGGGGGAACCGATGACACGACCTGACTTTTGGGATCTGTTGGCACGGGCGCAAACTCATGGAATTCGCGTCGTATTGAGTACCAATGCCATCCTCATTGATGAAGCGGCCGCAGACCGCCTGGTGGACTACGATGTGGATTATGTGGCCACCTCGTTGTACGGCCCTCCGGCCTTTCACGACGAGTACGTTGGCGTTCCGGGGTCGTGGGCAAAAACTACCTCTGCTGTTAAAAGGCTTCAAAAACGAGGCGTAAAGGTGGGTATCAAAACGACAGTCACAACCTCGACTTTGCCCTATTTTTACGAAGTTTGGCAAACAGCAAAAGACTTGGGCTGTGGACTTTTGTATGCCTGTGATCTGGTCGAAACCGGTCGGGCTGGCAGTGCCGCTTTCGCCACTGCGGGCCGCGAAAGTCGGATCTCGCAAGCCGAGTGGCGTGAACTGGCCGATTTTATGATCGATGATATTCTGAAAGACCCCCACCATGGGATGGAATATGATATCGGTGCCTTGCCTTCGATAGCGATCTATGCACAGCGAAAGCTACAAAAGCTGGGGATTGATGTTAAAAAGGGCGTTGACCGGATGCAGATCAAAAGCGCCTGTCCTGTAGGCAAGGGCCTCATGGGAATCAATGCCGAGGGGGGAATCCTTCCCTGCAGTTTTGTCCAGGACCTCACGGTGGGGAATGTGCGCGAGCTGGGAATCCGAGGTGGTGCTGACAAATTGTTTGAAATTGGCCGAACTCCTGTCGAAGGAACTTGCGGACCTTGCGAGGCTGCTGAATTGTGCCGTGGTTGCCGGGTTAAGGCTTGGCACGACGGGAACCTGATGGGGGGCGATCGGACCTGTATTCTGGCGTGACCAGCACAAACCGAAGGCGAAAGGTGCTCCCTTCGCCTTCGCGGCTCTCTACCGAAACACTGCCGCCCCAACGCCTCATTAACGATTGCACGATAGCGAGTCCTAGGCCCGACCCTTCAACCCCCGACGCCGATGGGGACCGGAAAAATCGTTCGAATACGTGGGGCTGGTCTTCGAAAGGTATGCCACAGCCGGTGTCGCTAACAGAAACTTCGACAGCTTGTTCCATTCCCGGTGCTGATCGGCGCTCGGCACGAAGGGTAATCCGCCCCGTGGTCGTAAACTTCAAGGCGTTATGCAAAAGGTTCGAAATGACCGTCAACAACTGTGAGGGCTCTGCCCGGACGCTCAGTCCTGGTTCCACGAGAACCTCCCAACCCACCTTTTGAGCGGCAGCTTGGGGGCGTGCTGCTTCGACGGCTGTGAGGCAAACGGCCGTTAAATCGGCTAGGGGAAGCTCTGGTTCTTGTTCAGTCAATTCATCCAAGCGCGCCAGCGTGACTAGCTGGGTTATCAAAGACGATAGACGGTCCAAAATGGGGGTCATGTCGGCCAACGCTTGCCGGTATTCTTCGGCGGTACGCGGACGCTGACTGGTAACACTGTGTATGGTCCGAAGAATAGCCAGCGGGGTTTTTAGCTCGTGAGAGGCATCGGCGGTAAACTGGCGCTGAGTCCGAAAAGCCTGCTCAACGCGTTCCAGCATCTCGTCAAAGGTTCGGGCAAGCCGGCCTAGCTCATCGTCGTTCCTCTGCAGTCCCAACCGGGCGGTGAGGTTTTGGCTTGAAAAGCGTTGTGCTGTTCGGGTCACTAGATCAATGGGCCTAAGGAGTTGAGCCGCCAAAACGTAGCCTGATGCGGCAGCCAAGGGCAACAGAAAAGGTAGAGTGAGCAAAATTACCGTCAACAGATGGGCCAAGGTTTCCTGTGTTGTGGTCAGATCCTGGGCGACCTGTAAGTAGCCCAAGACCACACCGCTATCACGGATTTGATCGGTGTAAACCAGCAAGCTCCGAGTTTCGTCGAACCGTGGGCCTTGGAACGGTAACGGCGAAGGCAAAAGGTTCGCAAGGACGCCCGAGGAACGCAAAACGGTACCTTGTTGTGAAAGAATTCGCTCGGTGAAACCTTCAGGATGATCTTCGGCGGTACTTCCTTCACTCAGGTTATCCGGCAGTGTCATCGTGCCTTCCTCAATATTGAGGCTCGCTTGAATTTGATTGGAGGCAACGCGCAAGCTATCCCGGGCCGCTTGGTTTAAAAAGAGTGCCGAGGATACATACAGCGCGGTGCCTAAGACGGCAAAGGCCAGAAACAACAACAGGGTGACCGTAACGGCAAAGCGTGCCCTCAGCGATGGCGGTTTCAATGCGGCGGCTCGACCAGGCGGTACCCCAAGCCTCTTCTGGTTTGAATCATTTTGGCCCCCACAGGCCCCAAACGTTGGCGTAACGTTTTAATATGCACCTCCACGACGTTTGACTCATGCCAGGTGTCGTGGTTCCAAATACGGTCGGCGATGTTGTCCCGCGAATAAATTCGACCTGGCTGACGAAGTAAAAGTTCCAGAATGGCATATTCTTTTCCCGGCAAGGTAATCGTCCGTCCGTCAAAGGTCACCTCGTGTGTGGCTGTATCGACCTGAAGGTTCCCGAGCTGTAGTACTGTTGATTTAACCATGCCCGGAATACGACGACTGACAGAACGCAGGCGTGCCAACAGTTCATCAAATTCAAAAGGTTTGGCCAAATAGTCGTCCGCACCGGCATCGAGACCTTTCACCCGGTCTCGTACCGCATCGAGTGCTGTCAGCATGAGGATGGGCGTGGTGTTTTTTTCCGCACGGAGCCTACGGCAAACCTCCACCCCGCCCAGCTTCGGCAACAGCAGATCGAGTATCATGACGTCATAACAGCTACAACGGGCGGCCTCGAGCGCGGTCAGGCCATCGGAAGCGGTATCCACCGCATGGCCGTTTTCTTCTAGGCCTTTTTTGACGTAACGGGACAGCGCCGGTTCATCTTCTACAAGAAGCAAGCGCAAAATAACCTCCTTGGCTTTAGGGTATCCTCTTTGAGTTTAGGTCCGCAAGATGAAGTTTTCATGAACTTCAGGGCTTTTGAGAAAATCCCGGGGTTTCGGGGCTTGGTATTTTTCAACAAGGTTGCTACGATCATTCGGCTTTTCATGCCGGACAGAGGGGGTAGAGATGAGACGATTGGATTTTTTTGCTGTGTCGTTGCTGGCATGGGCTTTGGTGTCCTGTCAGGAGCAAAAGCCGGCTCCTCAGGGAGCGCCAGCGCCCTCGCAAACAACGCCAGCGGTGGCAGAAAGTCCGTCGCCGACTTCGACCCCCTCGCCGGCTAAAGGGGACTGGGGCGATCCCGCTTTGATTGCCAAGGTTCCTCTGCCTAAAGCTCCCGCTGACCACCTGTTCACCTGGAAAGACATTCAGGCTCAGATCGCCTACGGTCAAGCGGCACATTTGCGCAATTTTTCGATGACCGAGGATCAATGGAACGCCGCCGTTCAGGGGTACGACCAAAAAGCCATAGCGCAGATTGCAACCCGCAAATACGCCTACCCCGCACTGTTAGATGCCCTGCGCAAAGTGCCGCGCCCGTTTTTGGCATATAACTATGAAAAAGACGAGCAAAAGACGAATATCCTCGAAGATTACAACACCATCATTGATATCGGCTGGGGGGCTACCATGTCCGCACCCAGCATTCAGGCCTTCATGACAGCCCAACTCCACCCTACCAAAAACATGGTAGCTCTCGAAATTGGCACAGGTTCGGGAAGTCAGTCTGTTCTTTTGTCCTACCTGGTAAAAAAGGTTTATACCATCGAAGTTCGCCAGCCCTTGGGGGAACGCGTTTCACATGTTTTAAAGGCCATGGGTTACAACAATATTGAGACAAAGATCGGTGATGGCTATTATGGTTGGAAAGAAAAAGCCCCCTTTGACATCATTATTGTTACCTGCCAGGCCAACCATATTCCCCCCGCCCTCGTGGAACAGCTAAAACCCAATGGGGTGATGGTGATTCCCGTTGGACCTGCCTGGTCTCAAAATCAGCAAATGCTCAAGGTCTGGAAAGACCCGAAGACTGGTAAGATTGTCTCCCAACGAATCTTGCAAAAGACCAGCTTTATTCCCATGCTGGGAGCCAACGAAGGAAAAAGCTAAAATGCCTTCGAAGAAGTTCTTCTGGCCTTTGTTTTTTGTCAGTACTTCAACGATAGCTCTTGAAGTTTCATTATTGCGGTACTTTGCCGTTACCTCTTGGCAAGCTTTTGGGGCCATGGTCATCAGCATTGCCCTCATCGGCTTTGCTGTCAGCGGCACGGTACTGACACTTGCCCATAATTTCTTTCGTAAGAATTCTGGCACGAAGCTTCTCACCGTTGCCTTTTTGTACTTGATTACCATCCCATTAAGTTTTTTGCTGGCCAATGGCGTTCCCTTTAACCCCAATAAGATGCTCAATGCGCATGAGATTGTGGCCGAGGTTCTGCACCTGACCGAGTACATGCTCCTGTTTTTTGTTCCTTTCTTTTTTGCCGGTTTGTATACGGGCTTGGTTTTTATTCATCATCACGACGATATCGGAAAGATTTATTTCTTTGACTTAGTGGGGGCAGGAACGGGCTCGCTGCTGGTGTTAGTAGCAATGTTTTTTATCAGCCCCTTTGCCCTGGCCGAGTTTGTCTTTTTGCTGGCCTTCTTGGCGTTTGGGCTCACAGCCACACAGTCTGGTCTTGGTGCTAGGGTTTGGGGAAGTCTAGCTGGGGTAGCAGTATTAATCCTAGGTGTCTACCTTTGGCAGAACCATGCCGACTACAAAGCCTACAAACCGATCCGACAAGCTGAGTTGGTGGCAGGCAACAAGCCCCTCTTGGACCACCCTGTCCTTTCGCCCATCGGTATCATGGAAGTCATGTCCAACGCCACCGAAAAGGCAACTCTGCCTCTTTCCGATGAGTTTTCACTTTTGGTACCCGATGGAAAAATCCCCGACATTTACCCTGGCTTTTACCTTGACGGCAACCGCTTAGACGGCCTGGTTACGGCTGAACCGGATACGCGCTTCATTCAGTACAACCTCTACGCGGCTCCTTTTTTGCTCAAAACCAGTCCTCAGGTCCTGATCATCGGAAGCGGTGGAGGGTTCTCAACGTATCAGGCTCTGACCCTAGGGGCGCGCCGTGTAAAGGTGATTGAATCCAACCCCTTTTTGATCGACTTGCTGAAAAACCGCTTTGCCAAGTTAAACGGCGGACTCTTTCAACGTCCCGAAGTTCAGGTCGAAATTAACGACGGCCGGAGTTTTGCCCTCCGCGAAACCCACAAGTATGATCTTTTGCAAATCTCGGATGCCGCCATTGCCGCCAGACCCGACGAGAACTACTTGCTGACGACGCAGGCTTTCGCCGATGACAGTCGCCTGCTGAAACCCAATGGGCTTCTGACGGTGAGCATGGATGTGACCGATAACTTCTTTTACGCCCTTCGCCTTTTGCGTACCTTGACGGCCTATTTTCACGAGCGAAAGGTTGACCCCTCAAACCACATCGTTATTCTGCGCAGTTTGTTCAAAATGCTGTTTATGGTAAAAAATTCTGCCTTTACCGCCGCAGAAGTCACCAAGCTTCGCCAGTGGGCAGGCAACCTAGGCTTTGACGCAGTCTACTTTCCTGGGGCGACAGGTCAAGAAACGATCTTTAGCTTAGCGCCGTTTATTCCCGTTTTGGCCCAAGAAAAGGGGGCCGACGCGTCCATCGGTCAAGATTCTCTGTTAAAGGATGATGAGTTTTTCAGGCTGGCCAGTGCACTTATCTCCGGAAAAACCCGTTTACAGCGGGGAGTTTTTGATTACCGTCCGTCGACCGATGATCGACCCTACTTTTTTTCGCTGTTAAGCCCCGATCGACTGCTTCCCGCTCTTAAAACGTACGAGCTAGGAGGCCTACCTCAGCAAGAAGTAAACTCCCTTGTTCTCTACGCTGAGTTTGCCAATGTCTTGGTTTTTGCGTTTCTCATTGTGCTGATTCCTGTGGTAGCCAGGCTTTGGCAACGTCGAAAAACTCATCTCGGGGTGGGCTTTTTCTCGAAGAGTTTGGTTTACTTTGCGTCCTTGGGGCTGGGCTTTCTGTTTATCGAAATCGTTTTGATTCAAAAGCTGGCCTTGTTTTTGGGCGACATCATCTATTCCTTTACGCTGGTACTCTCGAGTATCCTCGTTTTCGCTGGGGTGGGGTCCTTCCTATCCGAACGCATTCGGCGGTCGGCTTTTGCTGTTCGCGTGGCGGCTGGCGTGGTCTTGTTGGGCACACTCTTTACCGTTTTTGTCTTACCAGATTGGATACGCTCCTTGGGAACCTTGGCCTTTCCCCTTCGTCTGGTCCTTTCGTTTTTCTTTGTCATGCCTCTAGCCGTGCCGCTCGGGTTCTTTTTTCCGCTGGGCTTGGGTCAGTTAACGGGCAATCGTCGTAGCTTTGTTCCCTGGGCCTGGAGCATCAATGGGGCTTTTTCGGTTGTGTCGACGGTGAGCGCGCGAATCTTGTCGCAAACCTATGGGTTTTCTCTCGTTTTGGCCTTAGCGGCCGCACTCTATTTGCTGGCGGCCCTGACCTTTCCCACCCAAAAGTCTAACGAGGTTGCTCCTGTTGAGGCTTAAGTTCTTACGGCGTTTGATGTTTCTCGTGGTCTTTGGTGTTGCCGTGGGTTTGAGCTCTTGCGCGGGAAGATCTGACGCAAGCCGGTTAGGCATCACCCAATTTCGTGAAGGTTTTTTGGTGACTCTGCATCCTGAAAGTGCTCCGTTTCCGCAGGAGCGGCGTCGTGACGGCTATAGCTACAACGGTCGTACCTACAGTTTTCGTGACCATTACGATGACAACACCGTCAAAGTTTTTTTTCCGTGGAGTTGGCGAGAGAATGGCCCCATTAACCTGGTGTTCTTCTTTCACGGCTGGTACTCGTCCATTAGCGACGAAATCTCGCAATTTCATTTGCTGGAACAATTTCGCGATAGCAAGGTGAATGCTCTTTTGGTACTGCCTGAAACCGCTAAGGATGCTCCGGATTCGTTTGGGGGAAAGTTGGAATACCGTAATGGGTTTCGTGATTTAGTAGCTGAAGTGATGCGAGACCTGCACCGATCGGATTTTGTGGGTACCGAAAAGGTTAATCATATCGTCTTGGCCGGCCACTCGGGGGCCTACCACGTCATCAGTCAGATCCTCTCTCGAGGGGGGCTGACCAGCAAGATCAAAGATGTGATGCTTTTTGACGCTCTTTACGGCGATTTAGAAGATTTTGCGCAGTGGGTCGATTCTCGGCAAGGGCACTTGTATTCCGTTTTTACACAAGATGGCGAAACCATTGGCTATAATTTTTCGCTCATTGATGACTTGGCGCGTGAAGGCATTCCCTTACTGCTCGAAGAGGAAAAAGAAGAGGACCGTTTGCCGCCCCATGGCGTTCGGGCGGTGTTTTATCGCAGCCGCTTGGATCACTATCAGGTAGTCGATGCTGATAGCCAGTTCGAAAAACTTCTTAAGACCGCCTGCCGTCCATAATCGGGGACCTACGGAAAATCGGGGCCAGTACCTCAATCTGACCAAGATTTGACAAAGATTTCACGGTTTTCAAACTTGACGGAGCCATACTCTTCCCAGACTTAGTCTGGGGAGGCCTTATGAAAGTCGCCTATTCGATTGCTGGAGAAGGGTTCGGTCACGCCGCCCGTATGGTGTGCCTGGCACCCCGCCTTTTAGAAAAATCTGAGCTTCATCTGTTTTGTCCTCAAACCGTTCAGGGTTATGTCCGCGGACGTTTACCTGACGTGCCGATACGAGATATTCCTCACTTTGGCTTTGTCAAACGGGGCGACCGCGTTTTAGTCGCGGCTACCATCGTTTCAGCCTTACGTCGCTTTCCTGGCTTTTTGCGGCAAATCGTGCTCTTGGCGCGGCTGTTGCGAGCCGAGGGTTTTGACGCCGTGATTAGTGATTTTGACCCCTATTTGGCTTGGGCCGGCCGGTTGGCGGGTCTGCGTGTTATTCAAATCAACCATCCTGGCATCATTACAAAGCACCTTTCGGTGAATCCTCGGTCCTGGCCTGCCGCCCTGGCGGCCTTGTTATTAGAAGGCCCCTGGAACCGGCGGGCCCACTGCTCGTTTTATCAAGGCGATGTGGGCCCGCTTCTTCGTCCTGAACTTTTGAATCGCCCCCGCTCAAGGTCGGGGAGCTGGGTGCTTCACCTTAAACCGGAATACCGCGAGTGGGTGGTACCTGCCCTCGAACAAGCCGGTTTAGTGCCCTACGATATTTATCCTAAAGCCGGCGGCGACTTTGATGCCGCTTTGGCCAGTGCGCGTGGCGTGATCTCGTCCGCTGGTCACCAAATTATCAGCGAGGCGTTAGTGCTAGGTAAGCCGATTCTCGTGATTCCGCAAGGCGGGCAGTACGAACAGGCGCTAAATGCACGTCAGCTAGAAAAAACGGGACGGGGAATGGTCTGTTCGCGGCGTAACTTAGAAGCCCGCTTACGACGCTTTCGATTTTGGGCAGAAAGTTTTTCACGACAGGAAGAATCGGGCTTCCTGAGCCCCTTCACCGATGATACCTCCAGGGCCGTTCAGCTTTTGAAAAGCTATTTAGACGAGGTGGCGCTGCCCTTTAACCAGTTAAAAAGAAACTCACCTTCGGTTGAGGCTAAAGGGGTGATGGAAAGGCGGTTGCCTCGGCGAAGAAGAATCATACCGGTCAACTCTGGTTTAGTTCTTAGCTCCGTCAGGGGAACAAACCGTGTCTTTTCGACCAACTCGACCTCCACTTGGACCCAGCGGGGCGTTTCTCGTTGTGCTTTAGGGTCAAAATAGGGACTGGCTGTGTCAAACTGTGTCGGGTCTGGGGTTGCGGGAGTCACGATTTTGACGATTCCTGCAATCCCCGGGATCGCGCAAGACGAATGGTAAAAAAAAGCCAGGTCGCCTGGGTCCATGTCATCGCGCATAAAGTTTCGGGCTTGGTAGTTTCGTACGCCGAACCAGCCGACTCGCTGGCCGGGAGCCTGAGCTACGTCCTCGATGGACACTTCACTCGGTTCTGATTTCATCAGCCACCATTTCATGTTGCCTCCTTATTCATGTTGTCTCCTTAGGTGTCGGGGGAAGTTCGCCCCACAAGCCACATTCTCGCACTAGCACCTGATGACGGTTCACCCGAAGCACAACATGGGTAAAATTCACCAAGTAGTGAACACCCCCCTGAATCAACCGGTCTGCACACCGGTGTGTTTCGTGATCGTCGACACACAACAGTGCGGCTTCGATATGGCGAGTTAAACAGACACCAGCAATTTCGGTCGTTGCATGGACGGGGAAGGGTAAGTCTAATTGTTCGCGCCGGTTCAACCGGCTTTCAAAGCCTGCCACAATCTGATACCGGTTTTGGGTGGCGTGCTCAAGTGTCGACCACAGGGATAGCCCTGATTCCCCCAAGCCGACCAGGGCTGTTCGCAAGGGACGAGCCGGCTCTACGAGCGGGCCAAGTAGGTTTTGCAGTTGTACCAAATCGTAGGCGGCGCCTGTCGAGGCCATCTCGACCCAACTGATATCATGACGAATGGTAACGGGACTGGTGCCCAACCAGCGAGCAAAGTCGCGACTGGTCGCCTGCAGGCGGCCCGAATTGATCAGCTCGGGTAAAAGGGCGTACAGCAGCATGAGCCGTTGTCTGCTCTGGGGAGGAATACCAGGCGGCATTCTTAGGCCTTTCCCCAGACTATTTTCAGCGCCTCGGCCAGACGGTGCACGGGAATCGCTCCGGCAAGCGAGCCCGCTTCTGGTGAGGCCGGAATTATCGTTGGCGAAAACCCCAGGTCGGCGGCGGCTTTGACCCTGCGGCGCAGGTGGGTGGTGGGGCGTACTTCGCCGGCCAGTGAGAGTTCTCCGGCCGACGTCCACCCCGGCGGCAGGCTCTGACCAGTGCGGGCACTATACAGGGCAAAGGCTAGGGCAAGGTCGGCACCGGGGTCGGCAACGCGGATACCACCGGCGACATTGACATAAATATCGTGATCGCTAAACCGCACCCCAGTAGTCTTTTCTAAAACAGCAGCGACTCGGCTCACCCGGCCACTGTCGATGCGGTCAGAATACACGCGGCTGAGCCCCCCTTTGGCAGGAACGGTGAGGGCTTGAATCTCGACCAGGAGGGTGCGGCTCCCTTCAAAAAGGGGGGCAACGGCAATACCTGGCGGCAAATCCCCTTCGCGCCGTACCAAGAAAACGGTTTCGGGGTTGGCGACTTCAACGAGGCCTTGTTCTTCCATCGTAAAGAGTCCCACCTCATCGACACTCCCAAACCGGTTTTTTGCCGCCCGCAGAATGCGAACATCGCCCGCCGCTTCTTCAAATAAGAGGACAGTGTCGACCATATGCTCAATGAGCTTAGGCCCGGCGATAAGGCCGCCCTTGGTTACGTGGGCAATTAAAAAGGCGGCGATTTCTCGTTCCTTGGCCCAGCTGAGAATTTCTTGGCACCCGAACTTGAGTTGGTTGACCGTACCGGGAACATCACCTGCGTCAGGGCTGTAGAGGGTTTGAATCGAATCGAGGATAATTACCATTGGTTTGATTTTTTCAAGAACGCCGAGGATAACCGGAACATGGGTTTCAATCAGGATCTCAAGACCCTCGCGGTGAATTTTGAGGCGTTCGGCCCGCATTTTAATTTGAGCCGCCGATTCTTCGCCCGAGATATACAGCACCCTTCCGGCGGTCTTAACTCGAGCTGCGAGCTGTAACAATAAGGTGGATTTGCCAATCCCAGGTTCCCCTCCGACCAAAATGCCTGCTCCCCGGACTAAGCCTCCCCCTAAAACCTGGTTGACTTCGGCAAGGCCGGTATCCCAGCGCGTTCCTTCTTGAGGGTCGAGGGCAGCTAAGGGGATACTGATTCCGCCGCTTGACGATTTGGGTGACCCTGGCTGAGGGGTGGGTGAAGCCGAAAGGCTCTCTTCTTGAAAGGTGTTCCAAGCACCGCATTGGGGGCAGCGCCCCAACCAACGAGATTCTTGATGCGAACATTCCCGGCAGACAAAGACCGTGCGGCGTTTCATCGGTACCTCAATTTTTCTTTCATCAGAACCTCAATTCCGCGAGGGCTTAAAGCCGGTTTGAGCGACGACGCTAAGAAAGCCGCCAAGGGCTTGCATGCCCTCCTCCCAAAGGGTATCGGGAGTATGGTGAAAGACCCAAGCTGCACGCGCTGGCATGGGGTGCCACAGCCCGCGACGCAACTCTTGATCTAACTGGTTGGGACCCCAACCAGCATAGCCTTGGTACAAATGCCAGCGGACTCGTTCCTCGGGGGTCAGAGTTGAAACTTCTGACGTATATTCTTTGAGAATTTCTAACGATGGTTCAAACCAGATCCCTGGGGCGATGAGGCGTTCGCCTTCAGAACGGTATTTTGGGGGAATACCGTTATGGAGGCAAAAAAGCGTACGGCTCACGGGGCCACCCTTGAAAAAGCCCAGGTTGCTGTAGTCTGTCTTAAAGGGAGCCATCCCCTCGAGGCGTTTGTTGACGACCAGACCGAAGGCATTCTGCGGCGTATGCTCAAGAATCAAAAGAACAGACCGCGAAAACTGGGGGTCTGTAACATCGATATCGGCAAACAAAAACGAGCCCGCTAACGAGGTAAACGCATCTTGCATAGGTTCAGATTAGCCAACTTCTTGCGGAAAATCCACCACGGTCCTGACCTGGAACAGAAAGTTTCGCCATTCTTGCGCGGTTAAGGGCTGGGGTGCAAATAGCTCGTGATCGAGCGCCTCTGCTACGAGGTTAATCGGTGCCACCAAACCCGGAACCGCCACGGCTAAACGGTTCAGGTAAGCCCGAGTTGTCTCCCAGGGGAGGTAAGCAAAGGCTGTGCCTAGGTGATCTTGCGCTTGAGCCCAATGGACGATACGAAGAAACTCTTCGGCTAGCTCCGAGTATCGCCGGTGTTGACCGCTTTGAGCCCAGCGTCGGGCAAGCTTTTGCGCCTCTTCTTTTTGCTTTTCCCAGGGTCGGGAAACCTTTGCCGAAGCTTTTTGTCGAAGAAGGGCGCGCCAAAACCGTAAAAGTTGCTGCGACAATCGCCGCCGCCAAAAGATCAACCACGGTTCTTCGCGGGCTTTTCCTTGCAAAATCTCTACTAGCGGCCACAAAAGAAACACCACCGCCGCCACCGGCAGAAGGGAAAGCAGGACCGAGAAGATCATGAGGAGGGTACGGGCAACGGTGGCAAGGTAGTGCATGAGTGATAAAACAGCCACTAACAGCAACAACTGCCACGGCGAAAGTGCTGGCGCCAAAGTGCCAGACGGTAGCGGTGTTGGGGGTGTCGGAGTCGCAATGGGGGTCGGGAGCGGGCTGTACTGCTCGGGAGTAGTTGCCAGGTTAACTCTAAGGCCGTGACCGGGCAGGGTGAAGAGCGCCGCCACACTGGCTAGGGCTAAAAGGCCCCAAGCCATACCCAGCGTGCGAAGTTTTTGTGCCAGGGTCCAACGGTAACCCCAAACAAAATCTTGGACTTCGCGGCGAAAAGTTTTCAGGACGGGGACAAGCGCTAACCCCACCACAACGCTGGCCACGCCAAGGGCGGTTTGCCCGAAGATCTGGCAAAGAAGCAGGGTTAGCACCGTCATGCTCAAGGTCGATACAAGCAGTGCGCGCTCGTTGTGTTGCGAAAAATCGGCCTCCGTTTGAAAATCGCGCATACCCAGAGCCAACGGGGGGCCACTGGACAAGCCGTGGAGGTACTGAAACAGGCGGGCTCGTGGGGTTAGGTGTCGTTGCCAAAACATCGACAGCCCCCCTGCTAAAAGGGCAAACAGTAGGCTTAAAAGATGCGGTGCGTGGGGCGACCACCACAACGGGAGGGGGTCTGTCAGCGTCAGGGACACGCTGATTCCGGCGACCAGGAGGGCCAGCCTCCACAGCTTTTTCCAAAAGGCCCCATGAAGGTACCGTGCCAAGGCCGTCCACAAGCTAAGGGCGACAAAAAAACTCGCCCAAAGCAAGGCCACAATCGGCGGTGGAAAGGTTCCCGTTAAGAGCTTCCACAGGATGAGGGCATGAAAAAGCGGAAAGCCTGCCGCTAAAATGTGATGAACCCCGTGGGGGGCCCTGAAAACTTCAAAGGGCTTCAAGGTCAAGCGCTCCCCAGTTGGAAAAATCTCGACGAGGCCACAACACGCTCTCGCGGCTGCCCCCCACGCAGGCCCAACGACCCTTGCGTTGTGGTAGGGTTTGTACTTCCCAGGGCGGTGGACTGGCTGAAACCCACCAAAGAATCGGTGCTGGCGGCAAAGCCGCCAACCAGTCTTCGGGAGTCGTGCTGTGTTGAGTCAGCTGGGCTAAGGCCAGAAGCTCGAAAAGTGCTGGCAGATCGCTCAGGGTATGAATAGGCCCCCAACAGGTACTTCCTGACGAGGTGCGGATTTTGGCATTGGTTACCAACCAAACTTCGTTGCCCGCACTTAAAAAGTGCCACAAAAACGAAGCGGCGATTTCAACTGCCCGTTCGCTAGTTTCCCAGCGAAGGTGCTGAGGGTACCGGGACCCTGCAAAATCGAGCACGATGGCAGTGGGTCGGGAGCGGGTGTGTTCGGCCTGGCGTACCATCAAGACGCCCCGGCGAGCTGACTCTGAAGCCGAGAGCCGGTTCAGGGGGTCTCCCGAACGAAATTCCCGAAAGCTGAAAAACCGAGAGGGGTCTTCCATAAGCTCCTCGGTAAAGTGACGAGGTCCGAGGGGTAAACCCCCATGTCCTGGGTTCCGCAGGGGGCTAATAGGCGGAAAAAGCACCAGCTCGCGTTCTGGCCAGACCAGGGTAAACGGAAAGAGTCCTGCCGGGTCGCTGGCCGAAACGGTGACGGGCCCCAGCTGGCGTAGACCACGAGTGCGCCCCCGCGCCGGGTAAGAAAAGCTCTGCCGCTGACCGGGCGCAAACTCGGCAAAAAACCGTGGCTCGTTCCAAAGTTCAAGATCCCCTGGCTGATCAAAGATCCGACAAACCCCCACTGGCAACCAGCCGGAGTAACGCAGATCAAGAGTAAGTTGAAGTGTCTCGTGGGCAAAGGCTGTTTCGCGCGGTCGGCCCGCATCGACGGTCAGGTTTCTTTTCAGAACCAACGACCAAAGCCATGAAAACACCACCATCAGGAGGCCTGCGGTCACCGCCCACCGCAAAAGAGGCCAGGGCAACCAGTGAACCACGACGAGGGCCGAGCCTAAGGCCAACAACCCCAGGCCCGTTTTCACGAGACTTGTTTTCCTGAAGAGGGGGATGTTTCTTTTCCGACAGGCGTGGGGACACGATCCAGAAGCGCCGTCAACAACGCTTCTGTGGTAAGACCACGGGCCAGTGAAGCGGCCTTAGCCAAAACCCGGTGTCGCGCTACCGGCAAAAATAATTCCCGAATATCATCAGGAGTGACCCAGGTTCTGCCTCGCACCAAGGCTAAGGCCTTGCCCGTCCGGAGCAGGGCTTGAGCACCGCGAGGCGAAAGACCCAAGCGGAGGCCGGGGTCAGAACGGGTGGCTTCGGTAAGGTCGAGGACATAATCGACAAGCTTTTCTGAGGCCCAAACGGACGATACCTCGGCTTGCCAGCGCAAAAGATCGTTGGGGGTGCACACGCTCTGGAGCTGATCGCTGGCAAAGGTTCCGAAGGGTAGCTCGGTCAAAATCGAAGTTTCCGCTTCACGACCAGGGTACCCCAAGGCAAAGCTCATCAAAAAGCGGTCCTTTTGTGCCTCGGGCAAGGGGAACGTGCCCTCAAAATCGATCGAGTTTTCGGTAGCTAAAACTAAAAAAGGCCGGGGTAAGGGCCGAGTTTGGCCGTCACGACTGATCTCGCCTTCGGCCATGGCCTGCAACAGTGCCGCCTGGGTGCGGGGCGAGGCTCGGTTCAATTCATCCAACAAGAGAATATTGGTTTCAATAGGCCCTGAGTGAAAGCTAAATTGACCGTCCTGGGGGTTGTAAACAGAAAAGCCCAGCAAATCGGCGGGGACCAGATCGGGCGTTCCTTGAACACGCATAAAGGTTCCGCCGACCACCCGAGCCAGGGCTTTCGCTAAAAGGGTTTTTCCTACTCCGGGAATATCTTCTAATAACACATGACCTGGGGCTAGCAAAGCGGCTGTTAACCAGTCAATGAGCCGCTCGTCCCCCCGAAAAACTTTGGCGATTTCACGGCCCATAGCCTGCCGACCTTGGACTAGGCTAAGGCCCCCAGCCGGTGTCATGACTCAAACTCCTGGCTTCGGGAGGGGTCAAATTCTAAAAAGTAGTAGACGACACTGCCCGCTTTGGTCACCCGCACTTCGCAGATCCCGAGCTTGGCTTGACGGTCGAGCTCCTGCTGAATCTGTTCGACGCTCCATGCGCCTTCTAAGGCGGCGCTTGCAGGGGTCACAACACCGGCGTGGCTTTTAGCAGTGCGAAGCACGCATTTTTCGATCGACTCGGGGGGGGGCGAGGGGGTTTGTGTGGTGAGCACTAAATAACCGTCACGACGATTGGCGTCCTCGACCAGACTGTTCATACGCAGAAAGTCGTGTACCGACCCAACAAAAAAGGCACCGCCCGTCAGGAGCCACAGAACACCGGTGGGAATCTTACGCAGATAAAAGCGGTGGAGGCCGAACATCCCCAGCCCCCCGACAAACCAGAGCAGGTAAGCTACCCAAAGCTGGTAAAAAGGCTCGGGAGTTGTGGGTCGCGACCTAAACATAATCGTCTCCTTCCATCAACACGGCCTTGCCCTCACGGACGGCTTCGCGGATTTCTTCGAGAAACAGCTGCAGAGTCTCTTTCACCTCACGTTCAGGGGCTCCCGTCAACAGATCAAGTTCGGCTTCGACAAGCAACATCCGCCGACTGGAAATGTTTCTTTGTATTTTAAGCCGCAGAGGTTCGTCTGAGCCCTTCCAGATGAGGGCGATTTGCGTTTCAGTTTTTGTCCGTAAAAGTTCTTCAAAGTCACCGTCGTAAATTTGAATCAGTTGATCGACAGTGAACAAGCGGCGACGGATATCATCACCGAGCTGGGGTTTGACTGCTTCTAAGCCCTGAAGAATCGATTGTTCCTTGTCAAAGCTCATGTGGCGCAAAATCTCGGCCAGGCGAGCGCGTCCGTCAATTTCTTCGGTCGAAGCCGGACCGATACGCCGCATTTTTTCGCGCAGCCCTTCTTCCACTTTATGAAGAATTTCTTTCGAAACCTTTTCGACCTTGGCCAGCCGCTTAATGAGCGCCACACGCAGGGGAGGGGCCAGGGTTTTAAGAAAGATCGCCGACTGCTTTTTTTCTAGAAAAGGAAGGACGATACCAAGAACCGCCGGTGATTCATCGCCCAAAAGTGCTATAAGCGCGTTGCGGTCTAAATCTTTCAAAAACGCAAAAGGCGGAGCGCCGCTGGGCAAGGTCTTGGTGAGAATACTTTGGGATTTTTCAGACCCAAAGGCCCCCTCGAGGATCGCTTGGGCGACTGCTTTACCGCCCTTGGGGTTTTTGGAACGCTCAGCGGCGATGTACCCGAACTCTTTTAAAAGAACTTGGGCCTCTTGAGGCGCAATGGCACGGATCTTGGCGATCTCGAGGCTAAGCGGCTCGATCAGCTCGGGGTCAAGATGTCGCACCACCTTGGCGGCTTCGTCCTGACCCAACAGGACCAAAAACTTTGCAACCTTGCGCAGGCCTGAGTCGTCTTGAGGGGTCTTCTTTGAAGCAGAGGGTGAGCTCTTCGCTGGAGGTGAACTGGCAGGCAAAAGCGGGGGCGCGGTGAACTTCTGAAAGGGTAGGGCTTTGATCTGAACCTCAGCTGCCGGGGGCTCTGCTACCGAGGATTTTTTTTCAACCACCGGGGTACTCGAGGCCCTGGTCACCTTTTGATATGCCTGAATACCTCGTTGCCGTAGGTTCATACGACGCATTTTAGCGTATTGGCGTGACTTACGCCAGCTTTTTACCTTGCTAGGACAAGCGGGAGATTTTGTCCTAAAAAAAGCTTGTTTTTTCTTAAGTAGTGTTATAGACTCTTTTCAAATGTGCAGAGACACTATAGGTAGTGTTTTCTGCGGGAGGTAAAAATCTATGGCGAGCCCCTGGCGCTCCGACTGGCAGAATTTCCTCGGGTTTACCCGCGAGGAAATTGCGCCAGTCAGCCCGGTCCGTTCCGTCGTAACCCGTTCGGGAACCCCTGAACCCTATGATCCGGAACGTATCCGAACTACTCTAGCCAAAACCATCGAAGGCGTTCGAGGTCAAGCCGACCCCGAGCTAACCGAAGCGTTGGCCCGCAAGGTCGAAGTGCGCCTTCGCGAAATGGCAGGTCAAAAAGCAACCCCGCTGACTCCTCACGTTGAAGAAGTTCAAGACCTTCTTGAAACGATCTTGATGGAGAGTTCGCAGGTTGACCTGGCAAAAGCGTTTATTCTGTATCGAGCCCGTCATGCCGCGATGCGTGACGCCAAAAAATTGATGCTGGATATCAGCGAGACTATGGAAGGCTACTTGTCTGGGTCGGACTGGCGGGTTAAAGAAAATGCGAATGTCAACTTTTCACTGGGAGGGTTGATTCTTCACAATTCGGGAACCTTAACAGCCAATTATTGGCTTAAAAATGTGTACCCCGAGGCCATCGCCGAAGCTCACCAGAACGCCGATTTTCATATTCACGACTTGTCGATGTTCTCGGGCTATTGTGCCGGCTGGTCGTTGCGCCAATTGATTGCCGAAGGCTTGGGCGGCGTATCCGACAAAATCTCGTCGAAACCAGCTCGCCACCTTTCGACGCTGGTCAATCAAATTGTTAATTTTCTTGGGATTCTTCAGAATGAATGGGCAGGAGCTCAGGCCCTGTCTAGCTTTGATACCTACTTGGCTCCGTTTGTCAAAGCGGATGGCATGACCTTTGATGAGGTTCGTCAAAGTATTCAAAGCTTTATCTTTGGTGTGAATACGCCCAGCCGCTGGGGTTCTCAAGCCCCCTTTACCAACATTACTCTCGATTGGACAGTTCCGGCCGACTTAAAAGATCGTCCCGCCATAATCGGCGGCCAAGAAATGTCGTTTACCTACGGTGACTGTCAAGCCGAGATGGACATCGTCAATCGCGCCTTCTTAGACCTGATGCTCGAGGGTGATGCCAATGGACGGGGTTTTGCGTACCCGATTCCCACCTACAATGTGACCCGTGAATTCCAATGGGACACGCCTAACGCTCAGTTGTTGTTTGAAATGACAGCAAAGTACGGGACACCCTATTTTCAGAACTTTTTAAACTCGGACCTGGACCCTAGCGATGTTCGTTCCATGTGTTGTCGCCTTCAGCTTGATAAACGTGAGCTGCGCAAGCGGGGTGGCGGCTTGTTTGGGAGCGACGAATTTACCGGCTCGATTGGCGTTGTCACGATCAACCTGCCACGAATCGGATATTTGTCCGAGAATAAATTAGATTTCTACGACCGCCTGGGTCGCCTCATGGATTTGGCCGCGCAAAGCCTAACTATTAAACGGAAGGTGATTACCCGGCTGATTGATGCGGGCCTCTTTCCTTATACCAAACGCTACCTGCACCACTTAAATAACCACTTCTCGACGATTGGGTTGACGGGCCTGCACGAAACCTGTCTGAACTTTTTGGGGCCCGATCACGGCATCCAGACCTCCGAAGGGAAGGCTTTTGCCGAAGAGGTTTTGACCTTTATGCGCGAACGGCTTCAAGACTACCAAGAGCGATACGGCGACCTCTTTAACCTCGAAGCGACGCCTGCTGAATCGACCAGCTACCGCCTGGCTCTGCACGACAAAAAGCACCACCCTGATATCATCACTAGCGGAGAGGCCCAACCGTTTTATACCAATTCTAGTCAACTGCCCGTCGACTTTACCAGCGATATCTTTGATGCCCTCGATCACCAAGAAACGCTTCAGACGAAGTATACCGGTGGAACAGTTTTTCACGGGTTTTTGGGCGAACGGGTCAGCGATTGGCGAGCCGCCCGCGACTTGGTCAAAGCCATCGCCGAGAATTATCGGATTCCGTATTTTACGATTAGCCCCACGTTCTCGATTTGCCCGCGCCACGGCTATTTGGCCGGCGAGCATTTTAGCTGTCCTCACTGCGAAGCCGAAGAAAAGGCACGAATTGAGCGAGAGCTGGCCGAGTTACGAACACAACGTTCTTAAAGTCAGGTTTTCAGGGAGGGAAAGATGACGACACAAGAGATCGATACAAGAATTCATGAGCTAGAGGATGCTTTGGCGCACCCTAAAACGTATCCCACCGAGATCTACACGCGCATTGTGGGGTACTACCGCTCGTTGGCCAACTGGAACGCCGGTAAACGAGAGGAATATGACCACCGAAAAACCTTTGCCGAAGATGATCAGGCCATTCGTGAGGCGCTCGACCGCGCTTCGCTTCCCGCAACTGCTCCGGTTTTAGAAACCGAACGTTCTGTGGCTGGTTCTGTGGCGGGCTCTGTAGCAAAGGGCGTCGCTGCCTCGTATCGTCTGTATTGGCGAGCTCTGTGTCCCAACTGTCCTTCGATGAAGGCCAAAGCGACCACACTCGACCTTCCTTCGGTTTCGTACGATGTCGATAGTGCAGAGGGGTATCGTTCGGCCGAAGTCGATGAGGTAACCTCAACTCCTACCCTGATTCTTCTGGATGCTGAAGGACACGAACTGACCCGAATCGTTAATGCTTCTGACTGGAAGTCTCTGAGCCCCTACCTGGCATGACGCGAAGCGAGTTGGAAGGGGTCCTTGATGCCATCCTCAACAGGGCTGACTTTAGGGACCTCGAAGTTTTAAAAGCTGCAATGGAAAGGCGCGCCGGTGACCTCAATAGGGTTGGCGGCGGGCTGGACCCACGCGCTCAGGCCGGCCAAATGGCCAAGGCGATTCAGTCGCAAATTGGCGGGACCAAAGAAGAGCTGGACGGCATGGTAAAAAACTTGGTCGAAAGCCTCATCCGACAAAAAGTTCCCGATATTCCCGCCGAGCATTTAACTCAGCTTATGGAGGAATGGATGCCCACGACGATGGGAAAGCCCCCTCGACCAAAGCCCTCCTCTTTACCGGCTGACGCCCTATCGTCGATGATTCGTGACTTTGTGGCGTACTCCACAGGGGCTATGACCGCGGTTCGTCAGGTAGCGATGAACGACGATATGCCCGATTGGCCCCAGGTGTATTGGAATAAGTTCCCCGAGAGGATCCGCCGGCTTATCAAGGTTTTCTTGGACGGTAAGTTGCCCGCCGAAGTCTTTTGGGACGAAGTCCGTTCCACCCTAGAAACAGACCAATAGTCAACTCAAGTGCGATGACTTACCGTCTATTTGCTCATCGATTTGTGATTAAAACTTAGCGAGATATAAGCACAAACTCGACGAGATGTAAGCACAAACTTGTCGAGATGTAAGCACAAACGAAGCGGCTTGCCGTCCTGCAGAGTCTTGACTATTCGAATCAGCATTACTAGCTTTGCTCAATGGTCATCCTCCTATCGTTTTGCAATTCTGCTTTGACCCCTCAGAGGTCTTAGTGCCGCCCCTGCATATCTTACTCACGGGAGGAACGGGCGGCATTGGTGAGGGTATTGCTAGAGGTCTCGCGCAGGCCGGGGCAAGGCTCATTGTTACGGGGCGCAACCAGGAACGGGGTGAGAAATTCGCCTTCGACCTCTGTCAGCTAGGCTGTACAGTGAGCTTTTTACCGGCAGATTTATCTGATCAAAGGGGAACTGTGGCGTTAGCCCAGGCTTACACCCGCCTTAGGCTTCCGCTCGATGTTTTAATCAACAACGTAGGGGGTGTCTGGCCTGAACGGCAATTGACGCCCGAAGGTCTTGAAAAAACCCTGGCGATCAACCATGTTCACCCCTTTTTGCTTTCTGCGTGTTTATTTCCTCTCCTTAAGACCGCACGGGGAAAGGTGATTCACCAAAGTACCGGTTACCATGAACTCGTCACGTTAAAAAAAATCGACTGGGAGCAAAAGCGCTTTGATGCCGGGATGAATGTGTATGGTCGAAGCAAAAAAATCTCGTTGCTAGCGGGGCTTTATCAAGCTTGGCTGTGGCAACGAGAGGGGGTAGGGTTACAGTTTGCGGACCCTGGTATGGCGTGGACCCCTTTAACTAGTCAGATGGGAAGGGAGTATTTTCCGTGGTATGGCCGGTTTTTGGTTCCCTCCATCCATGCTTTGCAAAAAAAAATCCCCTTAGCTTGGGCGGCCGGTCCAGCGGTACAGCTGGCCTTGCATCCCGAAGATCAGCGGCCGGGTGTCTACGCGTTTCCGCCGGGCTTTCGGTGGCGGCTAAAGCCGTCAAAGACAGGCCGGCTGAGGGGGCGGCTTTTTTTGGCCATGACAAGGGAACGCTGGTTTACAGCCGAGTCAAGGGACGCCCTAAAAGCCGCTTTCGCAGGGGAATGGTAACAACGATGGTAACAACGACAACAGTGAACAATTTTTCTTACTGGGGGGCGCTGTTTGAGATGGCGAAGCCCCGTATCACCCTACTGCTCGAAATCATCGCGGCGGCCACCTTCTTAGCTCTGGGAGGCTTTGGTCCCCAGGGGACAGGTTGGTGGGGTTTGGCCAAGCTGCTCATTGCTGTCGGTATTTTGTCGGTGGGCATTTTTACGTTAAATCATTGGATAGAACGCTTTAGTGACCGCGATATGGCACGGACCCGGGAACGTCCTTTGGCGGCGGGTCGCTTTCCTGCCACTCCAGCCTTGGTTTGGGGCCTCTTTATGACGGGGTTAGGGGTTGTTGTCAGTACTGTAGCGATTAACCTCACCATGGGGGTAGTGGCTTTGCTCACTGCCGTGGGGTATCTGGTTGTTTATACCCCGCTCAAGTATAAAACCGTTTTTCATACCGCGTTAGGGGCCCTGCCGGGAGCAACACCCCCCTTAGCGGGAGCCCTTGCCGCGACGGGGGTGTTAACAGGACCTGCTTGGCTGATGTTTGGCCTGCTTGTCCTTTGGCAGTTCCCCCATTTTCTCGCCATTGAACTCATTTATAAGGACGACTATGGGCGGGGAGGGGTTAAAGTCGCACCCGTGGTAGATTCGTCGGGGGTTTGGACCAACCTTCAAATTGTAGGGGCTACGCTTGGTCTTTTGGTCCTTACGGGGTGGCTGTTTCCCCTGGGACCCTTGTTCGCCTTGGGGCTGGTGCTGACGTTGGTATTTTTAGCAGTGGGGGTAAGAGCGGTGGTTACGGGGACCAAAAGGGCGGCCAAAACTCTGTTTAGGACCTCACTTTTGTATCTTCCCTTGTATTTCGTCCTTTTGATACTACAATTTCAAATTGTTAAGGAGGCCTGGCATGGCTAACGCCCTGTATTCATTCCTCAAACTCTTCGGGTTTGAGCATCCCCTTCATCCTGTTCTTGTTCATATGGTGATTGGCCCTGTTATTGCGGCTCTCTTATTCTATTTGATCGCGTGGATCTTTAAGAAGCCTGCTCTCTACAGTACAGCGCGTCAATTGAATGTTTTTGCTCTGATTGCTTGGTTCCCCACCGTAACGATGGGGGTTCTTGATTGGTTGCATTTTTACGGGGGGGCCAATATCCCCGAAATTATGTATAAATCCATTGGTGCGGGTGTTCTACTAATCATTCTTGTTACGAACGTTGTGCTGTTTAAAAAAATTGACAAAGGATCAAAAATCCACTTGGTTCTGTACCTGGCGGCGGGGCTTACGGTGGCGTTTATTGGTCTCATGGGTGGCAACCTTGTGTATGGCTCCAAGCCCGCCTCCGTGGCCGCGACACCGATTACGAAAGCCGCCGTTGTCGCCAACGACACAAAACAGGTTACCGTCGACGGGTTTACGCTTACGTGGCAAGTTCAGGGCCCCAACGTTCATATGTCCGTGGCATACAAGACAACGGGCTGGGTGGGGGTAGGGTTTGGAAAACAACCGCTTATGAACGGTGCCCATATCATCATTGGCTATGTGAATCATGGAAAGGCCGTGGTTCAAGATGATGTCGGAGAGGGCCACTATCACGCGCCTGAAAATCAGTTTGGGGGTAAAAACGACCTCACTGATGTTTCCGGTTCGCTGGTAAACGGGGTTACAAAGCTAGAATGGACCATGCCGCTGAATACGGGTAACCCCAAAGACATCGTTCTGGTGCCCGGGCAACCGGTGTCGGTGATCTTTGCGCACGGCGGGATGGATGCCAAAAACTTAACCTCCTACCATGGCCCGCGAAACCGCACCTCGACCCGTATCACCTTTTAGACTGGTCGCCACCGGAGCCGGGACGGAACACTGTGCTATCGTTCGATGCGGTCGTTGTGAAGCCAACGACCGATTTTAAGCTTATCGCCAGGCTCAACGAGACGGTGCAGACTCTGCACCGTCAACGTTACCCCGAATTGTTTAAAGTGTATTCTTACGAGGCTGTCGAAAGGTTTTTTAAAAAGTTGCTCAAACAGAAGGCTTGGCATGCTCTTTTGGTGACCTACGCCAAGGAACCGGTTGGGTATGCTCTATTTTGCGAGCGAAACTATGCGGATAACCCTTTCCGCCGAGGTTTTCGCGTTGTTCACCTTGATCAGCTAAGCTTTATCGGTGCTTACCAACGGCAAGGGTTAGGTAGCAAGGTGATGACCTACATCGAAGAGTTTGCACGCCAACGTGGTGCCCAGCAGATAGAACTCAGCTATTGGGAACGAAACGTCGAAGCCGAGGGGTTCTACCAAAAGCTCGGCTTTTCCCCTACCCACCGGTTTATGGTGAAACCCCTGAATTAACCCTTACTCGAGTCGTAAGTGACGTTTACTCTAGCCATACCTCAAAGGTTTCGTCCGTGTCAGGGCGGTGGTAGTCAAAGATCTTTCCGGTTTGGCCCGAGTCGAGCAGGGTAAACAGGGTGCTGAAATCGATCATCGGTAGGCCGGGAACAGTAGGGCCACGAAGCGAAAAAAGCGGCTTGAGGGTTTGAAACACCTGGTACGGGATGGTCACGCGGTTGCGCTCATTCCCAAGGCTATCTTTGACTTTGATGACGATGTTTTGCGGCACCGGGTTGCGAAACGTCTGTTCAGCCTGTTGAAAAAGGCGGCCAAACCCCTCACTGACAGTTTTACCCACCTCGTTAAAAACCTGAAAGACGTCGGGAACAGGGTCGGTTTTTGGTGGCTCCTGGGCCTTTTGGTCTGCTTGAGCAAGCTCTTGAATGAGCCTCTGACCCTGTTCGGGGCTTAGAAACCCCTCTTGAACCATCTTGAGAATTTTTAGCGTCTGATCAGAATCCATAGGACCTCCTACGGCGTTTCTTCAGCGTCAATCTCGACGAAGTCTTCGTCAATGATGCTGGCTAAAGACGCCTCGACATCTTGGGGTAAGGTGTTTTTAACAACTTGAAAAAACAAGTTTTCGATTTCTACCCCGATGTTGATATTATGGATAATACAGTTTTGGGTGGTTTTCAATTCAATAGGCGTAAAATTCAAAATTCCGCGAATCCCCGCGTCTTTGAGAGTTTTATGGCATTCGGTGGCGACATCCTCGGGAACCGATAAAATCGCGACCTCAATATGCTCGCGTTCAACAAAACTTTGAATTTCACTCGTGGGGTAAATCGGAATCCCCACCGTGGGCAAAACATTTTCTGGCGCGATGTCAAAGCCCGCTGCGACTTCAAAGTCACCCTGGTGAAACCCCTTGTATTGGGCAACGGCAGAACCGATCTTGCCCATGCCGACAATAATGATGCGTTGTTCGCGGGTTTTACCAAGAATTTTATTCAGCTGCTCCGAAAGATAATCGATGCGGTACCCGCCCCGTTTGTTTCCACCCAAGACAAGTAGCGAGAAATCCTTGCGGACGAGGGCGGGGGCTACACCAATGGCGTCGCCAAGGTTATTCGAAAACACCTTTTCAAAGCCAAGGCTTTTGAGTTGCGTTAGGATTCGACGGTATTTTAATAACCGTATGACCAGTTCTTTATTAAGCTTTCCCTTCATTTGTTGTGCTACTTTTCACAAAAACTAAGCCCAATATACGCTGAATCCCACCCTTTGGCAAGCATGAATCCTGAAAAAGGCATTTGGCAAAACTTCAGCTTCCATGTAAAATGACTCAACGAGGTCGAAATGTTCTACCAAATCGAATTGATGCGGTCGGCCGTCTCGCTGGGCAAAGACGATCTAAACAATAGTTTTATCTATAAAGTGCATTTGTCGGGAAACCTAGTCATGGAAGTCTCTGACGAGTTCAACCTTCTCATCGGCACCCTCATCAACGGGGGGATGAAAAAGCTGGTCTTTGATCTGACGGAGCTAAAATACATCGACAGTACCGGTATTGGCATTTTTATCGGTTTGGCCAAGGCGATTCGAAACAAAGGCGGCGACATTGCTTTTCTTAACGTTAATGCCAAGATTCATGAAGTCTTTCAGCTGGTAAAGCTTAACGATTTTATCCCCTTCTTTCGCGGTGATAAGCAGGTGGTGGATCATTTCTTCGCCCTTAAAGTCTAACGCAAGCTCCAGCTTCTGGACTCGTCTTCTTACCCTGCTCGCTTTGCTGGTGGGCCTAGGGGGGGTGGGACAAGTGCAGGGGGTTCCTCCTAATCCGTTTTTAATGGCCAAAGGGGCGCTAAGCCCCTGGGAGCGCGCCAGGTTTTTGGTGCATGAAAACCCTTCGCTCAGCTTGGCTGTGGCTCTCAATCTTTCGCTTTTGTACCAGGAAGAGGCTCGAGTCGAAGGGGTTAACCCTGATGTGGCCTTTGCGCAAATGCTCTTAGAGACCCACGACCTGCGGTTCGGCGGGCAGGTACAGGCCTCGCAAAATAACTTTGCCGGGATTGGAGCGCTAGACGGCGGCAATCCTGGCTTGAGTTTTCTGTCACCCCGTGAAGGGGTGCGAGCACAAATCCAGCACCTGAAGTATTATGCCGGAAAAGCCCCCTTGGTTAACGCACCAGTAAACCCCAGGCTCATTTGGATTCGCCGTTCTTGCGCCCCGACAATCTGGCAACTGGCGGGAACTTGGGCCTCGGACCCCGATTATGGCATCAAGCTCAATAATCTTTTGAACCGGATGACACGTTTTGCCCAAAAAGACCCCTTAGTGACGGTTTCTCATGTCTTTGGTGGATCCGGCTGAGGCCTTTCTCCGTGAAGGAGAAGAACTGTATCAGCAGTGGCATCGGCCAGAATGGTTGCCAACTGACCCTGTCTCACTGGTCTGGAAGCTTGACCCTGCCGACCGTGAGGTAGGGGCATTTTTGGTTGCTTGCCTGTCGTTAGGACGCGTGAGCGCCATAATCGCGTTTGCTACGAAGCTCTTAGCGCGACTTCCCCACCCCTTGGCCGAAGGGTTGCGGTCACTAAACCACTCTCAGGCGGCTGATTTAACTGCCGATCTGACTTACAGGTTTTTTTCATCCCAGCGGCTGGCGACCTGGTTGACGGCGACTGGCGAGGTTTTGCGCCGCTATGGCAACCTTGAGTCGGCGCTTTGCGAAACCTCAGACCCCTGGGTTCGCCTCGAAACCTTTGCGAGCCTCTTTCATTCACAGGGCGATCTTGGCATTCTTGTGCCCCGACCTAGAACAAGCAGTGCCTTTAAACGGCTGAATCTTTTTTTTCGTTGGATGGTACGTCACGATGCGATCGACCCCGGCGGTTGGTCCCGAGTCCCACCGTCCGAGCTCCTAGCACCGGTGGATACCCATGTTCTGGCATGGGCCCGTGCCGAAGGAGTAACGACGCGCCGCCAGGCGGATCGTAAGGCTTGCCAGGAGATTACGGACTTTTTTCGCCGGTTCGCGCCCGACGATCCCCTGCGTTGGGATTTTGCTTTGACAAGAAAAGGTATGTCAACACAAACAACATTCTGGACTTGAGTCAAAGTTGGCATTATACTTCTGTCATAATAACACCGAGAGGTAGGAGGAAACTCATGCAAAAATTTGTATGCGATGTCTGCGGTTATATTTATGATCCTGAAGTGGGTGATCCGGATAACGACATCGAGGCGGGGACATCCTTCGAAGCCCTCCCGGACGACTGGGTTTGCCCGATGTGCGGGGCTTCTAAAGACGATTTTTCGCCTGTTGAAGACTAATTTAGTCAAAGACTGACGAGCGTCATCCAGCCGACCCTTGGGGTCGGCTTTTTTATTAATGCAAGTTATGAAAACGGTTCATTCTGAGTTAAAAGATAAAATATTATCAGTTAATTAAATGACTAAAATCCTGGGGAATTATTGTCAGATACTCTTTCCAAATTCAGATTGTTGAGTTAGTATCCCTCTAGACATAGGTAAGCGAGGTTGACGCGTATGGAAGGAAAACTGCAAGAGCTCACGGACAGACTCTATAAAGATGGGGTCGAAAAGGCGTCTCAAGAGGCTAAGGGAATTCTGGAAAAAGCTCACCAGGAGGCAGAAGCACTCCGAGCAAAAGCGGCGGCGGAAGCAACGTCCGTTGTCAATTCTGCGAAAGCTGAGGCGGAACAGCTGAAATCCAAGGCCATGGCCGAAATCAAAATGGCTGGCGAACAAGCTGTGGCGACTCTCAAGGGCGAAATTACCAACCTGCTGGCGACCTCTGCCCTGTCGGCAAGTGTTAAGTCGGCTGTGGATGATGCCGCCTTTGTAAAAGACTTGGTGAAAGACCTCTTGGCCAAGTGGGATCCTCAGAATCCTGAGGTGACTCTTGTACTCCCCGAAAAGAAGCGGGCAGATTTTGATAAGCTGTTTCAAGCCAAAGCTGGCGAAGTCCTGGGCAAGGGCGTGGACCTGAAGTTCGAAACCCGCATGGAAGGTGGTTTTCGCCTTGAGCCCCGAGACGGGGCGTTTATTTTGTCCTTTAGCGATCGTGACTTTCAACAATTCTTTCAGTCTTTCCTCAAAGTAAGGGCCAAGGAAATTCTCTTCCCTTCGCCGAAGGTGTGACCTACTGTGAGACAGCATTACTATCTGGTATCAAGCCTCTATGAGCTGTTTCTTGACGCCAAGGCGCCGGTAACTCTGAAAGGCTTTCTCGATCAGTGCGACGATATGCTTCTCCCCGAGGAACTCGAGGAGCTTAAAAAACTCTTCTTGTTGAGGGATTTGGGAGTGGCGGTTCAAGAATTTGCCTTTCCTGTTGCCAACCGTCAACCGGTGGTTTGGACCCGCGAGCTCTTGGCGGATTTTTTAGCACCGTTTGATGTTCCCGAGAGCTGGCTTAAACCCAGCGAGCTAGAATTTCGTGAACTGGGCGGTCGACCCAGTCGGTTGGACGAAATTCTTTTGACGGTTTATAACCGCCTTGAAGAAATTGTCGCGCCCAGAACGGCAGAGTGGTTTCTCTTCGATTTAGACCTGCGTAACGTGACCACCGCTTTGGCGTTGCGAAAAACAAAACAACCGTTCCATGAAAGCATCATCAAGGTTGGCACAGCGGCGACGGCTGTTTTGCAGTCCTCGGCTGTAGATTTTGGCCTGTCGCTCGATCTTCCTTACCTCCCCAAGTTGGTGGAGGTCTACGGAGAAAAACAACTTCACAGCATGGAGCGCGACAAGCAAACGATCAGTGGTGCTGTTCCAGCGGAACCTTCGGCGATTGAAAAACACATTGACCAGATCCGATGGGATTGGCTGACCCAGACTTGGGAAAACGATACCTTCGGAACTTATGCGGTTTATGCCTATGCGCTAAAGCTTGCCATGGTGGAACGCTGGAATGGTCTGAACCCTGAAGAGGGTGGACGTTTGTTCGAAAAATTAGTGAATCAAATCAAGGGGAGTATTGTCTTCTCGGACGAGCTCTTCGTCGGAAAAGGGAAAAGGTAATGGTTAAAGGAAAAATTACGGGCATCATTGCCAACCTGCTGACGGTTAAAGTTGACGGCCCCGTCGGTCAGAACGAAATCTTTTTTGTGGCGTTAGAAGACGGAAAACTGATGGCGGAAGTTATCCGCGTTTCAGGTGATACCGTCTTCGGCCAGGTATACGAAAGTACCCGTATGCTCAAGGTCGGGACAGATTGCGAGTTTATGGGGCACATGCTCGAGGTCGAACTAGGACCGGGCATCCTGTCACGCAACTACGATGGTCTACAAAATGACCTCGATAAAAAAACAGGCGTCTTTCTTAAACGCGGAGAATACACCGAAGCCCTTGATGAAAAGGTTTCGTATGAATACAAACCGCTCGCCAAGGTCGGCGATTTTGTTCGCGCCGGCGATTGGCTGGGTTCTGTTAAAGAAGGCTGGATCGATCACAAAGTGATGGTTCCCTTCAAGTTCGAAGGTCGCTGGAAGGTAAAGTCCATTACCGGGGCAGGGTCATACACGATTCGCCAAAAAATCGCGGAATTAGAAAATGACCATGGTGATGTTGAAACCGTGACTATGGTACAAAAGTGGCCGGTTAAACGAGCGATTCACACCTACAAAGAAAAGCCGCGTCCCTTTAAGGTCATGGAAACCGGTGTCCGTATGTTTGACACCTTTAACCCCATGGCCGAAGGCGGAACAGGCTTCATTCCCGGGCCTTTCGGTGCCGGAAAAACGGTGTTGCAACACGCCCTTTCGAAAAACGCTGAAGCAGACTTGATTGTTTTTACGGCCTGTGGAGAACGCGCGAACGAGGTTGTTGAAATTTTCACCGAGTTCCCTGAGCTGATTGACCCACGAACGGGTCGTAGCTTGATGGAACGAACGACGATTATTTGTAATACCTCGAATATGCCCGTAGCGGCCCGCGAAGCGTCGGTCTATACCGGGATGACGATTGCCGAGTACTACCGGATGATGGGCCTCAAGGTTCTGCTCTTGGCTGACTCCACTTCTCGTTGGGCACAGGCGTTGCGCGAAATGTCCAACCGTCTTGAAGAGCTTCCAGGCCCTGACGCCTTCCCCATGGACTTGCCTGCGATTATTTCGAACTTCTACGCGCGGGCCGGTTACGTTCTTTTGAACAACGGACAATCGGGATCAGTAACCTTTATTGGTACGGTTTCTCCGGCGGGTGGTAACCTCAAGGAACCGGTGACGGAATCCACCAAAAAGTCAGCCCGTTGCTTCTACGCCTTGCAACAGGGTCGCGCTGACCAAAAACGCTACCCCGCCATTGACCCGATCGACAGTTACTCGAAGTATCTGGAGTATCCTGAGATTCGCGATTACCTTAACGCCAAGTTAGGATCAGATTGGGTGAACAAGGTAGCCAACGCCAAAAACTGGGTTTACCGCGGAAAAGAGGCCAGTGACCAAATTAACATCCTTGGCGACGACGGCGTTCCGATTGACTACCACTTGACCTTCTGGAAGGCCGAAACCATCGACTTTGTTTTGATGCAACAAGATGCCTTTGACAAAATCGATTCGCAGTGTTCGTTGCCCCGCCAAAAGTACATGATGGACGTTGTCACCGAAGTTGTTGAAGCAAGCTACAATTTTGATTCGTTCGACCAGGTGGCTCCCTTCTTTAAAAGGGTAATCAACATCCTCAAGCAGATGAACTACGCGGTCTATGAGTCCGATGAGTTCCACAAGTACGAAAAAGAATTCCGCGAGACCCTGCAAGAACGGAGAGTGAAGTAATGGATAAACAAGCGTTCCAAAAGGTTTATACCAAGATCCTAAAGCTGACCAAGGCGACCTGTACGCTCAAGGCGACGGGGATCGGCAACGAAGAACTGGCTTACGTAGATGGACGTCCCGCCCAGGTTGTCAAAATTCAAGGCGAAGAAGTGACTCTGCAGGTTTTTCAAGGAACCGAAGGCATTTCGACCAATTCCGAAGTCGTGTTTACCGGACGTTCCCCCACGCTGAAAGTCTCGGATCAGTTGGCGGGCCGTTTTTTTAATGCTTATGGCCAGCCCATCGACGGCGGCCCCGAGGTTGATGGACAAGAAGTTCCGATTGGGTCTCCTACCGTTAATCCGGTGCGCCGTAAGCAACCGTCCGAGCTGATCACTACGGGTATTGCCGGCATCGACTTGAACAATACCCTGGTTACCGGTCAAAAAATTCCGTTCTTTGCAGACCCTGACCAGCCGTACAACCAAGTTATGGCCGACGTTGCATTGCGCACCAAAGCCGATAAAATTATCCTTGGCGGTATGGGTTTGTCGAATGACGATTACCTGTACTTTCGCAATCTGTTTGACAACGCTGGGGCACTTGACCGCATCGTTAGCTTTATCAATACCACCGAAGACCCTCCTGTCGAACGACTGTTGATTCCTGATATGGCTTTGACCGCCGCCGAGTACTTCGCCGTCGAGAAAAATCAGCAGGTTTTGGTTTTGCTAACGGACGTAACGCTCTATGCAGACGCCTTGGCCATTGTTTCAAACAAGATGGATCAAATTCCTTCAAAAGACTCGATGCCTGGTTCACTGTATTCTGACCTTGCCAAGATCTACGAAAAAGCTGCCCAGCTGCCATCGGGTGGCTCGATTACGATTGTGGCGGTTACCACCTTGTCGGGCGGGGACATTACTCACGCCATTCCTGACAACACCGGTTACATCACAGAAGGTCAGCTGTTTTTGCGACGCGATACCGAAGTGGGAAAGGTCATTGTTGACCCCTTCCGCTCACTATCTCGCTTAAAGCAGTTGGTCATTGGAAAACGCACCCGCGAGGATCACCCCCAGGTGATGAACGCCGCTGTTCGTTTGTTTGCCGACGCCGCCAAAGCCAAGACCAAGCGTGACAACGGGTTTGATCTTACCGACTACGATGAACGTACGATTCAGTTTGGCGCGGACTACTCGCGAAGCCTCCTGGCCATCGACGTTAACATTCAAGTCGATGAGATGCTTGATACGGCGTGGAATCTGTTTGGCAAATACTTTAGCAAAATTGAAGTTGCCATCAAACAAAGCCTGATGGATAAGTACTGGAAGGCATAAGATGGCCATAAGTTATCAATTCAATAAAATCGCGATGCAACAGTTGCGGGCTCAGCTCAAGATGCGGCAGACAGCTCTGCCGGTTCTGAAAAGCAAAGAAGCCGCTCTGCGCGTCACGATTCAAAAGCAGAAGGACGAACTCAAAGAGCTCAAAGCCCAACTGCAAAACCGGCTCGATGCCCTAAGAAAAGACGTGGGGCTGTGGGCCGAGTTTCCGTTAGAGATTTTTGAACTGAAGAATGTCGAAGTTGGTGTCAAAAAAGTCGCGGGTGTCAAAACTCCGCTTCTGCAAAACCTAGAATATGGCATTGCCTATTTTTCTCGGTTTGCTGGAGCCAACTGGTTGGCGTTCGGAATTGTCGAGCTTAAAGAGCTGACGGAACTTTTGTCGCAGGTTGAGGTGGCCGAAAAACGCTTGTCGATTTTGGAGTACTCGCTCAAAAAGACCACGCAAAAGGTCAACCTCTACGAAAAGGTTCAAATTCCCGAATACAACGACGCCATTTTGCGTATTAAACGCTATTTGGAAGATGTCGACAACCTCGAAAAATCGGCTCAAAAGATCACCAAGTCCAAACAGGCTGCCGAGGCGGCCGGAGCGGGTGCTGCATGATCGAGAAGATGAAAAAACTGTCGCTTCTGTTACGGAGCGATGACCGTAATGTCATTTTGCGCCCCTTGCAAGATTTAGGTGTTTTGCACATTGAGTTCGGCAAGGACTCCCAGCGGTTAGAGGTTTTGCTTCTTAAAGAAAACATTACCAAGCTGGAACGGATCCACGGGTTTATCAAAGCCCTGACGGATGAAGCGCATACCACGTTTCACCAAGAGCCTCTTGACGACCTGGACCCGATGATCGATGTGGTCGATAAGACTAACGTCGAGCTCGAGGACCTTCGTACACAGGGTGAAAAGCTGGCAAAAGAGGTAGCCTTACAAGAGATTTGGGGCGACTACGACGCCGAAAAGCTGGCGGCTCTTGAAGCCGCAGGGTTGCATTGCCGGTTTGCCTCCGCGTTGAGCGCAGAGTACGAGGCGGTGGCCAAGGAACCTTCGTTCATCGAAGTGGCTCGCGACGCCTCGCATGTGTTCTATGTGTCTCTGACTGAGCAAGGAAAGGAACCTGTCGCCCTGGTCGGTCAAGAGGTGTTCTTAGCCGGGTCGTTAACCCAGCTCAAAGCTAAAGTACTGGCCATTCACGAAGAGATTGAAAAACGCCGCAAGGCCCTTTTGTCTTATGGTCGTTATTTAGACGAAATCACGAAAGGGATTAAGACCTATCAAGATCGCTTGGCCTATGCGTTGGCTAACAATAGTCTCGTTGAAGTGGCTGACGGCAAGGCCCTTTTACTGCAAGGGTGGTTCCCCGTCAAACGCGAAGCCGATGTTAAAGCCTTTCTGGAGGCGTCGACCTGTGCGTATTTGATTGAAAACCCGACGCACACCGATTCGCCTCCGATTGCGATGCGCAACGGAAAATTGGCGTCGCTGTTTGAACCCATCACAAAGGTATACAGCCTGCCCAACTATCATGAAGCGGATACGACGGCCTTTTTGGGACCTTTCTTCGCCCTGTTTGTTGGTTTGTGTCTGGCAGACGTTGGCTATGGGTTTTTAATGCTAGTAGCTACCGTGTCGGCGTTTTTTGCTCTCAAGGGCGACATGAAAAAGATCGCGGGCCTCGGAATTATCTTGTCCCTGACGACGATCTTGGGGGGCGTTCTTTTAGGAGACATGTTCGGGATTCAGGCCGACAGCTCTGTTTACCCCAGCTTCCTTAAGTCGTTTGCCAGTTTCGGTACCATGGATCAGGCCATGCGGTTGCCGATTTTGTTGGGTATCGTTCAGGTGCTAATTGGGCATTTGCTTCGGTCCTACAATGGCTTTAAAAACAACGGCATACAGGGGGCCCTGAAACCGCTGGGGACAGCCTGTTTGGTCGTCTTTGCGGCCATAGGTATCCTTCAGATGGGTTACTTTGGTGATGGGCCGCACCTGATGGTGGGACCAATCCCGATCGGACCTTGGATTTACGCTATCCCGAACCTGCCGCTCGTTACCAAAGTTCTAGCAATTGTCGGCCTTGTTCTGGTGCTGTTTTTCAACGGTGTTGAGCATCATGTTAAGTTTTACCTGCGCCCAGCGCATGGGCTTTGGGAGCTTTTTGAGTTCTTTTCTCAAATCTTGGGCGACTTTTTGTCCTACTTGCGTTTGTTCGCATTGGGGTTGGCGGGCGGCCTGTTGGCCATGTCCTTCAACACAATTGGGCTGATGGTCCTTGGCAAGGGCGATAACCCCGTGCTGTGGCTGGCTCTGGTGGTAGTACTCCTTTTGGGTCACGCCATCAACCTCGGTTTGGCTTTAATTGCGTCGTTCGTGCACCCCGTCAGGCTCACGTTCGTCGAGTTCTATAAAGCGATCGGATTTAAGGGGGGAGGAGTTTCCTACTCGCCGTTCCGAATGCAGACAAAATCTAATCAAAACTAGGTAAAATCTAGGAAAAGGAGTTTTCATGGACGCTTTAGGTATTATCCTGGCAGGAGTTGGCATCGCTCTGATGGCGGGTCTTTCAGGCATGGGAAGTGCGATCGGTCTGGTCACCGCTGGTAACGCCGCTGTAGGTGCCCTGAAGAAACGGCCCGAAGTTTTCGGTACCGCACTGATCCTTTCGGCTCTTCCGGCCTCGCAGGGTCTGTATGGCTTTGTGGCCTACATCCTCTATCAGCCCTACCTAACCGCTAATATCAGCGTGTTTAACGGGGCCGTTATTCTTGCCGCCGGCATTGCCTTTGGCATTGTGGCTTTGGCTTCGGCCATCAAGATGGGCCAACTTTTGGCTTCTGGCATCAATGCGATTGGTTTGGGCAGTGATGTCTTTACCTCGACGTTGATCCTGGCCGCCTTCCCCGAACTGTACGCCATTCTGGGGTTGGTTGTTGCCATTCTTCTCAAGAATAGTTTGTCGTAAGAGGTTAGGGCCGGCTTGCTGGGCTGGCCCTAACGGCCAAATAAAGAGGGCAAAATGCTGATTTCCGAGATTTTTAAACCGGATTGGGTTCTTGTCGATTTGAAAAGCACTACAAAAGAAGACCTCTTTCGCGAGTTGGTCGATTTTTTGGTTCATAAAGCGCCGGCTTTGTCGCGTGAGACTTTGTTGACGGGTTTGTGGGAACGCGAAAAGAAAATGACAACGGGGATAGCCCGCAATATCGCTTTACCGCATACGCATCTTCCGAATTTGAACCGGACCTATGGCGTTCTCGGGATTTCGCAAAAGGGGATTGAGTATCAGAGCTTAGACGGCAAGCCCGTCCATGTGGTCATGATGCTGGTGGGGGACGACAACGCCCCTGATGGTCACCTTTTTGTTTTAAAGAATCTCGCCTTATTGATGACCAACCCCGGGTTTTATCCGGCGTTGATGAAGTGTAAGACAGCTAAAGACGTTTCCACGACCATCAGCGAGTTCGAAGAACTCTCAAAATTCTATTTCAGTTAAAAATCCTTTCTCGTCGGATTCCCTCAGGAACTTGTCAGGCTAAGAACTCCTCGGTAAGATGAATTATGCTTGACTTGAATTTTCTGAGGGATAACCTCGACGCCGTTCTATTGAATGTAAAAAATCGCCATATGACGGCCGACCCCCATGAAGCGCTTCGGCTAGCCGAGGAACGCTCACGACTGTTACAGACTCTAGAAGCCCGCCGAGCCGCCCGCAACGAAAATGCCGGTAAAATGAAGGGGAAACTCGAGCCAGAGGTAAGAACTTCTCTGATCGAGGAGGGCCGTCAATTGAAAGAAGCTATTGCCACCCTCGAAGAAGAGCTAGCGAAGGTGGAAGAGAGCTTTAAAAAAGCCATGATGAGCCTTCCCAACATGGCTCACCCCGACGCTCCGGTAGGCAAACTCGAAGGCGATAACTTAGAAATTAAGCGGGTGGGCATCCCCACAACCTTTGACTTTGCTCCGCTGGATCACGTTCAGTTGGGCGAAAACCTCGACATTATTGATTTTGAAGCTGGAACGAAGGTCTCGGGCACAAAGTTTTACTTTTTAAAGAACGAAGGGGTGTTCTTGGAATTGGGCCTGGTGCGCTACGCCTTAGACCTGTTAACCAAGAAGGGTTTTACCCCTCTGATTACCCCTGATATTGCCAAAGAAGAGGTTTTAGCAGGGATAGGGTTTAACCCTCGAGGCGAAGAATCGAACATCTACCCTTTAGAGGGGACTGGCACCTGCCTCGTGGGCACGGCCGAAATTACCTTGGGGGGCTATTACTCCGAGGAAATCCTGGATTTGTCTCATGGTCCCATCAAGATGGCAGGGGTTTCGCACTGTTTCCGCCGCGAAGCGGGGGCGCATGGCCAGTTCTCGAAAGGACTGTACCGGGTTCACCAGTTTACTAAAGTTGAGATGTTTGTTTATTGCCGTCCCGAAGAGTCTGATGCCCTCCACGAAGAGCTACGAGGGCTTGAAGAAGAATTATTCACCTCACTTCAAATCCCGTTCCGGGTTGTGGACACTTGCACAGGAGACTTGGGGGCGCCCGCTTATCGTAAGTATGACCTCGAGGCCTGGATGCCTGGCCGTGGCGAAGGTGGCGATTGGGGTGAAATCACCTCAACCTCGAACTGTACTGACTTTCAAGCCAGGCGCTTAGGAATTCGGTACAAGGATGAGGCTGGCCGAAATCGCCCTGTCCACATGCTCAATGGAACTGCCGTGGCGGTAAGCCGAGCTATTGTGGCGATTCTTGAAAACTTTCAGCAAAAAGATGGCTCGGTACGCCTTCCGCCCGCTTTGGTTCCCTACTGTGGCTTTGAAGTGATTAAACCAAGAAAAGCGTAACAAAAAAACCGCCCATGGGCGGTTTTTTTTATTTCTAACGATTGTAACTGACAAAAGAAACAAACTGCAGAGACAGACGCGAAATTATTGCCAAAAGGATTGTTGAGGTGAGCGGAAGTCGTTTTTGTTGTCGGCGTGAAAATTCTTGTTATACGTCGTCTTGGAACGATTGCAGTACTGTTCAACGGCAGCCTTAAAGACTCGTTTGTATTCCATGAAGTTGTACTTGCCGAAACCACGAGCTTTCATGGATTCCCAAACAATGGCATCGAGTTTTTCTTTGCCTTTCACGCTCAAGACGCGGTTGTAGGCCACAAAATAGTCCCGGTCAAGCTGGGGACCGTTTTGGGGGTCCGCCGCCGCAACAATCACCTCGCCCGTAAAATCACAAATCAAAGGTGTCATGGCATCTCCTCCCACAAGTTTCTGTAATTTTATCGACATCCTTTGAACTTGTCGATAGAGAAATGCCGAAAATATCCGTATGAAGGACTTTCAGGACGTTTTTTCCTCTTCACAGGGGGTTTTTGTCATTGCGGAGGTGGGAACTTCCCATCAAGGTGATAGGAGTTTGGCTCGGGAGCTGATTGCCGCTGCCGCCGAAGCGGGAGCGGATTGTGTCAAGTTTCAAGTGGTCTTCGCCGACGAAATCATCCACCCCTTAACCGGAGACGTTCCTCTGCCGGGGGGAAAGGTCAGGCTTTACGATCGTTTTAAAGACGTTGAACAAGACGAGGCGTTTTATGCCTTTTGCCGCGAACAGACCGAAAAAGCAGGTTTGGTTTTTTTAGCGTCCCCTTTTGGGGTGAAAAGTGCTCAATTGCTCAATCGAATCGGAGCGAGTTGGTTCAAGGTGGCTTCGCCCGAGCTGAACCATTTTCCTCTTTTACGAGAGCTAGACTCTTATCAACGACCCTTGGTGCTTTCTTCGGGGGTGAGCTATCTAGCCGATATCGAAGCGGCGTTTGCTGTCCTTTCGGGTCAAAAGGCGCTCTTGCACTGCGTCACCGCGTACCCGGCCCCGCCCGAAGATTATAACTTAAAGGTTTTACAGCCTCTTTCCGTATTGTTTGGTTGCCCAGTTGGGGTGTCTGACCATTCTATGGACCCCGACTTGGTGCCGGGAGTTGCCGCTGCGGTGGGTGCGCGTTTAGTTGAGAAGCACCTCTGCCTTGACCGTTCCGACCCTGGCCTGGATGACCCTATCGCCTTGGACCCGGCTCTGTTTCGGCAAATGGTACAAACCCTACGGGAAGTTCAACAGGTTCCCGAGTCCCAACGGCTAACTTGGGCTGTGGACAGGTTTGGTGCTAGGGTACAAGCCGTCTTAGGCTCGGGGAAAAAACAGTTGGCAGAAAGCGAAAAAGCCAATTATGAACGAACGAATCGCAGTTTGCACGTTTTGCGAGCGTTGAAAGCAGGGCACGTGCTGACTGCCGAGGATGTTGCCGTTCTGCGAACCGAAAAGGTTTTACGACCGGGACTTTCCCCGCAGTTTTTGAACCTCGTCCTGGGACGAACCCTTCAACGCCCGGTCGCCGACGGGGAGGGGTTGGTCTGGGATGATTTACTTCCTGCCGGGAAATTATGAGTCACTGTGACATCGTCCATAAGAGGTAAGCCCTCGGTGAATGAATGCCCAGCGGGGTAAAAGGCTCGCATAAGGAAATCGCCTGTATACGCCCGGAATAAGAGCTGGGGATGAGCGTCGAAGCGTCCCTTCAGGTTCCAAAAGGCCAAATACGGCTTAAGAAACGCCATGTCGGTTAAATCGGCGGGGTGCAATCCGCGAATCTTGAGCGACCATACAGCAGGCCCCTCTCCCGGTGCAAAAGTTTCGCCGGAGTAGGGTACCTGGAGAATAGTCATGTCCCCGGTATGGCGGGCGCAGGGTGTAACGACAACCTTAAAGCCTTGGGCGGCCAAAGTGGACATATCGAGTGGTGGTGCTCCCAGGTTCCAAAGGGCAACCTTCGATAAATCCAGCCCATGAAAAAGCAAATTTCCCGGCGTTTCGTCCATCTGTGTTAAAAGCGTTTTTAGATGGACTGCTTCAGCGATGACGTTGCGATTGAGGGCTTGGGACTGCTGTTGCTCAAGATACCAAAACGAATTCCAAAAGGTGGGACCCCAGGCAAAAGACCGGACAAAAGCGGCAAAATCTTGAAAGACCGTTTTATCGGCGGGCGCACTCAGGGGCGTCGTAAGTGCGGCCACTACAAAGCCCTGGGAGGCCAAATCCTCGGCTAGGTATTCATATTCCCAAGCAAAAGTCTTTTTGGGCGGGATGAGAAGAAGAACCGGGTATTGGCTCTCTTGACCGGCGAGCTTGCCGCCCTGAATAAAATGCGCAGGCTGTCCTGCTGGTAACAAGGCCCAATGAGAATCCAGAAAAGGCGGGGGACCACCCTTCTCTTGAAGGGTGACCCAGGCGGCGCGAGTCTGCAAAGGTCGAATCCCGGGGGTATAGGAGCCTGCTGCCGGGTACCAAAGTAAGACTTGCTTCTGAGCTGAGGGCTCGGCGTGAGAAGGCGGGAGGTTTTCAATTCGTAACGCCGTTTTAAAGGGGCCCGACCAACTGTTAGCGGGGAGCGGAAACCAAAACGACAACGAGACTATGGCTAAAACCATCAGAAGTGAGGCCAAAACAAAGAGGTACCGAAACACAGAGCGCAAGCCAAACCAAAAACCTTTGCGGAGCGGCCGACCTTTCAACGTTTTAAAGGTAAACATCAAAACCAGGAGGTCGAGAATCAAAAGTCCCCATGCGGGCATATCTGTCCAGCGTAGGCCTTCCACCAATGCCGAAACCAGGGCTAGCAAGCCGGCTAACGGGGCCAGCCAGTTCCAGGCCGGAGCTCTACGGCGCCGCGGAGCCAAAAGGGCCAGATGATAGGCCAACAGGCTAAGTAAGAAAGCGGTTTCCCATAATCGCATACGCTCACTCTAAAGGGGAGTCTAGCGGAGCGCAAGAGGAGAGATTATATTAAGCTTATGCAGGTATACGACGTTCAGCAGCTCCAGGCGAAGTTCGCCGATCGTCAAGTTAAAGTTGACCCTTATTTTCAGCGGCGTACACGGTTGTTGACCAATCAAACCCTGCTGAAGCTCGGGGAATACAACCTGACGGTGGTACCCGGTCTTTTAGGTCTGCAGGGAGCCCAACTTCTGGGGGTTTTGACCACCTCGGAAGTTACCCTTTTTTCTCGGTTTTTAGCCTCAGTCAACACTTTGGTGCTCGTTTTTGAAAATCCGGAGCAAAAAGACACTGCTCGCTTTCATATTAAAGTTCATCTTCAAGCCATAACCCCGCTCCCCGAACGAAAAAATGTCTGCTGGTTACAGGTAAAGTTTACAACGGCTCCGGCCGAACTTGTGCAAATTTTGGGACAATTTTGGGAAGAACAAGAGTTGCGTTTAGAGGCCTACGAGAAGTGGGATACCGTGATTGTGCTAGATGAAGAACAGTCCTCCCTTTTGGGCTACAACCACTATGCCGAGCTGTTGCAAGGCGAACGGCGTTGGAAAGTTACCTTGAAAACCTTAAGTACCAAGGTCGCAGAATTTGTATTACCCGAAGCTCAAGAGAACCCGGATGAAGCCAAGGATTTACAGCTCAAAGTCTATTTTCGCAGTGGGGCGGTGACGATAGCGGGAAAAATTGCCACAAAAGGAAGCTTGGCGTTAGAGTTTTCGAATGAACTGCTGTCTATCCTAGAGGACTACCTGTTTCGAAAAACGGTTTTAGCCAAAAAGAAGGCGGCAGAGGCGGGAAACCCTTCGTGATCTGCACTGTCTTAGGTTCCGGTACCTCAACCGGTTTGCCTGTTATTGGGTGTTCGTGCTCCCTGTGTACCTCAACTGACCCGAAAGATCGCCGCCTACGCTCCTCGTTGCTCCTCACGGTGAACGAGAAAAATTGGATCATCGATACTGGGCCGGATTTTCGTGCCCAGGCGCTACGGGTCGGTCTAAAGAATCTTGACGGGGTTTTATTCACCCATGGCCACGCCGACCATATTTTGGGCCTCGATGACCTTCGTCCGCTTTCATACCGCACTGGTGTGGATATCTGGGCCGAACAAGCCTTGTTGCAACAGCTCAATCGGATGTTTCCTTATGCCTTTGTTGCCGGTGACGGTCTTAATTCGCGGCCCAAACTACGGGTCCATGAAATTCGTGCCGGTCAAAGGTTTGACGCCCATGGGCTAGAGGTCTTACCGGTGAGGGTTTTTCATGGAAAGGACCAAATTCTTGGCTTTCGGATAGGCGAAATGGGGTACGTGACAGACTGTTCTGCGCTCCCACCCCCGAGCTTAGAGCAACTTAAGGGCCTTGAGGTGTTGTTTCTCGACGGCCTACAACGAACGCCACACCCTACCCATTTGACGTTTGAAAAAGCGGTACTTTTGGCTCGAGAACTTGGGGCTAAGAAAACTTATTTAACCCACATTGGCCATGAAATACGGCATCAAGACTTGCAGTCCCGACTTCCGGAGGGCGTCGAGGCGGCTTGGGATGGCTTAACGGTTGAAGTGAACTAAAGGAACAAAGGCAAAAAAAACCGCAAAGGCAAAAAAAAACCGGCAAAAAGCCGGTTTTTTTCTCCGTAGAAAGCGCGAGAACGTCTCGTCCGCCAGCTCGCCGCTGTCAGACTTTTTGCACCTTGTTGGCTTTCAGGCACGAAGTGCAAACCTTAATGGTCTGAACAGTCCCGTTCAAGCTGGTTTTGACATTCACAATATTGGCCTTAAAAGTTCTCAGGGTTCGCACCCCGATGTGCTGTCCAGCGCCACCCTGCTTCTTCGGCTGACCTTTGCGAGGAACATTATTACCGAACATTGTTCCCTTGCCGCAAATATCGCATCTTCTGGCCATAAGAAACCCCTTCACAGAAACTCTAGAAAGGCAAACTAACACAAAAAAGCAAAGTATGTAAAGCCCTTTTCTTTCGCCAAAAGTAGGTTACAATAGCGTTATGGACAACTCTGCTTTTTCATATGTTCTTGATCAATGTCCTCTCCCCATCGAAATTTTGGACGATGCGGGAGTACTTCTCTATGCAAATCCGTATTTTCCGCTGTATTTTTCGCAAGATTATCAACAATTTCTTGGAAAACCGAGTCCGAGCTTAAGCCTACCCGCTGACGAGAACTGGTGGGAACAGGCCAAGCAAGTGCCCCTCTGGCGCTGTCCTGTGAGGATTCCCCGTGACCCCGGACTTTTTATTGACACTCTTACTGTCTTTCCCCTCGTGCCCGAGGCCGGCGTTCCTTTATATATCGTGGTTCACGCCGACACCACCCAAGAAGTTATTCGCGAAGAAGCCGCACGACGAGAGCAGGGCATTGCGCTTATTCGTTCTCGACAAGCGCAAATGGGCGATCTGCTGAGTCTTATTGCCCACGAATGGCGACAACCGCTGACCTTGATCAACTCTTTGGTAGGCAATGTTCAACTAAAAACGGAGCTTGGCTCCCTGGATCAAGATTATCTTCGCGAAAAGCTCGATAAGATCACAGCAACCGTTCAGTCCCTGTCACAGACCATCGACACCTTTCGAGGCTTTTACACCTCGTTGGGAACGGCCAAACGGCAAAATCTCTGCGAGCTTGCGACGCGAGCTGTTAACCTCCTTAAGTCAAACTTTCAAAAGAAAGGGATTCATGTCGATTTGGAGTTCTCGGCGGAGGATATTCCCCTGTACGGCTTTGCCGGTGAAATTCTGCAAGCCATTCTGGAAATTTTGCAAAATGCCGGCGACGCCTTTGCGGAACAGGATATGGGTAGGCCACGCATCAATCTGACGGCAAGCACCCAGAACGGTAAAGCCCTTTTGCTTATTGAGAACAACGGCGGGGCGATTGCGCCCGCGATTTTTCCTAAAATCTTTGACCCTTATGTGAGCTCTAAAGGTGAAAATGCCGGGTTGGGCTTATACATGGCCAAAATGATCGTGGAAGACTTTCATGATGGACAACTTTCGGTGTCTTGCCATGACGATTGGACGTCCTTTTTGCTCGAGTTTCCTCAGGAGGATGTGAATGCCCACAACGGTTCGTGACCCGCTAATCGCCGACCTTTTAAAGCTTGCCGAGGAATCGAGCGTTCTCTACGTCGAAGATGAGGACAGTGTTCGAGCCGAAGTAGCCGAGATTCTTAAATCGATTTTTCCTACCGTAGTAACAGCTGTCAATGGCCTCGATGCCCTGCAAAAGTTCGGCCAGGATAGCTTTTCGCTGGTCATCACCGATATAAGCATGCCCGAGTTGGATGGGATCGGCCTTATTCAAGAAATTCAAAAACAGAAACCTCAGCAAAGTTTTTTGGTCACTTCGGCCTACAGCGAGGCAAGGCACCTGATTCCCCTCATTAACCTAGGTGTCGGGAACTTTGTTCTTAAACCCATCGATTGGCACATGCTTTTGGCCATGCTCAGAAAAGAACTGGCGTACGTGCGCAACCAAGATATGGAACAACGCCATCAGCGCCGTCTCGAGAAAGAAGTCGCTTTGCGCACCCAAGAGCTGCAGGATGCGTATTTTCAAATTCACCGACTTGAGGAAGCTCGCTCCAATATGGTGGCCCTGGTCAGTCATGAGCTTCGGACCCCCTTGAGTGGGATCTTGGGCTTTGTTGAGATGCTTAAGCCCTATGTAGACAAAGCCGAGGCCAAAGAGTTCTTGCAGTTTGTTGACGATTCCGCCCAGCGCCTTGAGCGTTCAACCAAAAAAGCCTTAGAATACGCGGGAATCTCGACGTCTTCTCGTCCGCTTGATTACCACGAGATCCCCTTGAAAGCGTTGGTTGAAAAAGCGGCGCTCCGCTTAAAGGACCAAGCCCCCGACGAACCCCAACCCGCTTTTTACCTTCAGGGCAGTCTGGGCGAGCTTCGTTGTGACGAAGAATTATTGCAAGAAGCCTTATTCAATTTGTTCGAAAACGCTCAAAAGTACGCGGGCCCGGTACCTCACATCGATGTTTCGCTTGATCGGACCGGAGATTGGTTAGTTCTCACCGTTCAGGACAGGGGCCCAGGGTTTCCCGAATTTGCTTTGGCCAACCTCTTTCAGCCGTTTTTATCGGGGGGTATTATGAATCACTCCGAGGGAATGGGCTTGGGGCTTTCGTTGGTCGATTTGATTGTTCTTACCCTGGGTGGCAAGGTTCAAGCCGACAATCCCCCTCAGGGTGGTGCCAGGGTTAGACTGTTTCTGCCAGCCAAGAAATGTGCGACTGGATCCTGAATGTCGCCCGATTGCACTCCAAAGTCCTGGCTTACCGCCTGGTCAAGCTTTTCGGCGGCTTGCAAATAGTAGTTCAAAAGCGAAGCCCGTAGGCTAGCTGGGGGCCCGAGGTCAGCAACCCCTGGCGCATTTAGAACCTTATCACGAAAAAAGTCGCTCCAACCATCCGAGTATTGTTGTAGGCTGTAAGCTTGAAATTCATTCACTACCAGAGGGGAATCGGTCACATCGTAGTGTGCCTGAGCCAAAAAATTTCTAAACTGCTGACGACAAGCTGACGGCAGTTGGCTCCAGATTTGAGCCACAGTCTGACGATACTGGGGTGTTGTAAAGTACAGCCCATGAAAACTCTCGTGCGTCAACAAAAAGGCACGTAAAGGCGGGGGCGATTCGTCGCTGATGCCCAACAAAGCCCCTTGGCCTGCCTTCCAGTGCCCTGGTGAAGTTGGTATCAAAAGCTTTTGAGTGATCAACCTCTGGCGAAGTTCCTTTTCTTGTGCAGACAGGGGAAAGTTCTCGGCACTGGCCAGGTTGAAAAAGTTTGCTAAATCTTCGGGGGCATAATCGTGGGCATTCCAGCCGTGAAGACGTCGAGCCTCTTGCTCGTTCAAAATTGTCCCGCGGTAGCCCTGTTTTTCAACAAAGAAAGCAAGCCTGGTTAGAAATTGGGCTTGAACTGCGTAGGATTTTGTCAGAAGGATCAAAATATTTCGCCTACCGTTCCAGAGAAACCAGTCATGATCGCCCTCCCGAAGGCATTCGGCAGGCCAATGTAGGATAGTGGCGGGGTCAGCCGGAAGAGCTGCCTCGCCAGGTGTCGCTACCAGCTTTACCCGGTACAAGGGAACGGGGGCCCCTTTGCGAAAGGTCAAAAGCCAGCGGCGTGCCTCATCGTGCCAAACTTGGGGATAAAAGCGCCACGTTCCGGCTCGACCTGAAAAACGAAAGCGCACGGTATTTTGCGCGGTAAACCCCGCATTCGAATACCAAGAGAATTCCAAGGCCGGCGTGTAGCCAGGTGCTGTTTGCCAAGGGGGCAGAGTGAGGGCGAGTTGTGACCCTGAAAGAGCTTCCAGGGGTTCTTTTGTCGGCAGGGAATGGCTGAGCGTAAGGGTAAGCGGGCCTGGCGGTAGCCCAGTTGTGGTGACGCGCAGAGTATGCAACCCCGTGTCGAGCTTCCAGGCAAGCCAAACAGGTGTTCCCGAAAGCTCTGGAAAGCGTGCTTCGGGACCGTGGGTTTCTGGGTCAATTTGAAGCAAAACTTGTCCCTGAGGAAACGGCCCCACCGTAAGCCAAGAATTCGATGCCGTTGCCGGCATGGACCATTCAAAGCATGACGTAAAGTCGCGCGACTCAAGCTTGTGCCGTTCTAACGGCGCTTGGTTGTTCCCCTGACGTAAAACATCGCCACCAAACAGAAGGTTGACGGTTCCCAGAAAAACGACGATCACAACCAAGGCGCGCATTTACAAACTCAAAAGCTGTTCGACGAGCCGACGAGCTACGGTGAGCTTGCGCTCATGATCAAGAGCTCCGTCAGATCGAATTAAAGAATTGAGCAAGCCCATAAAACCCGAAGGTAAATTGGGCAACGCTTCGAGAGCTCGAAGGCGTTGTTCGGGGGGGCATAAGAATTGGTGGTGAAAGGTCAAAAGGTGCTCGGTGACGGTCTCGAGCAACTGGGCCAGACTCAAAGGAAACTGCAAAGGGTCCTGATGAAACAGTGCGGTTCCCATATCTGCCAATTGATGTTCGAGCCGAGCGTTAAGGTTGGCTCCATGCCAGCGCCAAAAGCCTTCGGGCAGGGTTTCAAGGATATGTTTTTGCCGATCTATCCAACCAGTACGCGAAACTACCGGGACACCCCAAAAGACCCGATAGAGGCCGTAGGTGGAACCTTGCGTCAAGGTAAAAGGCTCATCTCTGACTCCGGCGACAAGAGTCTCAATTTCACGAGTCTTTTTGTATTCCACATGCACGGGAACACTTTCTAAGAAAAACCGGTCTTTTGTCGCGGCTAACGAGGTTTCAAGAAACTCGTGGGGGGGAAGCACCTTAAGGCGTTGTTTTTGGACGGGGATCTCGCCCTCAAGAATCACGTCGACCTTCAAGCTAGTAAACTCAAAGAGGGCGTCAGAGTAGCTCTGATAGGGAATCTTTTGCACGGTCTCTAGACCAGGCCAGGTTTTGAAGCCCTGCACAAGACTCTCGACTAAGCGATTGATTTTTTGAACCATGGGGGGCATAGTAACACAAGGAAAAGAAAAAATGAAGAAAACCCGGTGGGCTTGGGTTCCTCCCCGGGGCGATGTTCGCCTCTTGCGCTTTCAAGAGTCTGTAGCCCAGGTTGTGGGTGACACCTTTCGCGCCTTTCCCCCTTTGCTCCTTGCTCAAGACAAGTCTCCTTTCCCGACTAAAGCTGACTTGGGCGAGATCACCCTAGGCTCTTGGTTAAGCCGAGAACAGGGGCCTTTCCTTGAGGGCCCGGCACCAGAACTCATGTTTTGGATGGGTTGGAAAGCACCGGGGGACTGGACAAAGCTTTCAGTTCCGGCGCTTTCGTGGAAAGCTGGCCGCTTAGTGTTATTTACCTGGGAGCCGCTGGGTGAGACGGGGCTCTTTTGGTCTTACTCTTCTTGGCGACCTTGGCGGTGAGTGTGCGTTTTTGTGACGCGTCGTAAGGTGTCAGGCGGTTGGCCGAGCCTAACGTTTGGCATCCGTTTGCAACGAGCATCCACTGACTGACTCCATTGGGTGAGGCCCTTTCTTTGAGGCGACACCACGTCCTGGTAGCGCTAGCCCCCTCAGGCCACCAAGCCGGTCCCGTCCATGGGGACTGAGTACCCCAAGCAGTCGGTTCACGGCGGTGATAGGACTGAGCTAAAGCCGAAGCACGTTTAATATCTTTTCCCCATAAAAACGCATCTTGTGCGAGCTGGTCTGGAGCGGTTCGTACAACCAAAAAACCTTGGTTAGCTAAACCGGGAATAGCCCAAGTGAAAATTGTTCCCGGAATTCTGGAGGGCCGTCGCGCTCCTGCCACTATCACCATATACTGGCCGCTTTGTACCTCTTGCGAAGGAAAGGAAAACCGAAAAAAACGCCCAGGGGTGGCCAAGTCGACGCAAAGACCGGTTAAAGACCCGGCCTTAAGAACTTCAAGTTCAATCGCGTCGGGGTTCCGCCCATTGCCCGCACTACGCACCTCAGAAAACCGTAACAAAGCGGCTTTGGGGTTTATTCCCCAATAGGAACCTTGGACCCCGGTTACCAATCCCTGGGCCTCGCGAATTTCAAGGGAATACCGGATTTCACGTCCTGGGGGTTCATTTTGGCGTTTTAGGCTCACCACACCGCCTTGCAGGTGGGGGCTCGAAAGGACACCTGGGGGATCGGTGGTCATCGCGGCCGCTTTGGGCGCGTGATCAAAGGTAAAGCGAAGTGCCGATTCGTCGGCATGGAACTCCAGCAGTCGAGCCGGTGCGGCAGTCTCAAAAACCTGGCAGCCCAAAAACTGAACTCCTAAAAGCAAAATACTGGCCCCAAGGTTCAATGGTTTCATAAATCCTCCTGAGACTTGGGGAACACTCAGGACCTCGACTTTGCTTCAAAGTGGCCGTAAGGCGCTCTCGCTTTGGCCTTACCTTTTGATTATATTGGAGATATGGATAACAATCCCCTTTTGCAGAAGTACGGCAAGGTTCTTCCTACCGATCAGATCGTGTTTCATGAGAATGAAGAAGGCGATCAAATGTTCATCATTCAAGAGGGAAAAGTTCAAATCAGCCGTCAAATTGCCGGCAAAGAAACGCCGATTGCCGTGTTAGAAAAGGGTGAATTCTTTGGCGAAATGGCCATTGTCAACCGAATAAAACGGACTGCTTCTGCCACAACCTTAGCACCCACCACCTTATTGGCCTTTGACCGTCTGGGCTTAGAGCAAATGGTCGAAAAGAACCCAAAAATCGCTTTAAGCATCATCGATAAACTCTGCCGGCGGTTGCAAAATGCCAACGGACAAATTCAACGCTTAGCGCAACAATCTAGTCACCAGGCCGTCTGGGGCGCTATACAGGTCCTGGCGCATCAAGCATCACAACTTGGCGACGAACAAAAGTTAGCCGACGAGTTGTCGCTTTCTTTGGCGTTGGCTCGTGCTGAAGTGCAACAAGCGCTAGACGATTTAATAACTTCTCAAGTGCTTAAACGCACGTCGGGCCTGATCGAAGTCGCCAACTTAGAAAAACTGATGACTCTCGGGACGTGCTAACGATAAGTCTGACAAAAAATTCTCCGATAATGTCGGCATGAAGCTGATTGCTGTGCTCCTGGCTGTTTTGACGACGCTCCCCCTGGTTGCGTTGACCCCCGAGTCAAGTTTACGCCTTACAGGTGCCGACGTGAGAATTGAAGCTTACCCCGACGGGTACCATTTGATCATCAAGAAAACTCCGGCGGTACAATCGGTGCTTTTGACAGAAGCTTTTGAACCGGCGGGGCACAAGCTAGCAACTTACAGCTTTAGGGGCCTTGAGCCTAACGCGCTGAACGGTCATGAACAGCGACTTTTAAACGGTAAGTTCCTCCCCGGACCTCATACCGACCTGATTTCGTCGACCGTTGTTCCAGATAAAGATTTTGGTGAGGCGTTTGTTATTTTGATTCCACCGGTGGTCGAGTACGGGTATCACGAACCCGGGGCAAGGTTTGGCCGCATTAACTTGGCAAAGCGCATTAAAAGTGGTCAATCGCTGTGGTTTTCGGTACGAACCTTTTCAAAACCTTACGCGGACTATACGGGAAGGTACGAAGATAATGCTTTTGAGTTAAGTCAGTTGGTTGAAAAGGCTACCCCCCCACCTGCCGATACCGATTCGGCTGTCGCCCGTCTCAGGCGACTGGGGCCCGTCTATGTTGCTTCGGATATTGCCAAGGGAATTCATCGAATTCAGAGTGCCGTGCATGATGATCTGGATATGGTGATTTGTATCGATACAACCAATAGCATGAAGGACTACCTCAAGGCCCTGCAAAAAGATTTGCTTGGTCCGATTGCCGCCGAGGCCAAAAATTATCAACACTTTCGGTTAGGGTTGGTCTTTTACCGTGATTATATGGAAGATTACCTTACCAGGGTTGTGACGTTTCAGTCCGATGTCGGAGTTATCCAAAAGGCCTTAGACCAGGCTACTGCGGCGGGGGGCGGGGATATCCCCGAAGCGGTCGTCGAGGGACTGTGGGCGGCCTTGAATTCGTTTGACTGGCAGGCCAATCACCGCTTGATTTTAGTAATTGGCGATGCCCCCCAACATAACCTGCCTAGGGGCGCAGTAACAGAGGCAATGGTCCATCAAACTGCCCTGGAAAAGAATGTCGAAATCCAGATTGTCAAACTTCCCCCAGGGGGAGATGGCGGTAACTAAGCTAAACACCTAGGACTTAGGCCGTCGTGGCTGGGGGCGCAATCAACCCTGTCGGTTTGTTTTTTGACCAGCGTCTATTTCTTTTATAATCTTGGTCGAAAGAATTTGAACCCAAATAGGCAAGTTACTGAGTGTCGGGTCGTTGTACATGTTTAAGATTTTTTGAAACTGGGTTTTAGCCAAGGCCCGGTCGCCCATTTTGAAATGCAAAAAGGCCACTTCATACAGGGCCGAAACACGAGTCGACATGTCTAAATCTTTTTTGGCAAGCAGTTCCAAATAAATCTTGAGTGAGGTTTGGTAATCATACTGGTCAGAGGCTTGTTGCGCACGTTGAAAGTACACCTCGGTGGGGGTGTTAGGGGTGAAATTGGTATCAACAGTTTTACAACCAGACAGGGTGAGCAGCAGTCCAACAACTACTACGCCCAGAAAATAATGCCTTTTCATGAGAACATCCTTGGGATTACATCTTACTGAGGTTAAACATCACCGAGAAGAAAGAGTTTCAGGATTTTGGGTGTAGGTTTCGTCTTTTTGCGGCAAAAGCGACCGCAGCTGACGCAAATAACCTCGTGTATCACCCATGGAACAGTAAGATTCACAATTGAACAGACTTCGTCGAGTTATTGTAAAATACTTATAGAGCTTTTCCACACCGTTTCTGGTTTTCCACTTACCTGCTGCACAACGAATGCGAAGGAGGTACTGACTACCATCGCCAGCAGGAACGCGAACCACTTTGCAGTGAGCGCAGTTCGCACAATAAATCTTTCCGTAAACTGTGTCCTGTTCTACTAAGTCCTGTTCCACGAGCAATAGGATACCACGGGTTCACTGGCCGGTCAATGAGCTCTCAATGAGGTGAGCAAAGGTGGAGCACAAAGAAAGAACGGTCAAAAACTTACACGGTAAACTTCAACATCGCCCGTTAAAAAATCGGTAAAGGCTAAAAACCGTCCTGAAGGCGACCAAGCTAGGCCCATCGGTTGGTCACGACCCCAAACATAACCGAGCTTGGCTCCGGTTTTGGCATCAAGAAACTGAACTTGGCCGTAATCAGGACCCTGCAGGGCAAAGTTTTCGGGATTATTTGTTCCTCGTAGGGCTACCGCGAGGATCTTGCCATTCGGCGAAACGGCAAGGGTCTGGGGATTAGGCCCAACGGGCACCGAGAACAACACAGATTTTTGTTCTATGTCCACGGCGCTTACCTTGCCCGAGGCCATATCGGCAATCCAGACGAGAGAACCGGCTAATGCTGCAGAACGAGGGTTCCCGCCTATCGAAGTCGTCGTTAAGCTCCCGTCCGGTGCGATCCACAAAAGTTTACCTTCGTTGAATTGGGTGGCGACCAGTCCGCCGGCATAGGGCGCCGCTGAAGTTACCATATCGTCTAATTTTAGCGAGGTAATGATTTTGGCTGCGGCGACATCAATGATCGAGACACTAGGGTCGTCCCAGCCAAGAACCGCAAGTCGACCGCCGGGGAGTACCGCCAAAGAGCCTTTACCCGACGAGCCCCAGTTGAGGGCCGGTACTGCGGAGGGGAAAAGTGCAATAGTTCCGTCAGTGTTCAACGCGGCAACGGTGTTTTGGACCAAAGCCGCATCAGTAAAGACCCCTTTTTCGGCAGGGCTTGAAACGGGTTTACCTTGGCGAGTGTAGGTCTGAAGACCTTCGGTCGTGGCCACGATGATGTTTTTTCCATCGGGCGTAAAGGCCAAGCCTCTCGGGTGTCTGCCCACGCCAAATTCAGCGAACTTACGGAGGGTGGTCCCGTAGGGCTCTAGCTTAAAAGACCAAACCGCGCCCTGTTTGACGGCTTCAGGGATGACCGCACTGACAGGTTCCCAGCCCAACGCACCAAAGCTCAAGCGCTTGACGCCAGAAGGTACTGAGATATCGCGGATGGTATCAGTCTCAGGCGTAGAGGCGAGGGGGACTCCCTCGGCAAAAACCTGGGTGTCTTGAGGAAAGATTCGTAGGCGGACTTGAAAGCTGTCGGCCCAAGCTAAAGAAGTGAGGCTTACCGAGAGGATAGCCCCTGTGACCAGGGTAAGTAGGGGGCGAAATACGCTCATAAGCTCACGCTATCACGCTCCGCTGTTTTTTTCCAGAATCAATTCCCTTTGTAAGGCCAAGCCTTCGGGATCGTCTGGTGATAAGTTGAGGGCCGCTTCGCAATCTTGCTGAGCTTTGACCTGCTGTCCGAGCTTCAGCCAAGTGCGTGCCCGGGCTAAAAGAACTTCAAACTGGTAGGGTACCATCTCGAGACTTTTGCCAAAATCGGTCAAGGCGGCGTCGTATTCTTCCATGGAATCGCGAACCATGCCCCGATAATAGTAGGCTTTAGCATTCCGCTCATCCCGTTCTACCGCGCTGTCAAAATCATCGAGAGCATTCTCGTACAAACCTTCGGCAAAATAGGCCATTCCTCGGTGGGTCAGGACCAACGATTGGACAAAGCTCTGTGGTCCACGCTTTAAAATCGCCGTATAGTGGTTGATGGCTCTCTTGTATTGCTTTTGGTTGTGGGCCGAAAGTGCCTCGAGCAGAACTTGGTCCATGTTTTCGGCAGGGAGGGATGCATAATGGTCGTCACTGTTCCTTGGGGTTGAGTCAGGGTTCTGCGGCGTCTTTAGGCGATCGAGAAAACTCCGACGGCGTTTTTCGAGTTCATGGTTGAGCTGACGTTGGTAGTCCCGAATCTCTTGAAAAATGATATCGCTGAGGCTGAGGTTGGCATTGAGCGCGGCGAGCTTACGTTTTAACGGTTGGTCAAAGGGAAAAAACTGCGACTTGTAGATCAGCTCATGTTCCACTTCGGCCCAGGCGTCTTGAAGAATAGTGCGGATTTGAATTTCGCACGGAGGAGGTTGATCAAGCGACAGAGCCTCGATCAAGTCGTGAGGAACGGCCACAAGAAAGTGGGTTGATTCGTAACCGAACTCTTTAAAGGACTGTAAAGCGCCTTTCTTTTCTTCGTCGAGAACCGTCAAGCGGGTGCGAACGACATCCTCGATTTTTTTTACGTCCTCCATAAACGGGCAGACAATCCGCATGCCTAGAACGTCCTGAATCTGGACTTGATCCGAGGGCACTCCTTGACGGATCTTGCGTAGAACTTTATCAAACCAGCTGTGAAAGGACTTGACCCGCATTTTGATGCCGGGGTGGAGACCCAAAGGTTCTACCCAACCTTGAAAGCGGTGCCCTAAGTTCTGAAGGATCAATTCATAGAGTTTTCGGTCGGCGTTGTACTGAAGTTCAAGCTGTTTACGATTGGGAAGGTTCATGCCAGACCTAAGTCCCGCAGGGCACGGATGCTCTCGGAGGCAGAAGTGTGGAGGATAAAAATCCCGCCCAGATCAACCCAACTGGGTTGGGATTTTAAGCGGTCATCGATTAATACCGCCGTCTCGTTGGCCTCGAGGAACTCTTGAATAGCTTGACCTTTTTCACGACTTTGGCAAGTCACGACAGGAACCTCGTTACCCAGTTCACGTCGACACCACTGCCGCTTTTGCGGTTCGGCCCAGTTCCCCCGTGGTAGGCCTGTGCAAATGATGGGGCTATAACGCGCAACAAACTCCCAAAGATCTCGGCCATCTGACATCCAAGGCAAGCGATCGTAGAAACCGGAGGTCCTGGCAACAAGCGGCCACATTTCGCGGTCGGACATCTGCGAAGGGTAGCGTCCCGTGGCTTCATAAACACCACGGTCAAAATCCGCCAACACACCATCAAGATCAACAAAAAGGCGAAAGCTTGGCACTGACCCCTCCCTCCTTTTTACTGTAATCCCTAACCTGTCCAATGAAAAGGGGAGACTTGAAAGCTGAAACTCGCCTGCTCTTGTCAAAGGCGACGGTTTACGTTAGTTTAACTCCGTATACGGGGAATTAGCTCAGTTGGTAGAGCGATTGGTTCGCAATCAATAGGTCAGGGGTTCGACTCCCCTATTCTCCAGTATCCCCAGAAAAACCACCCTTAAAACGGTGGTTTTTTTATTTCTCGCTCCTTCCCAGAAACCCTTGTAAAACAAGCCTTTCTGGTGTCGCACCTTGCGTCAGAGCCCCCTCAACAGGACAACAAGACGGCGACTACAACAGCTAACGAGCACTCGTATTCTAGGATTTCTCCTGCAGGTGCAGAAAGAGCGCGTCGTTCAAGTAGAAGTTTTCTTTTCCGATCTTGTGCTTAGTCAGGAGCCTGATCTCCACGAGGTCATCGAGGTACTTCGAGGCGGTCTTGCGGGTAACCGAGAGATCACGGACGAGATAGTCAATCTTTGTGTAGGGGTGACGAAAGAGGTTATTTAAGAGCTCATGGCTGTACATCTTCGGGCGATCAAGCTTGAGCCTCTGCTTGTACTCTTGCATGAGTGTCTTGATCCCGTGGATGAGGAGGGTCGTCTCCCGTGATGTCCGCTCGACCCCGCCGATCATGTAGAGGAGCCACGGCTCCCAGTTTCGCGTATCGCGGACATCTTGCAGGCGCCGGTAGTATTCGCCCTTCGTCTGGTTGATGTAGCGGGAGAGGTAGAGCACAGGGCTTCCGAGAAGCCCATCTTTGACGAGGTTTAGGATGTTGAGGACGCGACCCGTGCGGCCGTTGCCATCATAGAAGGGATGGATGCTCTCGATCTGGTGATGGACGAGGGCCATCTTGGTTAGGGGATCCCAGTCCACAAGCTCGTTGCGGTTGAGGAACTCTTCGAGATTGCCCATGAGGAGGGCGATGTCGTCTGGATGCTGGGGGGGCTTGTATACTGTCGCTCCGGTAGCCGCATTTTTGAGTTCGGTTCCCGGCAACTTGCGGAACCCGGCTCGGTTCTCCTCGATGATGGACTGTACTACGAGGATGTCCCGGACAGTGATAAGGCCGGTCTCCTTTACACGTTCGTGGGCAGTCTGCAGGGCTCGGGCGTAGTTGTGAACTTTCTTTGCGGCTAGGCTTTGATAGCGGTGCTCGAAGCTGTCTGACTGGTAGAGGTCATCCTGTGTGGTGATGATGTTCTCTATGGCCGAGCTGTCTTTCGCTTCCTGCAGGGATAGGGTGCTGATGAGAATGTCCTGATTGGGCATCGAATCTGCGGTGGCCTTAAGCTCGGCAAGGGCTTGGTGGGCACTAGCCAGCTTTTTGAGAACGGCCTTTGTTTCGATGTCGCCGAGACTCTCAAGTCGCTCGGGATAAAATGCTGCGTTCAGTCTTCCCATATCAGCTACCTTGCGGGTACGAAAGTCGATTTTTGACCCATGAACAAAAGACTAAAGGTGAGTCAGACGTATGGTAGACTGTGGTATGAACAAAAAGCTGCTTGTCCTGTTTCTCACCCTCTCGTGGCTGGCTGGTTGTGCAACCTGGCAACAAAAGCCCGAAAATCCTCCCCAGGGACTAGTTTTGAAGTGGGAGCCCGGTATTCCCCCGAATAGGCTTGGCGGCTATGTGATGGTTAAGGGATACAAGCTTTTTGTTTGGTTGGATACAGGGGCTTACACCAGTTTCTACTATCACCTTCGTAAATCTGAAAAATTTCTCTCAGTTTTGGGCAAACCGCTTTCTGTAACTCCCGAAGTCGAAAACTTTCCTTACTTTAGGAACAACCCCCAGCATGTAAAAAGATACCGTTTTGCGAAGTTACCTTTACCCGGCTTTTCCGTCGAACCGTTTGTTGTGGATGACGTTTCTGGCTACATTGATTTAAGTTCAAGGGATACCCCCACCGAAGGCTTGGTGTTAGGCACCCGCGGCTTTGAAGATTCGTGGTTGGTGTGGAATGCGCAAAACCTAACCTTGACTGTTTACCCTCGAGGATCGTCTTTTAAAATCCCCAAAGGTTGGAGGCCCATTCCAGCCGCCATTGTTTCTCGAGCCGGGCTACTCTTTTTAAAAGCAAAGCAAAATGGCAAGCCCTTTTGGTTGTTTTTTGACTCTGGTGCCCCCAACGCCTTTCCGTACGTCAACGAGGCCAAAGCGAGCACATGGCTTGTCGAAGGTCGTTACTCTCGATTTTCAACCGGCTTTGGCGAGCTCCAGGTCGGTTCTGACTTTGCTTGGGGAGGGGAAAACCTTCATCACCCGCTAGTGTATATTAATACAATGATGCCCTTGGGAAATGCCCGGGTTGGGTTCCCTTGGCTCAGCGGCTGTGATTGGGCTGTCTATTATTCAGATCATGTCCAATTTTACGCCAAAATCCCTGCCCACTGGGCAAGGGCACATACCTCGAGCTTTCCTTTTGGCGTGACTTTAAAGATGACCCCCAGCGGATGGCGCTTATTTGTGGAACTTCTCTTCGGATCGTCGCAGGGAAACTTTGCGCCACAGCTCCCTGCAATCAATACCGAAATCGAAAAGGTTGATGGAAAACTGGTAACGGGAAAAGACTGGCCTTGGGTCAACCAGGCGATGATGTTTGATAATAAAATCACTCTTACCTGGCAGGAAGGCCACCAACAGCATACCGAGACTTTTACGCGCTCAATAAGAGCTAAAAGTTCCTAAGAACTCTAACAGGGGTGTGAACTGCCATGAATAGCTTAAACGAATCTATAATTTCGAGCCTGCGCCAACGCATTCAGCCCGAGAAACAGCAGGGGTTTCAAAAGTTTTTTAAAACGGGCCCCGGCCAATATGCCGAGGGAGATGTTTTTTGGGGAATCACCGTCCCGCAACAACGCGAAGTCGTGAAAGCTTTTGTCCAGACAGTAGGACTGACCGAGATCAACGAGTTGTTAAGTTCCGAGATCCATGAGTGCCGGCTTACCGCTTTACTGCTTATGGTAGAACAGTTTAAAAAAGCCTCAGAAGGCGAACGCCAAGCTCTTATCGAGCTGTATAGTCAGCGTGTTGACCGCGTCAATAACTGGGACCTTGTTGACGCCAGCGCCCCCGGGCTTTTTGGTGTTTGGTTTCAAGACAAAGACCCGTCGCTTTTATTTCAGTGGGCACAAAGCGGCCAGTTGTGGAAGCAGCGTATTGCCATGGTGTCAACCTTAACCATGATTCGCAAAAGGCGTTTTACCGAGGCGTTGGAGGTGGCCGAACTTCTTGTGCACCACCAGCACGACTTACTGCAAAAAGCCGTGGGGTGGATGCTACGAGAAATCGGTAAACAAGACAAAGCGGTCGAAGTTCATTTTTTAGAAAAGTACGCTTCGACCATGCCTCGTACCATGCTACGCTACGCCATCGAAAAGTTCTCTCCCGACGAACGAGCTTTGTTTATGCTTCGACCTGCTGGGGCCCGGCCTGAGCCTCGTTAGGCTTGGGTCGGTGAGTATCCGTTTCGGGCATAAAAAATCCCGCTACAAGGGTAAGGCCGATGACGACCAGGATTGCTAAAAAGACACGCCCTGTGGCCCCTTGCACCGCTTGAATACTAGGGGTGTTGCCCGAATGACCGAGTACCGAGTTTGCTAACGCACCAAACAGGGCTATCCCGACCGAACTGCCAACCGCCCTAGCAAACTGATTGGTGCCGGTTACGACGCCTCGCTGGTTCCAGTCTACGCTAGCTTGCGCCGCAACAATAATCGGTGTCGCCGCCAGCCCAAAACCAACACCCATCACCAGGCAAGTGCCTATAATTAACGGAAGCCAGGGGTGAGCGGCCTGGGTATACAACAAAAGGCCCCCCAGCAAGAGAAACCCTATACCTGCCAGTGACGTCTTTCGAAAACCAATACGAAGGTAGATACGACCCGAGTACGAGGCCGCCAAGGGCCAACCGATCATTAAAGCTGTAATGACAGAACCGGATACCAGCGGGGGTAGACCCAAAGCACGTTCCAAAAAGGTGGGCAAGTACGAGCTGATTCCTAATAAGATGGCTCCCACCCCAAACGAAATCAACGAGGTGGTTAGTAACAAGGGACGCGTAAACACCCACAGGGGTAGAATGGGTTCTGCGACTCGTGTTTGGGTCCAAAGAAATACTGCTATAAATAGCGCCCCTAAACCAAAGGCCCCCAAGCTCCATACTGAGTTCCAGGTCCAGCTGACACCGCCCTCTAAAAGGGCCAAAATCAAAAGGGACAAGCCTAACGTTAAAAGTGCACCCCCCAGCCAATCGAGTCGGTGATCGCGGTGATGAACGGTTTCATGAAAGTTTTTAATCAGAAGGACCATGGCAGCCAGGCCCAGAGGGATGTTGAGCACAAAGATGCCTTGCCATGATAGGTATTGGCAGAATAGACCCCCCAACGCTGGCCCCACCACTGACGAGATGCCCCACACACTAGCCATGTAGCCTTGTACCCGCGAACGCTCTTCTACGGTATACAAATCGCCGGCAATGGTAATCGTCATCGGCATAATGGCACCAGCGCCCAAACCTTGTAGACCGCGGGACAGGATCAAGAAAAGCATAGAACCAGAAAAGGAACAGGCAATCGACCCTAAGATAAACAAAGCAATCCCCAACAGCAAAACCGGTTTACGGCCAAAAAGATCAGAGATTTTTGCATAGAGCGGTACTGTTACCGACTGAGCTAAAAGGTATATCGAAAACAGCCAGGGAAATTGTGCAAAATTGCCTAGATCTTTAACCACCGAAGGAACTGCCGTCGACAGAATCGTGGTATCCAAGGCCGCCAGGCCTGTTGCCACCATAATCGCTAAGAGGATGGGGCCCCTCTCGCCCGATAAGCCAACGTTACTCTTACTCACACTGCCTCCCTCTGTACTGTTTAAGTCATAAAATCGACTTAGACGGAGGGGGAGTCAACACCTTCTAAAAGCAAATAGTTCACGCAGTCCCTCGCTTCGACACGAAAACCCTGACTGCCCTGGGTTAAACGTGCCGAAAAGTGCCCAGAACAACCTGCTGGGCAACGGGGACCCTGTTCTGGCCGTTCGGGTGTACGGCCTTGCAATTTTTGGTTTGACCAAGTGCGTGCGTCAAAAGCGGCTTCTTTGGTTGGGGTCACATGTGCTTGCTGTGGAGCCGAAAAGCTATTCCTAAGCATACAAGCTCGGCTGGTAAAAATTGGCGGAACGTAGGAATGATCGGCTTTCTCGGTTTCGAGCCACCCGACCGAAAAAACAAGACCTGGTACGGCCGAGGCTAGGTTGGACTCTAACCAGCCGTTGGCTCGGTGAAAGCCCCAATCGGCAAACCAGGAATTGACGGCAAAACCCTCTTGTCGTAGACGTTGGAGCCAAACTAAATGAGCGGGGTTGTTGACGCCCAGCACGATTGGCTGGTCTTTAACCGACGGCAACGCCAGAAAGCGTCGCAAACGTTCGAGCGCTGCCTCTTCATTGGGACTAAACGGGGCAAGGGGAAGTGAAAGGCCCCAAGGAGTCGAGGCAAGCTGTTGTGGGGTTAGACGTTCCCATTCGACAATAAAGCCCAGTAACCGATTGACCCCTTCGAGGGGACTAAGCTGAGCACGGGGTAGGGGAACCTCTGTGAGCAAGGGTTCCTCGCGTTTAACCTTTTGCGCTTGGGCTTGGGCCCACTGGTCAGCTTCGGCCTCGAGCTTGGCCAACCAGTCCCGTCTCAGCTGTTTGAGGTCACGAGGGTTGATGAAAAGATTTTGAAGATCGCTGTGAATAGCAAGGTTTGAAAAGATAAAACGATGCGACGATGCCATCAACGCATTGCGAAGAGCCTGTTCCAGCCCCTCGGACGAAGACGAGGGTTCACAGGGCAGGGTGGTTTCTAGGTTGATCACAGGCCCGAACGACGTCGAAAGGGCTAGCGTTACCAAACCGGGAGCTGGTTGGGTCAGTCGTAAGGTGGCCTGTAAAGGGAACTGAAACGGACGAGTTGCTTTTTTTTGGGGGAGTTTGCCATCATGACGACTAGTCAGCCAGGCGCTGGCTCCCAGGGACGAAAAGGGGGGCTCTTTCGCTAAGGTGAGTTCAAGAACAGGCGGATGGCTTGCGGAGGGGGCGTGTACAGACGTTCGAAATGATTGTCCGGGTAAAGTTCCTAAAACAAGAACGCCGTCGCCTCGAGTGGGGAGGTGGCCCACTTTGAGTTGATCGGCTTGCAACACCAGGGTTGAGCCTTTGCTTTGTCGGACCTCGCCGAGAGGCAAGCCCAGCGTTCCGGCCCACTGGGGGTTTGTTTGGGCTAGGGCTTTGTGGCCGTCGAGCCAGCCCGCACTTGGACGTCTGCCGTAACCTAGGCGGGCTTCATCCAAGGCCGACCAGCCTTGAGAATCCTTACCGTCAAGAAAAGCACGGTAAGCTTTGGCTGTATAATAAGAGTAGGCCGGCGGTTTCATCCGCCCTTCGATTTTAAAGCTTGTGACACCCACCGCCGCCAATTGACGGATACGGGGGCCCAGCTCAAGGTCGTTCATGCTGGCAAAGGCACCTTTTGTTCCGGGCTGCCAAGTACTTTCCCCTTCGGGGGCATGAATTCCAACGGGGAGCCCTTCTTCATGAGGGCTTTCACGACGGTGTGGGCCGGGGATAAGGTAATCAAGCTCAAAGGTAGTACGGCAGACTTGGCCGCAGTCACCCTTGTTGGCTGACCGGCCAAGCATCAAGCCCGAGGCCATGCAATTGCCCGAGACGGCATAACACAGCGCTCCGTGAACAAAGACTTCGTATTCCATGTTAGGGTCGGCCTGAACAATCTTTTCTATTTCAGAAAGGGTAAGTTCCCGCGCTAAGACGACTCGGCTAAAGCCTAGGTCGCGTACGGCACGCACCCCATCGGGAGTGTGGACAGCGGCTTGAGTTGAAGCATGCAAAAGAGTAGGCAAGCCAGAAACTTGCAAGGCTTTTGCAACTCCAAGATCTTGAAGAATTAGGGCATCGACGCCACACCAGTGGAGTTGCCAAGCTAAAGCTACCGCCTCGGATACCTCTTGCGAGGTTAAAATGGTATTTACGGCGGCGTAAAGGCGGGCGTTTTTGTCACGAACCACCTTGGCTAGCTGACGAACTTGGTCGAAATCGAAGTTTGTTGCATGACTTCGGGCCGAAAACTTTTGAAAGCCAAAATAGACAGCGTTTGCCCCACCTTCTAAAGCCCATAACGCATGATCGAGGCCCCCCGCCGGGGCTAAGACTTCGTGATCCATAGCTCGATCATTCCTTAAGATTAAGAATGTGTCTAGGCTAGGTTTTAGGCTGTGGTTTAGTCAAGCGCTTAATTTCTGCAAGAATTTTGGAAGAACTGGTAAAGCGCGCATGTTCGATTTTTCCATCTCGGGAAGCACAATCGCACTGATTTTCGAAGATGCTACTCCAACGTTTATCTTGCTCTAGGGATGATTGCACCTTCGGGTCTTGGGGTGGCTTGAAAAGATAGGCCGAGTAATAGGTGCCAGAGTAATCGTAGTGCAAAAGTTGCGGCCAAGCACAGAGGATGATCAATTCTGTTGTTCCGTAAACGCTGTCAAAAAATACTGAACGTATTTCGGGATTCCCACCATCAGACTCAAAGGTAGCGATAGGAATTTTGTGATACTTCATTCTTCCCAACGGCCAAAAAAGGTACCCTATAATGGCTGGGTAAGTTTCTCCGTCAACCATTTCCTGATATTGATAAAAACAGATGATCGCTTCATTCTTGTGCGACCAAGCTCTTGTCTTGACGATTTTGTCCACAGGTTGAGAATTTGACGGTTTAAACCTTTCGACAAAAGTTTTTGTCGACTCACCATTTTTGCGGGTTACTGTTTGTCCGGAAAGTGATGAGCCAAAAACACTTATGAAAATCAAAAAAAACAGCAGAGGCTTTTGATTTTGCATCAACCCACCGGCTACCAGCGTACAGGTTTGCCAAAACGATCAAGGAATCGCAGACCGGGCCTTCCTTCTTGTAAAGTAAGAGTATCGACTATGTTGCCGATCACTTCGTCAACCGAAAAGCTAGCATTTTTGCCACCCATATCGGTTTTTATCCATCCTGGAGCCAGAAGGAGAAGGGCATGGTCTTTTCCTTGACGGGCCGCAAAACTTCTCATGACCATATTTAAAGCAGCTTTGCTCGCCCTGTAAACGTCATTGCCCCCGTGTTCGTTATCGGCGATGCTTCCTTGCCCTGATGACATGGCACCGATGACGCCTCCTGTTCTCACATAGTCCTTGAGCCGCTCAAGAACTCTCATAGGGGCAAGCGTATTCGTCACCATTATACGAATGAACTCTTCGGTTGAAATCTCACCAATGGTTTCATCCATTCCTTTTTCGTTGGCCACTCCGGCATTAACAAAAAGAACATTAAACGTACTACCAGCCAGGTCAGATCTAAGTCGATCAATTTGAGAGGGGATGGTTATGTCTAGGTTCTTAATCACCAGGTTACGGTTCCACTTCTCGGCGAGATCATGGAGTTTTGTCCTATTGCCTTCGCGAACAGTTCCAACGACATTCCAATTTCGTTTTAACAGCTCTTCTACAATGGCCAGACCGATTCCTCGAGAGGCTCCGACAATAAGGGCATCCTTAGTGAATTCCATGGTGTCTCCTTGGTCAATCGTACTACTAGGGTTCGATTTGAACCGGTTTTATTACAGGCTTTCAAGCATCTTCCTGGGACCACTATAGATGTCCCTCCTCAATCGCGATTACGATGTCAACAACGGTTTAGAAGTTCCGCTTTTCACCGGCGGCCAGGTTCCGCTTTTATTTGATTATTCCGGGTCAACGACCCCTATTTTCAATCGGTCTTTCATTCTGTAAGAATCTCCTTTTAGGCTCAGGATATGCGCG
>DAIDHT010000040.1:0-35520 GCA_027451945.1 Spirochaetales bacterium
ACAGAGGGGACTACAAAAAGTTGGTAAATAGGGGGGGAATGCCAATTTTGTCGTTCACAAGTGTGAAATAATGGAGATTTCGTCAATTTTTCGAAAATTCAAAAATCTGACCGTGGAATTGTTTCTTTTTTAGAGGTGCCCATAAATATAAAAAATCAATAGAAAAGTTCTAAAGAGTCATGTTTTAGTGGTGTTATACATAGATGTATGTTTATTCTTTAGAAGATTCTTGAGGGTTGGGTATCCAAGAAAAGGTGGGTGTGAAGGTGCCAAGGGGGTGGCGAGGACAAAAAACAGCCGCACGGGCGAAAAATTCCTGCTCGAGGAATTTTTGGTTTCCCGACGGGAAACTTTTCGTTTCTCGAGTGGAATTCAAAAATTTCCACGCTGGGAATTTTTTCTGCCGTTCCGCAGAAACTCAATAGTTTGAAAACTTCTTGAAGGCGCTTGGCTCTAAAAGGCGTTTTTGGTGACGGAATTCCCGCGTTGGTTAAGAAATTCTTCCCAGCCTTTTTTTCGCAGTCGGCAGGCGGGGCATTCGCCACAGCCACGACCAAAGTCGTGTTGCGTTAAAACCCCCTGATAGCAGGTCATGGTGTCGGTAAGAATGACCTCAAGACAGCCCAGCTCCTTGGCCAGGGCAAACTCTTGGGCCTTGGTCAGCCACATTAAGGGGGTATGGATGATTACCCCCAAGTCAGAAAAATCAGTGGCCAAATTTAAGGTTTCTTGGGCCGACTTCACAAAAATATCACGGCAGTCAGCATAGCCCGAGTAGTCGGTTTGACAGACCCCGGTAACGAGGTGCCGCAGTCTTAACGTGGCGGCCCATTGAGCGGCCACCGTAAAGAACAACAGGTTCCGGTAGGGAACAAAGCTCGCGGGAACCTCGGCCGATAAAGCGTGGGGGGCATTTAAGTTTCCTTGTCCCTGGAACAAGGCCGATTCGGTAAGGGTGGTCATGAAACTGAGGTCCACCACCTTGAGGTCTATGGAAAGTCGGTCACAAATTCTTTGGGCGTAGGCGACTTCCGTTTCATGTTTTTGGCCATAAGTAAACGAAATGGCATGAACACGAGCAAAATTCTGAGCTGCCCAGAACCAAAGCCTCTTCTTGTTTCAAAAGTGCAGTTTGGCTCAAAAATGCATCCCCAATTCGGCATGCCACTCAAAGGTGTGTGGTTCGTAGGGCGAGCCCCCCGCCAGCCAGTGATCGTTGTAGACGGCGACTTCGCCATACTTAAGAACAGCCAAAAAGATGCCGAAACCGCCCGTCAGGGCGCTCCCCCCGGCAAGCCCAGCCACGCCGTTCCACCAGCCAGCATCCGAGTAGGCGATAAGACCAGGAACAAAATCTAAGGTCTTATCTATATAGGGGATGCTAAAGGGTTGGGTAATTTCAAAACCTGGCAGGTTGAAGCGGACTTCGGCGTTGAAAATTGCCTTTTGAGTCCCGTCAAAGCGACCGATGTCGACGCCTCGGATGGCGCCTCCCGCCCCTTCGACCCAGCCGCCCACGCCATCGAGCAATCGGCCGCCGATCATTTGGAGTTCCTCGGCAGGAATTGTTGTGCCCCACAGGTGATCGTAGGCGAGGGCCCAGCCACCCAACACGCTAAAGGTGTTTAACTTTTGGGTAGGGTTGCTGTCGTAGAGCGGCATAAACCCTTCGGCGATCGCCGTTACTCGTTGAAAATCGACAGCGACAGATTGTAGCTTTTGCGGAGCCCATTCCCCCGAGCCTTCAAGGGCCACGCCTTCTTTTAAGTTATGAAGGTTGGTTTTGGTCATTAGGTTCAACCCGATGCCGCCCAGAAAAGAGTTTTGAAGGTAGCCGTTCTTTTCGGGTATCGAGGACGCTGTCCAATAAGAGCCTGAGGAGAGGGGGTGAAAGATGATCCCTTTGTAGTACCCAAAGAGTTCCACAAGGTTGGGGTCCTTCCACGGTTGACCCCACCCTAGAGCGGTAGAGTGGGGGGCAAGGCCCTGCGTCATCCCTACAAACCAGAGGCCATTGAGCTCGTGGACGGCGGCGTCTGCGGTTACGGCATTGGTCAGCTCGTTACCTTGGGTGTCGTGAAAGTAGTTCCAGTTTTTATAGAGGCCTTCGAGGCCCAGCCAAAAGCGGGTTTCGGTTCCCTTGATGAGCTCCACCGGGCTCCACCCCAAATCCAGCTCGGCTCCCCAAGCGTGCAAGCGGGGTTTGGCCACCAACGAAGATTCGGCGAAGGCCGAACTCGCCGCTAAAATTAGGCTGGCCAAAACAATGGTGAACTTTTTCATGGACTACGAAACGCTCCTTAGGGATGAGAGTATAACCGTTTGGTGGGGGTGAGTCTAGAAAGAACGCTTTTAAGTGTGATACCGGTTGATCTTTTTATGCAATAGGCTGACGAGGTCCTGGTTGTGTTGACCAGATTCGGCGGTCAGACTGAGGCTGGCCTTGACCTCTTGAAGGGCATCATAGATTGAAGAAACATCTGTTTGGGTTTCATTCATCAGGTTAGAAGTTTCTTCAAAGGCACTTTTGAGTTGATTAACGTCAAGAAGAACCTGTTTTGCCTGCTGATCTGCCTCTTGTCCGTCGCGACGAAGCTCTTGAAGCGAAGTCATGACGAGGTTCGCCCCTTGCGAAACTTCGTCCATGCCTTCACTGATCTCATTAAGTCCCTGCGTTAGACTCGACACTTCTTGTACCATCGAAGAAAAAGTATTGCCCGTCTTTATGGCGACAGTCTCTGTGGTTTCAATGCCCGAGAGGATATATTTTAAGTTCCCTGAAACCTCTTTGGCGTTTTGGGCGGACTGCTCCGCAAGTTTGCGAATTTCGTCGGCAACCACACTAAAGCCCTTGCCTGCTTCACCGGCGTGGGCCGCTTCAATGGCGGCGTTCATGGCTAACAAGTTTGTTTGCGAAGCGATTCCATTGATGACACCAATGAGCTCTTGGATTACCTGAGCCGATCCAGAAATCGCTCGTATGCTTTCAAGGGTATTGGTCATCTGAAGTGACCCGCCGTCAGCGAGGGCTTTGAGTGCTTCGCTGGCCTTACTTCGTGAGTGTGTGACCTGAGCGATACTTTCGATGTTCGAAAAGATCTCTTCCATAGCACTAGAAGCCTGTGAAAGTGACATCAATTGGTGATCAAGCCTTTGGCCCATGGCTTGCGTGTTTTTTAAGGTTCGAAGGGCCCCTGAGAGTGACTCCCCTGCCTTTGAAGCTACCAGGCGGCTTTGCTGATCGAGTTTTTTTGCCGTTTGATGCGTTATTTCAACGGCTTGTAAAGATTCTTTCGACGCCGTTTTCAGTTCGAGACTGACTTGCTCCATATGAGGGGTTTCTTGCTGAACGGCCGCAATCCCCTGTTGGAGGTCCCCAACAAAATTATTGATGCGACGGGCTATAACACCTAACTCATCAGAATAGGTAGCATCGAGGCGCAAGCTAAGGTCACCGTTGCCCGAATCCAGCGCCTGAACCATTCGGTTGTAGTCCTGAAAATACCTAAAAAAGGATTTTGACAGGTAAAAAAACAGCAGGCCGGCAAAGATCAGTGCTATCAAAAACAGCAAACCAGTCAAAGTCCAGCTAGACACCTTTTGAAAGACGGTTTCGAGTAACTTGATTTGAAAGAAAAGTAATAAAGTTCCTAAAATCAAAAAGACTATACCTAATGCGGTTTTGCCTCTTAAGCTTAGCCGCCGAACAACCATTCCGGGAACCGGCTGCTTTTTAAGTAATTGGCTAAAGCGCTGATCAGAAATCATATACTCTAAGGGAAGGGTAAAAAGCCCGGCCGCGAGAAACAGATAGTTGAGCCACAAGAGGCCCACATCGCCAGTTTGTTGCTGAAAAATGGTGACGGTGAGGTTAGAAACAATCATCCACCGAACGGCGGGCATAAGGGCATCGAACCAAACGATTCTCGTCAGTTGACGTGAGAGGGTTTGAGGAGACGACGAAGCTCCCGTTTGTACCCAGCGGCTAACTTCACGAAATAAAAACCAACGCAGCACCGGCATAGCTACCGTGTAAACAACCAGAAAACCAACTATGATTTCGCCGAGAAACAACAAATGGGGAATGATGGAAGGAAAGAAAATGGCACCGATAACCACCACAAGAGGAACGATGATTGTGTAGACAAAGAAATCCGATTGGAAAAATGCCAACAAATATTGTTTCATGAACCAAGCCTAAGTGTAAGTAATTTGGCCGTCAAGGAAAAAATAACTAATATTGCATCGTAACATTAGACAATATCTTCACAACCTCGTCCGTGCCAAAAGCGCTGGCGCGATTTTCTCGAGCGCTAAAACGTCGGCGGCGGCACCGAGGGCAATGGCCTCTTTGGGCATACCAAAGACGATGCTGGTGGCTTCGTCCTGGGCGATCGTGTAGCCCCCGGCTTGGCGGATCTGTAAAAGGCCGGCGGCACCATCTTTGCCCATACCGGTCAACAGGGCGGCGGCGGTGTTCTGGCCTGCCTCTTCGGCGACCGAGCGAAACAAAATATCGACGGCCGGGCGTTGGTGATGAACCTTGGGCCCCTCGGCGACCTTAAGGTAATAGTCCTTACCACGGGCCCGTAGCAAAAGGTGTTTGTTGCCGGGGGCCAGGTAGACGGTTCCCGGCTCGGCCATTTGTCCGTCTTGCGCTTCGACGACACTGACCGCGCACAGGCTGTTGAGGCGATCGGCGTAGGTTGCCGTAAACTTTTCGGGCATGTGAATGACACAGACCGTGGGGGGCGCATCGGGCGTGAAGCTTCGAAACAGCGTTTCGAGCGCAATTGTTCCGCCGGTTGAGGCTCCCACGGCGATCAGCTTATTGGTGGCCGCAATCCGCGCCAAGGACGCGCGGGGCGTGGCTAAGCGCTGGGTAGGTTTGACGGCTAACGCACGGTTGGCCTCAGCTTGCTGGCGGATCTTGCTAAAGTCACTTTGGCTGGCGGCCAAAAGCTTTTCTTTCAAAAGATCGAGGCTATCGGCCACACTGTAGGAACCGCCCGGCTTGGGGATGATGTCGAGTGCCCCCAGGGCTAAGGCTTCGAGCGAAGCGGCGTTGCGGCCATCGGTAAGGGAGCTAAGCACAATAACGGGAATCGGAAAGTATTTCATCAGGTGGCGCAAAAACGTCAGGCCATCCATGCGCGGCATTTCGAGGTCTAGGGTGATGACATCGACGGTCTTACGGGCCAGAATCTCGCGGGCAACGTAGGGGTCGGGGGCGGCTCCGGCCAACGTAAAACGCGGGTCGGTGCCGAGACTTTGCGCCAGGATTTCGCGCACCACTGCCGAATCATCGATAATCAAAACGCGCAGTGGTTGGTTTACGTCAAGAACTGCCATGTCAGCCTCCCCGTTGCTGTTTCAAAGGCGACTTTGCGCCCTCGGTTACTCCCCGTCTCGCGGCTGACCACGGGAACCCCATGACTTCGCAGGGAACGTTCGACGATCGCCAGATTTTCGGTCACCGCCGCCAACGAGGCAAGGTTATCGGCAATCGATGCACCTCCCACCAAACGGGCCGTCAAGTCGGCCGTATGTGAGCCAAAATCACGCATTACGTGAAAAAGAACCCGCATAGCGACATCGCCATACTTGGTCGTCGGCTGATCGGGCGGGGAGTGGGGGTAAATAATATGGTTGGCGGCGCCGCATCGCAGACGCTCATCGAATAAAAAAACGCTAACACAAGAGCCGAGTACGGTTTCGATAACAACAGGGTTTTGTGAAGCGTAAACCCAACCGGGTTTCAGGTAGTATTTGATCATTTGAGGCTACGCCCTATCATAGCTTTTTGTTATAGACCGAAGTAAAGACCGATTCGGCTCGGTCGCTCAGGTGCATTAAGGTTTCAGAATGCCCAATAAACAGGTAGCCCAAGTCGCTGAGGTTGTCTAAAAGGTTGTCGATGACCCTCTGCTGGGTGGGCTTGTCAAAATAAATCAACACGTTGCGGCAAAAGATGTAATCGAATTTGGCCTGAAAACGAAACGAGTCCAGCAGATTGAGCTTTTTGGCAACCAGATAACTCTTGAGAAATTCTTTAACCCGGTAGTTGCCTTCGGAGGTGCGATCAAAATACTTGAACAGAAGGTCGGGCGGTACCTCGCGAACCCGTTGGGGGTGGTACACCCCTTGCTTCATGTGGAGCAGAACATCGCGGTTGATGTCTGAAGCGACCACGAGAAAATTCACAATACCCGCTTCGAGCAGTTCAATGATGATCGAGTACACCTCTTCTCCCGTCGAGGCGGCGGCCACCCAGATCAAGGGTTTGTTTAGCCCCTTAACCTGGATATCACGCCGAAGAATTTTAAGGTGGTTCGACTCGCGAAAGAAAAACGTGTGGTTCGTCGTGATCGCGTTGATCAACCCCTCAAGTAAGTCCTGGTTCCCGAGGGCAAGCTCGTCGAGCAGGGCCTGAGAGTCGGTAAAGCCGCTGACGCGCAAAAAGCGCGACAGCTTGCTGACCAAAAGGTAGTCTTTTTGCTCGCCGATAAAGATCCCGGACTCTTTCTGGATTAAATCGCGAAAGCGGTCCAGGACCTCCGCACTCAGCGTGCTTTCGTCGCCCATCATTTTAGGTCTTCATCATCCTCGAAAGGAATCAGTTGCTCGGGATTCACCTCCCGGGTTTTGCCGGGACGAGGTGCATGATGGGGCAAAGAAAGCGTTGTGCTCGCTTTGCGTGTTGAGGCCGCCGAATGGGGCACGTGCGCCCCGGGTTTTGATTCTGCTGTATGCTGAGGCCGTTCAAAAGTGGTTTCGTGTGTCTCGATTCCCGAAACGAGGCGTGACAGCTGAGCCACAATTTCGTTGAGCGAGGCCACCTGTGATTGCAACTCCTGCGCGGCACTGGCGGTCTCTTCGGCACTCGACGCATTGGCCTGCACCACTTCATCGAACTGAACAATGGCCTTGTTGACCTGTTCGATTCCCGTGTCTTGTTGGCGCGACGCTGACTCGACTTCGCGGGCCATCTCGCTAACCTTCTTACCCACCCCGACAATTTCTTGAAAGAGTTCACCCAGCTTGGTGGCGATGTCGAGCCCAGCTTGCGACTTGCGGATCGAGCCTTCAATCATTTCGGCAGTTTCTTTAGCGGCGGCGGCCGAACGGTTGGCCAGGTTTTTAACTTCGTCGGCGACAACAGCAAAGCCCATTCCGGCTTCGCCAGCACGGGCGGCCTCGACGGCGGCATTCAACGCCAAGATGTTGGTCTGAAAGGCGATGTCGTCGATGACCTTGATGACCTTCCCGACTTCGCTGGACGAGCGGCTAATCTCGCTCATGGCTTCGAGCATCTTGCCCATCTGCCCTGCGCCGTCTTGGCCCAATTGTGCCGATTTGTCGGCCAGAGTGCTCGACTCTTTGGCATTGACGAGGTTCTGCTTGACCATCGAAGACAGCTCTTCCATCGAGCTGGTGGTTTCTTCAATAGAGCTTGCCTGCTCGGTGGCACCGTTGGCGATCTCTTGGCTAGAACTCGATAGCTGTTCGCTAGCGACACCGATTTGACCGGCACCACCGCCGAGGGTCTTAGAAATTGCCAGCAGGGGACGAGAGATCATCCATACCCCAATCCACAGGGCAAGGCCGATCGAAACCAGAAAGCCAAGAATAATAATGGCGATCATCAGGGTTACCATCGAGTTGGTTAACGCCGTGTTGCCGTCCGAGGTTTCTTTGGCCAGCATGATTTTGTCGGCGGTGATAGCATCAAGCGCCTGGGCGGCCTTACCAGCGGTGAGTGCGGCAGAACCATTGACAATGGCGACGGCGGCGTCGTGCTTGCCAGCCTTGATGAGTGACAGTACTTGGGTGATATCACTTTCGTACGAGGCTAGGGCGCTGTCGAACGATGCGGCGATTTCTTTGCCTTTGTCAGTCATGATGGTCGCACGGAACTCGTCGGTGAGCTTTTTGAGCTCGGCTTCGGTCGCGTTGATCTGGTTTTCGTAGGGGGCGGCCTCGGCAAGGCTGGCTGACTCGGCGTACTTGATATTGGCAATGCGCAGCAGTTCAAAGTTCTTGGTCACTTCGACCAACTGGCTGATCGGCACAGTAATTTTTTTGTAGAGCTTGGTGTCGGCGTTGTTGACGGTAGTTATGCCAAAAATCCCGACGGCACCGATGGCAGTGCCAATGAGCGCGACGCCGATAAAACCGGCCAGCAGTTTGGAACGTAATTTTACAGCCATAATGAGTCTCCTTAACTTTAGCGGCCTAGCGGGCCGAGTGTAGGTCTTTGAGCAGGACGAACTCGTCCTCAGTCAGAACTTTGGTGATGTCGAGGACGATCTTGATCCCGTCGCCCGATTCCGCAATGCCTTGAATAAACTCGCTTTTCACCTTCGAGTTGACGTAGGGCATTTTCGTGACCTTTTCTTCGGGGATGTTGACGACCTCTTTGATGCTGTCGACCACGAGACCCATGAGGGTCTTTTCGCCATCTAGTGCCAATTCGACAATGACGATGATGGTGCGGTCGGTGTAGGCCAACTCCGGCATATGAAACTTCAGACGCAGATCAATCACAGGGATGATCTGCCCCCGCAGGTTCAAGACACCTTTCAAAAAGTCGGGCGTCTGCGGAATGGGGGTAACGGCAGCCATTGCCATGATCTCTTTGATCTTGAGGATTTCGATGCAGTACTCCTCTTGATCGAGAACAAAGCTCAGGTAGCGGGCCCCCGTGAGCGCTTTGCGCTTGGTGATCTCCATCACAACCTCCTTTAGGTCATCTTTTTACTCAGGTCATCTTTTTAATCAGGCCGAGCAGGGCCTCGGGTTCGCAGGGCTTGACCACCCAGCCGTTGGCTCCGGCGGCCTTGCCCTCCTGGCGCTTTTCGTCGCGCGATTCGCTGGTCAGCATAACGATGGGCGTTTTTTGGTATTGGGGAAGCTTGCGCAGTTCCTTGACCAACGTGATGCCGTCCATCACAGGCATGTTGACATCAAGCAGAAAAAAATCCACAGGTGTTTTTTTGGCAGCGTCGAGGGCCGCCTGGCCGTTTTCCGCATCCAAAATGGTGAACTCGTCCATTAAGGCCGATTTCAGAATGTTGCGGATCGAGGTGGAGTCGTCGCAGATCAGAATCTTTTTCAAGCTATCCTCCTAAAAGAGTTCAATTTTTGTCGTATTTGCCGCAGTTTGTTCTAATTCGAGACCGTACAGCTCGGCGAGGCGGGTTAGGACCGCGTGTTCATCATCGGTGGTCGCCGCTTTTTGCGCATGGAGCAACACCAGCCGCCGAGCTTCGCGCTGGCTGGCGTCGGTTGATGTTTTTACCTCGGATGGTGCGTTTTCCGCCACGTTCTTCTCTACTTCAGAAATGTGGCGGATCTGTTGAAGCGTCATATCATGAAGCTGAAAGACCGGGGCCAGGCTTTCGACCCGGCTATTAATTTCGCGCGTTGTCCGCGAAATTAGTTCCACAATCGCCGAAAACTCATTTTGGTAGTTCATCAGCCGCTCGTCGTAGGTACCCATATTACGGTTTAGGATGTCTAAGTCTGTCGAGATTTCACTGGTTTGTGTGCCAAAGCTCACGACCACTTCGCCCAGCGAGGTTTGCGTCCCCTTGATCTGCTCGGTAATTTCTTTGACCAAGCGCTGTACCGACAACGAGAGGTTCTTGATTTCGTCCGAAATCACTTTGAAGCCTCGACCCGCCGAACCAGCGCGAGCGGCTTCAATCGCGGCGTTGAGCGACAGCATGCGTACCTTTTCAGAAATGTCATGAATCTCGCCTACGCTAAGGCTGATTCCTTTAAACTCATCGGTGACCCCGTCTAAGCTGGCACGCAGACCGTTGTTCTGCGTTTGAATCTTGGACCCCAAGTCGGATACCTTTTTGGCATGCGTGGCAAATTGCGCCAGAACGTTTTCGTAGTCTTGGGTCGATTTGGCCGAAGCCCGCTTTTGCCAGGCATCGAGCTGATCAAGAAACTCAGAGGTGCTCTTTTTGACGGCGAGGATTTCTTCTGAAAGGGGGCCGTTCAAGCGTTCGGTATTCTCGACAATCATGGCCACCATGGCGTCCATCCAATCGCCAAAGGCATGAAAGCCCGCCAGGGTGTCGGCGTAGGTGAGCTGAATTTCGCGCAAATGCTTAGCATTGATACAGATGGCGCCACCAGGGCAGTCCTCGGTGCCAAGGTTTTGAAAAATATGATCTAACAGGAGTTTGAGCTGCTGAAAGTGCCGAATAAAGACTCGGGGGTCGCGGTTGCGGGTGTCAAAATCGGGCACCGGGCCAGCTGTGTGGCCTGCGCTTACCGCCTTATTCACGGTATCTTGAAACGACTGACCGGTTTCTAAAAACAGGTCAATGACCTCTTGCAGTAACTCTTTGTAGGTTTTATCGGCCTCGCGGGCCCAAAGTCGCCGCAAGACCAAGAAAACAATCAGGGCGAAAAAACCGATAACCCCAACGATAATTTCAAGAATATCCTTGTGGGCTGTGCCACGGAAACCAAAAAAGAGCAAGATCGTCGCCAAAAAAATGGCAACGATATTAAACAATGTCTGTAAGCGAGTTTGTTTCATGCTTCCCCCCGGCCTCGTACCAGTTCTTCGATGTTGACCACAAAGCCGACCTGCCCGCCTGGCAACACAGCGGCTGACGAAACGGCTGGCAGGTTTTTGAACATTTTTCCCAGTGACTTGATGACAACCTCCTTTTTGGCGACGACATCGTCGACCATCAGGGCGTACTTGTGGTCGTCGAGCTCGATGATCACCGCAAAACGCGACCCTGACCCCGCCTCACCAAAAAAGAACGAACCCGTGTCGATCACGGGGATGACCTCGGAACGTAGGTTCAGAACCTGAACCCGACCTTCGACCCACTTGAGCCGATCGGCTTCGATTTTGAGAGTTTCGACGATTTCTGAAACAGGAAGAATAAAATGTGTCCCTGCCGTTTTGACGATCATTCCGTCGATAATGGCCAAACTTAAAGGAAAGATCAGCGAAAATTCGGTGAACTTGCCCTGTTCCGACCGGGTTTCGACCCGGCCTCGGGCGGCAGTGACGGTGCTTTTGACAATATCCATCCCGACACCTCGGCCCGAAATGGTATCGACCGCCTCGGCGGTTGAAAAGCCCGGCAAAAAGATAAGGTTCAACACATCGTTACGGGTGGACATTGCCCGTCGTTCAGGGGTCAGGAGTCCTCGTTCCACGGCTTTAGCCAAGATTTTTTCTTCGTCCAGGCCATTGCCGTCGTCGCGAACCGCGATAATGATGTTATTGCCCAACCTTTGGGCCTGCAGGACCAGGTGGCCTTCACTGGTTTTTTGGCGGGCCAACCGTACGTCTTGGGTTTCGATCCCGTGGCCGATGCTGTTGCGTACCAGGTGCATCAGGGGTTCTTCGAGAATCTCGACAAGGTTGCGGTCAATCTCGAGGTCTTCACCACGAAGCTCTACCAACACCTCCTTGCCTAGCTTTTTTGCCGCGTCTCGGGCAATTCGCTTGATATTGATAAACAGGTTCTTGACCGAAACGGTGCGTAACTGCATGGCGGCGGCTTGGATGCCCCGAGAGATTTTTTTCAACTGAATGACGTTCTTGTCGGTTTCATCGAGCTGGTTGCCAACAATCAACAGCTCGCCGATCATGTCGACCAGGTAGTTCACCTGCGACGCTCGTACCTTGATGAGCGGATCGTGGCGAAAATCCTGTTCGGCTGGGTTCTGTTGCCTTTGAACGGCCTCGTTGACCTCTTCGTGCGTGACGAGGTTCTCTTCTTCGGCGATTTCACCAAACTTTTTGGTATAGGCCGATTCTTTTTGCTTTTGCAAAATCTTGAGCACATCGGTTTCGCTTAGCTTACCTTCGGCCTGAAGCACGTCGCCCAACGAGGCTTTGTCCTGGGTAAGGCGGCTGTGAAGCCGGTCAAAATAGTCGCCGGTATCAACTTGGTTGAAAATAGCGACATTCCCCTGGAACAGCTGGTTCAAAATCGCCTTGGCGTAGTCGACACCCTGCAAAAGAAGCTCGATAATAGTCTCGTCGACGGTGTGCGACCCGGAACGAAGCTGATCGAGCAGGTTCTCGATGTTATGGGCCAACTCGCCCAGCGAGGCGATCTTTAAAAAGCCACATTCCCCTTTGATGGTATGAAAGGTCCGAAATAGGGTGTCGACCAGGGTTTTATTGCCTGGAGCGGCTTCGAGCTCGAGTACCTGGCCCTGGGCCTCTTCGAGGCGTTCGCGGGCCTCCGAAAGAAAAATCTGAAAGGCCTCGGTGTTAATCAGCGGCGCCGCTTCTTTGCTGGGGAGCGGCTTTTTGTCTTGAGTAGTGCCGGCCGTCGGCAAAAGTCTCTGCTCAAGCTGTTCAAGGGCCGCCTCCAGCCCAGGTCTGTCGAGGGGCTCACCCTTTAAGGCAGAATCGAGAAAGGCTTGCAGGGCGAGAGCGGTTGAGCGAAGGTCAGGTGCTAGGTTCGCCGCTAAACGTTGTGCCTTATCGGCCAAGCTAGCCAAAGCCATCAGGTCGCCGTCTTCCCAGCCCGTTAAGCCAAAAGAAAGATCACCTAGCAGTTGGTGTACCGAACTATCCATGTGAAACACATCCTAGGCTTTAAATATCAGCCATTTTTCAGTCTAGGAGTCATCGTACAGAAAATCAACTAAAAAACTTTTTTCCGATGTCAGAGCGGAACCACGCACCGGGGAACTGCACAGCCTGGGCGGCCTGCCGAGCCTTGTCGTAGGCGGCCTCCCACGTGGGTGCTGTGGCGACGGCTGTAAAGCAACGGCCGCCTTGGGTTACCAGCTGGTCGTTCAGGCGGGCTGTCGTGGCGTGAAACACCTGCGTCGCGGCGGGTAACGAGGGCAGAGCGGCCACCGGGAGGTTTTTGGGGTAGCTGGCCGGGTAGCCCGGAGCGGCAACCACAATGCCTAGCGACTTGTGGTCAGAAACTTTCCAGGGGTGCTCGGCGAGTCTTTCGTGGGCAAGAGCTTCGACGAGTTCGCCGAAATCGGATTCGATGAGCGGCAAGAGGGCCTGGGTCTCGGGGTCGCCAAAGCGAGTGTTAAACTCAAGGATTTTGGGGCCTTGGGCCGTCATCATAAGGCCGATAAACAAGACACCGCAAAAGTTTAGGTTATCGTGGGTAAGGGCCGTCATAGTGGGTTCCACGATTTCTGACAGCACCGTTTGCCACAGCAAAGGTGTGACTAAGGGGACCGGGCAAATGGCACCCATGCCGCCGGTGTTGGGGCCGGTGTCGCCTTCGCCGGCCTTTTTAAAGTCAGCGGTGGGGGGTAAAACCACCCAGTCTTTGCCGTCTGAAAGAACAAACACCGAAATCTCAAAGCCGGTAAGGTACTCTTCGACAAGCAAGGCATCCGACGCAAGGATGCTTTTGCCGAAACTCAGGGCCTCGTCGGCGCTAGCCGCCTCGAGGACCCCTTTTCCCTGGGCGAGGCCGCTTTTTTTGATCACCAGCTTGAAATCCCCGCTGGGAGCGCGTTCAAACTGCTGGGTGACGTAGGCTTCAAAGGCCGGGTAGTCGGTGAACTCGCGTGCCTCGGCGGTGGGCAAGCGGTGGCGAACCATAAAATCTTTCGAAAACACTTTCGAGCTTTCGAGCTGAGCGCGGTGCTGGTTGGGGCCTATGGCCGAAAGCCCTGCTGTTTGTAGGGCGTCGACCACACCGGCTTCGAGGGGGGCTTCACTCCCGACAAAGACAACGTCTGCCCGGCAGTCGCGGGCCGCTTGTACAACTTGGCTGGGGTTTAAAATATCCACGAGGGGGAGGTTGGTCGCATGAAGTGCCGTTCCAGCGTTACCCGGGGCGGCAAAGAGTCCCTTGACCCGAGGACTTTGTGAAAGCTTCCAAATCAAGGCGTGTTCTCGGGCCCCATTGCCCAGTACCAAAACGATCATGGTAGGTTCCTTGTCAAACGAGGTTGTTCAAAAGCCGGGTCACCACCCGGGGGTAGAGTTCATGTTCCAGCCGGTGCAGGGTTTCTTCGGCCTGCTCGCAGGTAAGACCCGGTTGGCGTGTAAAGCGGGCCTGCTCGATAATTTCACCGGTGTCCATCCCTTCGTCGACCCAATGGACGGTGACCCCTAACTCGGGGTCGTTCGAAGCCCAGCTATCGTCAATGCCGTGCGCCCCGGGGTGACGCGGCAAAAGGGCCGGGTGGATGTTGATCAGGCGGCTTTTCCAGCGCCCGACAAAGCGGGGCGTTAAAAGCCGCATAAACCCGGCCAGCACCACCAGGTCGACTTCAGCTTCTTCCAGAAGCCGCGTCATCTGTGCTTCGGTGCTGACGCGGTCCACCCGTCCATCGGGACCTTTGCTGTAACCTACCAGCACCGAGGGCACCCCCAGACGGCGGGCCCGTTCAAAGCAAAAGGCCCCTTCGCGGTCGCCGATCAACAGCGCACAGGCGTGGGGGGTCCCCTTCGTTCCGGTGACCAGGGCTTCGAAGTTGCTGCCACTGCCCGAGGCTAAAACGGCATACCGACCCAAGGGTTTATCCTCGGCGAACCGAGCCCGCTTCAAGGGCTCCGATACGGAAGACATCGACACCCGCTTGGCGGGCACCTGCTTCAAAGGCCTGCGCCTCGGCAGAGCTAACCACCAGAGCCAAACCAACGCCCATATTGAAGACGCGGATCATTTCGTCGCGGTCGACGTTACCGCCCTTTTCAATGCGGTGGAAGATCTCGGGAATGGTCCAGTTCCAATCGAGGCGGAGTTGCAGGTGTTCGGGAAGTACGCGCTCGATGTTGCCGTACAAGCCGCCGCCCGTTATGTGGGCGGCCCCTTGCAGACCGGCGAGCTTCACCAAGGCTTTCATGGTTTTGACGTAAATCTTGGTGGGGGTTAAAAGCTGCTTCCAACCTTCGGCATCGCTTTCGGGAAGGCACTTGCGGGCCAAAGAATAGCCGTTCGAGTGCACGCCGCTCGAGGCGACACCAAAAACCACATCACCGGCCGCCATGTGGTCCGGGCGGGGAAGAAGTTCACTTTTTTCGGCGAGCCCGACGCAGAAGCCGGCTAGGTCAAAGTCGCCGCCGTGGTAAAGGTCGGGCATTTCGGCGGTTTCGCCGCCGGCGAGCACGCATTCGGCTTGTTCACAGCCTTCGATGATCCCTTTGATCAGGGCTTGCAGTTTGGCGTCGTCAATCTTGCCGATGGCAATGTAATCGAGGAAGACTTCAGGAAAACACCCGCAGACGGCCAGGTCGTTGACGTTCATGGCAACCAGGTCGATACCCACGGTGTCAAAGACTCCGAGTTTTTGGGCTACCAGAAGTTTGGTGCCCACACCGTCGGTGCACGACAACAGAACGGGTTTTTTAAAGCGGGCCCAATCGAGCTCGACACCGCCAGCAAAACCGCCTAAGCCTTTTGAAACGGCTTTCGAAGGAAAGCGGGCAATAAACTCGGCAAACTTGTCGCCTTTTTCAATATCGACGCCAGACTGGGCGTAGGTTTTTTTATTTTCCATCGTGGTCCTCAGGGGGGCAAAGTATCATGGAAAGTATCATGGTTGGGGCGAGCTGGGGAAGTTCCCTGGCGTTTTGAGTACGGTTTGACCTTGGCAAAGGGCGGTAAGCCTTTCAGGGTACTTGCCCGAGAAGCACGCGTAACAGTAGTCGTCACCGGACGGTTCCGCACACGCTTTGAGGTCCTCCAGCGGCAAAAAGAGCACCGAATCGGCCCCTAACTCTCGGGCCAACGCCTCGGGGTCCAACCGGTTCGAAATCAGCTCTTCGCGCGTGGGGATATCAATGCCGTAGAAACAAGGGTACTTGATTTCGGGGGCCGACAACCGCAGATGGACTTCGCGGGCCCCGGCCTCGCGCACCAATTTTACGATGCGTTTGCTGGTGGTGCCGCGAACGAGGCTGTCGTCAACCAGAACGACCGATTTGCCTTCGACCAAAAAGTTCACGGGGCTGAGCTTCATGCGCACGGCAAAATCGCGAGCCGCCTGGGACGGCAGTGTGAATGAGCGTCCCGCAAAGTGATTGCGAGTCAGCCCCATCTCGAACGGTATGCCCTTGGCCCGGGCGTAGCCTAAGGCGGCAGCGTTGCCAGAGTCGGGCACAGGGATGACCACATCGGCCTGAATCGTGTCGAGAGCCGCCAAGCGTTGACCGATTTTTTGGCGCATTTGGTAGACCGAACGGCCGAAAATCTCCGAGTCGGGACGGGCAAAGTAGATGAATTCAAAAATGCAGTGCGCTTTTGTTGGCGAGGTCCCAAAGGTTCGTGATTTGATGCCGCTATCGTTGACGACGACCATTTCGCCGGGGGCTACCTCGCGGTAGTCGTCAATGCCTAAAAGATCCAGGGCGCAGGTTTCGGACACAAAGACGGTTAGGCCGTCCTTTTGCCCCAGGTACAAGGGGCGAAACCCCTTGGGGTCGCGAACGGCAATGAGGTCATCGCCGTGCAAAAAGACCATCGAAAAGGCGCCCTCAAGTTGGCCTAGGGTTTCGACCAGGGCCTCGTAGAAGTCGGTGTGGCGTGAATGCGACAAAAGGTGCAAAAGGACTTCGGTGTCGCTCGTGCTTTGAAAGATGGCCCCTGCGGCGGTCAGACGGCTTTTGATTTCGTCAATGTTCGAGATGTTGCCGTTGTGAGCGACCGAGACCTCGCCCTTGTTGCACAAAATGTGAAAAGGCTGAACGTTTTGGATGAGACTGCCACCCGTGGTCGAGTAGCGCACGTGACCAATGCCGAGACGCGAAGGGTGGTCTTCGTGCAGGTAGTGCCCCAGCACCTGCGACACCAGCCCCAGGTCTTTGTAGGTGACCATCGAGTCAGCTTTCCGGTACGTGAGTCCGGCCGCTTCTTGGCCGCGGTGTTGCAGGGCATAGAGTGGATAAAAGAGCCTTTCAGGCATATTAATGGCTTCAAGGCTGTGGATTCCGACGACACCGCAATGGTGGACGGGTTTGTCGTTTTCGAAGTCGTTCACGTGGTGAATGTACTCTTTTTTCGTAGTTTAAGCGAGGGGGCTTGCAGGACTAAGCAGAAGGCACTCTGGGTTAGCGTCATGGATCCACAGCTGAGCCTTGTGGTGTGGAAAGCGAAGGGCCAGGGCTTTTAGCGGTTCTTGTTCGCGGACCTGTACTAAATACCGATCGGTCAGAAAATCGAGCTCACCTTGGTCATCACGCCAAAATTGCGGCGGGACTTGGGCGTGTCGTGCCAAATGGAGGTAGCAGGCATTTTCCCAAAGCTTTCCGGCATCGGGACGGTCCTTGACCCTTTGATACAGCCCGTTGTCCGTCAGAAAGATCTTTTTCCCTGCGGCGGGGTTGGCAGCATTTTCTACCACATGAAGAAAGAGGCTTTCTTCAAAATACGCCAAGTATTCGTAGAGGGTATCTTTGGACACCTTGTACCCCTGACTGCGAAAATCATTGTACCACCGGTGGACCGAGAATTCTTTTGTGAAGGAAAGCAAGGCTTTTTGAAAGAGCTTTTCAAGCACCAGAAAGTTTTTGACTTGGTGGCGTTCTAGAACATCACGAAGGAGCATCGTATCTATATATGAGTCGAGCAAATGGGCTTTGAGGTCTTCTCGATCGGCAAGAACCACCTCAGGAAAGCCTCCCCAGGTCAAAAACTCTTCAAGGGAGAGGTTCCAAGTTGCCTGTTCCGCGCTGGTGCGGGGGTGAGGCGGGAGGTGTTTGAAGCGCAAAAACTCCGAAAAGCTTAAGGTCCAGAGGGGATAAACGAGAACTTTTCCTCGGAGGCTTGTTGCCAAATGCTTTTGAAGGAACGTTGAGTTGGAACCAGTGATATACAGCGGGGCTCCCAGGTTCTGAAGGTAGCGTAACCCCGCCTCGAAGTCTTTTAATAGCTGAATTTCGTCCAGAAAGAACACAGGCGACGGGGTCAATTCTAACGCCGCTAGCCAGAGAGTTTCCCAATCCGAGGTGCCAAACTCCGACCAAGGGAGCTCAGAGAAATCGATCCACACGGCCGAGGTAGGGGCAAGGTCGAGTTGCCTCGCGATTTGTAAAAGAAACATGGACTTCCCGGCACGTCGGGGCCCGACGATCGCTGCCACTTTGCCCGTTTGGCGTAAAAAAGCGTGGTCGACGACGAGATCGCGGTCAAAGAGCGCTTTGCGGGCCAAAGCCTCCTGACGGTCTCGAATGAGCCGTAGCATTCTTTCCTTCTTAACAAGACAAAAGCCCGCCGGGGGGCGGGCTTTTAAGTGCTTATGTACGGTACTTAGCGTTTCTTGATGCTGTAGAAGGCGTCCTTACCGGCGAACTCGGCGGTTCCTTCCAGCTCTTCTTCGATACGGATCAGCTGGTTGTACTTGGCGATTCGGTCGGTGCGGCTCATCGAACCGGTCTTGATCTGGCCCATGCCCCAGGCAACAACGAGGTCGGCAATGGTGGCGTCTTCGGTTTCGCCCGAGCGGTGCGAGATAATCGACGTGTAGTTGGCTTTCTTGGCCATTTCGACGGCCTCGAAGGTCTCGGTCAGCGTACCGATCTGGTTGACCTTGATCAGGATCGAGTTACAGGCACCCTTTTCGATACCAGTAGCCAGGCGTTTGGGGTTGGTGACAAAGAAGTCATCGCCCACGATCTGAATCTTGTGACCCAGCTCTTTGGTCATGGCGACGTAACCGTCCCAGTCGTTCTGGTCGAGCGGGTCTTCAATCGAGATAATTGGGTAGGCATCGACCCACTTCTTGTACTTGGCCACCATTTCTTGAGCGGTGTAGAGCTTGCCGGGCTCGCTCTTCCAGAACTTGTAGCCTTTGCGATCACCTTCGTCGAACAGCTCAGAGCTGGCGCAGTCGAGGGCGATACCAAAGTCAGAACCGGGTTTGTAGCCGGCGCTTTCAATAGCCTTCATGATGAAGTCGAGGGCTTCGTCGTTACCGATGTTGGGAGCAAAGCCGCCTTCATCACCGACAGCGGTGTTGTGACCGGCCTTCTTGAGCAGGCTTTTGAGGGCGTGAAAGACTTCGGCGGTCATGCGGATCGCTTCTTTGACACTTTCGGCCCCGTAGGGAACGACCATGTACTCTTGGAAGTCGACCTTGTTGTCGGCGTGCTTGCCGCCGTTGATGATATTGGCCATGGGCACGGGGAGCAGGGTGGTCTTGAGGGGGCCCAGGTGGCGGTAGAGGGGAATGCCCAGGCTGTCGGCAGCGGCCTTAGCGGCGGCCATCGAAACACCGAGGATGGCGTTGGCACCCAGCTTGGCTTTGTTTTCGGTTCCGTCCAGCTCGATTAAAGTACGGTCCAGCTCAACCTGGTCCAGGGCGTTGAGGCCCATCACTTCGTCGGCAATCACGGTGTTGACGTTCTCGACAGCTTTCAGAACGCCCTTACCCAGGAAGCGGCCCTTGTCGCCGTCCCGCAGTTCCACAGCCTCGTGTTCGCCTGTGGAAGCGCCGGAGGGCACGGCCGCGCGGCCGAAAGCGCCGTCTTCGAGGTAGACGTCAACCTCAATGGTCGGATTGCCGCGGGAATCGAGAATCTCGCGGGCATGAACTTGTTCAATAATGCTCATGTTGGCTCCTTATAGGTTTCTTTCAGGGGTTTCGCTGGTATTATCGCCGTTTCACCGTTTTAAGGCAAGGGAGGACAACACCGGTCAAGGGCGGTAGTTCGCATGCCACGAACGGTTCATCCGCTTGGCGAGCCCTTTTCCAGATAACTCTCCTTTCAACACTTCGTGAAGAGCCCGGGGCAACGTATCGTTCCAGGTCTGTTCAGGGCACATGGCCATCTCCCAGGGCCAGGCTCCTTTTTGATCTTCACTGCGTACGATATCGGTAAAGGCTGGTGGGAGGCCGTTCAGGGACACATCCCGTAAAGCTGGCAACAGGCGGCACTGGTGAGTCCAGATTTCGAGGGCGCGCGGCGACGCCAAAAATCTTAAAAAAGCTTTGGCGGCACGCTGGCGGCTGTCCGAAGATTGCGTCGAAACCACAAAGGTGTTTTCAGCTGACGAAAAGAAGCGGTTTTTGGCGGGGTCTTGCGACCAAGGAAAGGGAATAAACGCCACGCCGAAAAACTTTCCTTGTGCTTTTTGGTCATCAAGGATGGCCGTGACATCGTCTTGGTTGCCAAAGAGCATCCCGGCTTGGCCCGAGGTAAAAACCGCATCGGCGTCGCCAGCCGGGGGCAGAGCATGGGTTTGAAACCATTTAACCAAGGTGATCAAACGCTTTAAGTCGACTACAGCCCCCCAGTCTGCGTGGGCCCAGTTCATGTCGCCGGCAAAGCGTTTGACGGCTTCGGGCCCATGGGAGCCGCGGTAGCCTCGAACGCCGAGTTGGGCGCTGTGTACCAGCATCGTCAGCTCTGCCAAAGCCTTGTGGCCGCCGACAAACGGGGTAATCCCGTTAGCTTGAAGAATTTGCGAGTCCTGTTGCAACTGTTTCAAGGTCTGCGGAAGGGGTAGGTCCATGCGGGCAAACAGCGCCTTATTGACCACGAGCCCCAGGGCTCCCACGTTTGTGGGGAGCGCGATGACGCGACCTTGAAAGGTCACCCCGGGTAAAAAGGAGGGGTTGACGTGCATGTCGGCCGCCAGGCTATCGAGGTTTGCGCAATAGCCGTTGAGGGCGAGCTCAAAGTCGGCCGCCCAAGCGGGTGCCTGAAACAAATCAGGCAACTTTCCGTAGGCGGCTTCGCGCATCAGGCGCGAAGCCTCGAACCCCGGTGTATACAGAGGTTTCACGTGGACACCGGGGTGTGTCGCTTGAAAGGCTCTGACCAGCTCGGGAAAGGCTTTTTGCAGAGATTTTTGCGAAATTTCAATGGTAAGAGTTTCGGCGGTGAGGACACTCGCCAGCGCGGCACCCAACAGCAGGGCTAGTCCGACTTTTTTCATAAGGCGTCTCCGGGCTGAAAATACTCTTTCCTGCCCAAAGGTTACAAACATGCTACAATCGTTTTATGCCCTCCGACGCCCCGCTTGTTTTAACTCCCCAGCTCCTCGATGACATTCTGTATGCCATGGAGAACCAAGAACACCCCCGTGTGCTTGACCTTATCAGCGGCAAGGTAGTCGAGTTTTCTGAGGAGCTAGAGGCGCGAATGCTCCCCCTCCCTGAATGGACGAGCCTTGACGGCTTTCAAACCATGCGGGCGTTTACGGCGGCGCTTCGGCACCCCGAAGTTAAAGCAGAATTGACGGCGATCCTTGATGCGGGGGTAGGGGTTTTTAAGGCGTTTAAGGCCGCACTCAAGCCCTATGCGTCGTTAACTCGCCGGTGGCTGGCCTTTAAGCGCCAAACCATGGAGCGACGGGTCGAAAGCTGGGCACGGGCTTGGCAAGAAATTCTGGTGTGGTCCTCGAATGGTGAAGACGAGGCGCCTCTTCAAGAAGACTTTCAACTTTTTTCGGTCGGGGATCTGCAGGCCGCCCAGCCGCTGACCGAGCGTGCCTGGACCGAGACCGCCTCGTTGTGGGGCCCAGCCTGGGATCTGACGTTGCTGTGGCGGCCGCTTCAGCGAACCCCGGAGCTGGCTTGGGCGGTCGAGGGACCGGGCGGCTGGGTGGGACTGATTCGCGGGAGCTTGCTGAGCTTGCCCGGTGGTCAGGCTGTTGACCTTTCGGTTTGGTATGTCGACCCCGAGTTTCGTGGCGTGGGCCTGGGACGGGCTTTGTGGCGTCGGTTTCGCCAGACTGTTGCGCAGACCGTTGCCCAGAGCTCGGGCCGGGGGGCCGTGTTGTTGTACCGGCTCCCTAGTGCTGAGCCGTACCTACAGGCCTTTTTTGAACGAGAAGGAGGCACCTTTCGTGGGGGCGGCTGGGAGTTTTGGATCGCATAAGGGGATCGCTTAAGCGTTGTCCCCGAGGCGTTGCTGGCGAACCGCCTCGTAGCGGGTGTGCAACTCGTCGAGCTTTTCCATTACGCGGTCCACGGTGAACTGTTTGCAGTCCGTATTGGAGGGGCAAAGAGCTTGGGCTTCGGCGCGGAACTGCTGGCACGAAACCACCTCGCTGACGCCGTAGACGATGACATCTTTATGTGCCTGGTCGTCGAGCATTTCGCCAGCCGAAGTCACATGCAGGGTGTTGCCGTTTATGCTGACAAACACCATGTGGTCAAACCCTTTGATGTACGAATCGATCTCTTTGACGCCTCGTTTGGTTTCGGGCTTTCCAGGTCGGTAACGGGTACCGGCGGGAAAAACCAGAACAATCTTGCCGCTGGTTTTAGCCTTCGAGAGCGCCCGCATGGCGGCCAGGTTGATGCGTTGAGCGCGTTTGAGTTCTGCTTCTTTTTCGGGACTGTCGGGCAGGGCCTCGATTGATCGGGAGGGGTAAATAATGATGCGGCTAAAGGCCTCGGTAAACGCCAGCACGACGGGGCTTTCTTCGTTGAGCTTGTAGCCGGCCATGGCAACCAGCGCTTCGGCAACCGAAGTTCCCTCTGAACCATCCTTTTCTAAGAGGTTAAATAAGCACGGTAAATCGAAATTGGAATAATGTTCCATCAGGACGAGGCAAGCCTTTCCCGAGGCCGAAAGCTTTTGAAGTTCCCAAAGGTGTTCGACCCCTTCGACGGAACTGCCGGGGAGCAGTAACTCTTCGATGATCTTATAAAAGAGGTGTCGGTTGACAGAGTTGCCTTCCTGCCACACGTTTTCTTCAGAAACAACGTGCTGTTTTTGGGAATTGTTGACCATTTGCTGAATGACAGGCCCAAAGTTCTTCGTGATGTCAATCATGGAGGCTCCTTGAAAAGGCATAAGCTCAAGGTTCACAATAGAGACGGGCGTTGATTTTTGTCAAGAAACGGCGCTTTGGTCGTGAGGTACCGTGCCCACGGGGCAAGGTACAGTGCCCACGGAGTAAGGAGGGTTCATGAAAATCTGCCGCGCAAAAGGGTTTTGGCTGGGGGCTTTGTGGTTGGCAGGGGCTGTGCTTGCCCCTGAGGTTTTTGCCCAAGCCGGAACGTTTGTGCTTTCAGAAAGCCGTGCGCCCGCAACGTTGAACCCCCAGCAAATCGACCTCGGTCAGGGCTTTTCGACCCCCGAGATGCGAGCCTTCGAGGCCCAGTTCGAGGGCCTGGTCGAGTGGGACCCGAATACGGGACGAGCCCTTCCGGGTTTAGCCGATAGCTGGACTTCGGGCGATCAGGGAAAGGTGTGGACGTTTCGTCTTCGCCGCGCCGTCTGGTCGGATGGTTCACGCCTAACCGCCGAGAGCGTGGTGCGCTCGTGGCTTCACGAGCTGGACCCCAAGCAAAAAGCGCCAAGTGCCAGCTTATTAACCCGCTTTTTAGTGGGGGCGGCCGCCTACCATGAAGGAAAGGGCAGTGCCAAGGCCGTGGGGGTCAAGGCTTTGGACCCGCAGACGGTTCAGTTGACCCTTAGGGAACCTCTGGTGCCCCTGGGGCTGTTGGCGTTACCGCCCTTCGCGGTGGTCAATGTTGACCACCCCGAGCTGGTGAATGGCCCCTTTATTGCAAAAAGCCCAACGGTAGAAAATAAAGCGGCCGAAAGTAAAACGAAAGAAAAGGACGCAAAACCCCAAGAGCTGATTTTTGAAGCGAACCCTCGGTACTGGGACGCCAGGGCCGTCAAGCTCAAGACTCTAAAGTTTTTGACGCTCGACAGTTCCGTGGCCTGGAAAGACTACCAGGCGGGTAAAGTGGACTGGGCTACCCGGATACCGTACTCGCGCCTGGGCGACGCCGAGTTGCGCGACGATTTTCAAAACGCCCCTGGCCTGCAGACCTATTTCTATATTCCTGTAGAAAAACCCGGCGATAAAACCTACCCACTCAATGACGAGCGTGTTCGCGAGGCGCTCAGCCTTGCCATTGACCGCACTCTGTTAGTCCGGCAGGTTCTCAAACTGGGGGTTTTTCCGTTATACAGCGTCAGCCCGCCGTTTTGGGATTACCAACCACCCGAGTGTGCCCACGATAATATTTTAAAAGCCCAGGAGCTTTTGGCCTCGGCGGGGTACGACAAAGGGGCAAAGTTCCCGGCCTTGGTCCTTGGCCTCAACAAGGGCCCCCTTCACGAGGCGGTGGCCTCGTATGTAGTCGCTCAGTGGCAAGCCAACTTAGGGATCAAAGTGACGCTTAAAACGGTCAGCTGGAAAGACTTTCAAGAGGGCTTAGCCAAAGGAACTTTTGACCTGGCCCGTGGCGATTGGCGAGGCGATTGGCCCGACCCGTTGGCGTTTTTAGAAACCTGGAGCCAGCCCGACAATGCGGCTCAATTTCACAGCAAGACGTTTGATCAACTGATAGCCGAAGCCCGTGCCTCGCCGGACGGGGCCCCTCGGCTCAAAAAGCTTGCGGCGGCCGAAGAGCTTCTTTTAAAGCGGCAAGTGGTGATTCCGTTATTTTGCTACGGGAGCCCCCAGCTTATCGATCAAACCCGCTGGAACGGTTGGTTCAACAACACCGCCGATCTTCACCCCTGGAAGTTCATCCAGAGTGCCCCGCAAACTCAAGCGCCGCTAGCGGGCTCGGGTCCTTAAGTACGCGGGTGTCGTCAGCGAAATCTTCGCGGCGGGAGGCACCCCACAACACGCCCCAAAACCCCGCTCCGGCGGCCCGAGCCATGGCCTCATCGCCTGGGCTGTCGCCTACCACCAAAATTTGCTCGGGAGGGAGCTGAACCTGACGGGCAAAGCTCAATACGGTGTCGGGGTGGGGCTTAGGGCGCACATGGTCCGAGCCGACGATCGCGGCAAAGTACGGTAAAAGTCCAAGCGCCTCAAGGTCGCGTCGGGCTCCAGCTTCGCTATCTGCCGTGCCGACGCCCTGTACAAAGCCCTGGCGCGCCAAATGCCTGACGGTGTCGAGTACCCCGGCGAAGGCGGGGGGGTAACCCCGGCTTAACAGAGGTGTCAGGGCAAGCCTGGCCTCGGCCAGAAACACCGAAAGCTCGGGAAGGGTAGCCCAAGAACTGAGCGTGGTATAGAAAGCCGTCAGGATGGCTTCGGGCGTTCCCGAGGCCAAAAGACCGTGCGGTGAAACCCGTCCTTCTTTGACCCCCAGGGCAGTCAGAACCTCGTCGGCGACTAGGGGGCGAGCGTCGGCCGCCACCCCCGCAGACTCCGCAAGACGCAAGGCCAGCTCGCGCTCAAGGCTTACCCAGAAACCATAGCTGTCTACCAAGGTGCCGTCTTTGTCCCAGAGTACCGCCCGATACACGTGCTTAGCCCCAGGCGGTGCGAAAGCGATGGACTTCATCGGCCGGGTCTTTGGCACCCCACACCGCCGAAATTACCGCGACGCCCGCGCACCCCAGGGCCCGTACCTGCGGCATACGCTCGGCGGTGATGCCGCCAATGCCGATCAGCGGGAGCCCTAAGCTGGTGAACTCGCGGACTTTGGCATGTTCAGCGGGCAGCGCATCAGCTTTACTGGACGTGGGGAACAGCGCCCCGACGCCCAGGTAGGTTGCTCCCTCGCGGGTGGCCTGCTGGGCTTGCGTGAGGGTATGTACCGACACCCCCCAAAGCTGGCCTTGGGGCCACAGCCGACGGGCCTGCGCCAGCGGGAGGTCGTTTTGGCCCAGGTGGACGCCGTCGGCCTCGAGGGCCATGGCCAGGTCAAGGCGATCATCGACCACCAAGGGCACCCCAAAGGCACGGGTCAAAGCGCGAACGCTCTGCCCCAGCTCCCAGATTTCGCGGTCGCTGGCCCCGGACTTTTCGCGCAACTGGACCCAGGTCACACCGGCCTCGAGCGTTGTCTTAAGAACGGTCAGGAACTCATCGCGGGGCCTGAGCGTGCGGTCGGTCACAAGGCAAAGAACGGGGTTAAAGTCAGACAGTTTCACTGGTGACTCGTTCATCCCAAGGCAAATCCTGGCTTGTTAACAGGCTGACGGCGTCAAACAGGTTGATTCGGAAGTGTCCGGTGCCTTGGCCGGGGAGCAGGGCCTTTTCGGCGTTTTCGCCGGCAATATTCATGGCGAGGATGCCTAAGACAGCCGCCTTGAGTTGGTCTTGTTCGACACTGGCAAAACAGCCTACCAACGAGGCTGTCATACAGCCGGTGCCGGTGATGCGGCCCAAGAGGGGCGTGCCTCCTTTTATTCGGTACAGCACCTTACCGTCGGTGATGAGGTCGACCACCCCGGTGGCGGCGACCACGGCACCGCTTGACTGGGCCAAGGCAACGGCGGCGGTCAAAGCGTCGCCTTCGAGCGAATCGACCCCGCGCTGACGCGAGGCTTCGCCGGCCAAAAACTTAATTTCGGCGGCGTTACCCTTGATGATGGTGGGGTGGACGGTCTTGACCAGCTTCAGGGCCGTTTCGCGGCGAAAAGCCGTCGCACCCGCCCCAACCGGGTCAAAGACCACCGGCTTACCCAGCTCGCGGGCCTTAAGCCCGGCGGCCTGCATGGCGTCGACCGACCGCTGGTGCAGGGTGCCCATGTTGAGCACCAAAGCCCCGGCAAAGTTGACCATGTCGGCGGCTTCGTCGGGGCTGTCGGCCATAACCGGGGACCCGCCAAGGGCCAGCGTAATGTTGGCACAATCGTTGATGGTAACAGCATTGGTAATGTGGTGGATGAGGGGGGATTGAGCCCTCAAAACGTCCAGGACGTTGGATGGTAGAGATTTCATGCGCTTTTCCTTTTCACAATAAGCAGTTTGGCCACAGAACTGACAAGTCCAGCGGCAAGAAAGGTCGGGACCGTGACGCCCAAGGGGGTCGACACGGTTTGAATCAGGTAGTACAACACCACACCCAGCACCCAGGCAGCAAAACTAGCCAGGTGAAAGGCCAGCGAACGGGGTGCTTGGCGAAAGAACAGCCAGTCGGCCAAAAGTATGGCGTAGAGGGGCGCAAAGACGGCGCCCAGAATATAAAGAAAGTTCTGATATTGATCCATGGGGAATACCAGAGCCAGCACCAAGCCTACGGCACCTAGGATCAGGGCCGACGGTTTTTCGCCAGCGACGGGAACGATATTACGAAACGAAATTCCCGACGAAACCACATCCAAAAACCCTGACGTGGCCGTTGAAATGACTAGAATGGCTAAACCTGCAAGACCAAGACCCGCTTTGAGCATTTCCGCCGTTGGGTCGGCGGTTCCCAGGGCGAGGGCCGAAGCCAGCCCAATGGAGTACATCCAGACACTGGCGACCACATACCCGATGACCGCGGTGACGGTGCCAGTCGAGCTGCGGGCGCGCCGGGTGTAGTCGCCTACCAGGGGGAGCCACGATAGAGGCATAACAACCACGTACTCGATGGCATCCGAAATGCGTACCGGCGAAAGGACGGCTTGAGGGGCTTTTGTAGCGTGGTAGACCACCCAGCCCAGCACCAGCGTCAAGGCGAAGACCAACAGAACGGCGGCCGTGTTCAAGAACTTGATGCCGGTTATGCCGCTGGCCGTCCACAACAACAGCAAGGCGCCCAAGATCAGCTTCCACGCCCAAGGGTTCTGCCAGCCCCACAGGGCCTGCGAAATCGCATTGAGGCTTTGGCTACCCAGAATGACCATAACGGCCGTCCAACCCACCAGCTGAAGCACATTGATGGCACCAAACAAACGAGGCCCAGCTTTGCCGAACGAAAGTTCCGACACCCCTATCGCCGAACGGCCCGTTTTGTGGGACATCCAGCCCGCACCAAAAAAGATCAGCCCGCCGACCAGGTGGCCGAACAGGATGACGGCGAGCCCTGTGGCCCACCCCAGCGGTGCCAAATAACCGCCGGTCAGAATCTCGGCCACCGAAATGGCGGCCCCAAACCACAGCGCACCGAGCACAAACCCCGACAGCGTGGTTTTATCATTAGCTTTGTCTTTCATAAACGAGGTTCCTCTCCTTGATACAACTGCCAAAAATGATGAATGGGGCCGATGCCGTGGCCGACCGCCAACCCATGTTCAATTCCCACCGATACATAGGCTTTTGCGCGGCCCACGGCATCGACAAGACTAAGCTCGCGCGCAAGCAGGGCGGCGATGGCACTCGAAAGGGAACAGCCGGTTCCGTGAGTGTGCCGCGCATCCAACCGGGGGCTGGGGTAGACTTGGGTTCCGCCGTCATAAACCAGCACATCGTCGGCATCGGTTTCACGGTGTCCGCCTTTGATGAGCACGGCTTGGGCCCCCAGCGCCCGTAGCCGGTCACCGGCCACCGCCATCTCGTCGCGGTCGCGTGGTAAGAAGTCGGTCAGAGCTTGGGTTTCGGGAAGGTTAGGGGTCAAGACCGAGGCTAACGGGAGGATTTCTTGCTGAAACACGACGATGGCCGCTGGGTCCATCAGCGCGTGGCCGCTTTTGGCCACCATGACAGGGTCGACGACGATCCACCGGGGACGGAACTGCCTCAGCTTTCGGGCTACCAGCTTCATGGCCTCGGGGCCGGGGAGCATACCGATTTTGACCGCGTCGACCCGAACATCATGAAAAATTGAGTCCATTTGGTCACCGATAAATTCGGGGTCAACAGTTTGGATGGCCTGAACACCCTGGGTATTCTGTGCGGTCAGGGCGGTGATAACGGTCATGCCGTACACACCGCAGGCGCTCATGGCCTTCAGGTCGGCTTGAATGCCCGCACCGCCGCTAGAATCGCTCCCGGCTATCGAGAGAACATGGCGCATACGATCTCCTTCGAGATCCTGGGTGGGGGCAGTGGAAAAAAGCAGGGGGGTCACTCTTTCCTACGCCGGTATGACCCGGATCAGGTTCAGGGGTCAGGGACTTGCGTCCCAATCTCAGCCGGACTACCGGCTCCCCCAGGTGCATACCGTTAAGGTAGAGACAAGCGCGCGTTTTGGCAAGGGCCGAGCCTCGCGCCCGGCGGTTGCCTCCTGGCCGTGGTGCGGGCTAAAGTACTGTATGCGTACTCACCCTTGGACCATTACCACCCTCAACGAAGCCGGTTTCGGCATGGGGCAAACCGGCGGTCAGTTTGTCGCCGTGGCCCGAACGGCTCCCGGCGATGTGGTAGTCACCGGGCCGCCAGCCAGCCGCGAACGCTGGACCCATGCCCCCCTGGTCCAAGTGGTTAAACCAGGCCCTGACCGCGTGACCCCGCCGTGCCCTGCCTTCGAGAAGGGGTGCGGCGGCTGTCAGTGGCAACACCTGTCGTACCCGGCGCAGACGGCTTGGAAAGAAAAAACCTTGGCCGGGGTGCTTCGAGGGCGAGGCGGCTTTACCGGCAGGCTCAATGCCCTGGTGCCCTCGCCAACCGAGGGGTACCGTAACAAGCTGTCGTTAAAAAATGAAAACGGCCGAGCTGTTTTTGTGCCCGAGTTTGAAGGAACCCTATCGCCGGCCGAATGCCGTGTTCAGACGGCGGCTCTGCAAAAAGCGTGGGCGTTCTTGCGAACCCAACGCCTACCCAGGGGGGTCGACCAGCTTCACCTGCGAAGCAACGAGCAAGGGCAAGTCGGGGTTCACGTTTTTGCCAACCGCCACGGGACGTCGGGGTTCGAGATTCTGCGCCTGATTCCGGGCTTTGTCGGGGCCGGGGTGACGCTGGCGGGGGGCGGAACTTATCAGGTTTGGGGAGGCGAAGCCTACCTTAAGCAGACCGTGACCCTTGCCGGAGGTCGGCAGGTCAGCTACCTGGTTCCCCATAACGGATTTTTTCAAACGAACGAGGCCCAGGCGTCGGCTTTGCTCAACGTGGTACGCCGCGAAGTGGGGCAGAAGGGCCGGCTTTTAGACCTGTACTGCGGCTCGGGGTTTTTTGCGCTGGCCTTGGCCGATTTGTTTGACGAAGTCGTCGGTATCGAGGTCAACACGCAGTCGGTTGAGGCGGCCCGGCAGAGCGCCCTGCTGTCGGGGGTGACCAAAGCCCAGTTCTTGGCGGGTGATCTGGGGCCGGTGCTGGCTCAGCTGGGCCGCTCCAAGGACGAAGTGGCCGTGATTGACCCACCCCGTGAGGGGTTGTTACCCCAGGCGTTGGCCGCCCTCACGGAACGCGCCCCCCGCCGGTTGGTGTACGTTTCTTGCTACCCGGTAGCACTGGCCCGCGACCTTAAACGCCTGGCGGCGGCGGGGTGGAAGGCACGAAGCTGTTCTCCGGTGGATATGTTCCCCCACACCTCGCACGTCGAAGCAGTTCTGACGCTGGAACGCTAATTGCTTTCGGGCGCTTCTTGGCCGTTAAGAAGCGCCAGGACCCTAAGTTTCGTTAGGTGAAGTCGACGGAACCAGGTGCTTATCAAGGTAGGCGAGCAACTTCTCGTGGATCAGATCTGACATGGCATACAGCCCCGCCGGCTGTTTCATTAGCCAACGAGCCGAGGTCAGAGCCCCTCGGCCGAAAGCAGCACGGTGGATGGTCTCGTGCGTCAAGCGCACCGTTTGGTTGGGAAACCCGAAGATAACCTCATGCCGCCCCAAGATTCCCCCCGCGCGAATCGAATAAACGTTTTCGTCCGGGTCTACGTCCAGGGCCCGCGCGATTTGCAGGGCCGTCCCCGAGATTCCTTTCTTTTTGGCAAAGTGTTCCTCGACGATCTGGATATCTGGCTCGTCGGTGATGGCGCACAGAAACCCCGACACTGCGATCAAGAAGTTGATCCCCCAAGTGATGTTTGGGCTCGACAGAACAGCAACCTTTTCAGCTGCCGCGTGAATTTGTTGCATCGCAAACTCGTCACGATGGGACAAGGCACTCACAATACGGATTCCCCGTTGGGCGAAGGCACTGTACCGGTCCACGCCCCCCTCATTAGAAAAGTCGACAACGACATCAACGGGGTGCTCATCGAGAAATTGTCCGTCGGCCCACGCACTCATCCCAAAAATCTTGCCTCGGTCGTTCTCGTGAAAGAGCAGTCGAGAAGCATACTCACCGGCGTTCTGGTCAGACTGACGAAGCACCCATTCAAGTTCTACATCTGGATATTGCAAAAAAGGGACAATTGCCTCACGCCCGGTCTTTCCCCAACCTAAAAATCCTACTTTCATCGATCCCCTCCTACAAGGTTTTTATCCTTCTAAATCCGGGCCATTCCCGGCCTGATTTTTTTCTTTCAAGCTTTTCAGGTATTTTTTGAGGGCCTCGCGGGCCATGTCTTGACAACCCAGACCGAAGGCCAGTGCCAATCCCAGGGCTGCTCCCGCTACGAGGATGAGCACGAGCGAGCTGAGAATCGTGACATGAAGGTCAATTTGCTCGGCCGCGACGGCGATAATCAGAATCCCACCAAAAACCTTGACCACCGCAGCTATCGTTGGAGCGTGTTGCCAAGAGGCATTTCGAGCAATCGTACGGGTAAAGTTCGACAAAAAAACAACCAAAGACCACCCGACGACTAAAACGAATATGGCTGAGACAACCGAGGGGATAAAATGAAGGATCTTCCCCATCAGTTTTGTAGCCACTTCAACATCCAAAAGAATCGCCACGGTAAAGAACGTACCCATGAGAACGATCCAAAACGCCGCAATCCCGAACAGTTGCGACGGGGTGAATGCAACTTGCCCCTTGCGGAGAAACGACGACAACCCAGTCTTTTGGCCCAAGGTATCGAACCGCAGCCACTGGAGCAGGAATGTCACGACAAAACGAACGGCAACGGCGATCAACCATCCAACGGCAGTCAGGGCCAGGCCCAATAGCCAGCTTGGTACGTAGTGACTCCACTCTTGAAACCAGGCCTGTAAAAGGTTCATGAGGTTCCTCCTGCCAAAAATTGGCTAATGTCTTTGACGCTTCGACCCGCTAAGCCTAACGAGTCAACTGACCGTCCCGTAGAACGGTAGTCAATATTATGAAACGTTGATGCTAGGTTGATAACGAGGTCCATATTGGGTGTCGCAACGCCGAGTGACCTTCCTAACGATGCCATGGGAACAAGACTCATCGGCACGTCCTCAGTGACGTAACGGTGGTCGATGGCCGCTGGCGCGTGGATACCTTTATAGGCAGGCGTATTCTGAATGGCTTCATAAAGGTTTTTGCCGGTAGACCCGTAGCTAGAAAACAACCACTCGCGCACCGTCGGGCTACGCATCCCCAGAGCGGTTGCCACAGCCACCCGTTCAGCGTCCAAAGCTTCAAGAAATTTCGCGAGGGTGGGAGTAATCCCTTCAAGGTAGTACTCGAAGTCACCGGCAGTAGCCTCGATCCACCCGGCATTGAGGATGGTCAGAGCAGGATGGAAAACAGCCCCGATATTGTCCAGGCTGGTAGAAAGGACGTTACTACCCGCCGTGAACTGCGGGAACGCAGGTTTTAAAATTTCGAGCACATGGGGGATATGATACGAGGGCAGGGTTGCCAGGGGGACGGCGTCTTTGATTCGAAAGATAGTGGCTCGGTAACCTTCTCCACGGGCCGCATAGAGCAAGGTCTGCGTTTCGGCCAAAATGGGGTGGGTTGTGACTCCTGCCTTGTCCCACACCGAACGAAACTCGAGGGCTCCCCCCGTTCGACCTGGGTTGAGGACGACGATTTGATCATCTTCGACCAGAGGCGCCAATTGCAGGGCTAATTCTCGGTGCGCATTGGCGGGGGTGACAATCATCAGCACATCGCGTCCGTGGACGGCTTTTTCCAAATTGGTTGAGGTTTCGACAGGGGCGAACCCCTCGATGGCACCGCTCAGCTCGATTCCCCCGTGCCACGCGACACCTTGCAACCGAAGCGCCGACCTATTGTAGAGTCGGACCGAAAAGCCCATCCAAGCTAAATGCCCTGCCATTGCCAAGCCGCCGTTTCCCGCTCCCAGGACACAGAATGTCGGGGCCCGCACACTCTCTTCATTGTTTGCCATAGCCGGGTCCTCTTGTTGGGTAGGGTGGTAACGGCTAATCCGCTTGAAGAATCAAGTTTTATCACTGATTACGCTGATGTCAAGCTTTTTGATTCAAAATAGCAGGAGACCTCAGGTAAATAGCAGGAGGCCTCCGCTCAAGGCTAGTTGCTTTCGGGCTTTTCTTGGCCCTTAAGAAGCGATAGCACCGCCCCCGTGTCAGCGTTCAGGATAAGACGCTGTTGCGAAGCCATGTCGAGGCTGTACACCAGCATTCCGCCGCGAATCTCGAGAGAAACTTCTTGAACAGAGTCCTGGGGCCGTTCTTTTAAGGCCAGCTTCTCGACTTCTTCGATCGACACCTTAGGGCTCAACAGCTTGGGGGCGGTGGCGGCCGTCTTTTCGGGACTATCTTGCGAACTTTTGACAACAGCACCTGTAAGCGCGTCCAACAGAAAGCTTTTTCCTGACGCTAAATCGACGGTGTAGAGCAATTGTCCTTTGACGCTCTCGCGGGAAACCTCCAAAACCTTGTCCCCTGGCAGATTTTGAAGAACTTTTTGCTGAATCGCGATCACCGAAATCGCGGGCCTGGCTACAGCGGGCTCAGCGACCGCCGGTAAGGCTGTTAAGGTTGTTAAGGCGGCGATTGCGGCCGCCTGAAGGTAATGTTTGACGCTCATGGCATCCTCCTGGGCCCCAGCATGTCGCAGGCACCTGAAGAACTGATGAAGAAAATATAGATTTTAGAAATTCATCTCAACTTCATCTTAGCTTCAGGTTTGGGTCGTACGTTGTTACCAGGCCCCCGAGGGGCCGAAGGAGTACCGATCTATGCTAAATAGCCAACATGACTGGAAGAGCAAAGTGCCTCAGGTCACGGCGTTTTTCTGGATTATTAAAGTTTTAAGTACGACGGTGGGCGAAACTGCCGCCGACTATTTGAACCAATCTCTGGGGCTGGGGCTTCAGGGCGCCACCTTTGTTATGGGGGTCTTGTTTGTCGTGGCGTTGTTCTTTCAATTGACGGCGAAGAAGTACATACCGTGGCGGTACTGGTTGACCGTGGCGTTGATTAGTATTGTGGGCACCCTGATCACCGACAACTTATCAGATCGGCTTCATGTGCCTCTGGCCTTGTCGACCACGGTGTTTTCGATAGTTTTGGTAATTGTTTTTATCATTTGGTACCTGAACGAACGCACACTGTCGATTCATTCGATCTTTACCCCTCGTCGGGAGCTGTTTTACTGGCTGGCTATTTTGTTCACCTTTTCGCTGGGAACGGCTGGCGGAGACTTTATGGGCGAAGCCCTCAAGCTGGGGTACCCCCTCGCCTTGTCGATTTTTGCGGCGGCAATTTTGGTGATTGCTTTGTTGTACCGCGTCAAAGTTCTCGGCTCGGTGCTGTCGTTTTGGCTGGCCTATATTTTGACCCGGCCGCTTGGGGCTTCGTTGGGTGACCTTATGACCCAGCACGAGGGCGGCTTTGGCTGGGGTAAGGGAATCGTAAACCTGGTGTTCTTTGTTGTGATTATCGGCTTGGTGGTGTATTTAAGCGTCTCGAAGGTCGACCAAGAAAAGGTCGACCACGAGAGCCACGCTTGAACGTCGTACTTAGGTGAGTGACAGCTGAGGGGTTTGTCTCCTCAGCCGATGTCGGGCGGCCCGAAACCCAATAAGCGTTTGGTGCTTTTCATCCCAGAGGTGCAAATTGAGCGAACTAAAGCTGGTACGAATGGTCAGCGGATTCGCTAACTGCAACTCGGGGGTGGCTTGGTAACAGCGTTCTAAGTTGTAGTTAGGGATGTGAGGCCGCAAGTGATGAATATGGTGCAGACCGATGTTCCCCGAAATCCATTGCAAAACCTTGGGGAGTTTGTAGTGCGAGCTGCCCAACATGGCGGCATCGTGGGCGTGCCAATGTTCTTCGCGTTGCCAGTAGCCTGGGTCAAACTGATGTTGAACGTAAAAAAGCCAAACCCCGATGATCGAGGCTATGTAAAACATAGGGAGTTCCACCAGGTAAACGAGATTCCAACCCCCTAGCAAGCCCAACGCCACCGCCAACACGGCAATGCCAATATTAGTAATATGCAAGTTAAGAAGACTCTTTTGTTCAAACTTTCCACTAGGAAAACGTTGCAAAATAAAAAATAAGACCGGCGGAACGAGAAGGAACAAAACTATGGGGTTGCGGTAAACCCTGTACCAAAAACGGGTACTGGGTTTAGAAGCCCGGTATTCTTCGAGGGTTAAGGTCCAAATGTCGCCCACGCCACGCTGGTCTAGGTTGGCGGTGTTGGCGTGGTGAATGCTATGGGCTTTTCGCCAATCGGCAAACGGTGTGAACGTTAGAATGCCTAAAAGTGTGCCCACGACGCGGTTGGCCGTGGCGCTGGCAAAGAACGAGCCATGGGTACAGTCGTGAAAGATTATGAACAGACGAATCATAAATAAGCCTGCGAGAATGATGAGGGGAAGAGTAAGCAGGTAAGGTTGTCCAGAACGAAGTAACCAAATAATCACTGCCCAAAGCGAAAGAAACGGAACAGAAGTGTTGATAATTTGCCAAAGAGCACGAGCCTTCGACGGCTTTTCGTACTTTTTGGTTTCTCGGAACCACCCCTGTACGCGGGAATCTTGGTTTTGTGCCATACTTGCATTATAGACTGGAAGATCATTCCTGTCAAAATTGGTAAAAATTATGCCGCACACCTACAGAAAACCCCGCCAGAGGAGAAAAATTCCCAGCGTGGAAATTTTTTGTTTCCCGAGTAGGAATTTTTTGTTTCCCGTCGAGGAATTTTTGTTTTTCTGAGCGGA
>DAIDHT010000041.1:0-66629 GCA_027451945.1 Spirochaetales bacterium
GACTAATCCCGGATTCTTTGGCTACCCCATAAATGCTACGGTTTTCGGGGGGAAGAACCTTCCGTAAAATCGAGTTCCGAAAGCCTATGCTATACTTCAAGTGTCACCTCCTCAGGTGACATCTATGTTGGCAGAGAGGGCTTACCCCGCGTTGACTTCGGCCAGTACCGCTACTCAGGCGTCGATTAAAAATGTTTTAAACGACGCCACAGCAGCGGAAAGTCAGGCGTTCAATTCTGTGCCGAGCCCCTCTGCAACGACGGCTACCAGTGGTAACCTTAACGTCCCTAGCCAACCAGGCCTCGCAATCACCGGGACTTGGGTAACTAGTAACAGCAACCACACGGTGACATTGGACATTACTGCAACTTTTACCGATTATTCTGACCCGACGACTGGAGACAAGATCAGTGGAACAATCGAAATTGCTGGTTCTGAAACCGTGACGAGTAGTTCTACTTCAATTACAATTGGCCTGGACATGAAATATATGGGATCATTGACCTCTACAGGCGCTGACAATTGCACAGTTGCCCCCAATATGACACTCAATGAGACAGAAGTGCTAAGTTCTACCAACAGCACAACCGGTTCTGTCACAGGAACGATAACCTACAACGGAACGGTTTACGACGCTAGTCAAACGCTTTAACAAATGGTTCTGCGGCGCACTTGGCCTCGTTTGCCTTGTGGGCTGCCAGAACCCTAGCGCACCTTCTTACCCCCCGTTATCCTCAGCGAGTTTGTCTGTTCAAAGTAGCGTTGCTGAGGTTATGTCAGCTGTCGACGACGTGACGAAGCAGGGGCTGGCCGTCCTACCGAATCCGACCACCCAAACGATGACCACCGTCAACGGAACCATCAGTCTTTTGAGCAATGCTGAGGCAACGATTACAGGGACGTACACCGTGTCTGGGAGCAACGGAAGCGCCATAAGCCAATTTAATTTTACCTGTGTTTTTTCTAACTACTTCGATATTTTGAGTGGTTACACCATCAATGGTTCAATGACAATCTCGGGAACTGAGACAGCGGTACCGTCTGTGTCTAATGTCAGCACCTTGACGTTCACCGAGCTTGGTATTCTAAGCGCGACTGGCGCTCAAACCCTGTCTCTGGACCCGACCTTAACGTACAATTTAACGCAGAGCGCTGTTTTTACCGGGTCAAGAACAGGCACCCTTGTCGTCAACGGCACGGTGTATGACGCTAGTCAAACCCTGTAAACGCCTACAGCATCCAGGTTAACTCGTGCTTGTTATGGGCTAAATGACGCAACCGGGACCCTGGGACGTGCGCAAAGCGCTCTAGGGTTTCCCAGTCAGGCTCACCCTGCATCTTAATCGTGACAATAAAGTGTTTCACCTTCTCACTGTCCAGCCAAGCTTGAAGCCAGTCCCATAATTTGGCGGGGTAACAAACCACGTCACAGACAAACCAGGCTAGTGGGTCAAAGTGTTCAGGTTTGAGGCTAAAGGCATCTTGTTGGCGGTGGGTTAGGCCTGGTCGGCGACTAAGCTTCGGGTCTAAGGGCGCGCGGTCAAAGCTCATAACCCTAGCACCTAAATTTAACAGCACCCAGGTCCAGCCACCCGGCGCTGCACCCGCATCGAGGCAGAGGTCGCCCGGCTGAGGTAAAGCCCCATAGTACAAAAGCGCTTCTTGGAGTTTGGCATACGCCGAGCTGGGCGGGTCAAGTTTGTTTTCAAGAAGGGGCGGCTTGCCGCCAGGAAAGGGATTGGTGCAAACCGGCGAGGCCCAAAGGGTCGTTTCGTCAAGCAAAGTCCAGGCTCCAAGCGGGGCAGAAGGCAAGCGAAAAGGAAAGCTCTTGGGCTTGGTTGAAAGGTACGGCAGATTTTCTTGAATCAACGCCGCGCGGCGGTGAAAGCGACCCGGAACCAACGTCCAGAGGGCCCCCAGGCTTCTTAGAGCGCGTGCGGCGTCGGCGATCGAAGAAAAGCGAACTTCAACAGGTTCCAGCCAGGTATTGGTTACCCAAAAGAGTTCCTGGTGCGCTTGAGGGCTATAACCAAGCGTCTCGCCCCCTACGGGCTCAGGCGTTTGTCCGGTCAGTCGCCGATGTTCTTCCCGTCCCCAAGCTTCTAGGCCTTCAATCCAGTGGTATACCTGACCGGGGAGCGACCGAAGCGTAAACCCGCTCATGGAGCATCACTGCGGAAGTGAGCCCCCAGGCTGGCACCCCGAGCAAGTGCCGCCCTAAGGATCTGTCGAGACAGAACCAAAAGGTTATCAGTTTCGATAAAGGCTTGGAGGTGTTCGCGGGTGGTCTGATCGGACAGCGGCACAACAGCGGCTTTTCGCCACGCCACCGTTAACGTTTCGAGCTGTTTTAAGCCGTCTTGGAGTTCCTGCCCGTTGCGAACGGGACCTCCTGCCTTATAGGTGACCTCGCGCAACTGCTTTCTAAACCGCTCGATTTCTTGAAGTGGTACCAAGGGTCCCAACAAGCGCTCAGGTGTTGTGTTGGGGCTTAAAAGGGGGGGCGTGGCCTGGGTTAGAGCCGCTTGAGCACTGGCAAGGCCAAAGACTAAGCACTCTAAAAGACTATTAGAAGCCAAGCGATTTGCGCCATGAACGCCACTAGAGGCGGCTTCGCCAATGACGTACAAACCAGGAACCCGAGTACCGCCCGAACGATTGGTTTTGACGCCTCCCATGGTGTAGTGAGCAACCGGAATAACAGGCAGTGGTTCTTGAAGGGGGTTAAAGCCACTCTGGTGCGCCAACGAAACGGCAGTCGGAAAGTGTTGTTCTAACTGAGGGATGTTTCGCACATCCAGCCAGACCCCAAAGCCTTGCTGGCGACGCAAAAAGACGGCACGAGCTACGGTGTCGCGGGGGCCTAAGGCGCCTAGTGGGTGGGGAATAGCTAACGGGGTTAAGTCTTTTTCGTTAGAGGAGGTGACCAAGGGGGCTCCTTCTCCCCTAAGGGCTTCAGTCAAAAGCGGAACTTGTCCCCAAGCGGGGGTTTCAAGTCCTGTGGGGTGAAACTGAATCATTTCAGGGTCGCGAAGGTCCGCACCGGAACGAAAGGCCATCACGGCACCATCTCCAGTCGCTTCGCCAGGCGCGGTGGTGCGAGGAAACACTTGACCCCAGCCGCCCGTGGCCAGAATTACCCGTCGCGTGGTCACTAAAAGTGCACCCTGAGCATCCCAAAGCCAGACCCCAGAAACCCCAAAGGTGTCGGTTGCGAGGTCAACGGCGAAGGTTTTGGTTCGTACCGAAATATGAGAAGCTTGTGTGACTTTTTTGGCAAAGAAGTGCGATAAAGCGGCCCCTGTGGCGTCGCCGCCCGCGTGCAGAATGCGCCGGCGAGAGTGTGAGCCTTCTTGACCGCGATCATAGTGTCCATCGGCACCGTGGTCAAAAGTGAACCCCTGGTTTTCTAACCAGGCTAGAGCGTGCGGCGCTTGCCGGATTAAAAACTCTACCACGTCTTGTTCACCCGCATGGTTACCGGCCTCGAGGGTGTCTTGAATGTGCACCGGGATATCCTGTTCATCAGCGGGAAAGGCCACACCGCCTTGAGCCCAAGGGGTTGAGCCGCTTTCAAGGGTATCCGTTTTTGTGATCAGAAGGGTTTTTAGCGGACTCAGGGCCAAGGCCGCCGTCATCCCCGCAAGGCCGGTTCCTACGACGACCGCGTCCCAAGCTTCTGTTCTCACGCCTTAGCCTGCCTGAACGGCCAACATCCTTTCAATCGCTCGCCGTGCCGGTTCAATGAACTGAGGGTCCACCGTTACTTCGGGAGTTTCGTTTTCAAGGGTGTCTAGAATCTTCGGAAGGGTGATTTTTTTCATGTGCGGGCACAGGTTGCACGGGCGAACAAAATCAATCCCGGGAAATTGGACAGCAACGTTGTCGCTCATCGAACACTCGGTAATGAGTGCGACTCGCTTGGGGTGTTTGTCTTGCACAAAACGGATCATTTGCGCTGTTGACCCGGCGTAATCGGCGGCTTTCACCACTTCGGGGGGGCATTCGGGGTGGGCCATAATCGTTACCCCGGGGTAATCGTGCCGCATCTGATCAAGGTCGCGCGGGGTGAATTTCTCGTGGACTTCGCAGGCTCCTTCCCAGATCCTGATAGTCTTTTTGGTTTGGCGAGCAATATTGCGGGCCAAATACTGATCAGGTATAAAAATCACCTCGTCGGAGTCGAGAGACTCGACAACTTGGAGGGCGTTCCCCGAAGTACAGCAAATATCGCTGGCGGCTTTGACGGCGGCAGAGGTGTTAACGTAGGTCACAACAGGGGCCCCTGGATACTGGCGTCGTAACGCAGCAACATCTTCGGGCGTAATGGAATCGGCAAGCGAACAGCCGGCGGTTAAATCCGCAATTAGCACCTTGGCTTCGGGGTTCAGGATTTTGACGGTTTCAGCCATAAAGTGAACGCCGCACATGACAATGATATCGGCTTTGGCACGGGCCGCTTCACGGGCTAGAGCTAAGCTATCCCCTACGATATCGGCAACACCATGAAAAATGTCGGGAGTCATATAGTTGTGTGCCAGGACAAGCGCGTTCTTTTCGGTTTTAAGACGGCGTATCTCGTCGATAATTGGCGCAGTCAAGGCCCACTCCACTTCGGGAATGTGATCCTTGAGTTTCGCGTACAGCGCAGCCGTACGCTGGCGTACCTCCGGAGTAAAGGCCGGAAGGGTGGTAGTCATACAGACCCCCTTATGTTCAATATGAGTATAATGTCCTCCTGGCCTCAGAAAGTCAAGAAATTTTTCTCGTTTTACGCGCTGGGGACCGGACGAAGACCAAAGTCTGAGACGGCGCATTCTTCATCAAACGCCAAATCCCCGTCAGGGAACGGAGAATCTTGGGTCCGAAGGTTGCGAAAATCGTAAAGCTTGGGGTCAGCCAAATGCGAAGGAACGACGTTTTGTACGGCGCGGAGCATCGATTCTAAGGACCCGGGAAAGCGGTGATCCCAGTCGCGCATCATATTTTTGATGACCTTTCGTTGGAGGTGAGGCTGACTTCCACATAAATCGCAAGGAATAATGGGAAACTCCTGGATTTGCGCAAACTTTTCAATGTCCTTTTCACGACAGTAGGCCAGGGGGCGAATGACGATATGCCGACCGTCATCACTGATGAGCTTAGGGGGCATGGCTTTGAGCTTGCCGCCGTAGAACATGTTCAGGAATAAGGTTTCAAGAAGATCGTCGCGATGATGGCCTAAAGCAATTTTGGTAGCACCCAGCTCGTCGGCCGTTTTATACAAGATTCCTCGGCGGAGGCGAGAACAGAGACTGCAGGTCGTTTGTCCCTCGGGAATAAGACGACGGACAATGCTATAGGTGTCGCGTTCCACAATTCGGTATTCAATGCCTAGCTTTTGAAAGTACTCGGGAAGGATATGTGCGGGAAAGCCTGGTTGCTTTTGATCGAGGTTGACCGCGACTAAGTCAAAACGGACCGGAGCGTTGCGCTGAAGGCTCATCAACAGATGAAGCAGACTAAAGCTGTCCTTGCCGCCTGACACACAAACCATAACGCGGTCGCCGTCTTCGATCATGTTGAAATCGTGGATAGCATCACCCGTGTAATGCCTCAGTCGTTTGGCCAACTTATCAGCTTCATATTTTTCTTTTTGAGGATTCATAGGGTTTCCGCCTTATCGCTGGAGTCGTTCTAAGAGAATTTGCACTTTTCGGCAAGGGGCAAGCATGCTATCGTGAAAACCATGAAATCACCTTTAATTCTAGCAGGAGCCATCGGTGTGCTTTTGCTTTCGTCCTGTACGACGATCACCGTTGTCCCCGAGGGAAGTCCCTCTATTTGGAATCATGGGTCGGGATTTTATCAGGGAACCACACCGCAAGCGAAGGTCGAGCTTTCGTTTAAGTACTTCGTTAACCAAGGCGACCAGGGTTTGGGTGATCAGGGCTTCGAAAAGGTTGTTGTGCAAGTCACCAACACCTCGTCGGCGCCAATTTTAGTGAGTAGTGAAAATTTCTTTGCCGAAGTTGTTCCGGGGTATATGGGAAAATCTACCCCGTCACCGCTTCCGCCTAACGCCTCAGCGATGAGCGCCTACCTTTCACCCCCGACGAAATTAGTGGCTTTAGACGCCGAAGAGCTTATTGAACAAGCTCGACAAGCAGTAAGAAATTCCGATGCTTCGTATGCCCTTTCTTCCGGCTTAAACCTCGTCACGACGATTGTCAGTGCCCCAGGCGCTGCCTCCGGAAACAAACAGGACCAACATAGACTGGATGAAGTCAACGAAAACCAAACCAACAGTGAGATCCAGCATGCTGTGGAACGGCGTCAGTTGCTTGAGCGTGTTCAGTATTTGAAAGCCACGTTACTAAGAAAAACAACACTCGATCCTGGAAAAAGCCTGTATGGCCTGGTAGAGATTCCTTGTTTGCGTTTGTGGCATAAGTTTGTAATAGGCGCAGATTTTGGCGGGCAGGTCACCTTTCCTATGTCGTGGAAGACTTTGCGCTAAGGCGTGACACCAGAACTTCTGCTTCGGGAAAGGGCAGGACCGCCCGAGGTAGAAGTCCATTGGCCCAGGCTAAGAATAAGCCATAATTGATGACCGGTACTCCCAGCTCCTTGAGCTTATCGATACGGGTCAGCATTTTGTTGCGCGAAACCATACAGCCGGCGCAATTGACAACCAAGGCGTATTTCTTGAGCTCTTCATCGTCCGGGATCTCGCGTTTGTGTTCAAAGACGGCTCGTGATTGAACCATTTGATGAAACAGTCGGGGAATCTTAACCGTTCCAATGTCATCAGCTTGTTTATGGTGGGCACAGGCTTCAAGGACGAGAATTTTGGCTCCCGGCTTAATAGCCTCCAAGGCGGCAATGCCATCAAGGTACACCCCCAAATCGCCTTTTTTACGGGCAAAGACGATAGAAAACGAGGTCAGCGGCTGTTCTTCGGGAATATCCGATGCGACTTTTGAAAACACCTGGCTGTCACAGATAACTAGCTTTGGCTTAACTCCCAGTCGATCATAAAAGCCTTTCAACTCGCGTTCCTTCACGACCAAACAAGCGCAGTCCTTGTCCAGAACGTCGCGAATCGTTTCGACTTGAGGTAAAATCAGGCGACCTTTCGGGGCGGCCAGATCTATAGGGGTGACGAGGATAAGAAAGTCATTTTCGTTCACCAGACCTTCGAGCGGTGAGATCTCGCGTTCCGCCAGATCAGCTTTTTTTTGAAGGAGCTTACGAAATTCGAGAATGCCGTCGCCGGTAAGATTATTAACGCTAACCCCTCCGCGAAGCTCGGCCCAGGACTTTTTGTCCGGGTGGAGCCCTAAGTCGGCATGGGTGAGTACAAGCGTCATTGCCGGCTTTTTGGCAATGAGCTCTTCCCAAAGGTCTGTTTCAAGCGGAGAGGGGGGCAGATCTGACCTCGTGACCAAAACGGGCACATCACAGACCAGTAGCTTTTCGCGGCTTTTTTGCACCCGAAGCTGACCAAGCTCTCCCTCATCATCAAGGCCTGCGGTGTCGGTAAGAGCGACGGGCCCAAGAGCCCCCAATTCAAAGGTTCGTGTTACCGGGTCGGTTGTCGTTCCTGGCTCTGCCGAGACAATGGCGGAGGGGGTTCCTAAAAACGAATTCAACAAGCTGGACTTTCCGGCATTTCGTAAACCGTAAAAGACTATGGATAGCCGTTCGGCGAGTGGGGTGGCTTGGGGATTGCTCATAAAGGCTCCTTGGCGGGGGCTAAGTAAGTGGTAAGGTTTTGCGTATCTAACAGGGCGGTCACCTCGGCGGGCGACAGGCCAAGTTCTTGGACTAAGAGGGCTTCGGCGCTAGACCAAGACGTCGGAGGCGAGGCCTCCCAGGCGGCCAAGACGCCTTTGACGCGGTCGTAGCCCAGAAAAGGAACCAGGGCATTGGCTAAGGCGGCCGAATGCGCTAAGTGATCTAAAAGGACGCTTTGGCGAACTTCGAGGCGTTCAAGGAGGGTTACAGCCGCGTCGAGGGCACGACTTAACGCGCTGTGAATGGTCAAAAGATTCTTCAAGACAAAGGGGAGAAACGCATTGAGCGCCAAACGACCAGACTGACTGCCCAACGAAATCTTAAAACATTCCCCTTGCACCTCGACGGCTAAGCCTTGAATGAACTCAAGAAGAACCGGGTTGGTTTTGGCGGCCATCAAAGACGAGCCTGCTTGAAGGTTGGGGTGTCGGAACTCTCCCACAGGGCTGGACGTTAAGAACAGTAAATCACCCGCCCAACGAAAGAGGTTTTCGGCCACAAGCCGGTAGCCGCCGGCCAATTCTGCGTATTTATCAAGGTGGGCGATTTCGTCACTGAGGTTCTGACTACGGGCTAGGGGAAAGCCTGTGAGACGTCTAAGATGCTTTTCAGCGGCAAAGACATACCGAACCGGCGCACCAAAACCTGTTCCCACCGCTGTACCGCCCAAGGCGACTGAGCGAATCCGCTCTTTGAGCTTGGCTAACCGCCAGCGGTCACGTTCGACGGGACCAGCCCAAGAGCCGAACATTTGGCCGACCGTTATGGGTAAGGCATCTTGATATTCGGTTCGGGCTGGCGCGAGGAGGCGGGCATACTGTTGTTCTCGGGCGACGAGCTTTTCTTGTAACGAGATGACCTTTTTTTCAAGGTGAACCAAACCTTCATAGGCCAGGATCGTTACCGCTGTTGAAAAGGTATCATTCGTTGACTGATACCGGTTAAGGTCCTCGAGGGGGTGAAAGACTCGCCCTGCACGCTGACTGGCGAGCTCGGCGGCCACCTCGTTGAGGTTCATGTTGAGACTGGTCCCTGCACCACCTTGTTCCAGCGGCAAGATGAAAAGCTGGTCATGCAACCCATCGCGGATTTCGGTCAGAACTGCCAAAAGCACGTCAAACTCAGCCGGAGTAAACCGTGTATCGACCTCTTGAACCGCCCGCACGGCGGCTTCTTTGACGAAAGCATAGGCTCGGATCACCTCTCGAGGGGTTTGAGAACGACCAAAGTTTGTCACGGCCTTTTCTGTTTCAGTCATTCTGTGTGTTCCAATGTTACTCTGTTTGACCCGATCGCCACGAAGGGCTATCGCCCCGGGCATAGTCGATGGCTTTTCGTACCAAATGGGTACGGATGTCTAGGCAATTGATGCATTCAAAGCCTGATTCATCTAAGCAGATCTTGTTCGGGTATAACAAGTAGTTCTTTTTAACGTCTTCGGGGGTAATGTTTGGCATGAGCACATTGGCACCGGCGGCCATCATTTTTTCACGCCCTTGTTTATCAAGACTGCCAGCCGCCGTTGTGGCCGGCATATTGGCCAGGGGTAAAAGAAGGCGAACCAGAGCGGTGGCTCGTAGCGCTAGCTCGAGGGGTTGTTGAGGGGCTTGGGCCAAAGGGGTTTCGGGGTGGGGAATAAACGGGCCTATCCCCACCATGTCAAAGTGTTTCTCGTAGCACAGCAGGGCGTTGCGGATTCGCGTTTCTTCGGTTTCACCGGGTAGCCCCACCATAAACCCTGAACCCACTTCCCACCCCAAGTCGCGCAGGTCGTCTAAGGCCTCAAGACGCCGTTCCAGCGAAACGCCACAGCGCAAGCGGGCATGCAGGTCGGGGTCCGAGGTTTCAAAGCGCATCAAGTAGCGGTCGGCACCGGCGTCCTTCCATAAGCGAAAGGTTTCGCGGGGGCGTATGCCCAGGCTTAGGGTAACAGCAGCCTCCCCTTTGGTACGGGTTTTGATACCGTCGAGCACTTGGGCCATCCGGTCGGCAGTGAACCACGGGTCTTCGCCCCCCTGCAAGACAAAGGTCCGCAAACCCGCTTCGTAGCCTTGAACGGTGAGGTCGATGATCTGGTCGGGGGTGAGCCGGTAACGTTCAACCTTGCTGTTGGAATGACGAATGCCGCAATACTGGCAGTCCATTCCACAGAAGTTAGAAAACTCGACCAACCCCCGCAACCAAACCTTGTCCCCATGCACCGACCGGCACAGGGCGTCGGCACGTTGAATCAGCTCGCCCGTCGAGGCCGTTCGGTAAAAGGCAACCACCGCTTCGGGGTCAACGCTGGTAGCTGTCATAGATAGACATCCCTTTCACCGGCGTCGATTTTTGCCACGTTGTCCCGGATTTTCTTTTCAATGGAAGCTTTGCCAACAGTCGCGGTGATTTTTTCCATCAGAGCGATCCCTCGTTCCCGTACGTCGGGGGTGGCATAGTCATTGAGGTACTCGCGAAAGGTAAACAGACCGTTGGGTAGGCAGAATTCTTTAATCAAACCAGGCTTCGCCAAATCCATAAAGTCCGCGCCTACCCGGCCCTTGCGGTAACAGCCGGTGCAAAAGCTGGGAACGTACTCATCGTCGATCAGTTGTGAAATAACCTCTTCGAGAGTTCGGTGGTCACCCAAGGCAAATTGAGCGCCGGTGTCGCCGCCATCTTCGGCATAAGCGCCAGGGTTGGTACGGGACCCCGCCGAGATTTGACTGATGCCGTATTGAAACAGCTCTTTACGGATGGTTTCATTTTCGCGGGTCGAAAGAATGATGCCGGTATAGGGGAGGGCGATACGGATCAACGCGACAATCTTTTTAAAGTCGTCGTCAGAAACGGGGTGGGGTACGTGATTGGCTACAGGAGCGCCGTCGGCAGGTTCAATGCGGGGAACCGAAACGGTGTGAGGTCCACAGCCGAACTTTTCTTCGAGGTGGCGGGCATGTTCCATCATGGCAAGAACTTCAAACCGGTAGTCGCCGAGTCCAAACAATGCCCCGATGCCCACGTCTTGAATGCCGGCTTCCATGGCGCGGTCCATGACATACAGACGATTTTCGTAGTCGGCCTTAGGCCCTTTGAGGTGGTATTTCTTGTACTGTATCGGGTCGTAGGTTTCTTGAAAGCAGATATAGGTGCCGATTTTTTCGGCAGCTAGCTTGCGAAAATCTTCGACCCCAAGTGGCGCGATTTCGACGTTGATACGACGAATCGAGGCTTTGCCTTCTTTGACACTATAGGCGGCGCGGATGCCCGTTATAAAGTCGTCCACGGTGCTGTCAGCATCCTCCCCACAGATCAGCAGGATGCGCTTGTGACCTTGCTTGAGCAAAAAGCGGACTTCATTTTCAATTTGCGCCGTCGTTAGAACGGTTCGTTTAAGCTCGGTGTTTTCTTGGCGAAAGGCGCAGTAGGTACAAGAGTTGGAGCATTTATTGCCTGTGTAAACAGGCGCGAACAGAACTAACCGTTTACCATAAATAATTTCTTTGACCTGGTGGGCGGTTTCTTGAATCCGCCGGATGGTTGCGGCGTCTTTAACACGCAAAAGTACGGCAACATCCTCTAGCTCAAGACCTTTGAGCTTTAAGGCTTTATTCAGCAATGCCGTGACTTCGGCGTCAGTGGGGGTTTTTCCGTCCAGCAGTGAATAGAGTTTGTCCCGGTCAATGAAGGTTTTCGAGAGAGTTGCGGCGTTCATCGGTGTCTCCTTTCGTCAGAACAGACCTTACCTGAACACCCGCCAAGCGACCGATTTTGCCGGTCATGGCTCCGATCTCATCCGTGGTTCCTTCAACGATGAGCGAAATGACATGCAGATTCCGAGCGTGCAAGGGCAGACCCTGGCGGCCCAAAATCATGTCGTGAAATTCGCCCAGGATAGAATTGAACGTCTTCGCGCTCTCGCGATTTTGAATAACGACGGCGACGACGCCTATTCTCTTCTCCATCAGATCACCTCTGGATAGGAGGCCACCGTTTTCGGTAGCCGGCTGGGGTTCCTGGAAAGGACTGAGTCCGTTCTTCAGATGAGTTTATTGTGCCCTTAGGCGCATTATTCTGTCAAGTGATACAATTCACAAATTATCGAATTTCCGTATCCTGTGTGACAGTGGTACTTTGAAGACTACTTTCTACCCTTACTACAACGAGGAGATTCTATGCCTAAACCTCAAGTGATTCCTGATGATGAGCTCGACGAACTCTTTGAAAAAAAGGAATTTTCTGACCGCATTACCCAAGCCGCACCAAAGGTCGCGGTTATCATGACCCAAGGCTGGTGTCCAGAATGGGTAGACATGGCGTCATGGCTGACCGATGATTACCCGGGAGTCAAGGTTTTTCAGTTGGTCTATGACAAACATAAGCGGTTCAACGAGATTCGCATGTTTAAAGAAAATGTCTTTCACAGCCATGCCATTCCCTATGTTCGGTATTATCATGACGGAAAGCTGGTGGCAGAATCGTTCTATGTTTGGGAAGACGAATTCCGAGGCTTGCTGGAAACGGGAAAATCCGAGTAAGCTCTCTGAGAATCATGAACCCTTGGGAACTAATTTTTAACTCAACTCTGGCACTGATAGCGATTCTCAACCCGCTGGGTAACGTTCCTATTTTTCTGGAATACACCGAAGGTTTAGAGGATCGCCTGAGGAACAAACTGTTCAATACAGCGGTGGCCGCAGGATTTTTTACACTGCTAGTCCTTACCTTTACCGGTAAAGCTATTCTCCTCAACTTTTTTCAAATAACCATTGATGAGTTTCGCATCGCGGGGGGAATTTTGCTGACCGTGATTGCCGTCCAACGGATTCTGACACCCTCTCAGCACCATGATGCGCTTTCTGGCGATCACGTACTGGAGATGGGGGTGGTCCCCTTAGCGATTCCGTTGCTGGTCGGTCCTGGGGCCATCGTCACCTCAATTTTGATCCTCGACCGAGACGGCTGGCTCATCGCACTGATTTCGTTAACGGCTGCGATGGCGCTTTCTTGGGGAATTTTGCGTGCTTCGACGGTTCTTCATAAGCTGATGGGCCGCTTTGGCAGTCTGGTAATTTCACGAATCATGTACATCTTTATTGCCGCCATTGGTGTGAGCTTTCTTTTGAATGGGATCGCCAATGTTTTTCACTTAAAAATGGCCCCCTAAAGGAGGATGCGTACCATGGTAAGCAAAATTCGACCCTGGATTCTACTTTTGGTGCTGGGAATCGGTTTTTTACCCGCGGTGTTTGCCGCAGGTCTAACATGGCGAATGGCGGTCTTTCGTAATGAAGGCGGTAACGTCGAGGAACTGCCCTTGAACGTCTACGAAATGCACTACCTTCGGGATGGGCAGAACTTGCAAATCCACATAGAAGCCGATCAGGATGCCTTTTTGTATGTTTTAGCCGAAAATACCAAGGGCTTTATCACAGTTTTAGCCCAAAAAGTGATTCAGGGGGGGCGCTGGTATGATATCCCCGATCATGGGTGGTTTCCCATCAAGCCTCCGGCAGGGTTGGGTAAATTTCTCGTTGTCGTATCGTTGGATCGTCAAACGGAACTCGAGGCCTACCTGAAAACTCTTCAAAAGTCCATCAACCGCATTGACGATTCAGACGTGACCGTTGGCCGAGTGGACAGAATTCGCGATTCCATGATTTATGAGTCGCACCACCATCCTTCAAATACTGAAGGCCCCGTTTTTTGGGGCCTTCCTGAATATGTCAAGATTTTTCGTTTTGAACACTACTGAGGGGTATTTCGTCAGGCCCCTCGGGCAGGTTTGCCTCGGTGGCCTTGAAAAGTCTTGTGTAGAGTTTTGCTACAGGTGTTTTTTCTACCAGAAGAACCATGATTGAGGTAAATACGACACTGAGGATGACGGCAATGACGGCGAAATTGGCGATCGGTTGACCATCCGGCAGGCCTCGTGCCAACGGGATGGTGGCCAAAACGGCCGAGGCTAGGCCCTTAGGAACTAAGACAGAGATCAGGGCCCCCTCGCGCTTACCGGCTTTGCGCCGTAAAAAGAAGCTGGTCAAAAAAGGGCGAACGATAAACAACGCGACTAAGAACGCCAGAATATAAGGAAGAGCTCCTAAGCCCTGCCATTGGAACGAGATGCCCAAGTAAAAGAAAAAGAACGTTTTGAGCAGGAACGTTACTTCGCTGAAAAATCCCATTTCTAGCTCGGTGAGACTTGCAGGGTTGCCTTTTTTTACCAGAGGCAGTTTGTGAAAACCTAGCTCTACCTGATTTGTCAGGCCAAAACCAAACGCTAACGTCGCAAAGGCTCCTGAAAAGCCTAAAAACTCGGTGAGCCCATACAGAACCAGCCCAAAGGCCAAGGTGGAAAATACGGTATTGGGAATGACGCGGATCGAATTGAGAACGAGGATCCACACTAAACTGCCCAAAAGGCCGATGATGACCGCAAAGAGAAAGGCTGAAAGAATCTGCCCTATCATCGGGCCGACTTCGAAATGTTGGCCTGCGCCCAGATTAATGAGTGTGAAGGTGAGGATGATGGAAAGTACATCAGTAACGGCTGATTCTAGGATCACCGAGGTCTGGTTGTTATCAGATAGCCCCAAGTACTTGGCTAAAGGAATAACGACCGCCGGAGAAATACCCCCCAAAATTGTGCCAAGGGTCAGAGCTCCTAAAAGCGTAAAGCCCATAAAAAAGTAACTGACGACGGTAGCTAAGGCGGCGGTTGCAAAAAAGGTCGTGAGGGTGAGGCCCATCGTTCCTTTCAAAGACTGCGACAGGGTCTTGGGGCTGAGGTGCGTTCCGCCCTCAAATAACAACAGAACTAACGCAAACGTGCTTAAGACGTTGCCGACTTGACCGAAGTCGTTCAGGTTCACAAAGCCGAAAACAGGGCCGGCTAAAAACCCCAGCAAGATCAAAAAGAACACATCGGGGATTTTGGTCCGCTTAAACAGAAAGACCAGGGAGTGTGCAACAAAAAAAAGCAGACCTATAAAAAGTAATGAAATTCCCATTTCTTGAATATCCAGCCTCGGGAGACAGGTGTCAAGAAAAACTTTTTTCTCCTAGGCGGCTTCTGGCTCGTAGGTAAGGTTGTTCAACCATTTGCCGCTTTTAAGGCGGGCTAAACCCATGAAAACTTTAGGAATATCCTCGAGCAGGGTCGCAGTGTAAACCATCCAAAACGGCAAGTGGAAGACCAAGCCAGCCAAAAGGCATAGGGGGACTCCGACCAGCCACGTCCCGCCGACATCTAAAACCATAGAATAGGTGGTGTCGCCCCCGGCGCGAAGGATGCCGACGATAACATGCCAATTGAACATCCGTAAGGGCATATCGAGGGCGAATAAAAGCATACCCGTTCGCGCCCACGAGCGAACTGTTTCATCGACATGAAAGGCCAGAGGAACAAAAATACTGCTAGCGGCTAAAAGCAGACCTAACGTGGCACCGAGAGCCGGGGCGAGAAAGCTAAAAAAGCGGGCTATGGCACGGGCCTCGATAGGGTTATTCTCGCCGATGCTTTTGCCCACCATGATGGCGTTCGCGTTTGTGGTGCCAAAAAAGACGACCAAAACTAATTTGATCGCTGTATCGGCTATATTATAAGCCGCCATGGCATCAGTACTGAGGCGGGCAAAGACCAAGGCGGGAATGGTGAAGCCTAAAGCCCAGCCGACTTCGTTGCCGACAACAGGCCAGGTTACCTTAAAAAACTGTCGGCGTTCCTCGGGCCGAAATTTGAGTTCTTTGAGCCTGGCGGCTAAGGGGTGCCGTGTCTTTCCTCTACGGTGGCGATAGATTCCAAGCAAAATGACAGCCATCTCGACAAAACGTGACACGACAGTAGCTAAAGCCGAGCCTGCCACTCCCCAGGCGGGGCACCCGAGGTTCCCAAAGATGAAGACCCAGTTAAGAAAGGTGTTAAGGGCAAGCGAGAGGACGCTGGCTACTAAAGGGAGGCGAACTTTTTCCATACTTCGCAACACATTCACGAAACTTAGCGTGACCGCTTGAAAGAGAAAGCCAAAGCTGACGAAATGTAAAAACTGGCCACCCTGGTGTATAACCTGCGGATCTGTTGAAAAAAGACTGAGAATCTGTTCAGGAAAAAGTTGCGCCGCCGCAAAGAACAGCAAAGCGCCGGCAGACATCACTGCCACACTTAACCCCAAGAACCGACGGATCGCGGCAAGGTCACCCTTTCCCCAAAACTGAGCGGTAAAGATGGCGGTTCCCGACCCTATGGCAAATAAAAACAACAGGAGAAGAAAAAATATTTGGTTTGCTAAGGCGACTCCCGCGATACTCGCCGCGCCCAGTGACCCGATCATCACGTTGTCCGCGAGGTTAAGGGCACTCCCCACGAGGTTTTGCAAGGCTATGGGGCCAGCAAGGGCAAAGAGGCCAGTGACCAGTTTGGGCATGAGCTTATGGTGTTCCTGTCAGCGGGGGGGCTGTCAAGGGTTGGCGGTTTAGCCTAAGCTTAAAAGGTATTGCGCGGGGTGTTGCACGTTGGGGGGTATTATGGCGTGGCTCTTAGGGTGTTACGCGGTCGTTTTAGCGGCCAATATGATGTTTGCCGTCCGGCAAAATCAGCAGGGTAATAGGCTTACAAAGCCGCTTTTAATACCGTTACTCATCCTTTTCTACGTCCTGTCGGCTCAGCCTGCTAACGGTTGGGTGGTGGGTGCCTTGGTCCTCGCATTTTTGGGAGATGTCTTTTTGCTGGGACAAAAAGAAATTTTCTTTAAAGGGGGGTTAAGTGCCTTCCTTTTGGGAAACATCTGCTATAGCGTTGCCTTTTGGCAGGGCTCAGGGGGACTGACTCAACCGTTCTTGCTTTGGCTCTTGGTACCCTATGCCGTTGTTGGGGTCCTATTGATGCGGTGGCTTTGGCGTTACCTGGGGGGGCAAAAAATCCCCGTACTCCTTTATCTTCTTGTCATTTTTTTGATGAGCTGGACCAGTTGGTTCTCGTTGGTTGAGGCCTCCCGCCTTACCGCTGTCACTGGGGTCGTGGGCTCGTTACTGTTTATCGTATCGGACGTTCTTTTGACGTTTAAACTTTTTGTCAAACCCCAGAAAAACGTTCAGGCCCTTGTGATGCTTTTGTACGGCCTCGCCCAGGTGTTTTTAATCGGTAGCTTTCTTGTATGGTAGAAGCCTTACTGGCGCTGATCCTTGCGGGCGTGGCACTTGGCGAGGTTCCCTTTTTTCATTTTAATCGGGCGACTCTGGCCCTTGTGGGTGCGGTGGTGGTTTTAGTGTTGGGTGTCATCCCGCTCCACACCGCATATCAAGCCATCGATTTGAATACGTTAGCACTCCTTTTCGCGATGATGGTGTTTACCGCCCATTTGCGCCTTGCGGGGTTTTTTGAGCTGGCCGGGCAAACCCTGGCTCGCTTTGCGCACTCTCCGAGGGGCTTTCTTGGGCTAGTAATCGTTGCGGGGGCCCTGTTCTCGGCTCTATTTATCAATGATACCGTAGTGTTGCTGTTTACACCCTTAGTCGCCCAGCTTACCTTGGCTCTTGAGCTAGACCCTCTACCGTACCTGATGGGGTTAGCCGTAAGTGCCAACATCGGCTCAATGATGACGCCGATTGGGAATCCTCAAAATATCCTGATCGCGACCTCGTCGGGGCTGGGCTTTAAGGCTTTTGCTTCGGCGCTTTTTGTTCCGGGGGTTCTGTCCCTGGGCTTGGCCTGGCTGTTGTTGTCCTGGACTTACCGACAATCCCTTCGTCGGCGGCCCTTGGTAGGAACTCCTTTGAAACGTATAAGGGTTCACAAGGCCTTACTGCTGAAAAGCGGTCTGGCTTTGGCGGTCATGATCGGGGGCTTTCTGTTGGGTTGGCCCTTGGCCCTCGCGGCGTTGGCCGGAGCGGCTCTTCTTTTGGTCACGCGGCGGGTTAAACCAGTCAAGATTTTGGCAAAAATTGACGGGACACTTTTGTTGTTTTTTGCGGCCCTGTTTATCATTACGCGCGCCGTCGAAAGTACAGGCGGCTTTCAGGTGTTGTTAGCGTGGTCGAGGCCTTTTTTGGCGGGAAACTGGTTGCTGTTCTCGGGCGTCTCTGCCCTGCTTAGCAACCTTATTAGCAACGTTCCTGCCGTGATGGTGCTCAAACCCTTGATCCCCACGTTGGTCGACCCGTCAAAGGCTTGGTTAGCGTTGGCTGCGGCCTCGACCTTGGCAGGAAATCTCACGCTATTAGGCTCTGTAGCCAATTTAATCGTTGCCGAAACCGCGCGTCCTTATGGGATTAAGCTTACCTTTCGGGAATATTTGAAAACAGGTTTACCCCTGGCGATCTTAAGTATCGCACTGACGGCGGGTTGGTTGACCCTTCCGTATTTTGCTCAAACTCCGTAAACTACGGACATGGCGGAACAAGCTTGGACGGTAGACCTGGGATTATCAGCGGTGGTGGTGTCGGTTCGTCATGGCCGGGTGGCGGTACTCACCGTTCCTGGGCTGAATGCACCGACTTCTGGACTGAGCGACCCGGCGCAAGAGCCAACCCTAGCTTTGCCGTTTGGTCCCTTTGATCCGGGAAAACACCGGACTCTGGACTTGGCGGTACGTGCTTGGGTCGATGAACTGAGCGGTTTGTCGCTGGGCTATGTGGAACAGCTCTACACCTTTGGTAACCGGCACCGCGATCCTGTCCGTCTGGAACAACGTCGACGCTTACTGACAGTGGGTTACCTTGCCCTGGTGGGCCCCGAGGCTCCTTCGCAGACTCGGGCTGGCGTTTGGCGCGATTGGTATGATTTTCTCCCGTGGGAAGATCATCGCAAAGGTCGCCCCGCTGTTCTTGATGAAGTTATTTTGCCTCGGTTGGGCTCGTGGTGTTCTCAACGCGAGGGCGATTCAAAGCTTTCGTGTGAACAAAGGGTTGCCGTGGCGTTTGGAACGGGAAAGTCCACCTGGGACCCCGAAAAAGTTTTACCGCGCTTTGAGCTGTTGTATGAAGCCGGCCTGGTATCCGAAAGTCAGCGCGATTGGCACGCCTACCCCGAAACCGAGCGTGACCTTCTTCCTATTACCCAGCACCTCATGGCCGATACCGAGTTCAGGGCGCAGGACGCCCGCTTGGGTTTACCTATGGAAGGGGATCATCGTCGGATTCTGGCTTCGACCATGGGCCGATTGCGCGCTAAGATTCGGTACCGGCCCGTCGTTTTTGAGCTGGTTGGTCAGGTCTTTACCTTGCTTCAGCTTCAGCGCGTGGTCGAGGCCCTGTCGGGGGTTGTTCTTCATAAACAAAACTTTCGTCGTCTTTTGTTGCAAGGGGGCTTGGTCAAAGAGGCCGAAGGCAAGGATTCCTCGACGACGGGGCGACCCGCTCAACTGTTCCGCTTTAGGCACAGCGTTCAATTGGAACGCCCGGCAACAGGAATAGGCCTGCCCCAGCGTCCCGCTAAAACTTGACAAAAGAAAAGCTTCCTGTGTTAATGAAACACATTATGGACATTCGCGAGCTAGAAATTACGGCGGAGTTGGCACAAATCGCCCTTACCCCCGTCGAGCTGGAACGCCTGGGCCGGGAAGTGACTCAGATGGTTTCGTACTTTGAAAAAATGAAAGAGGTCGACACAGACGGCCTTGAACCCACCACCCACGCCTTTGTGAAAGCCAACCGCGTTCGCCCCGATGCCGTGAAGCCCAGCACGCTGGCGGATGCCGCGCTCGAAAGGGCTCCCGAGCTAGAAGACCGCTTTATCGTGATCCCGAACGTCCTATAGGAGACCTCCATGGCGAAACTCGAAGACTCGTGGAGGCGTTTTTCTGAAAAAGCCGCTTCCTACACCGCGTATGCGAAAGCCTGGGAAGCCAAAATTGGCGCCTTTCTCAGCTTTAATCCCCAGCACAACCCCGCCTCCACCTCGGCTGTCCCCGCAGGGCAAAGCCCTGTAGCGGGTTTGCCGTTCGGCGTCAAAGACAACATCGCCGTAGCAGGCTTTCCCTTGACCTGCGGCAGTAAAATGCTCGAGGGGTTAACCAGTCCCTACACGGCTACCGCCGTACAAAAGCTGATCGACGGTGGAGCTCGTCCTGTGGGAAAAACGAACTTGGATGAGTTCGGCATGGGTTCCTCTACTGATAATTCCGCTTTGGGTAAAACCAACAACCCTTGGGACGTGACCCGTGTGGCCGGTGGATCGTCCGGAGGCAGTGCGGCCTGTGTCGCGGCAGGCCAGGTTCCTTTTGCCTTGGGCAGTGATACCGGGGGTTCGGTTCGACAACCCGCCGCATTCTGCGGTGTGTACGGTTTGAAACCCACCTATGGAACGGTGAGCCGCTTTGGTCTTACCGCCTATGCCTCGTCGTTAGAGGTCATTGGTGTGCTCGCTACGACGGTGGGCCTTACCCGTTCCGTTTACGACCTTATAAAAGGCGAGGATGGTAATGACCAAACCTCGCTTAAGAGTGAGCCTGGCCCCGCCCGTCCGGTGCGCAAAATTGGTATCTTGAAGAATCTGACCGGGTTAGCCCCCGGGGTCGAAGCAGTCTACCGCGAGTCCTTAGCCACCCTGAAAAAGCTGGGTTATACTCTGGTGGAGGTAGAGCTCCCCACGCTCGAGTATGCCGTAAGCGCCTACTATACCATCGCGACGGCCGAAGCCAGTGCCAACCTGGCACGCTTCAATGGGATTCGCTACGGCCTTCGCCCTGAATATGCCGAAAACCCCGAAGACCTCATTCGTAAAGCGCGAACCGCCGGTTTCGGCGACGAGGTAAAAACTAGGATCCTGTTAGGTTCGTATGTTCTGCGCAGTGGGTTCCAGGATCAGTTTTATACTAAGGCTCAAAAGGTCCGTACCGCGATTCGCCGGGACTTTGACCGGATCTTTGAAGAAGCCGATGTCTTTCTTTCGCCAACGTTTCCCACCACGGCCTTTGCTCATGGCGATACTACGATGACGTCATTTCAACAAAAGCTGGCCGACAAGTTCACCGTAACGGCGAACTTAACCGGACAACCGGGTTTAAGCTTTCCTGCCGGTTTAGCTGACGGGCTTCCTGTTGGTCTACAGGTGCTAGCCCCGGTCTTTGAGGAAGGGCGCCTCTTTGAAGTCGCCGATCGTTTTGCCGAGGCTGTACCCCCGGCGGCTTGCCCGGGAACCTCCCTGGACTGGAGTCTTTGATGTACGACACCTTTGTCGGTTTAGAAATCCACATTCACCTATTAACCAAGAGCAAGGTTTTCTGCTCGTGTAAAGCCCATTACGGCGATGAACCCAACACCAATGTTTGTCCAGTCTGTCTGGGTTACCCCGGGGTTTTGCCTGTTTTGAACGAAGAGGCTATCAAGCTCGCCTACGTGGTGGCCCAGGCCCTTAACTGCCGGCTTTCGCCACGCACCCTGTTTGAGCGTAAAAACTACTTCTACCCCGACCTCCCAAAAAACTACCAGATCAGCCAGTTCCGCGATCCTGTCGGCGAAAACGGATTTATCGATGTCCCGCTGGGTGAGGGGGTTACCAAGAGGATTCGCATTCACGACGTCCACCTCGAAGAGGACGCCGGCAAGATGATTCACGCCGGCGACATGAGCTTGTGCGACTACAACCGAACCGGTTACCCCCTGCTTGAAATCGTTACCGAACCAGACCTTTCGGGCGGCGAAGAGGCCGAGAGGTTTCTTCAGTACTTTCAGCGCGTGGTTCGCTACCTTCATGTCTCGGATGGAAACATGGAAGAAGGTTCGCTCCGTTGCGACGCCAACATCTCGATCAACAAGACCGGTGGCGGTTTGGGAACGAAAGTTGAGGTCAAAAACCTTAACTCCAGTCGGTTTGTCCGCAAAGCCCTTGAGTTTGAGTTCAAACGGCAAAGCGCCCAGTTTGAAGCCGGTACACGCATTGTTCAAGAGACCCGCCTGTGGAACGAGAACCGCGATGTGACCGAGTCGATGCGCAGTAAAGAATCAAGTCACGACTACCGGTACTTCCCTGAGCCTGACTTGCCACCCTTTGTACCGTCCGGTGACTTTCTTCGGCTCGTGGACAGCTTGCAGGTGGAATTGCCCCTCGCCCGCCGTGAACGTCTCAAGACGACCTGGGGGCTAAGCGCCGAGCAGGCAGACTTTGTCAGCGAGTCGAAGAGTCTGGCCGATTACTTTGAAACGACCGCTAAAGCCAGTGGTCAAGGCGCATCGGTGGCGAACTGGCTGATGGGCGACGTCCAAAAAGAGCTTAAGCACTTTGACCTCACGCTCGAGGCGAGCCCCTTGTCGAGCGCCCGACTGGCTCAACTGGTGACCCTTTTGGAATCGGGCCGCATCCATATCAAGATTGCCAAACAACTGCTGATTGCTGTTTTTGAAGAAAACAAAGACCCCGAAACTCTCGTTAAAGAAAAGGGATGGGAAGCCATCACCACCGAAAGCCAGCTTCAACCCATTCTGGATAAGGTGTTTGCCGAGCATTCCGGTGTGGTGGACGCCATTCGCGCGGGTGATCAACGGCAAAAGGGCTTTTTGGTGGGGCAGGTGATGCAGGCCACCGGAGGGCGCGCCGCACCCGCTTTGGTCAATCAATTGTTGGCAAAAGCTCTCGGCTAGCCCCCTGGTTACCGCGAGCTAACTCGTTCCCCTTGCCTTTTTAACCTGAAGTCGGTACAACAAAGCGATATTGTCAGGCGGGGGAACAGCGTTGCGTGTATTAGCTCAAGACGTCGCGAAGAATTTAAACAGCGAAGTAGAAGTATTCGGCTGGGTTCATCGAATTCGAGAACTTGGTCAGGTAAACTTTGTAATCCTGCGCGACCGCTCAGGCTACGTTCAGCTGGTGTTTCATGAAAAGCCCGAGTTTACCCATGAATCTGTTTTGAAAGTTCGCGGTCGTGTTGCGGCGAACGACAAAGCTCCCGGGGGAGCCGAAATTGAACCGTCTTCAGTAGAGGTTCTTTCGGTAGCTGATCCCGAAATCCCCTTGGCCATTTACCAAGAAGCTGACAAGTACCCGCTCGAAGCCCTGTTAGACAACCGGGTTGTTGCCCTGCGCCTACCAAAGATTCGCGCTATTTTTGAACTGCAGTCTTCGTTGTTGCGCTACCTCTCCGAATACATGCATAAGCAGGATTTCTTCGAGATCAAGACCTCGAAGCTGATTAGCACCGGAACCGAAGGCGGAACGAACTTGTTCTCGGTGGAATATTTCGAAAACAAGGTCTATTTGGCCCAGTCTCCACAGTTTTACAAAGAAGTCATGGTGTCGTCGGGGTTGGAACGCGTCTTTGAGATTTCGCATGCCTACCGTGCCGAAAAGCATGACACCCCGCGCCACTTGAACGAGTATGTCTCGTTTGACGTAGAAATGGCCTTTATTGAATCGGAAGTAGACCTCATGAACTTTGAACGCGGGCTGCTCGACTATGTGTTTACCCAAGTGGCGGCGAACAACCAAGCCGACTTGGCCTTGTGGGGCGCCAGTGTCCCCGTTCCAGGCGCTATGGCGAAAGCCCCGGTGGTTGACCACGAAGAAGCCAAAGAGATTATCACGAAAGAAACCGGCAAAAAGGTGTTTGAAATTGCCCCCGAAGGTGAGCGCGCTCTGTGCGACTGGGCACAACGCGAATTTGGGGTCGATGCGGTGTTTATTAACGGGTGGCCTCGCAAAAAGCGGCCGTTTTACACCTTCCCGAGCGCCGATGGTCTCAAAACCCTGAGTTTCGACTTAATCTTTAGGGGCCTAGAAATCACCTCGGGTGGTCGCCGCCTCAACGACTTGGCAATGTTTTTAGATGCTCTTCCCAAGTTTGGCCTTACCCGCGAAGGCATGTCCGACTATGCTTCGATCTACCAATACGGTTGTCCGCCCCACGGGGGCTTTGCCATTGGCGTCGAACGCTTGACGGCCCGGATTTTAGGGTTACCCAACGTCAAAGAAGCAAGCCCCTTTCCGCGCGACCGAAAACGCGTTCGCCCGTGAGTCGTTCCTGATTCGCCCTTGAGCCTAGAGCGAACCTGCCTTACAATTAGGGTATGTTCCTTTGGCTTTGGGGCCTTTTGGGCCTTGGGTTGGTTTCGGCCGCCCTTTTTTCCTCTCTTATCGATTTTCTCATTCCCGGTTTGGCGGCGTTGGTGCTTGCCGTACTGAATCTGCTTCCCTTCTTCAATACCGCTTTGCCCTTGCAGTTTGCCGTGTGGCTCGTGGTCTCGGGTGCTGGTATTTTTCTGTTTCGGCGCTTTTTTGGCGGCTTGGCAAACACGGGCGGCGGGAGCAACGATAAGGAAGTTCTCGGTAAAACGGCTCAAGTGGTTGAAGCTCTCGATGGGGCTCAGGAAGGGCGTGTACGTTTTGAAGGGACCACCTGGGCGGCTCGCTCCGAAGAACCGATCCCTGTAGGAAAAGACGTGATCGTCTTAGGCCGAGACGGCCTGACCCTATTTGTGGCCTTGAGTGAACACGACCGTATCGAAGAAGCCTTTAAGGCCCTCGAGAAATAGCGCCGGAGAAATTAAAACGCTTTAAAAAAGGAGTATCAACCATGCTGACGTGGCTCATTTACGCTTTGGTGGCTTTGGTCATCTGGATTTTCTTTCAACTGGTCCGGGTGGTGCCGGCCCAGCAGGCCTGGGTTCTTGAGGAGCTAGGAAAGTTTAAAAAGGCTCTTGAACCTGGCTTGCATTTTGTGGTGCCGTTTGTCCAAAAAATCGCCTATAAACACACCCTTAAAGAGCAGGTTTTGACGGTAAAACCTCAGGTCTGCATCACCCAAGATAACGTCCAAGTTGAAGTGGATGGTGTTTTGTACCTTCGAGTCATTGACCCTGTTCAAGCAAGTTACGGGATTGAAAACTACGGTTGGGCAACGACACAGCTGGCTCAGACCACGATGCGAAGTGAAATCGGTAAGATTGCTCTCGACAAAACGTTTTGCGAGCGCGACAAAATCAACGCGTCCGTCGTAAAAAGTATCGACACCGCCAGTGAACCTTGGGGTGTTAAAGTCACCAGGTACGAGATTCGCGACATCGAGCCGGCCAAGTCGGTGATTGACGCGATGGAAAAGCAAGTCGTTGCAGAACGGGCCAAAAGAGCGGAGATTCTCGAGTCAGAAGGCGATAAAGAAGCCCGGATCAACGTGTCGAAGGGGGAACGCGAAGAAGCAATCAACCTATCGCGTGGCGAACGTCAAAAGCGTATCAACGAAGCCGAGGGTCGCGCCAACTCGATTGAGACAGTAACGACGGCAACGGCCGAAGGCCTCAGGATGGTTGCCGAGGCCCTGAGTAAAACCAATGGACGTAAGGCGATGAACCTGCAGGTAGCCGATCAGTATTTTCAACAGCTAGGCCGACTTCTCGGCACCTCAGAGGTCCAAGTTCTTCCGCTGGAATTGGCCCAGGTCAAAAGTTCTCTTTCAGCGGTCTTGCCCACCTTGGGCTTAGGACCAGGAGGCAAAGCATGAGTAATCTTCTTCTCAATCCGTTTTTTCCGCTTTTGTTGATTTTAGGGGCCGCCGCGGCCGTTTTTTTAGTATCCATGCTCCGCAGCATTCGCGTTGTCCCTTCAAAGTCGGTCTTAGTTGTCGAGCGCTTGGGTAAGTTTTCTCGACTGCTCGAAGGTGGTTTGCATATCTTAGTGCCCCTAATGGACCGAGTCCGCTACACCCATTCTTTAAAAGAAATCGCCTTAGAAGTTCCCCCTCAACCGTGCTTTACCGAAGACAACGTCCGGGTTGAGATTGGTGGCGTCTTGTATTTGATGGTTGTGGACCCTAAAAAGGCCAGCTACGGGATCTCGGATTTCAAGTTTGCCACAATACAGCTGGCGCAGACCATGATGCGGTCGGTCATTGGCCGCTTGGAGCTGGACCGCACCTTCGAGGAGCGGGATTCGATCAATGCGACCCTGGTCAAAAATCTTGATGATGCTCTCGAAACCTGGGGTGTTAGGGTGACACGGTACGAGATTCAGAATATTACCGTCCCGCACAGCATCCTCAAGACTATGGAACTTCAGGTCAACGCAGAACGCGATAAACGGGCAAAAATCGCTAAGTCGATCGGTGAGATGAACGCACGGATCAATCAGTCCGTGGGGATCATGGAAGAAGCGATCAATAAATCCGAAGGCGAAAAACAAAAGCAGATCAACGAGGCCGAAGGTCGCGCTTCAGAAATCTTGGCTGTTTCAAAGGCCACCGCTGAAGGCTTGGAAAAGTTAGCGGGTGCCATGAGTTTGCCCGGGGGCGACATGGCGGTCGAAATGCAGATGATTGAAAAGTTTGTCGCTCAGCTGGCAAACCTTCAGGGTAAGACCAACAAGGTTATCTTACCTCTCGATCTTACCAATCTGGATAGTGTCACCCGGCTTGCCTCCCAAGCCGTTAGACCAGAGCCTGGCTTAGCAGAGTCAGACACGGGAGCACGATAAAAAAAGCCGGCGTTAAAGCCGGCTTTTTGCTTGTTAGGCTTGGGAGTCCTTATTAGGCGCGTTCTGCTGAACCAAGAACCTCGCGGTTCTTGTGCATATAGAGCTTCTTCAGTTCGTCGCGGGCCGGTCCCAGGTACTTGCGGGGGTCAAATTCACTGGGGTTTTCCTGAAAGACTTTGCGGATGGCGGCGGTCATGGCCAAACGTCCGTCCGAGTCGATGTTAATTTTGCAAACAGCCGATTTCGCGGCGCGGCGCAACTGTTCCTCGGGAATACCGACTGTGTCTTTCAACTTGCCGCCGTACTGGGTGATCTGCTTAACGTACTCGACGGGAACCGACGACGAGCCGTGAAGAACAATGGGGAAGCCGGGGAGCTTCTTTTCAATTTCTTCAAGGATGTCAAAGCGGAGGGCCGGAGGGACCAGAATACCGTCAGCGGTGCGGGTGCATTGCTCGGGCTTGAATTTGGTGGCGCCGTGGCTGGTACCAATCGAAATTGCCAAAGAGTCGACACCGGTGCGTTTTACGAAGTCAATGACTTCTTCGGGCTTAGTGTACGATGAGTGCTCAGCGACAACGTCGTCTTCGATACCGGCGAGAACGCCCAGTTCACCCTCAACCGAAACGTAATCTTTCTGGCTGTGAGCAAAATCAACCACCGACTTGGTCAACTTAATGTTCTCTTCGTAGGGCAGGTGTGAACCATCGATCATGACCGAAGAAAAGCCGCTTTCAATACAGCTTTTGCAGAGGTCAAGGCTGTCGCCGTGGTCGAGGTGAAGAACGATAGGAATCGAATAGCCGAGTTCCTTGGCATATTCGCCGGCACCTTTGGCCAGGTTGCGGAGGAGGGTAGCGTTGGCGTACTTACGGGCACCGGAAGAAACCTGGAGGATAACAGGAGACTTGGTTTCAACGCAGGCTTGAATAATGGCCTGAAGCTGCTCCAGATTGTTGAAGTTGTAGGCGGGAATGGCGTAGCCGCCTTTGACAGCCTTGGCGAACAAATCTTTGGTGTTCACCAGGCCCAGATCTTTATAACTGACCATGGTAGCTCCTTGTGCTTGGATAACTGTTTACTTTATAGCAAAAAACGTGGGTAAGGGAAAGCCCGCCTGAGGCCAAGGCCAAAATTATCCCGAAAAGTTCAGAGTCTATCCCCAAGTTATCCACAACCTCGATGTTAGGAATTTTCTTGCAAATTTTTAAGGGTTAGGTGGGGCTAGAAGCCCAGGTGGGTCAAATTCTGGCGCAAAGAATCTAAATCCTGTCGTTTTTCTGCGATAAACGGGTCTTTCTCGGCTGGGGCGTGAACTTGAGCGTAATCAGAAAAGACTTCAGTGCCTTTTTGGTCATCTTTTTGCCGGGAACGCAGAGCTTCGGCGAGAATTTCCTCTTCAAAGGCTAAAAGGGCGTCAAAACGGGCCTTTTTCGTGCTTGGGCCCCACGAAAGGCGTTCAAAAAAGCCTTCTAACCAGCTTGGATCGACGTGACCTAAACCTAACACGTTATCCCCATAGAGGCGCAAAGCTCCGTACAGACTGTACTTTTTGTAGGCGTCCACGGCCAACAGACGGTCTTTCTCGGATAATACATTGCGTCCGAGTCCGGGAAGCTCTTGAGGGGTGTACACAGATTTTCCCGTTATTTTCTCAAGACGTTCACCACTTATCCACAACCCCTCCACAAGGTCCGGTCGCCAAAGCCTCAGGTCAGTTGCCAAAGTGCGGGCTTTGTTGCGGCGAAGAAACTTCTTTTCATTGCGAAGCAACATATAAATGTTTTCGCGAAGCACCCAAGCGGGGATGGCTCGGTTGAAGCCCTGGGGTGTTCCAGGCAAGGTATTTTCGACAAGCAGCGAAAAAGGAAAGGTGTATTTTTGGGGGTCGGTAACGACCCCGGTTGCTAGAATGGTGTAGGGGGCCTGCGACCAATCGGCGGGAAACTTCACGGCGCAATCGAGGCCAAAAAACATGCCCTCGGCCGGACGAATTTCTTGATCGGGGGACCGGGAGGTGTGATTTGACCCCACATTGGCCCCATAACCAACGTTGCCCCTTCCGGCGGGCCACCAAGCCGCAATCAGCAGACTTTGGTGGTGGAGGCCGATAAAAGGTCCCAAAAGGGAGGCGTGAACTTCGCCGCCGGCAAGGCTGGTATTGGGCCCGATGAGGCTTTCATGGACACGGGCAAACTCTTCGGCTCCGGAGGCTTCAAGAAAGACACTATGTTTAACTATCGCGTGGGAATCGAGAACCGTTCCGGCCTGAAAAAAACAGCCCTCGGCGATGACCCCTGCCCCCAAACAGATAGGTCTTTCATCAGCCGAATAGAAACATGAGTCCTTGAGTTGGGTACAGCCTTTTGCTTCGACGGGACCAACAAAAAGGACTCCCTGGGCGAGGTTTACCTGAAACAGTGAACTTTGCGGGCCCAGGTAATTGAAATCGGCTTCGATTTGTTCCCCATAGAGTTGGGCTTCAGCCCAGGCAGGTAGAGAATTGGCCCCAGCAAGGGCTGCTTCTAAGGTGAGCTCCTCGATGATCGGAATCCATCGTTCGCCCGTCTCGACCCCGACTTTTAACTGACGGCCCAGTCCAAATCGCGTTCGCGGGGGGCAATCCAGGGCCGACGAGACGACGTGGCCTTCACACAGGGTACGGCGAAGGAGGGGGCAGCGGTCAACCTTGGCGCCAGGGGCAAGTTCGCTGTCTTCAAGCGTCGAAAACCAAACCCCGCCCGAGTCAAACCGGCCCAAAACGACGCGGCCACAAAAGCGGTTGCCGTAAATATTTTTCGGGGAAAAATCTTGAGTGACAAAAAGCTGGCCTTCAACATGGTTATTTTGTGTGGCTAAAACCGCTAACTCCTCGGGGGTAGCTGGTCGTAAAGGGGCACCCCAAAAGCTTAGGGCCCGTTGGCGGTTCGAGCGAAAGGCGTTTAGCAGGGTTAAAAGCGAAGATTTCATAGGATTTTTCAGCTCCCGGAAGAATTGTTTATCAAAAAAGAATCATTTGACAGGGGGAAGTCCCGACCTTAGAATAAAGGATAAATTTAGTTATGATGAGGGGGCTTTATGAAGATCCGTTGGATGGTCTTTTTTTTGCTGGCAGTCACACTGACACCGTTGCACGCGGTGGGGTCAAAGCTGCAAGATGGGACCTATAAGGTCGCCTTTGACGCACCAGATGCCTTTGGCTACAAAGAGTTTGTAGAAATTACCGTGGTCGGCGGACGCATTGATTCTGCGGTGTATGATGCTCTTAATACGGCTGACGGTACCTTGAAATCAGAAGAACCCGGTTATGAATCGCAGATGAAAAGTGCAGTGGGCGTGGGGCCAAAAGAGTACATGAAGCAGTTGGTGAAAGAACTCCTTGACCAACAAAGCGCTCATGTGGATTCGGTGGCTGGTGCCACGGAATCTAGCGCCAATTTCCGCCTGTTAGCCGCCGAAGCGATTAAGAAAGCGATAGCTGGCGACACCTCAGAAGGAACCCTGCCCCAGCCTAATCCTAAATCTTGATTTTTTTGCGGCTTTTCCCCAGACTTGAGCGATGACAAGCTCGGGTTTGGGGTTGGGAAAAACTTTTCTTCTCTTTTTTTTGGGTTTTCTGGGTAGCTTTTTGATGCTGGTGGTTCGCTCGGTAGTGACGGGGCGAATGATTCACCTCTTTTTGTTTTGGAACCTCATTTTAGCAGTCATCCCTTTGGTCGTGGCTGTGCTGACGGCGGTGGTCACCCACAAGGGGCCTCGTCTGTTGACTCTGCCGGCTTTGGTGGTTTTCAGCTTCGCCTGGCTAATCTTCTTTCCCAACTCGTCGTACCTCTTCACTGACTTTATCCACCTGATTCAAAAAGGCTTACCGGCCGAAAACCCCAACGCTCGCGGGATGGCAAATATGCTGTTGTGGTACGATGTCATTGTCCGCTCACTGTTCGCCTTTGCGGGGCACTTTTTGGGTTTGGTTTCGCTCTGGATTATGCATCGCCAATGGAAAAAGGCTGTAGGACGGGTGGGCGGCTGGGTCTTAGTAAGCGTTTCTACGTTGCTAGCGGGCTATGGGGTTTTCATGGGGCGCTTCCTTCGTCTGAATAGTTGGAACCTCTTCACACCCGGCGATGCCTGGACAAGGTTGGTGGACAACCTTTCGACCCCTGATGCTTGGCTCTTTTCTATTAGCTTGGCGGTCTTTTTACTGATCAGCTACTTCTTTGTCTATTTGTTCAAACAAGCCCGAGGGGGAGAATGATGCCTACTGCCGATCCTGACGTCCAAAAATCTTGGGATCTCGCCTGCTCGGCGCGAGAGAACTCGTATTCGCCGTATTCGCGCTTTGCCGTCGGAGCGGCTTTAAAGCTCCGCTCGGGTGGGACGGTGACCGGGTGTAATGTCGAGAACGCCAGCTATGGCGGAACGGTCTGTGCGGAACGCACAGCAGTTTTTGCCGCCGTTGCGCAGGGTTATCGCAATTTTGAACATCTAGTGGTGGTCACCGAGACTACTCCGGCTTCACCGCCCTGCGCCTTTTGCCTAGGTGTTTTGGCCGAGTTTTGTCCGCCGGAGTTTCCGATCTATCTCGCCAACCTCAAGGGAATCGAGAAGACCTTCACTCTAGGGGAACTCTTGCCGCACCCCTTTCAGCTTGTCAAAACCTCGACGGTTCTCTAGGCTGAGAAACATGGACGTCTGTGAACCCCCTTTATCGGAATACGCCTTAACCGTGAGTTGCCCTGACCAAAAGGGCATCATCGCCGCCGTCACGCATTGCATTGCTGAAAATGGCGGAAATATTTTAACTCTGAGTCAGCAGTCAGCGGGGGACATCGGGTTGTTCATGCTGAAAGCTGTTTTTCGCGGTGAGCCGCCCTTTTCCCAAGAGCAATTTCAGCAGTCCTTTCTGCCCCTGGTTCAAAAATACCGGATGACTTGGGAACTCCACGATAGGTCACGCAAAGAGCGTGTCGCCCTTTTGGTGAGTAAAACGAGCCACTGTCTGTATGAACTTTTGCTAAAGCATCAGGATGGGCAGTTGCGTTGTGAATTTCCTGTGATCATTTCTAACCACGCGGATTTGCAACCAGTCGCCCAACAGTTTCAGATTCCTTTCTTTTGGGTGGAAACGGCAAAAGGAAAAGCCGCCTACGAAGACCAAGTTCAAAAGATTTTAGACGATCATGGCATCACAACCGTGGTACTTGCCCGTTATATGCAAATTCTTAGCCCCGAATTTACACGCCGCTGGGCGTTTCGTGTCATCAACATCCACCATGGCTTTTTACCCGCGTTTATGGGGGCCAAGCCCTATCATCAGGCCTGGCATAAAGGGGTGAAGATTATTGGGGCAACGGCACACTTCGCTAATGAAGATTTAGACCAAGGGCCAATCATTTGCCAAGATGTTGCAAGGGTAGAGGATTCTCTGTCCATTGCTGAGTTTGTCCAGCTGGGCAAAGATGTCGAACGACGAGTTCTCTTTGAGGCGCTTCGCCTGTATTTAGAAAAAAACGTGTTTGTCTATGGCGGCCGCACCTTTATCCTGTCCAAGGTTTAACCCGTGAAATCCAGGTTGAGGGCTCGCTTTTGGCGTTCGAGGGTGGTGTTGATCACCGGAAGCAGCCGGGGTATAGGTCTGCAAATGGCCCGTTGTCTTTTGCCGCTGGGAGCCTGCGTGGTCCTCACGGCACGCCAAACCGACACCCTGGCCCAAGCCGAAAAGCGGCTCAGGCAAGAATTCCCCGAAGCCCGTCTATCAACCTTCGCGGTTGAGCTGACAAGGCCTGAGGAGGCCGCACTGCTCGTGGCGCATACACTTGAGACCTGGGGGCGCTTAGACCTCTTGGTTCATAATGCGGGCCTTTCGATGCGCGGATCGGTCGACCAGACCCTTCCCGAGGTGGTTCGCCAGGTGGTTGAGGTCAATTTTTTGGCGGCCTATTGGTTAACCCGCGAAGCTGGGGCCGCGCTTCAGGCTTCAGGCGGGCATGTGGAATTTGTTTCTAGCCAGGCAGGCCTGCGAGGGTTTGCCAACGTCGTTCCCTACTCGGCGGCAAAAATGTCTTTAACCGCGCTGAGTCAGGGTCTTCGTGCCGAATGGAAAGCCGTAACGACCGGTGTGGCTTATCTGGGGTTTGTTGAAAATGACCCTCAAAAAACGCTTTTGCAAGCTGACGGAACTACCACGACCTACCAACGACCCTGGAAGATGAAGCAAGAAGAGGCTGCTCGTTTTGTGTTATGGGCGGCACAGCACAAAAAAAAGAAGGCTATTTCAACGCTTTCAGGCAAGCTTTTGGCACTTTTTCAAGCTTGGTGTCCGGGTGTTGTGGATTGGGTTGTCAGCCGGGGTGCGGGCTGCTTGCATCAGGTAACCAAAGACACAAAAATTTGACGTCACGTTTGCGTGTTGAAATAGACGTAAACCCGTTGAGAATAAGTCACAAAGTCGGTGCGAAATAGACGTAAACTCGGCGTGAATGAATCACAAGCTCATTTTTACCTTTACAACTTTGCACTTTGCCCAGGATAATCGATTGCGTAAGGGGTGAAATGATGAAGCTTTTTTTGGTTTTAAGTGGCTTGTGGTTGTTGCTACTCTCGTGTTCGTCAGGGGCTTACGGCCGCTGGGGGACTCTTCATGTTGAAAATCGGCAGTTGGTTGATCAACGAGGAGTGCCTATCCAGTTGCGTGGTTTTAGCACCTACAACATAGCAGGGTTTGACTGGTTGTTTGGCGTGCCCCAAACCACGGAACTTTCCCAGGTCTGGCATGCCGACGTCTTGAGAATCGCCATGTATACCGATTCGAATCAGGCTGGCTATGTTCTTGACCCCGGAAAAGGAACGGTCAACCCTACGTTAAAACAACTTGTAGAAAAAGTCATCGCCAATACTGAAAAGGCGGGAATGTATGCCATTTTAGATTGGCATATCCTTTATGATGGCGACCCCATGACGGATGTAAAAGAAGCCTGTACTTTTTTTTCTGAAATGGCTAAGCGGTATCGCGGTGACGGGCACCTGCTTTTTGAAATCTGTAACGAGCCCAATGGACCTCAAGTCTCCTGGAAGGGGGATATTCGACCCTATGCTGTTCAAGTTCTGGCCGCCATCAGAGCAGAGGATCCTCAACGGATAGTCTTGGTTGGTACCCCCAATTGGAGTACTCAACCACAAGAAGTCCTCGACGACCCCCTACCGGATTCACAGGTGATGTATGTGTTTCATGTTTATATGGATAAAGGTGCAGAACTCCGGGCCCAAGCCTTGGCAGCTCTTAAGAAAGTCCCGCTGATTGTTACCGAAATTGGTACCACAGACAGCTCTGGAAAAGGTGCCATTCACCCCAACCGGTTCAAAGCCTGGATGAATTTTTTGAACCAGCATCGTATTTCGTGGTGCAACTGGTCTTTATCAACCGTCGCAGAAGGATCGGCGGCTTTACAAGCCAATTATGAATTAAATGGCCCCATGAAAGACCACCTGTCGCCGTCGGGAAAGCTCGTTTATCCTTACCTTGCTGACCCCAGAAATTAAAGCTTTTCTAAGAGCATAGAACATTTTCCCGAAGGGATCGGAAGGGTTTTCTTTTTCTTACCAAGAATGTTAATGGTAAAGTAGTATAACTTTTCCGATTCCAAACGGATCTCCCAACCTCGGCCGCTTTTATTACTCAAGATGGTAATGAAGTTGCGTTTAAGAGAGAGGTTCTCGATCCCCATGAGCTCGAGGGTGGGAACGATCCAGTCTACAGTTTTTCGGGGAAGGCTAATGTATAGGCCTACCACGTTTTCAATCATCAGCGTGATGGAACTCAGGCCCGACTGAGCCATGTCATGGGGGCGATTAAAATCGGGTCGACCTTCCCAAACGGCGGGACCGTCAGAGGTGGGTCGATACGCTTCCCACAAATTGCCTTTTTCGCGGGCGCCCTTGGCGTCCGGATGGAGAGTATCGAGAATGTAGTAGATATGTTTGATGGCCGACTCGCGGGCGAGTTCGTATTTTCCGTACTTTTCTAGGCCCTTAATAATCATAAACGTCAAAGACGGGAACACCGAGCCACGGTAGCCGTTGCCACTAGCATCAAAATGCGGGTCTGACATCGACAAGGAGGGAAAGGGATTAGGAGACGCAAATTCTTTGTCATTTTGTAGGTAGGTAATTAAGCGTTCGGCGCGATCTTCGTGAGGAATTTCGGCTAGCAAGGTCCAAAACGCTGCTATACTGCGGACGTTAAGGCGTTGGCCCGAGGCATCAAGGTCGTAGTAGAACCCATCGTCGTTCCACATCTGAGAGTTGATCCGTGTTTTGAGTGAGTAATAGGCTTTTTTATAGCGGAAACTCAGGTCTTTATCGTTCAGAATATCGCCCAGAGCCGAGATATACAGGGCATTCATCGCCTGTTGCGCGTTGAAGTCTACTGGATAAAAGGCTTTCTCGCGGGGACTATTGGCCATCCTCGTCGCGGTCAAAGGAACCGAATACAGACCATTTTCTTGTTTAAAATTTTCTTCTAGCCACAAAAAATGCTTTTCGAGAATCGGAACAATCTCTTTAACGCGGCGTTTCAACCCCAGCTTGTGGTACAGGTTGTATTCTACCCAAGCAAAAAGAGGGGGTTGAATTCCCTCGGGGTTTTCTGGGTCCTGAAGCGGTTGACTCGTTTCTAGGTCATACTTGGCGCGAATGGCACCGTTAGGTTCCTGGAGCGCGTAAAAGTTGTCCAAAGCCGTCAGCGGGTTGTACACACCGTTGCTGTACACGAGAAAGAAGCTCGACATGCAAGCTTCGAACTGGTCAACGACAGGGCTTTGAGGGTATTGAAAAAAGGCTTTTTGAAAAGCGCTTTGGGCCCCGCCTTTTTGCCAAAAATCTTTGATCCATGCCCAGCTTTTGTCGTAGATATCCACAAAGTCTTGGTCGTAATAATGTATGCTAGGCGGTTCTTTCTTGTTGGCGTTCACCCGTCATTCCCTCAAAAAGTTCAGCAATCGTAACACATAATCATAAGGAAAGAAAGCAAAAAATACAATGGTTGGGAAAGAAAATCCTGAAGAAAGCAAAGTTGTCCTCAAAAGTCCTGCGAAAAGTTAACCGATTTTCGCCAGGCGTCTTCATACGAATCAAATAAGGTGAACGAAAAGAGGTTCTGCTCAAGCCGCCGTTCGCCCGTTTCAAAAACACCAATAGGGTGAGTCAAGTAACGTAAGATCTGATCGTCGGTCAATCCTTTGCCATGCAAAAACTGGGCAAATTGCAAATCGGCAAGCGAAGCCCTCTCGGTCGCGGACTTCCAAAGGTAGCCCAGCCCATCCAAAAGCTGTTCAAAAGGCCCCTTGGAATAGTGAAAGATGCGGCGTTCTGTTTTTGTGGGGTCGAGCATCTTGGCTTGGACAAGATCGTCGCGAATACGCTCGATTAAGGGCCTAAAGCCGTCATAGTCTAGAGTTGTTCGAAAAAGCATTACGGCAACGTCGGTGCCTGCATGGTTCTTGTGCAAGAGTGCCGGAATGTCATAGTTGATCACAAAGACATTGTCGTGAAGGCGTTTGACCAGTTGTCCTTCAATTTCCAAAATATCGTAGACAGGCACCCACAATTGAAACAGCTCTTCGGCGGACAAGCGCAACAACTGGAGTGCTTCGAACGCCCCTAAAATTTGCGCCTTCTCAAAAGGAATGCCGAAAAAACGTTCCAAAGCTGAACGCATTGAGGGAGTAAAGGCGGAACGGCCACGAGCAGCAAAATCGAGCCGAACAGCGTAATGGTGTTCAACAATACGGTGCTGTAAAATAAACTCACCCGGCAAGTTGGCTAGGTACGACAGCGTGAGCTTTTCTTTCCACTGAGGGTTTGAGAGCACCTTAAACAGAAGGCTTTCAGTCAAAATGCCATTAGATTCGGGCCTAAGGTAAACAACAATGTCTTGACCGGGGTGGTTGGCAGGGCACAAGGGAACAAGAATCTGGGGGGCGGCTTCGGCAGACATACAAGGCTCCACCTGTAGTTTCGCCCCCCTGATCGGTAATTACAAGAGTTCTTTTTTTCAGCTTTCTGAAGGAAGTCGGCGAATCGCCCCTTCGTCGGCGCTTTGTGCGAAGAGGGCGTAGGCCTGGAGGGCCCGACTCACTTTACGTTGCCGTTGACGAGGCTTCCACGCTTGAGCCCCTCGGGCTTCTTCTTCGGCACGACGTCGTTGAAGTTCATCGGCAGAAACTTTGACTTGAAGCAACCGTCTGGGAATCGAGATTTCGATCTGGTCACCGTCGCGAACCAAGGCAATGCCACCACCGGCTGCCGCTTCGGGACTAACGTGGCCAATCGAGAGTCCGCTGGTACCGCCCGAGAAACGCCCATCGGTCAACAGCGCACATTCTTTACCCAGGTGACGGCTTTTCAGGTAGCTGGTGGGGTACAGCATTTCTTGCATACCTGGTCCCCCCTTGGGCCCTTCGTACCGAATTACGACCACATCGCCGGCTTGGACTTTTCCTGAAAGAATGCCCTGAGTCGCATCTTCTTGGCTTTCAAAGACCACGGCTTTTCCGTTGAACTCAAAGATGCTTTTATCAACACCGGCGGTTTTAACGATCGAGCCACGTTCGGCAATGTTGCCAAAAAGAACGGCTAGGCCGCCGTCTGGGTAGTAGGCATGCTCTAACGACCGAATACACCCTTGAGCACGATCTAAGTCCAACTCTTTGAAACGAGCATTTTGACTGCCCATGACCAGGTTTCTTCGGCCACCGGGCGCCGCCGTGTAAAAGCTTTTGGCTTCGGCGGTGGCGCTTTCGGCACTGATGTCCCAAGAGCTGAGGGCTTCGGCCAGCGAGGGGCTATCGACACGAGCAACGCTGGTATCGAGCAAGCCACCCCGGGCTAGCTCACCTAAAATGCGCATAATGCCGCCCGCGCGGTGAACGTCTTCGATATGGTAGTCGGGGGAGTTTGGAGCGACCTTACAAATACAGGGCACACGCCGAGACAGAGCGTCGATGTCCTTCATGGAAAAATCTACTTCGCCTTCACGGGCAATCGCCAACAGGTGCAAGACCGTATTAGTACTTCCGCCCATGGCAATATCGAGGCTCATCGCGTTCATGAAGGCCGCTTTTGAGGCGATCCCTCGGGGTAATAGGCGTTCATTGCCAGTCTGATAGAATTCTAGGGCTAAATCGACAATGCGGTGCGCTGCTTTTTCGAACAAGGACAGCCGTTCTGCGTGGGTAGCGACAAGCGTGCCGTTCCCCGGAAGGGCCAGGCCTAACGCTTCGTTGAGGCAGTTCATGCTGTTGGCAGTGAACATCCCCGAGCAAGAGCCACAGGTAGGACAAGCATTGTTTTCGACGGCTTCGAGTGTAGCGTCATCCACAGCACTGTCAGCCGCCATAACCATGGCGTCAATGAGGTCATATTTTTTGTCGCCGACACGACCAGCTTCCATGGGGCCGCCCGACACAAAAATGGTGGGTATGTTGAGCCTAAGAGCGGCCATCAGCATACCGGGGGTAATCTTGTCACAGTTAGAAATGCAGATGAGCGCGTCAGCGCAGTGAGCGTTGACCATGTATTCAACGCTGTCGGCGATCAGGTCCCGGCTCGGAAGGCTGTACAGCATACCTTCATGGCCCATGGCAATTCCGTCGTCGATGGCGATGGTGTTAAACTCGGCGGCAAAGCAACCACGACTCTCGACGATCTTTTTCATTTTTTGGCCGATGTCGTGAAGGTGAGCGTGCCCAGGAACAAACTGGGTAAAGCTGTTGGCAATGGCAATGATGGGTTTGCCAAATTGCTCTTTTGTCATTCCGTTGGCTTGCCAAAGCGCCCGGGCTCCTGCCATCATACGGCCGAGCGTATTGGTCGAACTGCGTAAGGGGACTTTCATGGGGTAAATGTAACGCCTTTGTTGGCATTTGAGCAAGCTAAACAAACCCACCGTTCCTTCAGGGGAGGGCGGGCACTCCTGTTTCTTTTGCTACTAGGTTTTCCTCTAGCACCCCTTTTTAGTCTTTCAACGACTATTGCTGACGCTCTTTTTGGCCAGGGGTCAGCTCTTTTAGGAAGCCCCTATCGGTTGGGCGGCCGGCACGAAGACGGTTTAGACTGCAGTGGGTTAGTTTGGGCCGTGTATCATCGCCTCATCCCGAACTTACCCACCTCGGCTTGGGACCAGGCTCGTTGGGGTCACAAGGTTCCTCTGACCCAACTTCAGCCCGGTGACCTGATTTTTTTTGCGACAGAGCGTCGCGGGGAAGTCTCCCACGTGGCGCTTTACCTGGGGAACGATACACTTTTGCATGCGGTATCGGAGGGCTGGCCGCGCGGTGTGGTTCTCAGTAGCCTTTCGGAACATTACTGGAAAACCAGAGCGTTGTTTGCCCGTCGCTTGAGCTGGCCACCGGGAACAGTCTGGGAAACTCCGGGGAAAATCTACCGGGTACCCTATGTCAAAGGCTGGTATCAAGGGCCTCTTTTGGACGGACAGCCTGACGGAAAAGGCTTCATGTTTTTTCGTAATGGCGATACCTTTGTGGGCCGGTTCCGTCAGGGAAAGCCCGAAGGCTATGGAGTCTATCACTGGCGGGATGGGGCTTGGTATCAAGGTCAGTTTAAGGCGGGCGTCCGCACCGGTGAAGGCACCTATCAGCCTCGCCATGGAGCCCTTGTGCACGCGTTTTGGGTCGATGACCAGCCGCAAAAAGTCGAAGAGGCATCAATATCGTTGTGGCCCACTTCGCATCCTGTGGCTTCAAAGCCGAAAAAACTTTTGCCGGTGACGCAGTTTGTGACAACCTTTGTTCCAGAAGCCGTCTACCCACGCCGGTTACCGGGAACGGAATAGCTACCCCGGGCGAAATAGCTCAAGAACCGCCGGTTCTAAGGGCCCCGAGGCACCACGCCGGACGGTAATTCCGTGTGAACCTAAAATTCGAACAGCACCAGGGCCGATATGATTCGCGACCAGGTGAGTTACTCCCCGCTTAGCCAAGGCGGCCCCAATTCCGGGCCGACAAACACCGCCTGGCGTAACAAAATCCGACTCGCGGCAAAGTTTGCCGTTTTGCCACCGAAAAAGCGCAAATTGACGGCTTTGGGCGTAATGGTCTTCAATTTGTCCCTGATTCTCGGGGACGGCAACAATAAGCTCGTTTCGGTGCTCGACCACCAGGCTTGGGCTATGGTCGGCTTCAATACCCTCAACTCTCAAGACCTTGCCTTCAAGAATCGCTTGGGCGGCTTTTCGCCGGGCATTTTCAAGAACTCTGCCAAACGTTGGTCGCGAGACCCCCATCGAGCGGGCAGCGGCTTCGTGATACAGACCTTCTAAATCAGCCAAGCGCAGAGCCTCGGCTTCATCCGGACCTAAGACCACTTCTTCGAGACTACTCGCCGGAACTCCGGCCGGTTTAAAAACCCGTGAATGAATGGGGGCCGCTAAACGTCGTTCCTGAGGTGGACGCGACATGAGACCTCCTTTGACCGAACATGATTCTGAAATAGCCCCCGTGAGGGTTTCTGTCAAGCGGGAGGGGCAGGCTTCCCCCTCAGGGCCAAGCCTGCCGACCACGCTGTGGCCCAACAAATTTGCAAGCTAAAGCCCCCTGTGGGGCGGTCAAAATCTAACAAATCCCCAACGAGCGACAGTCCCTCAACTTTGAGACTTTTCATGGTACGAAAGTCGACTTCTTTCAAACTGACCCCTCCGGAGCTAACCACGGCTTTTGAGGCATCCAGAAGCCTACGAAACGTTAACGGAAACCCCTTGAGTAGGCGGGCAAGGCTCTGCCTCGCTTCTTTGGTAAGCTGCCGGCCCGGGACCTCAGGAAGCTCTGCCTGAATTAAAAGGCGCTGGACTAGCCGAGGGGGTAGCCAGGCACTGAGCAAACTCTTGAGCTGTCGATTGGGGTTTTCGGCAATTAACGCCACCAGCTGACGATCAACCTCACCCCCATCCCAGCGGGGAAAAAAATCAAGGCGTAGCACAAGTTCCCGACTTTGCGCTTGGGCTTCTCGATGCAAGGCCGCCAGCCGTGTGGCGGCGTTTAAAACCAAGGGGCCCGAAAGGCCTACATGAGTAAACAGTAAGCGACCTGTTTCGGCAAAAACACGCTGGTTGTGCCAGGCTTCGAGACGCACTGCGTCAAAACTTAAACCAGCCAAGTCCTGAACCCACTTTTCGGCAACGGCAAGAGGCACTAACGAAGGCTCGGGGAGCCGTACAGAATGCCCTGCCTCACGTAACCAACGATAACCGTCGCCGGTTGAGCCCGTCGCAGGGAGGGAGGTTCCCCCTGTGGCGAGGATAACATGGTCGGCAAACAAGGGACCCCGACGGGTTTGCACGCCGAGGCACCGACCCTTTTCGACAATTAACCCCGTCACTTCGGCATGGGTTCGAACAGACACACCCATTTCAGCCATAAAGCCTTCAAGGACACTTAAAACGGACCTGGCTTCGTTGCTGGCGGGAAAAGCTCGATTGCGGTCCTCGACTTTATAGGGCATGCCCCGTGAAGCAAAAAACTGTAAAGCATCCGAAGAAGAAAAACGGCTGAGCGGCGAAAGCAGGTACTGCCCTGCCGACCCGTAAAAGGCTACTAAACGGTGGTTATCAGGCTCGGCGTTGGTGAAATTGCACCTTCCACCGCCTGTTAAGAGCAACTTTTTACCTAAGCTGGGGTTCTTTTCTAAAAGGGTCACGTGGTTGCCTTCGGCCGCTTTGGCCGCCGCCAGCATCCCCGCAGGGCCTCCTCCCACCACCAAAATTTCCATAGGCGGAGAATACCAGAAGTTCAGCGTTGAAAAAAGGACTTCTTCGGTTTATCGTGTTAAGCATGAACCGCTTGTTGCTCGAAGAATCATTAAGCCGATGCGCGGCTGAAATGGACTGGCCCGTTGATACCGTAAGGGATGCCTGGAGCCGACTCACGGCAGCCGAAGAAAAACGTCGCTTAACGATGACGCCCGAGGTTGTGGCCGAACTCATGGGGTTTGATCAGAAAACAGCCTTACGGCTTTTGTTGACGGGTTTGAAGGTTGGCCTCTGGCAGGTGGAATGGCAGGTCTATCATCCTGTTTCTGGCTGGATCATTCATCGGGCCCCAAGCCTAGGGGAACTCACCAGTGAACAATTATATGACCCCTTTTCGAGGGAGAGTCTTGAACCAGATTTGGGGGTAAACATCCTCGTGGTTTTTCAACCGCATCGTCAGTGGGAAGACCCCTATGCTTCGGTTTGTGTCACGCAGACCTGGGCAACATACCGGTACAAAAACCTAGCTTGGCCCTTTTGGGACGATGCCCAAGAAGATTTGCCACCCCTTTCGTTCACCACGCTTTCGCCTTGGGAGCTAGGAAAGCTAGAGCTCACGGTACAACCGGGCGAAACCTATCGGGTGATTAGTTTAGAGACCAGGTCGCAACTGACCATTCGTGTTGACGGGGAACCCGCCTTGCCGGGTGAAAGCTTCATTTTAAAGATGATGAGCTACCGTGCCGTAAAAGCCCGAGAAAGTGGCGGACCACAGTCGGTTGATTTAACTTTAGCCTCAGAGGGCTTCACCATCAAAGAACTCGAGGCCGCACCCGGGCGCTTATTGCTCTGGATTGATAACCGTTCCGCCGTTGGGACCACCGTAGCGGTATGGAAAGCTCCTGTTTTGAAAGGTCCCCAACCCTTGGTTCAGGTATGGAATGCCCGCTCGGTGCTCAATGACACCTTGGCGCGACAGGTTTTGCTAGAAGGCCGCCTACCAGAAGGCAGTCGTCTCAGGGTGAGTGGGCAAGCCTTCGTCTTTTTAGCGATGGAAAATTCCGCCCCGTTGATGGAAGAACGCGGGGATCGTGAGTTTTATCGCTTTCTTGCCGAAGAAGTCAGTGCTTCAACGAAGCTATTTTCCAGCTTTGGTGGGTTTCTGTTTCATAAACAAATTGATACGCTATCGTTCTGCTTTCCCGACGCCTTAGCGGCCGTGAGGGCCGCCTTGGTTTGGAATCAGCGTCACTCCGAGGCGGCCCTTTGGAAGATCTCGGTGTTCGCCGGAAGTATTTTGCTGACTGGGGGACCGGGGATATCCTTTTTTGGCTACCCCATTAACTTAGGGCGTAAGTTGCTCGAGAAAATTCAAGGTCCAGCCTTGTGGACTTCGTTGGCGGCCTTTAGTTACCCCGGCGTTCCCGAGGCCTTTTTAGAGTCGGGGTACCGGTGCGAACAGCAGGCGATTAGCTTAAAGAACGCTGATCAACTGTCGTTAGTTTATGAGTGCCAACCCCCTGAACCCACAGCGCCCGATCAGCCTTAGACGGGGTAATGAAGATTGGCCTCAGTGGCGTGGTTCAAAACTTCCGTAAGGAATTTGCGCGCCTCCCACTGAGCCATTTCAAGATTGTGGTCTTGCCAATTTCCGCATTCAGCCGCTTGGGCACCGGGAACTTCCCCCTGAAAATTCAAAACCCACTGAAAAAATTCTTTTAACAACGGCAGAAGGTCCCGGCTGGAATGTTCCCCTGCGAAAAGTGCATAAAGACCGGTGCGGCACCCCATAGGTCCAAAGTAGACAGTTTTTGGCGCCCAAACCGGGTGTGAGCGCAAATAGGTGGCTCCCAGGTGTTCAAGGGTATGGAGGGCTGGTACATCCATTACCGGTTCACGATTGGGCTCCTTCATACGGATATCAAAGGTCGTTATGCTTTCACCGCCGAACTTGTCCAGTCGCGAGACATAGACGCCGCGCAAAAGACGTAGGTGATCAATTTGAAAGCTAGCGATTTTTTCCATGGGACAGCTCCTTAACTAACTGGCGAACGAGTTGTGCCGAGCGCTGGGAGGCGAGGGGTAAAAACTCGTCAAAGGTCATAGGGGATTCTTTTCCGGCAACATCAGAAATCGCACGGATGACAACAAAAGGTATATGAAAGAGGTGACAAACCTGGGCAATGGCGGCACCTTCCATTTCGACAGCCGCCATCTCGGGAAAGTTAGCCCTTAACTGGGCTATGTATTCCGGCTCATGGACAAAGGTGTCGCCGGAGCCGATTTGTCCAAGAACGGTTTGGACGGTCTGGGGCAACTCTCCCGAGTCGTGAAGAAGCTCAGCACAGCGGCTTGCCGCTTCTACTAAGTCTTTGTCACAGCTAAAGTGCGTGGGTAGGCCGGGAACTTGGCCTAGGGCATAGCCAAAGGCTGTAACGTTCATATCGTGCTGAAGAAGTGTTGTGGCGATGAGAATATCACCAAAGGTCAAAGCGGGAGCAAGGCCGCCGGCAGAACCCGTATTGATAATCACCTGCGGGGAGTATTTTTCGCTCAACAGGGAGCAAGCAGTAGCGGCGTTGACTTTTCCGATGCCGCACTGGACCAAAACTACCGGGGTTTTGGCCAGCTCGCCCGTCCAGAAGGTGAACTCACCCTTGGTCACGGGCAGAGGGTTTTCAAGCTCCTGCCGCAACAGTTTGACCTCTTCTTCCATGGCGCCGATGATTCCGATCATGCCGCCAGTATAGGGGTTCAAACCTGCTAACGCAACCGAAATTGGCGCCGCCCGGGGGGTGGGGCTGGAAAAAAGTAGAAATAATTGATAAAACCACTGATCGCATGAAATCATTTGCTATGTTTTGTCTGTATAGTTCGATATTGTCTCTGGGAGTCCTTGCCGGGTCCTGCGGCTTAGAGAGCGTGGGGGTCTATGTGGTGCCCGATGCCGCCCCCAATAACTCGTCGAGAATGGCGGCGACGGCCGATGAAGCCTTTCCTGCCAACTCCAACACTTCGTCAAAGATCGTGGGAAACTCCTTTGAGGTCACGGGGTATTTACCGTATTACCAGATTGCCAACGTCCAACCCTCTGTCGCACGCTACCTTACCGACCTCGTGTTCTTTAGCTTTGCCCCGACTCGTGACGCCGATTTTTCTCGCGACGTGATGACACCTTCGGAATTGGCTTTTCTTAAAGAAGTTAAACGTCGCTATGGAACCCGGATCCTTCTCGGTTTATCCGAGCACCGCTCCCAGGGGGCGCTGGCGTCTATTTGCGCACGGAAACCGCTTCGAGAAAAGCTTGCCGCCTCCTTGGCAGACTACCTTTTGAAAGAAGGCTTTGACGGCGTCGATATCGATTGGGAATATCCCCGCTCTTCTGAGAACGCCGAATTTGCGGCTCTGCTTCAACAAATTCATTCTGTTTTTGCCCCCCTCGGCCTCCGGTTAACGGTGGCGGTGAGCCCCTCACACCCACTTTCGCGCGCGGCCTACGCGGCAGTCGACCGGATTCATGTCATGGCCTATGACGATTGGGGTCGACATTCCACGTTGTCAGAAGCGGCAGACGATATTCGGGCGTTTGAAGAGCAGGGGGCTTCGGCCGCTAAACTTCAGCTAGGGGTGCCTTTTTATGGCCGAGGGTATCGTGAGGATGGCCCGTCCTGGAACGATGCCGTTAGCTACCGCACCTTGCAGGCACGTTACAGCCCTGGCCCGGGCGAAGATACCGTTTCGGGGTACTATTTTAATGGGATCGATACAGTTCGTGAAAAGGTGAGATTGGCTAAAGCCGAAGGCCTTGCCGGAGTGATGGTTTGGGAGATTGGTCAGGATACAACCGGACGAACCAGTTTGCTTCGAGCAATTTCGCAGACTAGGGCAACCTTCAACTAGCATTGACCACGGGGGGGCTATTGGTTTCTTCAGGGCGGAGCAGTCTTGCGAGACGCTCGAGCCCTTGTCGAAAGGCGCCTTGCTCTTTTAACAGACTAACGACCACCCAGGCTTCGTTGGGGGGAAAGTCATAGTAAAAGCCGGGGTGTAGAAACAAGTTCTCGTGCTCTAAGGCCCGAAGGACAAAGTCCTCGTCGTCAGGCGCTTCAAGCTGAAGTGGAACATAGATTCCGCCCAGTGAAAAACAGCCCTTCACTGGGAGCTTTGCCGCCCAATGACTCAGCCAAGCACGATTTTCATCGATGTGAGCCTGCCAGACTGCTTGAGAGGGTACGAGAGTTTCAAAGAGTCTTTCGGCTAAAATCTGGCTGAAAGACGTGGCAGTTAAATACAAATCATTAACAAACTCAAGGGCCTCGGCGAGGTCTTGTCGTCGGGGGGCGGGGCCCGTCAAGGCGATCCAAGATAACTTCCAATCCGGGCAGGCGAAACGTTTTGAGATGCCATTTAAGGTAAAGCCCGGCAGATCGTTGAAAAAAGCACCGGGACGCAGAAGTTTTTCTTTACCGCTAAAAAGATCAAAAACTTCATCGCTGATCCAGAGCGCTCCCGTCCGTTGGCAAAAAGTGCGTACAGCCTCAAGACTTTCGGCGTTTAAGCAAGAGCCGGTGGGATTGTTGGGGCTAATCAAAACTATCAGATTGGCATAGGGGATAGCCTCTAAAGAGTGGGGATCAATTTGCCAAGAACGAGAAAATTCGAGGTCGTAAAAAGCGGTTTGCCGTTCAGACGCCAGGTGTTCAAACAGGGGGTATCCTGGCCTTGGCAAAACTATCGTTCCCCCGGGTGGACAAAAGAGCTGAAACAAATGCTGATAACTTTCGGAAGTTCCCGCCGTTAAAAGGACATCCTCTGGCGAGAGATCAAACCCGAGCTCCTGGTAAAAACGACTTATCGTTTGACGAGTACTCAGGCGGCCCTTACTGTCAGGGGTGTAAAACGGCTGCTGTGAATACTCCTCAAAGGCTTGACGAATCACAGAAAAGGGCGGAATAAAGCCATTTTGGTGAAACCTTGAATCGGTGAGATCGAGAAAATCTGGATGGGTGCGTTTACGTGCAAGCGCCGCCTCGAGGGGAGGAACCTTCGACATCACTGCTCCGAATACGAGGTCGGAAGATCCGCTTCCATCACCGATGGGGCGGGGTGGTTGACGTTGCGGAAGTAGGAATACTGTTGACCAGAGTCATCGGTGACAATGTGGGGGTTGAGCGGGTCGAGGCGTGTTCTGTTGCCCAGTTGGTAGGCATAGACGACTTTCCCCGGCGGAAGCGGTAGCCTCAGGCTGTATTCTCCGGGGCGGCCCGGTTCCTCGCGCAAGAAATCTTGGTAAGGATCCCAATTGTTGAAGTTTCCCATCACAGCGATTCTTAGACCACTTTGTCCACGGTAGCGAAATTCAACCTCTCCGTAGGGCAACTGAACGGGGCTGGTCCACCGCGGTACTTCTTCGTCGCGGAGGACAACATACGAGAAATCGCCGTTGGGGTCGCTTCGATACTCCGCGTTACCCGGGTCGCGTATCCATAGGCCGTCGACGATAAGCCGATAATCAATTTCGTGGGGCGCGTTTGCCGGAAGGTCGTACACATAGAAAAAAACATTGTTCTGATTCTTTGAAAAAATATGACGCTGAGAAAAATGCTCGCTGGCAAAGGCCACCGCAACATACCGCGCACCGGGGTCGGCATCGTAGGTTAAAATGAGCTTTCGGTCAAAGATCCTTGGCGGTTGGGCGTGAGTCAAATGAATGATTTGAAAGTATAAGGTCATATCCAGGTCGGGCAGGGTCTGCGGGGCGGCCTGAAGGTTAAAAACAACAGAAAATCCCAGCACGAAGGCAAGGAAAGGCAATTTCATCAAACAAGTCCTTCTAGTATACTTGTCGTCAAACTTTTCGAAGGGTTTAGCACGGAAAAGGAACTTCGCCTCACCCCAGGTGAGATTTTTCCGATAAAAAGAACAGCATGCCAGCGATTGACGCAATTGAACAATTTAAATCTCAAATTCAGGCTCTCGCCGGCGAAAATGCGCTTAGGGCAGCGCAAGGTCTTCCGCCCGAAGAGATAGCTCCTCCTCAAGCCTTGGGCGAAAGTCTAGACGACTTGCTGGGAGGAATGCCCCTGGCTGATTCGGCTTCTTTTGATGGCAACTCTTTTGGTGGCGATGAAGCTGAGGTTTTGGAACCACTCGAGGAGCTGGAGCCCCCGCTTGACGACGGACTCTCTGAGCTTTTCGCCACGCCTTTGCCCGAAACTGGCTTCTCCGATATTGCGGATCTTGATGTCCTGTTGGGCCCTGCGAAAAACGGCACCCCTGACATTGAAGAACTCGTCGAACCTGAAGAACTCGTCGAACCTGAAGAACCGAGTGAACCGTCCCCTGAATCGTTGGCGTTGAGTAACCTCGATGCTCTTTTAGCCGAGGACGATTTTGGCGTTCCTGTGGAAGTTACAACCCCTCCACCTAAAGCCAGCGGTGGCATCGAAGATTTCGATGAAGCATCATTCGATGAGGCCTCGTTCGATCAAGGTAGCGCATCGGATGATTTTAACTTTGAAAACACGGACTTTTCAGAACTCTCGGGGTTTGCTGAAACCAAAGAAGAAGATGTCGAAGCGTTTGATGAAAAAGGCGAGGCGGATGAATTCCCCTTAGGGGATTTTGAAACTCAGTTCGGTATCACGGCCTTTGATCACTATGATAACGATGTCTTGAACCCGGCCACGTCAATTGATCTGGAAATTGAAGCAGCGCAAAAGAATCTTTCGCTGTCGGAAGAAGAGTTTGCTGCCTTACAACAGACCTTGGCTAGGCAACCGCTTGACCTCAAATTGGCCATTGAGGAGTTGATCGGAGAAAAAGAAGTAACGCTCGAAGACCTGACCAGGGTAGTTACCCTTCTAACGGGAGGGGCCTCGACCAGAGCCTTGGCCGTAGCCGTTGGTAAAATTCTCGGTCGAAAAATCTCGATACCTGCCGGCTATGAAAAAGGATCGGGCGAGGCTTTAGAGGCACAACGGGCTTCTCTTTGGTACAATATTAGGACGGTCACCGGACCGATCTTTCAAATTTCGTTAGTGGCGACGGTTGCCGCCGCTCTTTTAATTTTGTTGTTCTGGAATTTTTTATGGCGGCCGTTGCGCGCTGAAGACCTTTACAATCGCGGCCTGGCCGAGATCCGAGCCGACCACAGCCGCCAAGCGGATGAATTCTTTGATCAAGCCTATTATTATTGGCCTGCTCAGGATCGTTTTTTTCAATATGCGCGTGCTTTTGAAGATGTCGGCGACTATGCTCGTGCCCAACGAAAGTATTTGGAACTGCTTCAGCCCTCGATCAAACCCGAAGCGGATGCCGACCGTAAAGCCCTTGAAGACCGCTTTTCGTTGCTGTTTAAACCGTTACCCTCTGGCTTGGACGGGGCCGCTCTGGAACAAAAGCTCGCTGAAAAGCGTTTGGCAGCTCGTCAATTTTATGTGCTGGTCTTAAAACTTTTGGCCGAAGATCCCAATCATCCATCTTCTTATACAACGAAGCTTCGAGGTAGACTGATTTTTCTTAACCCCGACCGCAAGGGTTTGCTAGAATACTCCCGCTTTGAGACCTGGTACGGTGATGACGGCTTAGACCCTAACGCCCACTTTCGGCGTGCAAAGAACCTGCTTAAGCCCTTGTTTGCTCTGAACCCCTATGATAAAGAGGCACTTCTCCGTGAAGGCGACAATGCCATGATTTGGGCTCAAAAGCTCAATTCGAGGGAACATTATCGCGAAGCGGATCAGGCCTTTAGTGATTATCGCCAGAAATATGGAGAGGATTGGGTCATTTTATGGCGCTTTGTCCGATTGTTTATTCAGACTGACCAAGAGCCCCAACTTTTGCACTTTCGCGACCGTCTTCTTCAAGATCCCCATGCTCAATTTGATCCTGAGGGAGCCGCACAATTGGCTAAGTGGCTGATTAACCGTCATATTGCCCGCGACAGGGCGCAACAGAGGGTGGTTCCTCGTCAACGTACCATCGAAGAAGAATACCGCATCTCCTCGTATGATAACTGGCCCGCTGGACCCCAGCCTCAACCCGTGATCGTCGAACCTAGCCGTTCTACAGCCCAGAATTTGAGACAAGAGGAGTCAGGGAGTTCAAAACCTGTCAATTTACCCCCACCGCACCCCTACGCCCTTTCGAATGTTCCCTATCAACCGCATTATTTAAAGGGCGTTGACCAGATTTTGATTAAAGCGTTGGCTGTTAGAAAAAATCTGCCTGAAATTCATGAACAGCTGGCGCGTTACTATCGCTTGGTCTGGAACTTTAGTGAAGAAAAGAAGGCTCTAGCCGCCTCAGATGCCTATTTTCAACAGATGCCTGCACGCGAGCAACGGCGGTATGACCGCTGGGGTGGAGAAATTCAGGTTCTCGATCGGATTGGCGAAATTTTTGCTCAAGAAAATGAACCTTTGCAGGCGGAATCGTATTACGTCAACGCCTTACGTCGGTATCAGGAAGGGCTGTATCAAAAACTGCTTTCCCCAGAACTCTCTTATGCCAAAGTATATGCGGATTTGGCAGACCTCTATTACGCTCAGACACCTGGGACGAAAAACTCACCTGACCCCTCCATGAAAGGTGGCTGGGATCGTGCACTGGATTTGTATCAAAAGGCAGAGCAGATGGGGCTGACGACGTCGGAAATTACCTATCGCATCGGCGTCATTCATTATGAGAAAAAGAATTATCAACAGGCAGTCCTGAGCTTTTTGAAAATTGAGGAATCCCCGCAAGTCGAAGACAACGACAACCTTCTTTATGCGCTAGGCAATGCTCTGTTTCGAACCGGAAACTATGCCTTGGCTGACGGGTATTATCGCTCCTTGAAAGAGCGTTTAGAAATCAAACGGCATACGATTAGGAATTTAGACCTGAGAAAACGAAAGTCTCATCGGTATTTGATCCAACGCTTGGTTGAAGTCGAAAACAATCTCGCGGCGGCGATAGACCGTGGTCGACCCGGCCTAAGAGTTCGTACCGGGACTTTCGCCGATGCATTAAAGTATTTAACCGAAGCCCAAGCCACCGAGACCTCTTTAGGGCTTGATTTGTATGACAATCACCAAGAGTTGGACATCACCGAAATCGACGAGCAAGCCTTGCAAAAGATTCGCGCTCAAGAAGCCGAGATTGTTCGAAAAACACGACAGGTCGGCGGACTCATTGCCGCCAACCTGAAACTTTTATCGTTAGCTCAATCTGCAGCGCCTCAGGACCGTATCCGCTTGTCGCAGGCCCTCGAGATTTTTCCTCGTTTACCGTTAACGCTTAGTCAACAAACTCCTTGGTAAGGCTCGTTGCCAAAGGTTTCGGGGAAATCTATACTGAAACCTCACAGAAAGGAGAGTTGCATGAAGAAAAAGATTGCTGTTCTGCCCGGCGATGGAATTGGACCGGAAGTCATGGCGCAAGCACTGAGAATCCTCGAAGCTTTAGAAAAAAAGTATGGCATGACGATCGAAAAGCACCACGCGGATGTTGGTGGTATAGCGATTGACAACCATGGAAAAGCTCTACCGGAGTCGACAATTAAGACCTGTGAAGAGTCTGACGCGATTCTTTTTGGCTCGGTTGGGGGACCAAAATGGGAAAAATTACCGCCAGAACAACAACCTGAACGGGGAGCGCTTCTGCCCTTACGTAAGCATTTTCAATTGTTCGCCAACCTTCGACCGGCCATTGTCTTTCGCGGTTTGGCCTCTGCGTCACCGCTAAAAGCAGAAATCATAGGCGATGAGCTGGATGTTTTGGTAGTCAGAGAATTAACTGGTGGGTTGTATTTTGGCCAGCCCAAGTACCGTGAAGGCGATAAAGCGGTAGATACGATGGTGTATACAAAAGCCGAAATTGAACGAATTGCCCATGTCGCGTTTCAAGCCGCTCGTCAGAGGGGTAAAAAGCTTTGCTCGATTGACAAGGCCAATGTTCTTACCACCATGGTATTTTGGCGAGAAGTCGTCACCGAAGTGGGAAAGCAGTACCCGGATGTGCAACTGTCGCACATGTACGTTGACAATGCTGCGATGCAGTTGGTTCGCAACCCTCGGCAATTTGATGTTCTTTTGTGTGAAAATATGTTTGGCGATATTCTTTCTGACGAAGCCTCTATGATTGCAGGGTCTTTAGGAATGCTCCCCAGTGCCTCTTTGGCTCAAAGTCCGCAAGGCACTGCCGGGTCGTTTGGTTTGTTCGAGCCCTCGGGTGGATCAGCTCCTGATATTGCCGGTCAGGGAATTGCAAACCCGATCGCGCAGATCCTCTCGATGGGAATGATGTTTCAGTACGCTTTTGGAATGCCACAAGCCTACCAGGATGTCCATCAGGCCGTTTCTAAGGTTCTGAGCCAAGGTCATCGTACCCGCGACATTGCTACACCGGGCCAAAAGACAGTGGGAACCGCAGAAATGGGCGACCTGATCTTAAAGGCGCTTAGCTAACGTTTTCAGAGCTTTAGTTCTTGGAGCGGGGTCGGAGTTGCCACCAAGAGATGGTTGTCGTCCCGACTACCGCGACAAGACAGAAACTTGCCAAGAGCACGCCAGCTTCCCACAGTCCTGTTAAACTGATGATCTTGGCAGTAACCAGTTTGGCAAGCCAGGCGCTAGTCTCGACGACACCTTGGGTGCCAAAGGGAAGAATCACTACCAAAACCCACCAGATCCAAGGCATTTTTCCTTGGTGTGGGGCCTGAAAGCGCCAAGCCGCCCAAAAACCTACATAGCATAACACCAGAAACGCTAAGGGACTGATCAAACGGAAGAGGAATTCCGTCTGCCAGGGCAAAGGGGATTCTCCCATAAGAGCAAGGCCTTGCTCATCAGTCAGCAAATCGACGGTCTTCCAAGATTGCGGGATAGAATTTTGTGTCAGAAACACAATATCTGTGGCAGAGACTCCTAAAGGGTAGGGGGGAAGGCTTTGATCGCTGTGAAAGAGCCGGTTACCGGGAGTTTGGGTGAGGACTTCAGGGAACAACTCAGACGGCCGAGTCTTGTGCCATACGTTAAATACAATATTTTGCCCTATCCATTCCCCAAAGGGGGCTATCCAGTGCAGGAGGACCTTGCCGCTGGGGCTGTACCGAAGGACCTCAAAGTCTTTGACAAAGGCCCCCTGAGGAGTTTCTAAGAGCTTGCCGATGTGTACCAGTTCAATGGCATTCTCGTTGGGGGGAAAGGGGGGAGCCGGGTTACGGAAGCTGATATTGTCGTAGCCGGGGAGCATAAACAATAGCCTGAGGTCACGGGCAAAGTGAATCTTTCCTTGAAGCTTTGTTAGGCAAAGGGCTTCGTACCGCTCCACTTCTTTGTCGCGGGGGTCCTCTTTATGAAGCTCTTGGAACCCGTAAAAGGCCTCTATGTAGTTTTGAAACTGATAATCACCGAGACTTTTGCCTTTCCGAAAAAAATAGCTGGCTTTAAGGCGTTCATCAGCCGATAGGGTTTGATCTCGCATACCGCGCCAAGACAGGTCAATAAGGTTTTCCGCTTGTCGAAGTTGAGACGAAGAGATGGTAAGTCCTTGATTTTCTGCATTGGTCAACTGGATAAAGCATTCATAAGCCAAGTGATTGAGTTCAAAGTTATCTCGTGAATACAATGGCGCTTTAAGAAGTTGCTGAGCTCTTGATAAGAGCTCAGTTACAGACGCCGTATCCTCGGGCCGGGGGGCGTCGGCACCCGGAAGTAAGCGTAGGTTGAAAAACTTCTCCATTTCAAGGTGCGAACGGACAATTTGATATTCAAAGTCATAATCAAAGGGCGATTGAGCCGAATAAAAGCGTTGATGTGGCCGAAGAGTAATGAGCCGTTGAAGGATTGTGGCTTCTTCTTCTGTTACCCGTTGCCGTTGCTGATGGTCTTGAGTTTGATTTTCGTGGTTTTTTAGCTCGGTAAAAGCGATTTCGAGAACCTTGGTTTGATGAATTTTATACGCTTCAGTCTGAAGATATTCTTCAACGAGAGGGTGAACCAGTAAAGTGATAACCGCTAAAACAGAGGCTCCTAAAATGCTGATCAAAGAAACGCTGGACAGGATTCGAGCGGGGCTGGCAAGGGGTGAGTCCGCCTCGGGGTTAAGAGCAAAAGTTAGCATCAAGGCACTGAGAAATAACCAAGAAAAAGCTTGAGACAAACCCTTAAGCAACACCACGCTAGAGGTTACCAGTGCGTCTTCTGGCAACGTCGGGAGTGGTTGGATGCCCCAAAGTGGAGCAGCGAAGGCCGCTATGAGGAGGTGTGCCACAAGCCAAAACAACCAGATTAGGGTTGAAAAGAAAAGAATTTTGAGAAAGCGAACAAAGGTTTTTGACATTTTAGTGGTCCTCGTTGGCCTGGCGTGAGAGAGCCATCGTTAAAAAGAAGAGACCGAGAACGGCCAAGGCAAGAACCAGAAGCCCGACGTTTTGGCCTAGGATAGAACTAGCGGGAAACCAGCGAGAAAGAATGCTGGGAACAGTTGAGAAGGAAAAAGCGGCTAAAGCGAGGTAAAAACGTGCAGCTAACAAAACAATAATCCATCGGACAAAGGCCCAACGTATGGTAAGAAAGAAGGGGGCGAGACCGAGAAATAAGCCGACGTAAAGGACGGCTAGAATCGTAAAAACCGCTGGGTCAGCTTTGTAGGAGGTTTTTAAGGTGCTGTACACCCAGAACAAATCGTTTTGCAACGAAGCAAGGACGCCTGGCTCCGTATAAAGACGAGCCTCGGCCGAGTTGGGGCGCCATTGACCGCTGCCTAAGGACCCGTCGTAGACAAACCGTTTGTTCCAAGGGTCGTATTGCACTTGATCGATAACCCGCATGGGAGGCTTTTCGGGTATCAGAACCACGTTTCTAAGGAACTGACCTTCGGCAAAAGGTTGCGGGGGAATGTACAACCTCTCGTTACCCTCAAGTTGCCAAAAGTGGATCGAAGTCGAAAGCCGCTCTGTTGGCGTGAGGGTTTGTGAGAGCAACAGGGGAAACGAAAAGAGTAAAAGAAGAGATGCCACCACGAGAACTGAAAAAAAAGACAAGCGGTAACTGTGGCGTTTTTTTCGCAGTAAGGCTAACGCCACACAAAGGGCACCAATTTCGGCCAACAGGAGGGCTTCAGTAGCCTGATGCGCAAAGGGGCTAAAGAGAATACCGGGGATATGAGGGACAAAAAAAACCGAGAACGCTAAAAAGGCCGAGAGAAGAACAACAAACGTTACAAGAAATTGAAAGGTAAGTCGGAAGGCGTCTTTCACAGGGGACAAGATAGCACGACCTTAGCCCCCCATCAAGGAAGGCGGTACCCTTGAAGGCGGTCTGCCGGTATCGGGTCCCCCTCAACCCAACCTAAACCGCGAAACTTTTTCCTTAGACGGGAAATTTGCATCGACAACGCTCGAGAGTGGCCCCTGTTGCGCGGCTCAGCTTGTTCCAGAAGTTGCCGGGAGACGGGCGAGCCGCGTCGAAGCAAAAGGGAACGAAGCAAAGATTCTTCATCGGAACTCAGGGGCGTCGTTTTTTCGCCTTGGCAAAGCTTTCCGTCTTTGAGGTAAAAATGCAAGCCATGACTTTCCCAACTCAGCTCAGAGCTTTGAAGCCGAGAAACACGCAACTCTAGCTCAGAAAGATCCCATGGTTCTTTGAGGTAGTCCCAAGCGCCACGAACCCAAGCCGTTCGCAAAAGATGTGCAGGCCCGTAGGGCATCCACAAAACCCCTTGTGTCATTAAGGAATATTGCGATCGTAGCAAGAGAAATTCCGAGACAGGAACTACGGCCAAATCCCACGGCCCGTCATGAAACGATGGGCCAATTTGAACCGTCAACCCGGGTATCTGTTGACCAGTTAAAAAATGCTGGACTAAGTCGCGGTCCGTAGTGGAAAGAAAAATGGTCAATTCAGTTTTTCTTGCGGGGTGGGGGCGGCAACTTCCTGAGTCTTCATCTTGGCTTTTAAATCTTCTAGAAGTAAATCGGCTCGGGTATCGCCTTTTTCTAGCTCTTTAAATTGTTTGTCTAAATCGCTCGTACCACTCAAATCTTCGAGTTCAGCCGCCGCACTAGCTTCAGCTTCCATTTGGTCTACCTTAACGGCCATACGATCGAAGGCCTCAAAGGCTGAATTGTTGGACATGTTGCTCATGGTCTCAGAAATCTTTTTCTGAGCCTCGGCACGCTTAGCGCGGGCTATGAGAATGTTCTTTTTTCGAGCCGCTTCATCAATTTTTTGTTGGAGTTGTCTTAACGAATCTTTTAGCTTTTCTACCGCTTGATGTTGCGCTTCAAATTGCTGTTTGAATTGGGACGCTAAATCTTCATATTCTTTTTGGCGTAATAACGCCTCTTTGGCCAAATCGTCTCGATTGCTTTTAACAGCCAAGATGGCTTTGCCTTCCCAATCTTTGGCTTGAGCGGCATTGTCCTGGTATTGTCTTTCGAGGCGTTTTTCATCGGCAATGGCCGTCGCAACAGCTTTTTTGTTTTCAATCAGCTGTTCATTCATGTCAATGATGGTTTGTTCTAGAATCCTCTGGGGATCTTCAGCCTTGCTGATCGCCGCGTTGATATTGGATTTAAAAACGCGTTTGAGGTTGTCCCAAATACCCATGAAGGTCTCCTTCGTTTACGAACTGAACTTTGAAAGAATCGTGTAATGTTGAATAAGTGTGAGGCCGATCTCATCAAACGCGGCTTGAATCTCGGGAAAGTCGAGAGTTTCCAAAAGGAAAGATTTGCATAAAATCAACGTCTCGCCTTCTACCGCATAGGAAACATACATGAGATCGCTGGCATTCATGCGCAGAACAGCTTCAAAAAATGCTTCGCGATTTTTTGCCGGAAGAGGCATAACGGTCAGCCTAAGGATGACAATGGGATCTTCCCAAACGACAGCGGTAGGCTGAAGACCGGTTTCCTCATCTTGAACAATCCACGAATTCTCGTTGATCGTCTGAACTGTAACCCCTAGCTGTTGGAAATACGCTTCCAACTTTTCTTTTCCCGTCATGCTAACTCCTAGCCGAGAAAGACTTGACCGGCGTTATCAATCGCCAAAATGGTCTTACATTCCGAACAGCGAAAACGGCCAGCCTTTGACGCTTTAAGGCGTTTAGAGCAAATCGGGCAGTTGAAAGTTTTCGGAAAAACACCATTTTCTGCAACATCGGCAGAGCCCTCTGCTTGGAAAAACTTCACAGCCTCTTCAAGGTTATCTTTAATGTTGAAAAATTGTGAGAAACCTAAAAGCTGGAAGACTTCATAAACCTTGGGTTGGATTTCTAAGAGGACAATGTCGCCACCCTTTGGCTTAACCGCCTTGAGAAAAGCGGTAAAGGATCCAATGCCTGTGCTAGAAACGTAATTTAGGCCCGAACATTGAAAAACAATTTTGTAGAAATTGGAATCAATGGCTTTTGAAACTCGTTTTTGAAAGAAATTGGAGTTGTACGTATCAATATAGCCGGTAAGAAATAAGACGAGACACCCCTCAACACCATCAACTTTTTGAAGTCGAATTTTGAGGCTGTCGTCTTTTTCATCGTCAAAACCAGGGACGATGTCATTGTTTGTACTCATATCAATCCTCTTGGAACGAGCAATTCAACTTTGCCGTTGAGGTGGCACGGATTCACCGTAATAATAGGCATGTCAAAACCCTTTGTCAAATCCGCTTCGCTCTTTATCCGTAGCTGAATTCTACACTTTACCAATAAGAATTCAACATCAATTTTCACTTTTTTGAGTTATTCTTGCGCTAAGTCAAAGTCTTTAGCCTCTAAACGGTCGCTATCACGCAGGAGAATAGCCCTTTCTAGGCAATTCCGTAATTCTCGGACGTTACCCGGCCAAGGGTGGGTTTGAAGCTTTTGCATTGCCCCAGGAGTTATCGACAGCGTTTTGCTGGGATCTAGCTGGCAAAGAAAATGAGAAACGAGGAGAGGCAGATCTTCTAAACGCTCACGCAAGGGAGGAAGCCGGACTTCGGCAACACGAATACGGTGGTAAAAATCCAGACGCATGGCTCCATTTTTGACGGCCTCGGCTAAATTGAGGTTGGTGGCGCACAAAAGACGAAAATTGCCGGCCTCGGTGGTCGAAGACCCGATACGATGAAAATCTTTCGTTTCTAAGATGCGCAAGAGCTTTGCTTGTTGTTCGCGCGGTAAGTCGCCTACCTCATCGAGAAAGAGTGTGCCGCCACTGGCCTGACTGATACACCCTTTGCGGTCAACGGCGTCAGTAAAAGCTCCTTTCACGTTTCCAAACAGTTCAGCTTCGGCAAGAGCTGCAGGGATGGCCGCACAGTTTACGGCTATAAACGGCCCGTCTCTCCAAGGAGACCATTGATGGATGGCCTTGGCCGCCAATTCCTTGCCGGTCCCATTCTCACCGGTCAGGAGGATTGAGGCTCGGGACCTGGCTAACTTACGCATTTGTGCCAAAGCGTTTCTCAGTGCCAGGCTGTTTCCCAAAAGAGGCATTTCGGATGAGAGATCGCCAAGACGACAGGCCGGCTGGCTGAGTAAGGCATCAATCTCGTCAGGTCTTCCTTCTAGGTCCGCTTCTTCAAGTCGTAAAAAAGGAATTTCGGGGAATTTTACGCTGGCCTCTGGACAGCAATGCTCTTGGTTGTGAATTTCGACAACAAGGTGGGGGCTGTAAGCAAGGATTGCGTCTTCCACTTCTGTCCAGGCCGAACAAGGAAATACTTCATAGTGCGCCGGTACAACTCCCTGGAATTTGTGAAGTAGAGCTCTTTGTGGACCTGTGACGAGAATACGGACCTTGGGTTTTTTCATACCCTCTCCCCTGTGCTTTTTTAATTAAAATAGCATATTCTGGGAGTTTCGCAAGAGTGAGTTTGGAAATATTTAACGACGTAATCGATAAACCAAGAGAATTATACCAAACCAAAGGTACGAGAAGGCTTTGAAGGCCCGGAACGGGTTACGGAGAAACTTCGACCATTGGGGCCCCCCTTGGCGAAAAGTCGTCGGCGAAGGTCGACGCTTTTTACCCGACATGATGCGGAAGGAATCGTCCGTGTAGAGAAAGAGCTTGGCCGGCAAGTTGGCTGTTTGCCGATATGCCCACTTGTCTTTTCCTGGAATTCCGGGGCCCACGAGGAGAAGTGTGGGGGTAGCTTTCTGGATCGCCTGAAGGATGGAGCCTTCGCTTTCGCGGGAAAAAAAGCCCGCATGTCGGCCTACAAGGTTGATCCCAGGAAAGGAAGCTCGCATATTGCCGGCAATTGTTTGAACCGCTTTATGGTCATCGCCGAGAACATAGAGCGATTTCCGCTTGGCTTCAAGAATTCCTAAAAAGCGGATCGTGAATGAAAAAGGTTCATACCGTGCTGGGTGCGGCAAGTGAAGAAAGCGGCAGGCGTTTTCTAAACTTTTAGAAACTGGCACTAAAAGCGCCGCTTTGTGAAGAAAACCTAAAAATTCGGGGTCATGACGGGCCTTCATGAGCTTGGCATAGGTCAAAAAAACAATAGGTCCTGCCTCCGCCTTATCAATCAATTCCGCAAGAATATCATCAACAGAGCCCTCGGGAATAATATCAAGAGGAACTGAAAGCAACAGGATGCGTTTTACATTTTTGAGGAGGGGGTGATCCATGTCGAACTCTCCAGGAGTAAAATTTTGACAGCTGCCAGGGCGGCCGTACTGGCGGTTTCCGCCCGGAAAACGGTAGGACCGAACCAAACGGGGTTCGCGCCTTGATTCATCAGGAAGTCCGTCTCGTGCTGAGAAAAACCTCCCTCGGGACCAATAAGGATGCCAATATGGGATGGTCGGCATGAAAGATAGCCGTGGAGACTTGCCTTGGCAAGGGGGGCTTGATGGAAGAAGAGTAGCGGACCACGCTTATCCCACTGACGAAGAACAACCTCTAACGTCTGCGCCGGGCGAACTTCCATTACAGGGTAAGACCCTGACTGCTGACAGGCCTCGCGAGCGAGAGTATTCCAGCGTTTCAAACGGGCTTCGGGCTGATCGTCCTGCCATTTAGCCACACAGTGCTCGGTTTGTAGGGGCTGAAAGACGGCTGTTCCCAATTCTGCGGCCTGGCGGACAACGTCATCCAACTTGCGCCCTTTCAGAAGCGCGGCCATGAGGTGTAGCCGGGGAAAGTCGGCGGGGGGCGCTACAAGGGGAGTCAGGCTTACCCACACACTGGTAGCATCCTTCGACAGAATCAAGGCTTGCATTTTTTGATCGTTGAGAACAGCCTCAAAAACCGAACCCAAGTCTAGCCGTCTCACCCGGACTAGGTAATGGAATCGTTCTCCTTCGAGACGGGCCGTAAGCTGAGCTCCCTCTCCCGAAGGGTAAAGTTCCTCGGGGGAGATGATAAAAACCTTCACTTGATCGGCAAAGGACCCGCGTTAAGGAGGCGGATCGCCTCCTTAAGGGTAATATCGTAATCAAGGTCAATGACCGGCGGTGCTTTATTTTCTATGCGGTCAACATCAAGGCGCAGTAACCGACGAAGCAGGCGGTCACCTAGGGTTGGTTCCTGGCCGTGAATCTTGACGGCAAAGGCGGCAATTTGTGTTTCGTCAGGCTTGCTATGGGCAAAGTTCCTCCAAAGTGGTTCGTCCGCCAACTTTTGAATCGCCTGAATTTGCTCGTCGGTCAGGGGTTTGTCTTCGAAGACCTCGTTTGGCTTGATGCCGATCTTGTCTATGTTTACCCCAGACGGTGTGTAGTACCTCGCCATTGTCAGTTTGAAACCAGTTCGGTCAAAGTGAATGACTTGCTGAACTGAGCCCTTCCCATAGGTGGTTCCCCCCAAGAGGAAAGCTCGCTTACGATCTTTCAAGGCTCCCGCAAGGATTTCAGCTGCAGAGGCGCTTCCCTTATTGACCAGGACAACAATGGGGATATCGGAAGGTATTGATTGGGTGTCGTCGGCGGTGTAGGTAAACGTCTCGCCGGGTACACGGGACTTGGTGCTGACAATCACGCCGCTCTTAAAGAACTCGCTGCCAACTTTGACCACAGCCTCAAGGAGTCCGCCAGGATTGTTTCGAAGGTCGATGATAAGCTTTTTGTAGCCCTTCTTTTTGAATTCTTCGATGGCTTTGTGAAAGTCTTCGGGGGTGTGGGCTGTAAATTGAATAATGCGAATGTAGGCAATATCGGGAGCGATCCAGGCCGTTTTGACACTAGGAACTTGAATGATGGCCCGGTGTAGGTCAAAAGTCAGAGTGGTGGCTTTACCTCGTAAAATCGTAAGAGTTACCTCAGACCCTGCCTTGCCTCGAAGCAGATCCAAGACCTTATTGAGTGACATGTTGTCAACGGCTTGGCCATTGATCTTGGTAATTTCGTCTCCCGCAAGGATTCCGGCTTTCCAGGCAGGAGTATCTTCAATTGGTGCAACAATTTCTACATATTTGTCCCGAGGGTTTCCGCTTTTTGCAGCCACCGAAGGGTCGGGCTTTTCCACATAGAGACCGATACCGCCAAACTCACCGGTAGTGGTATCGTCCAGGCTCATTAAATCGCTTTGCGAGAGGTAGAAGCTATAGGGATCGTTCAGGCTTTCAAACAAACCCTTCATGGCGCCTTCAAAGAGTTTGTGTTCGTCCACTTTATCAACATAATTGCGGTCAACAAAGGCCATTACTTGGGCGAACATCTGGGCGTAGTGTGATTCTTCGGGACTGATGCCAGCGACGGCGCTTTGACCGAAAACCGCGGGTCCAAGTGTAAAAAAGAGTATTAAGAAAAGGACAAGAGTCCCTGCTCCTACCAAAGAACGGCGCAACCAGAGCTTCTTTTTTTCCTGAGGTTCCATGCGCGCCAATATACTGAAAAGCCTTGACCGTGGATAGGTGCGGAATTAGAATTACGCGAGGACTCTCGGAGGTTCACGGTGCAAATTATTCCCATCGCCAGCGGAAAGGGAGGCGTCGGCAAATCGCTGGTCGCAGCAAACTTGGCGGTGGCCTTAGCCCAGTCGGGCAAACGAGTGGTGCTTGCCGATTTAGATTTGGGCGGCTCTAACCTCCATCTTATCCTAGGGTTGCGGGCCGTTCCTGTGGGAATCGGTACGTTTTTTAACTCGCCGCACATGGACTTTTCTCAGCTCATTATTGACACAGATGTCGAAAATCTTCGCTTTATCCCCGGTGATAACGAAATTCCGGGCATGGCAAACATGAAACCCGCCCATAAAAAAATCCTTGTGCAGAATCTTTTGAGCCTTTCCGAAACCGATTTTTTAATTTTAGACTTAGGGGCAGGCACCAGCGCTAATACCCTCGATTTCTTTTTACTGTCTAGCCACGGGATTCTCGTGGCAACACCGACTTTAACCTCGACACTCAATGCATATTTCTTTTTGAAGAACGCCATTTTCCGTGTGCTGGAGAACTCTTTTACCAAGGGGTCGTGGGCAAGGCGTCAGCTAGATAAATTGGTGGCTTCGGGGACCGGAGCGCAAAAGCTGTATGTGACAAGGTTTTTAGAAGAAGTCAAAAATAAAGACCCTGAAAGCTGGGAAATTTACCACCAAGCAACAGAAAATTTTCAACCGCGTTTTTTAATGAATATGCTCGAAGATCCCAAAGATGTGGCTAAAGCGGCAAAGGTCCGTCGCTCCTGTCGGGAGTATTTAGGGGTGGATCTTGAGCATCTGGGAGTTATTTACCGTGATGATTTACAAGACATTGCTTTAGCCTCGCGACTCCCTATCCTCTTATACAAGCCACAGTCGGTACTGTCACAAGCCATTTATAGGGTCGCTGACAAGATAACACAGTTTGAACGCGTTGACTCGGGCCCCTTGGCGGTGGAGGCCTTAGAAGAATCGTATCAGCTCGCCGCGCTTGAGGCCGAAGTCGATTTTGGAGCGAAACTCAATTATCTTGAAGATCTGCTCAATACGGGAGCTTTGACGATGGGGGATCTCGTAGAAACCGTGAAAACTCAACAATGGGAAATCCAACAGCTGAAAAAAGAAAATAACTTGCTGAAGTCAAAGATCGTTAAAGCGATTCAATCGGGCTGTCAGCTTTGAAAGGTTAAGCAGTCTTACCATGGCGCCAGGCTTTCGCTTTCGTGGAGTTCTTACTGCTGTCGTTGATCCGATAACCCTGCAGGCGACATTACACCTGAAAAAGGGCGGTGATCTGGAGTACGATGCGTCCGCAGTGCTCAAAGTTTTGCATGACGCGGGAATCCGCGAAGGTTTTGAGCCAGAAGCGGTCTTGGATAGCCTTCGCAAGTTCTCGTTGACGAAAGAAACAGAAAAACGAGTAGCAGTCGCACAAGGTCAACTTCCGCAGCCTCCTGTGCCCGAGACGCTGACTTGGTCCGAGGAGTTGCTTTTACCCGAGGAACTAAAATCGTTGGTGCGCGAGGTTCTTAAAAGGTCCGGTCCGCCCGTAGTCTATTCTTCGGCTAAAGAAAAGGCATTGGTGGATCCGCAACCTAAAATTTTGGCTTTTGTCGAAAAAGGATCTGTGGTCGCCACCGTTAAACCTGCGCAAGCGGGCAAACCAGGTCGAGATCTAGCAGGTCAAATTGTCCCTCCGCCGTCACTCAAAATAGAAGAGTTTTACTGGGGACAGTCCCTTATGAGAAAACGCTCAGAAGTTGTTGCCGAGGCTTCGGGCTTTTTACGGGTAGGGAAAAACTGGGCCGAGCTGTTACCATTCTCGCCACATAGGTGGGAAATCTCTTATTCCGAGGATAAAACAGGGGTTCGGCTCGCCTTTTTTCCCGGTGACCCCGTAGCGCTTGAAGTGACCGCAGAGCGGATTTTTGCCGAACTGGCGTCAGATTACCCTCGAGAGCGTTTGATCGACGTGGCGTTTTTGGACCGCTGGCTAGCTGAGGCTGTGCAGACAAAGGAAAGCTTTGACAGGTCGTTGAACAAAGACCGAGACGGCAGTTTTTTTATCGAGGTGTCACCAAATCGGGTTACAGCCTTGTTAAGGTTAGAAAAGCCCTTAGGTAATGGCAGGCCCCTCTCGCTCAAAGATTTAGGCTTGGCACTGCGTCAAGCGGGTTTTAAAGGGTTTTCGTTCGATTCGGTCAAAACCGCAGTCAATGAATTTATGGCTGGGCCTCTTACCGAACTGCCGGGACTTCTTTTGGCTGAGGGCAAAGCGCCAACCCGTGGCGCCGAACGACAGCTAGCTTTTAAAGTTGAGTTTCTTTCTGCTGAAGAGGCTTCGCCCCTTTTTAAAACCCTGGGACTAGACGCTGCTGGCCTTTCTTTGGCTATTGTCCAACAGCAACAAGCGGTGGCTCTCTTTGAAACGCCAGCGGGTCAGGAGGGGCAACCCGGAGTGGATGTTTATGGGGAACGTATCCCCCCCATCCCCGGCAATGATCCGACGGTGGAACTCCTGGCGGGGTTGCAACGTTCAGGGGATGCTCTTGAGGCTGTGAAGGACGGTTTGTTGGTGGTGGAACAAGGCTCACTTGTGACTCGACTACACATCCGCGAGCACCGAGATGGTCGAGTGATGGTGACCAGAGCGCCCGACAACCTAGAGGCGTTTTTGAGTTTAACCCCACCGCAGGCGACCGGGCGCCCGCTCACCCGCGAGGCGATTAACCAAGCCTTGACGACACAGCAAGTGACTTACGGTTTAGACGAAAAGGCGCTCCAACACGCTTTTGAACTGGCCATGGCAGGTCAGACTGTCACAAATGTTACTATTGCCCGTGGGCGCCCCGCTAGCACAGATATCGAACGCCGATTAAAATTTTTAGTTCCGGTACGCAAAGATTCTCACCAACGGCTCATTGCCTCCGTGCAAGCCGGTGAAGAAGTCGCGGAGTATCACCTCCCTGACAGCGATCAACCTGACGGGGTTGATGTTTTGGGCAATGTGATACCGGTAATGGGCGATGCCCTCACCTTGAAGTTATCCGAGCATCTTAAGGTTGAAGAAAAAGAGCTGGGGATACAAAAGATTGTCGCCGAAAAAAGCGGAGAGCTAAGCCTAGACCCGCCGCTTTTGTCGCTACGCCATCAAATCCAAATCAAAAACGTCGATGGCCGAACCGGAAGTGTGAAATTTCCTGGCGAAGTTTTAGTCGAAGGCGGTGTGGATCAGGGCCTGTTTGTGATGGCCGGAGCCATCAAAGTTAAAGGACAAGTCGTCGGCGCTTTACTCTCCTCAGACTCGAACATTCAAGCCGCTGGTGTCAAAGGTGAAGGAAAGGCGCTGTTACGAGCCAAGCAGCACATCGCCGTTGGCTTTGCCGAAAAAACCACCTTTTTTGCGGTGGGAGATTTGCATGTTCACAAATCACTTTTGTTTTGCCGTGTCATGTGCAATGGCAAGATCTGGCAAAAAACTCCAGGAGGAACCTTGGTGGGGGGCCTCATCAAGGTAAAAAGCGGCTTAGTGACCAATAATCTCGGAACCCCGACGGGAGTTCCCACGACGGTTTCATTTGGTCAGGATTACTTAGTGGAGGCGCAAATCACGGCAGAAGTCAAAGAAACTGACAAGTTGCGCGAATCGATCGTGAAGTTGGACCACCTGATGACCACTCTGACGTCCCCGGCCGATAAAGACAAATTGGCTCAGGCTCGTAAGAATAAAGTGCTGATGTTGAAACTACTTGAAAAGCGCAATATGAAACTTATTAATCTGCGTGACAAGTTTGATTTGCACTGTCCTAGTGAAATTATCATTCACGAAACGCTTTATCCTGGTGTATCCATTGAATCCCATGGGCGTTTATACGAAGTCAAAGAAAAAAAGACCTGCGTCAAGATTGTGTTTAACGAAAATACGGGGCATATTGAGGATCGCCCCCTTGATCCCGAGATGACGACCTAGTCTGTCATCAGTATAATTTTAACGGAGACGACATGCCGCTATACCTCACGTATCCTTCTTGGATTCATCCCGAAATCATTCCTGGATTTTTTCCTCGTTGGTATGGGCTGATGTATATCATCGCCTTTGCTATTACCTACTGGCTATTCAATTGGCAAGTAAAAAAAAGCGGCCAAGTGGTGGCCAAAGATACCGTAGCAAACTTCTTTTTTGCTGGACTTGCCGGGTTGATTATTGGGGCGCGATTATTTGCCACCCTTCTCTATGACCGTTCGGGAATCTACTGGAGCCAACCGTGGCTGATCTTCTGGCCGTTTAGTCCCGACGGAAAGTTTACCGGTTTTGTGGGGATGTCTTATCACGGTGCCTTATTGGGCATTGGCGTGGGAATGGCCCTTTACGCCCGTTACAAGAAAATCAGCTTTTTAAACTGGGGAGACATGCTGGCCGTATCCTTCCCGCTCGGCTACACCTTTGGGCGGTTAGGCAACTTCATAAACGGCGAGCTGTGGGGCCGCGTAACCACCGTTCCGTGGGGAATGATTTTTCCGCATGCCACACCCGTTCCCGTCAGTGAACCGTGGGTAAAAAGCGTTATGCAACAGACTGGCGTCACGGACGTGATTCACACCAGCTTGGGTGATATGGTGAACTTACCACGCCATCCCTCGCAGTTGTATGAGGCGATGGGCGAAGGTATCCTTTTATGGTTGATTTTGTGGTTTATCGTGCGACCGAGAATCCCTTTTCGGGGTTTTGCGATAGGCGTGTACCTGATTGGTTACGGCGTGGTGCGGTTTATTCTCGAATATTTCCGAACACCTGACCAAGGTTTAGACTTTCCCATTATGTTTGATCCTGTTCGTGATACTAGTCAAATCCACATTTACCTGTTGAACTTTACCACTGGTCAGATCCTTTGTGCGATCGAGGTTGTCGTGGGGATCCTCTGTCTTATCATATTTTCGAAGCTGGATAAGCGGCGCAAAGCTCAAGAAAAGGCGCAAGAAGCGTCTAAGAAATCCCGCTCGCGGTAACCGAGTCTGCAGAAATCCCTCGGGGACGATCGGGGTGGATGTCATACGTCCACCCCGCATCAAAAATATTCAAAAAGTCATTGAGAGGTCGTGTTGTTACCGTTAAAGAGTAAAATTTTGTCCCCTGCTCTTGTTGTCGCCGCAGGGCGGTCCTGAGATTCGTTGGGATTTTGGGGGTGGCAAAATCCGAAAGAACAAGGACATCGGCATCGTGAAAACGGCCGTCAGCCAAAAACTTGAGAGCCTCACGAAGGGCCGGAGTGAGGTCCGTGCCACCATGAAACGAAAACCGTAAAAAGGCCAAGAACGGAGAAAGGTTGTGCTTGAGGTCGGTTATGTCTAGCACCCGAACGTCCGACGAAAAATTGATCAGGAGGCAAGGGCGCCCCTCTTGCCAGGCGATACGTGCTAAGGCTAAAACTGCCGCCTTTGCCACTTTTTCTGGCTCACCACGCATCGATCCTGAGGTGTCTAAAACAGCGATTATTGGCCCGCGTTCATTGCGGTTGAGGGTATTCTGTTGATCCGCGACGAGCTTGGGGGGCGCGGCGGGGGTAAAATAGTCCCAAACAAGTAACCGGCTCTCGGCTTCTTTAACAAAGAAAACCTCGGCGGTTTCTTTCGAGGCTAACAGACTCAGCTCCGAACTCACCGCGTCGCTCCAGGCACGACCCCATGTGATGCCCCGAATTTCTCCTTTGCCTGGTTCTGTCTCGCGGCCAGGCAACGGAGGTGAAGACTGTCGGGACCGCCAATCCCTACCAATAAGTTCGGCGATCCGCGTAAGGGCTGGGTCTTGGGCGAGTTGACGGGCACAAAGTTCCAGGGGCTCCCAATCTTGTTCATCACCTATACTGTCTTCGAGG